>NZ_JACHNZ010000027.1 GCF_014199685.1 Sphingosinicella soli | reverse complement strand
GCGAAACTCGCGCTCAACATCAACCGATCGCCACGCCGCGGTGGGGTCCCTTTTGCACGCCGATCGGGGGTCCCTTTTGGACGCCGATTGACACGTGAAGGACATTGCACGACATCGAAGTGCGCTCATCGTCCGGCCTGCGGGCCATATCGTCTAGGGGAATCGGGTGAACGCATCAGCGCGCGATAGGGCTTGCGAGGAAGTCGTCGTCCCAAGCGGCGATTTTTCGCCTTGAGCGGAGCGAGTCTTTGGAGGTTGGCAATCGCAGAAGATTGGTTGCGACATGTTTGATGGTGGCGAAATTAGCCGGGGCGTTTTCGGTTCGGACGCGGCATTCGTCGTGGCGGAGAACCATATCGAGCACCCAGTGCAGGCTATTCTCGACGGCCCAATGACTGCGAACGATCGGTCCGAGCTTGTCGGCGGGCAGATTCAACGAACTGATGTATAAGCGGGTCTCCCGCTCTGTCTTGCCGCCGATTTCGCGCGTGCTATCGATGATGACGACGGATTTCAGCGCGGGCCATTTATGGCGTTGCTGAAGCCAGGCGACATCATGAATGACAGTGGCGATCCTGGTTTCGACCCGACCGTGATCGCCATCCACGGTCTCATGCCGACTGATCGTGGTGTCGGGCGTAGTGCCTGGCTTTCTGCTCGGTCGCGAACAGGCTGACATCGTCGTGCAGTGCACTTTGGTTGACTTTGAGGGCGAGGACATAATCGGCCTTCTGGTCGACGATCTGCTGAGCGATCGCACGCTGACAGGCCCCTGACAGGCCCCAGCCCATGGCGTCGATGGTCACGATCACTCCCTCGATGGCCAACATCTTCAGAAGATTGGGGATCGCGACGATTTCGTTGGCTTTCTCGGCAACCCTGACCTGACCCAGCACCAGACGTTGGCGCGCGGCGAATGCCGACACTATATGGATCGCTGCCTTGGCACCTTGGGACCGGCGCACGGTCTTGCCGTCGATTGCAATCACCTCTGTCGCCACGCCGATCAGCGACGCGACCCAGGCCACAAAACAGCGCTGAAACGCCTCGGCATCAAGCGTGGCGTGGATGTCGCCGAGATGGTCATGGGATGGCGTGCCTGACGCAAACCGCCGAAATCGGCGCAAAAAACTCAGCTTGCGATTGCCAAAATTCGCGATGTCCGTGAACGTTTCCGCTCCCGACAACACCGCCAGCAGGCACAGCAGCAGCACCCCGGTCAGCGGGTAGCGGACCTTGCCAACCTGACGTGCGTCCGGGAGATCCTCAAAATATCCAAGAAAAACACCAGCTTCCTCGAAAAGTCCGGCATCCTCCCGTTCCCAACCCGTCATCGTCATCGCTCCTCAATTCCAGAGGAACACGACTGATTCAGCACATCAGCGCTTTGTCACCTACTTCTTCACCCGAGTGCCCTGTGTGCTCCCTGATCAGCGCTTGCGAGTCTCCCCAAAATCAGTATTATCTAACTGTAACTGCATGATCGGAGTAGGCTGACGTGACGTGGAAGACGCCCAAGATTCTTGAGATCGCGCTAGGTGCCGAAATCAACTGTTATGCCTGCGCGGAGCTGAATGCATAGTTTTCAATGAAAATTATTGTGCTGGGTTCGGCCGCCGGCGGCGGCTTTCCCCAGTGGAATTCAAATGCGGAAGCCTGTCGACGTGCCCGTCAAGGCGATCCCGCTGCCGAGTCGCGAACGCAAGCAAGCGTTGCGGTCAGTTGCGGCGGTGAGCGCTGGTTTTTGCTCAATGCATCACCCGATCTGCGCCAGCAAATCAACAATACGTCTGCCTTGCATCCCCGGAAGGGACTTCGTGATTCCCCTGTTGCAGGGGTAGTGCTGACGGGAGGCGATGTCGATGCGGTCGCGGGCCTGTTGACGCTTCGCGAGCGGCAGGCGCTCACGATTTACGCCACCCAGCGCATCCATGGCGTGCTGGACGCCAATCCAATTTTTGCTGTGCTTGCGCGTGACATCGTGGCGCGGAGCGTGGAGGCGCTCGACCATCCCTTCGCACTGGATGGCTTGACAGCCTCGCTCTTCGCTGTGCCGGGCAAGGTGCCGCTCTACCTCGAATGCGGCAACGAACCGCCTCCCTTGGTCGTCGACGATACCACCGTGGGTCTCGAAATCGTCGACGGGGACAGCCGGATGCTCTACATCCCGGGCTGTGCCGTGATGACACTGCCCTTGCGTCGGCGATTGGAAGGCGCGGACCTGGTCTTTTTCGATGGCACGCTCTGGCAAGACGAGGAAATGGTGACAGCCGGGATCGGCGAGAAAAACGGTCGGCGCATGGGCCATATGAGTCTCAGCGGCCCTGATGGCACAATCGACGCATTCCGGACGATCAAAGTCGGGCGGAAGGTTATCATACATATGAACAATTCCAATCCCGTCCTATTGTCGGACAGCCCGCAGCGTGCCGAGGCCGAAGCGGCAGGATGGATCATCGCACGCGACGGCATGGAGTTTGTGATTTGAGGACAAGCCCGCGTGACTGACGCACTTTTCTTGCCCAATGAACTGGAATCGGCGCTGCGGCAGATTGGAGCCGAGCGTTACCATGTACATCATCCCTTTCACCGGCTGCTGCACGACGGCGAGCTCACGCGAGGGCAGGTGCAGGCATGGGCGCTTAACCGCTATTACTATCAGGCTTCCATCCCCGCAAAGGACGCCATCCTGATGGCGCGCCTGCCGACTGCGGAGTTGAGGCGCGAGTGGCGGCGGCGGATCGAGGATCATGATGGTGACGGCGTGAAGCCTGGTGGCATCGAGCGCTGGCTTAAGCTCGCCGAAGGTGTCGGTCTCGACCGTGCGATGGTGGAAAGCACCGCGCGGATCCTTCCGGCAACGCGTTTCGCTGTCGAGGCCTATGTGCATTTCGTCCGGGATCGCACCTTGCTGGAGGCAATCGCTTCCTCACTGACCGAACTGTTCTCGCCCGCAATCATCGCCGAGCGAGTATCGGGCATGTTGGCCAACTATGATTGGATCACCGAGGGAACGCTTGCCTATTTCACGCCGCGACTGACGCAGGCACCCCAGGATAGCGAATGGGCGCTGGCCTATGTGAAGCGGCATGCCGACACGCCGGAAAAGCAGCAAGCCGTGCTCGCCGCGCTGCGCTTCAAATGCGATGTGCTCTGGGCGCAGCTTGACGGTTTGTATCTTGCCTATGTCGCACCGGGTTTGATCCCTCCGGGCGCCTTCGTTCCCGGCGATGCGGAATGACCGAAAGAGGCGCGGTTCCGCGTTTTCGGCGCGGCGTGAAATTCCGCTTCGACGGCGTGCGAAACGCCTGGGTGCTTCTGGCGCCTGAGAAATTGTTCATGCCTGACGAGATCGCCGTCGAGATTCTCAAACTGATCGATGGCGCGCGCTCGATCGATGAGATTGTCGATGATCTCGCGTCCCGCTTCGATGCTCCCCGCGACCTCATCGCTTCCGATGTGATCACGATCCTGGAGGATCTGTCGATGCGCGCCGCTGTCGAGCTATGACAAGGCCCGCTCCGCCCATGGGACTGATCGCGGAGCTGACGCATCGCTGCCCGCTGCAATGCCCCTATTGCTCCAACCCTCTGGCGCTGGATGCCCCCAAGTCCGAGCTTTCGATGGAAGACTGGATGCGCGTGCTGGACGAAGCCGCGGCGCTCGGCGTTCTCCAGGTTCATTTTTCGGGCGGGGAGCCCATGGCGCGGCAGGACTTGCCCATGCTTGTCGCCCATGCCGCCGCCGCTGGCCTTTATACCAACATCATCACATCCGGCGTCCTGCTGACTCAAGCAGCCATGGCGACATTGACGGAAGCAGGGATCGACCATATCCAACTCAGCTTCCAGGACGTCCGCCCCGCCGATGCCGACCAGCTCGGCGGCTATCGCGGCGGGCACGAAAAAAAGATCGAGGCTGCCCGGCGCATTCGCGAGGCAGGCCTGCCGTTGACCGCGAACTTCGTGATCCACCGGCGAAATATCGAGCGGGTGGAGGAGATGATCACACTGGGTGAGGCATTGGGCGCCGAGCGGATCGAAATAGCGCACGCCCAATATTATGGTTGGGCGCTGCTCAACCGCAACGCCCTGCTGCCGAGCCGTGACCAGCTGGAATATGCAAACACGGTGGTTGCGGCAGCGCGGGAACGGCTGAAAGGCCGGATTGCGATCGATTATGTCGTGCCCGACTATTACGCCGCCCGGCCCAAGGCCTGCATGGGCGGCTGGGGCAACCGCTTCATCAACATTTCACCTTCCGGCAAGGCGCTGCCTTGTCATGCGGCCGAAACGCTGCCGGGCTTCACCTTCCCTTCGGTGCGCGAGAACGGGCTGGCAGCGATCTGGTCGGAATCGGACGCCTTCACACGCTTCCGGGGCACCGACTGGATGCCGGAGCCGTGCCGCGCCTGCGACCGGCGGGAAATCGACTGGGGTGGCTGCCGCTGTCAGGCGCTGGCTATTGCCGGCGATGCTGGCCTAACCGATCCGGCCTGCCATCGCTCGCCGGACCATCATCTGATGGCCGAAGCGATCACGGCGGCGGCAAATGCGGCGTTAGACCTCGTCCCGCGCCGGCTGCACCAGAACTGACATGACCAAGCTTCGTACTTTCTACGATCCAATCGAACCATATGAGACCGGCACGCTTGATGTCGGGAACGGCCATGTCATTTACTATGAGCGTAGCGGCACACCCGGTGGCAAGCCCGCCGTGTTCCTGCATGGTGGCCCGGGAGGCGGCATTTCTCCCAATCACAGGCGGCTGTTCCATCCCGATCTCTACGATGTGATGCTGTTCGACCAGCGCGGCTGCGGCCGCTCCACGCCCTATGCTGGGCTGGAGGCCAACACGACCTGGCATCTGGTGGCCGACATGGAACGGTTGCGCGCGCTGATGGACGTGGAAAAATGGCTCGTGTTCGGCGGCTCCTGGGGATCGGCGCTGGCGCTTGCCTATGCAGAAACGCATCCCGAGCACGTAAGCGAAATGGTGCTGCGCGGCATCTTTACGGTGCGCAAATCGGAGCTTGATTGGTATTATCAGTTTGGCGCGTCAGAGATATTCCCGGAAAAATGGAAGGATTTCCTGACACCGATCCCAGCGGAAGAGCACGGCGATCTGCGCGCTGCCTACCGCAAGAGGCTGACCGGAGAAAATGACGCAGTTCGTCTGGAAGCGGCTGAGGCATGGACCTTGTGGGAAGGGCGGACCTTGACGTTGCTGCCGGATGAAAGCTTCACGTCGGCGTTCGAGAATCCCCATTTTGCACTGGCCTTCGCCCGGATCGAAAATCACTACTTTGTGCATGGCGGCTGGCTGGAGGAAAGTCAGCTCATTCGCGATGCGATGAGGTTGCGTGGCATTCCAGGCACCATCGTGCAGGGGCGGTACGACATGGCCTGCCCGGCACGGACTGCCTATGAGCTACACAAGGCCTGGCCGGAGGCTGAGTTTTATGTGATCGAGGGCGCGGGCCATGCGTATTCCGAGCCGGGCATTCTCGATCGCTTGATCCGCACGACGGACGGTTATGCCCGAGCATGTGATCGGTGAGCCAGAACGCCACGGTCGATTTGTCCCGGCCTGACGGACTGGCTGCACCGCGACGCCATTGGGCGCTGATCGGCCTGTGGATAGGCATGTCGATGTCTGTGCTCGACAGCTCTTTGGCCAGCATCGCCTTACCATCCATCGCTGCTGACTTGAAAGCAAGCCCGGCTTCGGTCACCTGGATTGTGACAGCCTACCAGATCGGCGTCATCATGACGCTCCTGCCGTTCTCTGCGCTGGGCGAAAGGCTGGGTTACGAGCGCGTTTATATCGGCGGGCTTGTCCTTTTCGCCTTGATGTCACTTGGCTGCGCTCTGGCCGCCAATCTTGGAGCATTGGCGGCATTCCGCTTCCTACAGGGTGTGGGCGCGGCGGCCATGATGGGAGTGAACGGCGCCCTGATGCGCTTTACCTATCCCAAAGCCCTGCTCGCGCAGGGCCTGGGTTACAACGCCGTCATCATAGGCGGCACGGCTGCCGCCGGTCCTGCAGTCGCCGCGCTCCTGCTGTCGCTTGGAAGCTGGCGTTGGCTGTTCCTGGTCAATGTCCCGGCTGGGCTGGCTTCGCTGGCGCTAGCGCTCGCATTTCTCCCGCGTCCAGCGCGGACGGCGCAAACCTTCGACTGGCTTGGCGCGATCCTGAACGCGACGATGTTCGGCGCGTTGTTCCTTCTCCTAGCTGACCTGGCCCAAGGCCTCCTATCCGCCCGTCTTTTGCTGATGGCCCTTGTCGGCGGAATGGCCGGTACCTGGCTGCTCCGGCGGGTATGGACAAGCTCGCGGCCGATCATTCCACTAGATCTTGTCCGGCTGGCTGCTTTGCGTTCAGCCTATGCCGCCTCGCTCTGCGCCTTTGCAGCACAAATGTGCCTGCTTGTTACGATCCCCTTTCTCCTTCGCTATCGCCTCGGCTTGGACGTCGTGACCATTGGGTTGGTGATTCTTCCAATGCCATTGGGCGTAGCTCTTGTGTCTCCTCTGGCTGGCCGGCTGGTGCACAAGCAATGGGCCGGCGCCATGTGTGCATTCGGCCTCTGCTTATTTGCCGGCTGTTCCACGCTGATGGCATCCATGCTGTTTTCCCTGTCAACGGAAGGAGCCATTGCTGTCGGGATGGGGCTGTGCGGAATTGGCTTCGGCCTGTTCCAGACTCCCAACAACCATGTCATGATCCAAACCGCTCCCATCGACCGGGCGGGCGCTGCCGCCGGAATGCTTTCCCTGTCTCGCTTGCTTGGTCAAGCCGCTGGCGTGCTGTTCGGAGCGCTGTCATTACGCGTCGCGGGGACGGAATCTGGAACTCCGCTTTATCTCGCCGCGATCTTGGCTCTTTGCGCTGCAGTCTGCGCGCGCTCCCGTTAGCGCCTGTCGTCAAGGATACCGGCAGGAGCAAAATTTGTCGGACGGCGCTCAAAGAGACGCCGGGCCAAGGCCAGCGCCGCAGAGGAACAAGCTTGCGGTTTCACCGGTAGCGGTTTCTGCGTTCCGCAATCAGCCACCATCTCCAAAATAGGGTTAATTGGAAGCTGTTCCATCTGACGTGACCCCCCGCTTTCCACCAGCAGCGATTAGAGCCCGGCAGCTTTTTGAGCTGCACCCCGATCCTGGACCGCCCGGCTGGTGGCTTTCCAGCGTGCCGGCATCAGGGCGGGCCTTGTGCCGCTGACGCCAACATGAGCGATATCGGCGGTTTGTTGCCGATCGCGCTGTGCGGTCGTACTTCGTTGTAGTCTCTACGCCAAGCCTCGCATTTTCGGACCGCGTCATCCAGGCTCATGAACCAGTGCGCGTTCAGGCATTCCGCCCGGAACTTGCCGTTGAAGGACTCGATGAACGCATTGTCCGTCGGCTTGCCAGGCCGCGAGAAGTCGAGCGTTACCCCTTTCATGTAGGCCCACAGATCCAGCTCGCGGGAGATAAACTCGCTGCCCTGGTCGACCCGGATCGAGGCTGGATAGCCGACTTCGGCACAGACCCGCTCCAGCACGTCGATCACGTCGGGTGCACGGAAGCGGAACCGCGGCTCGACCGCCGGCGAGAACCGGCTGAACGTGTCGACGACCGTGAGGATCCGCACCTTCGGTCCGGTTGCCAACTGGTCATGGACGAAGTCCATGGCCCAGACAGCCTTGCGGCAAACCTCGCCGACCGACGTCCCGTCCTCGGCCTGCTTGAGCACGAAGGCAATCTGCGCCTCCGAAAACTTCGATCTCTTCATCACACACTCCGTATCCTGGCCCTCCGATCATAACTGGAATTTTCCATCTCAAAACGGTCCAGGATTCCGGATGCAGGTCACTTTGTGTAGGAATTTTCAAGGCCCACTTTTGCGGATAATTGCAGGACCGATGACAACGCTTGCTGAAAATCACGCCGAGCAATGTCTGTTCTACAGACTTCCCAGTTGAGAGCTGTCAGCAAAGGCCAAGGCTACCCGCTGTAGCGCCAGCGGCGGGGCGCGGCAGTTGAGGGCGACGAGCGAGGCCGTTCGGCAGCTCTAAAGTAGTATAAACGGCGATAGATATTCGTTATGTTTGTCCTGCGTGGGGCGCCAACCTTTCCGTTCGATTCGTGCCGATCCAGCAGGCGTTACCGTGGCCGGTCTCTCGAATGGCCGCCACGCTCGGGACGCCGGTTTCCGTCGCGGCGATCGCGATCCGGTCGCGCATATTGGGGGCGGGGGGCGCGGTCGCGCTCGACGCGGGGGTTGTCCTTGTTCCGATCGCCCCAGCGGCGATCGTCGCGGTGGCCCACGCGATCCCGGGCGTGATCCCGGTCCCGATCCCGATCATAGCGCGGGCCGCTGTAGCGTGGGCGATCGTGGCCGCGCTTTGACCAGTAGTCGCGCTGATGGGACGTCCAGCGGTGCCGTTTTCCCGCGCGATCGAACACGTAATAGCCGTTGCCGGGATAATAATAGCCATTGTACCAGCCGTTGCCGTAGCCGGACGAATAGGGATAATCGTATCCGTAGCCGCCATAATGGCCATGCCCGACCGAAACACCGGCACGGCCGTATCCATCGGTCGAACAGGCGCCGAGAACCAGGGCAGAGAGCAGCACGACCACACCGGTTGCTGCCTTTTGAATGCGTTTCATAGCGTTTCTCCTGATCTGCAGGAGACCATGATGCGCCTGAACCGTGGGTGAAGCCGCACACCCTAAAAAAGACGCCGGAGCCCACGGGGGGATACCGGCGTCCAAGTGATGCATTGGGGTCAATGCACTGAACCAGAACGCCTATTGGACGAAATGTTTCCTTCGGCTCACACGGTGAGGCAGAGGTATTTCATTTCGACATACTCATCGATGCCGTAGCGCGAGCCTTCGCGGCCGAGGCCCGACTGCTTGACGCCGCCGAACGGCGCGACCTCGGTGGAAAGGATGCCCGAGTTGACGCAGACCATGCCCGACTCGATCGCTTCCGCCACGCGCCAGACGCGGGAAAGGTTTTGCGAGAAGAAGTAAGCGGCGAGGCCGAATTCGCTGTCGTTCGCCATCGCGATGGCGTCCTCTTCGGTTTCGAAGCGGATGACGGGGGCGAGCGGCCCGAAGGTCTCCTCGTGCGCGACGAGCATGTCCTGCGTGACGTTCGCGAGCACGGTCGGCTCGAAGAACGTGCCGCCGAGCGCGTGGCGCTTGCCGCCGGTGAGGATGGTCGCGCCCTTGCCGGTCGCTTCGGCGATGTGCTGCTCGACCTTCTCGACTGCGGCCATGTTGATGAGCGGGCCCTGCTGGGTGTCCGCGTCGAGCCCGCTGCCGACCTTGAGCTTTGCGGCGGCGGCGGCGAGCTTCTCGACGAATTTATCGTAAACGCCGGCCTGCACGTAGAGGCGGTTCGAACAGACGCAAGTCTGGCCCGAATTGCGGTATTTGGAGGCCATCGCGCCGTCGACGGCGGCGTCGATATCCGCATCGTCGAACACGAGGAAGGGCGCGTTGCCGCCAAGCTCCAGGCTCAGCTTTTTGATCGTGTCCGCCGACTGCTTCATCAGCAGGCGTCCGATTTCGGTGGAGCCGGTGAACGACAGCTTGCGGACGATGGGGTTCGAGGTCAGCTCGCCGCCGATTGCCGAGGCCTTGCCGGTCAGCACGTTGAAGAGGCCCTTGGGAAGTCCGGCCTCTTCGGCGAGCACGGCGAGCGCGAAGGCGGAGAACGGCGTTTCGGCGGCGGGCTTCAGCACGATGGGGCAGCCCGCCGCGAGCGCCGGGCCCGCCTTGCGCGTGATCATCGCGTTCGGGAAATTCCACGGCGTGATCGCGGCGGCAACGCCGATCGGCTGCTTCAGCACGACGATGCGCTTGTCCGCCATGTGGCCGGGGATGACGTCGCCGTAGAGGCGCTTCCCTTCCTCCGCGAACCATTCGATGAACGATGCGCCGTAGGCGATTTCACCGCGTGCTTCGGCAAGGCTCTTGCCCTGTTCGAGCGTCAGGAGGCGGGCGAGTTCCTCCTGATTGGCCATGATGAGGTCGTACCAGCGGCGAAGGATGGTTGCGCGTTCCTTGGCGGTCTTCGCGCGCCACGCGGGCCAGGCACGGTTCGCGGCCTCGATCGCGCGCTTCGCTTCGGCCGCGCCGCAGTTCGGAACGGTGCCGATAACCTCGCCGGTGGCGGGGTTCGTGACATCGATGGTTTCGCCGCTGTCGGCCTTCACCCATTCGCCGTCGATGTAGCAGGCTTCGCGAAGCAGCGGCGACCGGGTCATGGGAACTCTCCTCTTACAGGGCTTTCAGTATCGGCATGGCCGAATCCAGCGAACGGCGGATGATGTCAACCAGATCGTCGATCTGCTGGCGCGAAATGATGAGCGGCGGCGACATCACGATGGTGTCGCGGATGCCGCGCACCATCAGGCCGTTTTCGATGCAGAAATCGCGCACGACCGGCCCGGCATTGCCTTCCTTGCCGCCGAAACGCGCGGCGGTTTTCTTGTCGGCGACGATCTCGACCGCGCCGAGCAGGCCGATGGAGCGTGTCTCGCCGACCAGCGGATGGTCGTCGAGGCTTTTCAGGGCGGCATTCAGATAGGGGCCGACATCGTCGCGGACCTTGCCGACAAGGTTCTCGCGCTCGATGATCTCGATGTTGCGGAGCGCGACGGCGGCGCACACCGGGTGGCCCGAATAGGTGAAGCCGTGGACGAAATCGCCGCCGGTCTTGAGCACCTCCACGACATCGGACGACACTGCGACCGCCGAGATCGGGAGATAGCCCGACGAGAGCCCCTTCGCCATCGGCACCAGATCGGGCGTGAAGCCGAGCGTTTGGTGGCCGAACCATTCGCCGGTGCGGCCGAAGCCGCAGATCACCTCGTCGGCGACGAGCAGGATGCCGTATTTGCGGCAGATGCGCTCCACCTCCTGCCAGTAACCTTCCGGCGGGATGATGACGCCGCCCGCGCCCTGCACGGGCTCCCCGATGAACGCGGCGACGTTTTCGGGGCCGACTTCGAGGATGCGGTCTTCAATCGCCTGTGCGCAGAGCTTGCCGAATTCGCGGGGCTCCATGTCGCGGCCCTCGCCGAACCAGTAAGGCTGGCGGACGTGCTCGATGCCGGGGAAGGGGAGGTCGCCCTGCGCGTGCATCGCCTTCATGCCGCCGAGGCTGACGCCCGCGACCGTGGAGCCGTGATAGGCGTTCCAGCGGCTGATGAAGACCTTGCGCGCGGGCTCGCCCTTCACCTTCCAGTAGTGGCGCACCATGCGGAACACGGTGTCGTTCGCCTCCGAACCCGATGCGTTGAAGAACACATGCTGCAGCTTGCCGCCGGTGAGGCCGGCGATCTTCGCGGCGAGTTCGATGGTGGGCGGCGTCGCGGTCTTGAAGAAGGTGTTGTAGAACGGAAGCTCGCGCATCTGCTCGGCGGCGACGTCGGCAAGCTCGTCGCGGCCGTAGCCGATGTTGACGCACCAGAGCCCGGCCATGCCGTCGAGGATGCGGTTGCCGTCGCCGTCGTGGATGTAGCAGCCTTCCGCGTGGGTCACGATGCGGCTGCCGCCCATGTCCTCGATCAGCTTGTAATCCTGCTGCGCGGGAAGGTGGTGCGCGACGTCGAGACGGCGCAGCGCGGGAATGTCGTAGTTCTTGCGGACGGCGGTCATGCTGTTCCCCTGAGAGTCTGGCCAAGCAGTTTGAAGAAGGTCCGGCTATCCGGGTTTGCTTCCGGGTGCCATTCGGGATGCCACTGGACGGCGACGACGGGCGAATTGCCGATCGTCGCCGAGTACGCCTCGACGAGCCCGTCCGGCGCGGTCGCCTCTACGGTCAGGCCGTCGGCGAGGCGGCCAATCCCCTGGAAGTGAACGGAGTTCACATCGAGCGACGGCGTATCGTACGTGCGCGCCAGGATGCCGCCGGGGACGAGATCGACGCGGTGGTTGTGATCGAACATGGCGTCGAACGAAACGCCGCCGGGCGCATGGTGGCGGATGAGCTCGTCGCTGGCGGAGGTGTCGCGGCGCAGCGTGCCGCCGAGCGCGACGTTGATTTCCTGAAAGCCCCGGCAGATGCCGAACACGGGGCGCCCGCGCCCGATCATCGCATCCACCATCGACAGCGCGATTTCGTCGCGGCCGGGATCGAACGGGCCTTCGCCGCCCTCGTCGGCATAGCGGTTGCCCTCGATGTTCGAAGGGCTGCCGGTGA
This sequence comes from Sphingosinicella soli, assembly GCF_014199685.1. Classification (GTDB taxonomy): domain Bacteria; phylum Pseudomonadota; class Alphaproteobacteria; order Sphingomonadales; family Sphingomonadaceae; genus Sphingosinicella; species Sphingosinicella soli. The sequence goes on along the minus strand of NZ_JACHNZ010000027.1, from coordinate 45,460 downwards.
GGAGCACGCCGTCGAGGCGCGGCGCGACTTCGGCGGCGGTCATCAGATCGGGGAGCGATGGGATGAGCAGCGCGGCGACATCGGCATACTGCATCGCCGCGCGCACATAACGCTCGATCACCGCCTGCGCGGGCTCGGTGCCGACGGTGCGCTGACAGCAGATGATGCCGAGAACGGGGCGGGCGGTCATGGTTCTGCACTGTCATGCTGAACGTGTTTCAGCATCCATACGGCAGTGCCGTTGAAACGTCCTATGGACCCTGAAACAAGTTCAGGGTGACGTGAAGGGGGGGAGGGATGGATGGCGCTCATGATCGATGCCTAGTGCTTTATCATGACATGCCGCGTCGCGAGATAGTGTTCGAGGCTGTAAACGGAAAGATCGGAGCCGTAGCCCGACGCCTTCACGCCCCCGTGCGGCATTTCGGTGGCGTTCACCGAGTGCGTGTTGATCCACGTGACGCCGTACTGCAACCGCGCGGCGAACGCGGCGGCCTTGCCGACATCGCGCGTCCACACCGAGGAGGCGAGGCCGTATTCGCTGTCGTTTGCCCAGTCCAGCGCCTGCGCGTCCTCATCGAAGCGCGTGACGGAGACGACGGGGCCGAACACCTCCTTCTGCACGATCTCGTCGCTGTTCTTCGCGCCCGCGATCAGTGTCGGCTGATAGAAGAAACCGGGGCCGTCGGGCGCCTTGCCGCCGGTGACGACCTCCGCGTCCGTATCGGCCGCCGCGCGCGCGACGAAGCCGTCGACGCGGTCGCGCTGGCGGGCGGTGATGAGCGGGCCGAGCGCCGTGCCGGGTGCGGCGGGATCGCCCATCGGGATCGCCTCGACCGCGCGCTGGAGGTCTGCGACGAGCCGGTCATAGATGCCGGCATGGGCATAGACGCGGCAGGCGGCGGTGCAGTCCTGCCCGGCGTTGTAGTAGCCGCCCTCCGCGATGGCCTCGACGGCGGAGGCGATATCCGCGTCCGCCAGCACGATCACCGGGGCCTTGCCGCCAAGCTCGAAATGCGTGCGCTTGATGGTGGGGGCGACGGCCTCCATGATCTTGCGGCCCGTGGCGACGTCGCCGGTGAGCGACACCATGCGCACGCGCGAATGCGCGACAAGGCGCGCGCCGACGTTCGGCCCGTTGCCGGTGACGACATTGACGACGCCCGGCGGCAGAAACTCCGCGCACACGTCGGCAAGGCGGAGCGCGCTGAGGGGGGTGTGCTCGGAGGGTTTCAGCACCACCGTGTTGCCCGCGGCAATGGCGGGCGCGATCTTCCACGAGGCCATCATCAGCGGATAGTTCCACGGCGCGATGCCCACGACGACCCCGATCGGATCGCGGCGGATCATCGAGGTGTGGCCGGGCTTGTATTCGGCGGCGGCCTGACCGGGGATGGCGCGCGCGGCGCCCGCGTAGAAACGGAACACGTCGACGGTGTTGCCGACATCGACGGCGCGCGCCGTGCCGATCGGCTTGCCGCAGTTGCGCATTTCAAGCTCGGCGAACTCATCCGCCAGCGCTTCGATCCGGTCGGCGATGCGGAGCATCCGCAGCGAGCGTTCCTTGGGCGACATCGCCGACCAGACCGCGAACCCGCGCTCCGCCGAAGCGATGGCGGCGTCCACCTGCGCACGGCTGGCGCTCGCAAGGCTGGCGATGAGCGCGCCGGTGGCCGGATTGAACACCAACTCGGGCGCCTCGTCGCCGCGCAGGGCGTTTCCATCGATGAACTGGCCGGAGAGGTCGGTCATGGCTGCGCTTTCCAGAGGGTGAAATCTGGTGAGAAGGATAAGGATGCGTGCGCGGCATCGGAAATACGAAATGGGAAGCGAGAGCTATCGGTTTTGTCGATGGAGAACCGATGCTGCGAGTTCGTTCGCGATGGACTATATTCGGGCTGATGTTTGCCCCGAGGTTGCGCACATGAAGTATTCCGCACACGTTAAGCCTATCAGCTTTCTGAAGACCTATGCGGCGGACGAACTGCTCGATCTTGCCGACCGGCGCGAGCGCATGTTCATTACGCAGAACGGGGAGGTAAAGGCCGTGCTTCGGGATATCGCGACTTACGAACAGGCGCAGGATTCGCTGGCGCTTCTGAAGCTGCTCGCGCTTGGCAATCAGGATATCGCGGCTGGTCGCGCGAAACCGGCACGCGAGGTGGTCCAGCGCCTGAAGATGAAAGCCTCCGCCGACTGATTTCTGGAACAGCGCCTGCTCGGGCGCTGACCGGCTCGCTACGACAGAAGGACGATCGGGCTCGATCCGTGCCAGGAGAGCCAGACCTTGTCGTCCCAGGTGAAATCTTCCTGGTCGTAGCGCGACAGGTTCGGGCGGGAGACGCGGATGACGCGGCCGGTATCCAGCTTCACTTCGTAAATCGTGATGTCGCCGAGGTAGGACATGCCCCGAATCTGGCCGTGCGCGATGTTGTCGCCTTCCGGGCATTCCGGGGCGCTGGGTTTGCCTTTCGCCTCCGGGATCATCGCGATCTTTTCGGGGCGCAGCGCGACGTGGACGTTTGCGTCGTGCGGTCCCGTGACGCCGTGGTTCAGATAGATGCGGCCGATCTCCGGGCAATCGACGACGGCCTTGTCCGGCTCGTCGATCACCAGCCTGCCGTCGAACAGATTCACTGAACCGATGAAATCCGCGACGAAGCGGTTCGCCGGGAATTCGTAGAGGTCGGAGGGCGCGGCGAGCTGCGCGACGAGACCCCGGTTGATGACCGCGATGCGGCCCGCCATCGACAGCGCCTCGTCCTGATCGTGTGTCACCGTGACGAAGGTGATGCCGACCTGCTCCTGAAGATCCGCAAGCTCGAACTGCATCGCTGCGCGCAGCTTGGCGTCGAGCGCGGAAAGCGGCTCGTCGAGCAGCAGCACCTTGGGGCGCATGACGAGCGAGCGGGCGAGCGCGACGCGCTGGCGCTGGCCGCCGGAAAGCTGGTCGGGGCGGCGGTCGCCGAAGCCGTCGAGCTTCACGAGCGCAAGCGCCTCTTCGACGCGTGACTTGATCTCCGACGACGCCACGCGCGCGATGCGCAGGCCGTAGCCGACGTTTTCCGTCACCGTCATGTGCGGGAACACGGCGTAGGACTGGAACACCATGTTCACGGGGCGCTTGTTCGGCGGCACATGCGCCATGTCGTGCCCGTCGATGATGATCTGGCCTTCGGTCGGCACTTCGAAGCCCGCGATCATGCGGAGCAGCGTGGTCTTGCCGCAGCCCGAAGGGCCGAGCAGCACGAAGAATTCGCCGGGCATGATGTCGAGCGAAATATTATCGACCGCCGCCACCGCGCCGAAGCGTTTCGTGACGTTCCGAATGCTGATGATGGGCTGTTTGGGCGCGGTCGCAGGGAGTGTCGCCATAGGGATCAGTGGCCTTGCGGGGTTCCGCCCATCCGGCTTTGCACCTTCAGGGCTATGGTCGTGAGAATGACGGTGAGGAAGATGAGCAGCGCAGAGGCGGCATTCACCTCCGGCGTCACCGAGAAGCGGACCATCGAATAGACCTTCACGGGGAAGGTGATCGTGTTCGGGCCGCTGGTGAAGAAGGTGATGACGAAATCGTCGAGGCTGAGCGTGAAGGCAAGCAGCGCGCCCGCGATCAGGCCGGGTTTCATGTGCGGCAGCAGCACGTCGCGGAAGGCTTGCCATTCGCTGGCGCCGAGGTCTTTTGCGGCTTCCTCTTCCTCGCGGTTGAAGCTGGTGAGGCGCGAACGCACGACCATCGTGACGAACGGGAAGCAGAAGGTGATGTGCGCGATGATGATGGCGCCGAGGCTGAAGGGCCACGGCAAATCCGTGGGGAAGCCGACCTTCGCGAAGAACACCAGCATCGCGACGCCCATGCAGATTTCCGGCACCACGATGGGCAGCGCCATCGCGCCCTCCGTCGTGGTTTTGAACGGGAACCGAAAACGCCAGAGCATCACGGCGGCGAGCGCGCCGATGACGACGCTGACGAGCGTGCTGAGGAACGCGATGGTCAGCGAATTGCCCATCGCGATCATCAGCGAGTCGTTGTTCAGCGCCTTCTCGTAATAGTCGAGCGTGAAGCCGCGCCAGACGATGTTGCGCTTGCTGTCGTTGAAGCTGAACGCGACGAGCGTGACGAGCGGCGCGTAGAGGAAGAACAGCACGAGCCCGACCCACGAACGCATCCAGAGTTTCTTGGTGTATTCGAGCGGGGCAAGCGGCGTGCGTTTGGCGAACAGCTTCATTGACGGCGCTCCGCCTGGCGCGACTTCATGGCCTGGAAGGCGATGGCGATGAAGGTCGCGTACATCAGAAGGAAGGAAAGCGCTGCGCCGAAGGGCCAGTCGTTGGCGCGCTTGAACTGCCGCTCGATGACGTTGGCGATCATCTGGCTGTCGGTGCCGCCGAGCAGATCGGGCGTGAGATACGCGCCGAGCGCAGGCACGAAGGTGATGATGACGCCCGAGATGATGCCCGGCGCAGCGAGCGGCGCGACGATGCTGAGCAGCGTGCGGACGTGCCCGGCACCGAGATCGAGACTCGCTTCGATCAGCGATTTGTCGAGCCGGTCGAGCGCCGCGTAGAGCGGCAGCACCATGAAGGGCAGGTGGACGTAAACGAGGCCGAGGACGACCGCGAAATTATTGTAAAGCAGCGGGAGCGGCTCGAATTGCCCGAGCGGCTGCAGACCCGCGAAGGTCATCACGCCGCTCCATTTGTCCCACATCCAGCCGATCGTCTGGTTCGCGTAGCCTTCGGTCCGCAGCACCGCCATCAGCGCGTAGGTGCGGATGAGAAGGTTGGTCCAGAACGGCAGCATGATCGCGAGCAGCAGCCACGGCCGCCATTTGGGCGTCGCGAAGACAATGGCGAGAGCAACCGGGAAGCCGACGACAAGGCAGATGACGGTGGTGAGCGCCGCAACGCCGACCGACTTCATGAAGATGCCGAGATAGAGCGGTTCGAGCGCGCGCGCATAGTTGGCGAACGTACCGCTGATGTCGATTTCGGTGAGGCCGACGTTGCGGCCGAAGCTGTAGAGCCAGACCAGGCCGAGGGGGACGATGAAGAACAGGGCCAGCCAGACGATGGGCACAGTCGCTATGCTTGCGAACAGCGTCCGGTTCAGCTTCCAGTCCTGCATCTCGCGCCCCCCTCGCGCCTTGTCCGCTAGGCCGCGCGTACGCGGGTGAAGGCTTCCTCGAAGATGGGCTGCATCGTTCCGTCATAGGCCGCGTATTCGCACTTCGCGAGCGCTTCCGCGGGCGGGAAGATAACGGGGTTGTTCTTGTAATCCTCTGGCATCAGCGCCTTCGCGGCATCGTTGGGCGTCGGGTAGAGGATATATTCGCTGATCTTCTTTCCAGCCTCGGCATCGAGCAGATAATTGATGAAGGCGTGGGCATTCAGCGGATGCGGCGCACCCTTGGGAATGCACAGCGTATCCGAGTTGAGCTGGCTGCCTTCCTTCGGCAGCACGAAATCGATGTCGTCGTCCTCGGCCATGATCTGCGCGATGTCGCCGTTGTATTCGAGCACGAGATCGACCTCGCCCGCGAGCAGAAGATCCTGCCCGTTGTCTTCGTGGAAGGCCTTGATGTTCGGCTTCTGCTTGATGAGCATCGCCTCGATCTGCTGGACCATCTCGGGGGTGACGCCGTTCACCGAGTGGCCGAGGTATTTGGCGCCGAGGCGGAACATGTCGCCGGCTTCCGACAGCACGGCGATGCGGCCCTTGTACTGGTCTGAATCGAACAGCCACTTCCAGCTGTCGGGTACGCCCTGCACTTTCGATTTGCGGTAGCCGATGCCGAGCGTCAGCCAAGTGTAGGGCAACGAGAACTTGCGGCCCGGATCGTAATCGACATCCCTGAATTCGGCGCCGATGTTGGCGATGTTCGGGATCTTGGAATGGTCGAGCGGCATCAGCATGTCGGCCTGCACCATCCGCTCCACGAAATCGTTGGAAGGTACGATCACATCGAAGCCGGGGTTGCCCGCGCGCAGCTTCGCGAACAGCTCGTCGTTCGTGGCGAACAAGCTCATGTTGACGTCGATGCCTGCGGTGTCCTTGAAATCGTCGAGCGTCGTCTCGCCGATGTAAGTGTCCCAGTTGTAGAAATTCAGCTTGGGCTCTTCGCCCGTCGAGGCTTTGCCGGCTTCCTTCTTCTCGCAGCCCTCGAGCGCGCCGGTGAAGGTGATGCCGATCGCCGCTGCGCCCAGCCCCTGAAGGAGCGAGCGGCGGCCGATGCGATTTCTGATGCTGTCAAAGCTGTTCATGGTCCAGTCTCCCGTTCGTCGCCCGCCAGCGATCATCCCCAGACTTCAACGCTCTGACGGCGTGTGCCGGATGCTAACGCAGCTGTGCTCAGCCGCAAGCCCCTCAGTCTCCCGAGGGTCATCAAAACCTCCTACCGCCGCCCGTGCAAATGCATTATGCAAACCGTGAGGTATCGAAAAATCCGATGGCAGAAATGAACATCACATTCCGGCAGATCCGCTACTTCATAGCGGTCGCGGAAGCGCGCTCCGTGTCGGGCGGGTCGAGCGCCGTCGGTATCTCGCAATCGGCCGTGACCGATGCGATCCGCACGCTGGAGGCGGAAACCGGCGTCATGCTGTTTCACCGCCATGCCAAAGGCGTCACGCTCACGCGCGAGGGGCACCAGTTCCTGCGCCACGCCCGCTCGATCATCGACGCGATCGCCGACATGCAGGGCGGGGTGGGGCGCGAGCAGGATTTGACCGCAGGCAGCGTCCGCGTCGGCGTCACGCCCGTCGTCACCGGCTATTTCCTGTCGGACCTGCTCTCGCGTTTCAGGCGTCTATTTCCCCGCATCGAGGTCCAGCTCGTCGAGGAACGCCGCGACTACATTGAACACTTACTCATCAACGGCGAACTCGATCTCGCCGTCCTGATGGTCAGCAATCTCGAGGAACGCAGCGCGATCGACCACGAGGTTCTGCTCCGCTCCGAATGCCGCGCCTGGGTCGCCCCCTCGCACCCGCTGTCGGACGTCGACGGCCTCAGCCTCGCCGACCTCGAAAACGAACCCGTCATCGCGCTGACGCTCGACGAACTCGAAGGGCTGATCGACGGCATCTGGTCCAAGTTCGACCACCCCCCGCGCGTCGCCTACCGCACCTCGTCGATGGAGGGCGTGCGCAGCCTGGTCGGCACCGGCGCGGGCATCACGCTGCTCCCCGATCTCGTCTACCGCCCCTGGTCACTCGAAGGCGACCGCATCATCGCCAAGCGCACACGCGAAAGCCTGCCCACCGTAGACATCGGCATCGCCTGGAGACGCCTGACCCGGCACAGCGAGGCGGCGACGCTGTTCATGGAGACGGTGCACGAGCATCGGCGCTAAGTTGAGGTTGGAACGGTTTTGCGCTATATGGTCATTGAATTGGTCATGAGGCAGTTATGGACGGGATCAACCTAGCCGACGCGAAGGCGCACCTGAGCGAGCTTGTCGATCGTGCGGAGGCGGGAGAAACGCTGGATATCCTGCGCCGCGGGAAGCCGGCCGCACGGCTGACGCCTTATGATGGCCCAAAGAAGGGTATCGACATCGCGATGCTGCGCGCGCTGGCGTCGCGCCTTTCGCCTCAGGCGGAATCCGCCGCCGATCTCGTGCGCGCGATGCGGGACAGCGATCGCTACTGATGCACTATCTTGATACGTCGGTGGTGATCGCTGCGCTGACGCCCGAGGCAAGCAGCGCGAAGGTGCATGACTGGCTTTCGGGCCGTGAGGAGCTCTCGATCAGTGCATGGGTGCGCACCGAGGTTTCAAGCGCGTTTGCCATCCAGTTGCGGACGGGGCGCCTAAGTCTTGAACAGCGTGCCGACGCGTTGACCGTTTTCAATCGGCTTGTCGATGAAAGCCTGGTGATCGAGCCTGTTGAGGCGCGGCACTTTGAAATCGCCGCGCGTTTTGTTGATCAGCATGAACTCGGCCTGCGCGCCGGAGACGCCCTGCATCTTGCAATCGCGTCGCAGCGCGGCCTCGTCCTCGCCACACTGGATCAGAAACTCGCCGAGGCAGGGCCGAAGCTGGGTGCTGCGACGCTGCTTCTATAGGGTGTCTCAGGAAGGTCGCGTCGCGATCCAGATGATGTGGCGGGCGCCGCGGCGCTCGCCGTTGGTGCGGACGACGGTTTCTTCCACCTCGAAATTCACCTTGATGAGCCGGTTCTTGAAGGCGTGGTCCGGCGCGGCGGACCAGACTGCCAATATGCCGCCGGGACGGAGCGCCTCGCGCGCGGCGATCAGACCCTTTCGGCTGTAGAGCCGGTCGTTGTCCGGGTGGGTGAGGCCGTCGGGGCCGTTGTCGACGTCGAGCAGGATCGCGTCATAATGTGATCGCACGTCGCCGATCAGGTCCGCGACATCCTCCACAGCCACCGTGGCGCGAGGGTCGTCGAGGCAACCGTCGAAGATATGCGCCATCGGCCCGCGCGCCCACGCTACGACCGAAGGGACGAACTCGGCGACGGTGACCGACGCGTCTGCCGGAAGTTTGGCGAGCGCGGCCCTCAGCGTGAAGCCCATGCCGAGACCGCCAATCAACATCCGGGGCTGCGGGCGCGACTGGATCTTGCCGCATGATAGCGAGGCAAGTGATTCTTCCGAGCCCTTGAGGCGGCTGTTCATCAGCTCGTTGGCGCCGAGCATGATGGAAAATTCAGTGCCGCGCTGGATCAGGCGAAGCTCGCCTCCGCCGGGGATCTTCGCGGTATCGATCAGAACGCGGGGGAGCATGAAGGAGGCGTCAGACGGGCGTGGTGAAACGCGGCATCAGCGTGCGCGATTTTTCCGGGCCGCGTAACGCGCATCGCGGGCAGCCTTCTTTTCGGCCTCTGTGAGGACGGGCGCGACGACCGCAGCCTTTTCGGCCGCTTCGCGCTTCTGCGCCTGCTTTTCGGCCCTGGCTGCAGCATCAGCATCCCGTTTGGCTTTCCGCGCTTCCGCTTCAGCGGCTTCGCGGGCAAGGCGCTCCGCCTTGCGCTGTGCCAGAACGGCCTCGTCCACCGGAGGCTTGGCGTTCAGCCGGTCGAGGGCTTTTTGCTTTGCCTCTTTGGCAAGGGCGGCACGATCCTGAAAACTGGGAACCTTGAACGACGTCATATGAAGCGAAACTCTATAGGGCAGGCTCGCGCGGCGAAGGCGCCGGGCAAGGAATCAAGAAGAAAAGGGCGGGCATCCCATCAGGATACCCGCCCTTTTTCATTCGTCAAACGGCTTTGAGATTGACCGCAGAGGTCTTGCCGCGCTGGTCGGTCTCGAGCTCGTAAGAAACGCGCTGATCCTTGTCGAGCGTGCGCATTCCGGCTTTTTCGACCGCCGAGATATGAACAAAGGCGTCGTTTCCGCCCGTTTCCGGTGCGATGAAGCCATAACCCTTGTCGGCATTAAAGAATTTAACGGTTCCTGTAATCATCTGGGTATCCTTTGTCCCGATGTATGACGGGCATACACCAACAGCGGTGCATCCCGGCTTCTGTGAGGCGAGACAGGGACAAAGGAGACCGAATAATCGGCCCAGTATCCGTCGCAGGCGACGTCAGCACCGAGGTGTATAGCCCAGAAATGACGAGAATGCAAAACCGTGCAAATACGCTTTGTTTTCAAGCGTTTCGCAAATACCAGTCATAATCCAGCTGAGTGACTTCGCCGTAGAAGCGCGCCATCTCCGTGCGCTTCACGATGGTGTAGTATTTCACGAACCGCTCACCCAGATAATCATTGAGCAGAGGCGAGGCTTCGAAGGCGTCGTTGGCTGCGAACCAGTTGTTGGGCAGCTTCACGCCCGCGCTCGCCTCATCCTCGTAGCCGTTGCCGACGACGGCGGGGCCGGGATCGATGCGGTTCGCAATGCCGTGGTGCATCGCGGCCAGCACAGCGGCGACGGCGAGGTAAGGGTTCGCATCCGCGCCGCAGACGCGGTGTTCGACATGACGCGACGCGGGGGAGCCGGCCGGGATGCGGAGGCTGACGGTGCGATTGTTGACGCCCCACGTCGGCGCAACGGGGGCATAGCTGTTGGCCTTGAAGCGGCGGTAACTGTTGGCGTTGGGCGCGAAAATCGCCATCGATTCGCCAAGCGCGGCCTTCATGCCGCCGATGGCATGGCGCAATATGGGCGCGCCTTCGGGGTCTTCGCTCGCAAAGGCGTTCTCACCGCTTTCGTCCGCCATGGAGATGTGGAGGTGCATGCCGTTGCCGGCCTCGTGCGCGAAGGGCTTCGCCATGAACGTGGCTTCGAGACCATGCTTGACTGCAACGCCCTTCACCAATCGCTTGTACATGACGGCGTCGTCGGTCGCGCGCAGCGCATCGGGCTTGTGGCGCAGCGTCAGCTCGAACTGGCCGGGGGCGTATTCCGATATGGCGGATTCGAGCGGGATGTTTTGGGCATCGCACGATGCGTAGAGATCATCGAAGAACGGCTTGAAATCTTCAAGTTCGCGGAGGCCGTAAACCTGATTGTCAGCCGAGCGGTGCGGAGTCAGCAGGCCCTTTGCGGGGCGCGGCGTGCCGCCCGAGATATCGAGCAGGAAGAATTCCAGTTCCACCGCGACCACGGGCGTGAGCCCATCCGCCGCCAGCCGGTCGATGACGGCGCCCAGGACATGGCGCGGATCGAGGTCGTTGGGCGTCCCGTCGAGTTCGTAGAAGCTGGTGAGGAACTGGCCGGCGGTTTCGCCGAGCCATGGCGCGCGGACGAGCGTGCCGGGAACGGGCTTCACGTAGCGATCCGCGTCGCCGTCCTCCCAGACGAGGCCGGTCTCCTCCGTGTCGCGCCCGGTGATGTCGACCACGACGGCCGAGCCGGGCAGGAAGCGGCCGGATTCGTAGACGGCGATCACCTCGTGCCGGCGCAGGCGCTTGCCGCGCGGGACACCGCACATGTTCGTGAAGATGATGTCCACGGCGTCGATATCGGGGTTCGCCTCGAAAAAGGCGCGGGCCTCCGAAACGTGGGCGATCTTGTAGGAGGCGCGGGGCGGCTTGTTCATAGGTTTATCCCATAAGGCTTGAGAGGCATTCGCCCAATACATTGCGGAGCTGGCGCCATCACAGCCGGTCCCTCAGCGCGTACCAGAGCATTCCGGCGACATAGAGCGGGTGACGCAGTAGCGGCCCGCCGGGGAAGGGCTTCACCGGGAGCGACGCGAACAGATCGAAGCGCTCGGAAGTGCCGCGCATCGCCTCGGTGATGAGCTCGCCCGCAAGCGTGGAGAGCAGCACGCCCTGGCCCGAGTAGCCGTGCGCGTAGAAGACGTTGCCCTTGCGGCCGAAGTGCGGAAGCCGGTTCATGGTGACGCCGACGAGGCCGCCCCACGCATGGTCGATGCCGATGCCCTGAAGCTCCGGGAAGGCGGATTCCATATAGGGCCGCACGAAGCCCGCGACGTCGCGCGGCGGGCGGGGCGTGTACTTCTCGCCGCCGCCGAAGATCAGGCGGTTGTCTGCGGACAGGCGGTAATAATTGAGGACGAAGCGGCTTTCGGAAATGGCCGCGTTCGAAGGGATGAGTGCGCGGGCGCGGTCCTCGCCGAGCGGAACGGTTGCGATATTATAGTTCGCGACCGGCATCGTGTAGCGGCCGAGATCGGCATCGACCTCTCCCATGAAGGCGTCGCAGGCGAGCACGACGTAGCGCGCCGAGACGCTGCCGCGCGGCGTGGCAACGCTCGGGCGGTCTCCGCCTGTGATGCGTATGGCGGGCGTGTCTTCATAAAGCCGGACACCGGCGGCGCGGGCCGCTTCGCCGAGGCCGAGGGCATAGTTGAGCGGATGCAGGTGGCCGCCCGCGGAGTCGTAGATGCCGCCGTGATAGCCCTCTGCCGCAACGATCCCGGCGGTCTGGTCGGGACGCACGATCTGCGCGGCGTCGTAGCCCATCACATAATCGAGGCATTCGAGTTCGCGCTGCATGGCCTCGAAATCGGCGGGCTTGCAGGCGGCGGTGAAATGGCCGTGGCGGAGGTCGCAGGCGATGCCGTGCCGTGTGATGCGATCATTGACGCGCGCCCTCGCTGTGGCGGCGATGCTGAAGAGGCGCTGCGCGGTTTCACGGCCGAAGCGCTCTACGAGATCGGGCGCGGACCAGCGCATGCCGGGGATCATCTGGCCGCCGTTGCGCCCTGAAGCGCCCCAACCGATACGGTGCGCCTCGACGAGTGTGACGGCATAGCCGGCTTCGGCGGCGGAAAGCGCGGCGGAGAGGCCGGTGTAGCCGCCGCCGACGACGCATATGTCTGCGGCCGTGCTGCCGGCGAGCGGCGGCTGGGCCGGGAAGGGGTTGGCGGTGGCGGCGTAATACGACGGCGCGTGCGGTTCGGCCAAGATCAGACCCTCAGCAGAAGGTGTTCGCGCTCCCAGGAACTGATGACCGACTGGTAGGCGAACAACTCGGATTCCTTGATCGCGTAGAACACGTCGAAGAAATCCTCACCGAGATGGTTGCGGACGGCCTTGCAGTGGCTGAAACGATCGAGTGCGCTTTCGAGCGTGCGCGGCAGGGTGCGCGCGCGGTTGTAGGCGCTGCCTTGCATCATCTTCGGCGGCTGCATGCGCTCCGTCATCCCCACGTAGCCGCAGATGAGAGAGGCTGCGATCGCGAGATACGGGTTCGAATCCGCACCGGGAAGACGGTTTTCGATGCGGCGGTTCTTCGCGTCCGACACGGGGATGCGCAGCCCGCAGGAGCGGTTGTCGTTGCCCCACTGCACGTTGATCGGCGCGTCGCTATCGGGCCGCATCCGGCGGAACGAGTTGACGTTGGGCGCGAACATCGGCGTGATCTGCGGAAGCAGGCGTACGAGCCCCGCGATGTAGTTGCGGAACAGCGCGCTGTCGCGACCCTGCGGCGTGGTGAACAGGTTGCGCCCGGTATCGCCATCGAGCAGCGACTGGTGGATGTGCATCGAACTGCCGGGCTGGTCCGACATCGGCTTGGCGAGGAACGTCGCGTAAACGCCATGTTCGAGCGCGACCTGACGAACGATGCGCTTGAACAGCAGCACCTGATCGGCAAGCGCGAGCGGATCGCCGTGGACGAAATTGATCTCGAGCTGCGCAGCGCCGGACTCGTGGATCATCGTATCGATGTTGAGTTCGGCCTTCTCGCAGAAATCGTAGATGTGCTCGATGATGTCCTCGAACTCGCCGAGGGCTTCGAGGCCGTAGGGCTGGCTTGCGGTTTCCGAACGGCCCGAGCGGCCCACAGGGGGCGTCAGCGGAAAATCGGAATCGAGGTTCTTGGAAACGAGATAGAATTCCAGTTCCGGCGCGATCACGGGCTTCCATCCGCGCCGTTCGTAGAGATGCAGCACCTTTTTCAGGATCATGCGCGGCGCGATGGCGAGAGGCTTCCCTTCGCGCGTGAACGCGTCCGCGATCACATAAGCGGTCGGGGTCTTGAAGCCCGGCGCTTCCCGGATCGTGGCAGGGTCCGGCACCATCACCATATCGGGGTCGTAATCCGGTATGATGGAATTGACGGTGTCCGGATATTCGCCGGTGACGGTGACGATATAGACGCTGCCCGGAATGCGGAGCGTCTGGTCCGTGAGCGATTTCAGAAACTTGCCGGCAGGGAGCACCTTGCCGCGCTGAATGCCGTTCATGTCGGGGACGATGCACTCGACCTCGCTGATACCGCGTTCGTGAATCCAGTTGGAAATTTCGGCTGACATGATCGGATTAACCCCCGTACGGCCCTTATACTGCGCGTGTGGCAAGCACTTGGCCAGTGGGATTTGCTGGAGCAGGGGGTATCGGTTTTTCCGATGGCCTGTTCCGCCGTGTATCCGTCTGGCGTTGCAAACGGCGGTTCGCTATCATTCCGGCACGCCGTTTTCTGTGGAGCCTACATGCGCGAACCCAATGATCTTTCAGCCTTCTGGATGCCGTTTTCCAACAACCGGGGCTTCAAGCAGGCCCCGCGTCTGCTCGCGGCGGCGGAAGGCATGCACTACACGTCGTCGGACGGGCGCAGCATCCTCGATGCGACCGCAGGCCTGTGGTGCGTGAACGCCGGGCACTGCCGCACGCAGATCGTCGAGGCGATCCGCGAAACGGCGGCACGCTTCGATTTCGGGCCGACCTTTCAGCTCGGCCATCCTCTGGCGTTCGAACTTGCCTCGAAGCTCGGCATGATCATGCCCGAAGGACTCGACCGCATCTTCTTCACGAACTCCGGCTCTGAATCGGTGGATACGGCGCTCAAGATCGCGCTCGCCTATCAGCGGGCGCGGGGGCAGGGCAGCCGCACGCGCTTCATCGGGCGCGAACGCGGCTATCACGGCGTCGGTTTCGGCGGCATTTCGGTGGGCGGCATCGTCGGCAACCGCAGGCAGTATGGTACGATGCTCGGCGGCGTCGACCACCTGCGCCACACGCACGATCTTGCCCGCAACGCGTTCAGCCGGGGCCAGCCCGCGCACGGCGCGGAGCTTGCAGAGGATATCGAACGGCTCGTGGCGCTGCACGGCGCGGATACGATCGCGGCGGTGATCGTCGAGCCCGTCGCTGGATCGACGGGCGTGCTCGTGCCGCCGGTCGGCTATCTCGAACGCGTGCGCGAACTCTGCAAAAAACACGACATCCTGCTGATCTTCGACGAGGTCATCACAGCGTTCGGGCGCGTGGGCAAGGCCACGGCATCGGAGCGGTTCGGCGTGACGCCCGACATCATCACGATGGCAAAGGGCCTGACCAACGCCGCCGTGCCGATGGGGGCGGTCGCCGCTGGGCGCCATGTGTACGATACGGTGGTCGAGAATGCGCCCGAAGGCATCGAGCTGTTCCACGGCTACACCTATTCGGGCCACCCGCTTGCCGCTGCGGCGGGGCTCGCAACGCTTGCCATCTATGAAGAGGAACGGCTGTTCGAAAAAGCGATCACGCTTGAGGCGTACTGGGCCGATGCCGTCCACGCGATGAAAGACCTGCCGCACGTGATCGACTGCCGGAACATCGGTCTTGTCGCCGGAATCGAGATGGAAGCGCGCGCCGGTGCGCCCACGAAGCGCGCCATGGAAGCCTTCCACCGCGCCTTCGACAGCGGACTGCTTATCCGCGTGACCGGCGACATCATCGCGCTGTCGCCGCCGCTGATCCTGGAGAAAACGCACATCGACGAGATGTTCGGACGGCTCGCGGACATTTTGAAGGCGATCGACTGACGGCTTGACCGGAAGGACGCGGCTGAGCACGTTCGCAGGCATGTCCAACACGCCCAGCGCCGCCGAGCGAGCCGACCGTGCCCGCGCTTTTTTGAAGACGCATCCCGACAATGCCGATGCGCTGCGCGCGCTCGGGGCCGCCCTGCGCGGGATGGGCGAAGATGCCGCCGCCGAGGACGCCGAACTGAGCGCGATCCGCGCCTCGACGCGCGATCCGTTGCTGGTGGAGGCGGCGACGGCGCTTCTGGAAAACAATATCCCGATCGCGGAGCGCATTCTTCGCACGCGGCTGAAGGAAAAGCCCGTCGATGTTGCGGCGATCCGGATGATGGCGGAAATCGCCGGGCGCCTCGGGCGGTACGGCGATTCCGAAAAGCTGCTGCGCCGCGCGCTTGAGCTTGCGCCCGCCTTCGTGGCGGCGCGCGCCAACCTGGCGACGGTGCTCTACCGGCAGAACCGCCCCGCCGACGCGCTGGCGGAACTGGACCGGCTGCTGGAAGTCGATCCCGACAATGCCGCGCACAGCAATCTGAAAGCCGCCGCGCTCGGGCGTGTCGGCGGTTATGAGGAGGCGATCGCGCTTTACGAGTCGGTTCTGGCGCGCCATCCGGCGCAGCCGCGGGTGTGGATGAGCTATGGCCATGTGCTGAAAACCGTGGGCCGGCAGGCGGACTCGATCGCCGCCTATCGCAAGGCGATCGCGCATGCGCCGGGACTTGGCGAAGTGTGGTGGAGCCTCGCCAACCTGAAGACCGTGCGCTTTACGGATGCCGACATTGCCGTGATGCAGGGCGCGCTGGAAGGCGGCGGTATCAGTGAGGACGACCGCTTCCATCTGCATTTCGCGCTCGGCAAGGCGCTGGAGGACGCGAAGGATCATGCGCTGTCGTTCAGCCATTATCTGAAGGGCAATGCGCTCCGCAAAGCGATGCTGGATTACGATGCCGACGAGATCGGCAGTCTGGTCCGCAATGCCGCAGCGCTGATGGATGACGCGTTCTTCGTGGCGCGTAGCGGCGAAGGCTGCCCGGCGCCCGATCCGATCTTCATCCTGGGCATGCCGCGCGCGGGATCGACGCTGATCGAGCAGATACTCTCCTCTCACCCGATGATCGAGGGGACGCAGGAACTGCCCGACATCGCCGCGATGGCGCGAAGGCTGGGCGGTCGCAGGATGCGTGATGACGAGACCGACTATCCGGCATGCCTTGCGGACCTTCCCGCTGACGAACGTGCGGAACTCGGCGCCGAGTATCTCGAACGGACGCGCATCCAGCGGAAGACGGAGCGGCCGCTCTTCATCGACAAGATGCCCAACAACTGGGCGCACGCGGGCTTCATTCATCTGATCCTGCCGGGCGCGAAGATCATCGACGCCAGGCGGCATCCGCTCGGCTGCTGTTTCTCGAACTTCAAGCAGCATTTCGCACGGGGGCAGGGTTTCAGCTACGATCTGGGCGATCTTGGCCGCTATTACCGCGATTATGCGGCAATGATGGCGGTGATCGACGGTGCGCTTCCCGGCAGGGTCCACCGTGTGTTTTACGAAGACATGGTCGAGAACACCGAATTCGAGGTGCGAAGGCTGCTCGACTATGTCGGCGTGCCGTTCGACCCGGCCTGCCTGCGCTTCTTCGAAAACGAGCGCGCCGTGCGGACGGCAAGCTCCGAACAGGTGCGGCGCCCGATCAATCGCGAGGGCATGGAGCAGTGGCAGCCGTTCGAGCCGTGGCTCGATCCCCTGAAAGAAAGCCTGGGCCCGGTGCTGACACTCTATCCCGATGTGCCGCAGGTTGATGCGCTGTTGCAATAAAGTGACGCCTGCGCGCCAATATGACATCTGTATAATAAAGGCGTCAGACCCGAATTGACCAGCGTTCGCGGGGCGTTCAATCTCTCGTCCGGGACAGCGAATGCTGAAAAAGGGGGATATGATGCACTTGCGAAATCATGTGTCGTTGAGGGCTGCCGTCGCTTCGGGCGTCCTTCTTGGTTCCACCATGCTGACAGGGCCGGCGCTTGCACAGGAAGCGCAGGAAAACCTCGGCGACACCATCATCATCACGGCGCAAAAGCGGCAGGAAAACCTGCAGGATGTTCCGATCGCGGTCATCGCGCTCGGCACCCAGAAGCTCGAACAGCTTCAGGTGAAGGATTTCGACGATTACGCGCGCTACCTGCCGAGTCTGTCGTATCAGTCTCTC
Source organism: Sphingosinicella soli (assembly GCF_014199685.1). Lineage (GTDB taxonomy): Bacteria > Pseudomonadota > Alphaproteobacteria > Sphingomonadales > Sphingomonadaceae > Sphingosinicella > Sphingosinicella soli. The sequence goes on along the minus strand of NZ_JACHNZ010000027.1, from coordinate 28,071 downwards.
GGGCCGGGTGCGTCGAACGTCTATTTCCGGGGCGTCGCTTCGGGCGAGAACGCGAACCATTCGACCTCCCTGCCGTCGGTCGGCATGTATCTCGACGAGCAGCCGATCACGACCATTCAGGGCAACCTGGACATTCACATCTACGACATCGCGCGTGTCGAAGCACTCGCAGGTCCGCAGGGCACGCTCTACGGCGCGTCGAGCCAGGCGGGCACGGTGAAGATCGTGACGAACCGCCCCGACACGAGCGGCTTCTACGGCGCTGTCGATGCCGAGGTGAACACGGTCGCGCACGGCGAACAGGGTTATGTGCTCGAAGGCTTCGTCAACGCGCCGCTCAGCGACAATGCCGCGCTCCGTGTCGTGGGGTGGTATGACAAGGACGGTGGATATATCGACAATATTCCCGGCTCGCTCACGTTTCCGACCTCTGGAATAACCTTCGACAACGATCCGTATGTCGAGGACGATTACAACGACGTCGAGACTTACGGCGCACGCGTCGCGCTCCAGATCGATCTCAACGAGAACTGGACCGTGCTGCCGACGCTGATGGGCCAGAAGCAGAAGAGCTACGGCGCATTCGGGCAGGAAGCCGGGCTCGACGAGCTTCAGGTGCAGCAGTTCAATCCGGAACGCTTCAACGACCGCTGGTTCCAGGCGGCGCTGACGATCGAAGGCAAGATCGGCAGCTGGGATCTGACCTATGCAGGCGCCTACATGAAGCGCAAGATCAACAGCCAATCCGACTACGTCGACTATTCATATTTCTATGATGCGCTGTTCGGCTACGGTGCGTATTTCTACGATAATGACGACAATCTGGTGAACCCGAACCAGTACATCATCGGAACCGATCGCTTCACCAAGCAGAGCCACGAACTGCGCATCGCCTCGCCGGCCGACCGGCCGCTGCGGTTCATCGGCGGTGTGTTTTACCAGCGCCAGGCCCACAATATCGAACAGAACTACATCATCGACAATATCGCCGATGCGATCACGGTGCCGGGCACGGACAGCAACATCTGGCTGACCAAGCAGCTACGCGTCGATCGCGATTATGCCGCGTTCGGCGAGGCCACCTACGACCTTACCGAGAAGCTGTCGCTGACGGGGGGCATTCGTGTTTACAAATACAAGAACTCGCTCGAAGGCTTCTTCGGTTACAGCGACGGCTTCAGCAGCGGTACCGGCGTGGCGGCATGCTTCCGCGACGCGAACGATGAACTGCTGCCGCCGACCGTCAAGGGCAGCCCCTGCACCAACCTCGACAAGACGACGTCGGATACGGACTTCATCCACAAGCTGAATGCGACCTACAAGCTAACCGACGATGCGCTGGTTTACGCGACATGGTCTCGGGGTTTCCGGCCGGGCGGTGTCAACCGGCGCGGCACGCTGCCGCCATACGGCGCCGACGAACTCGACAATTACGAGCTTGGCTGGAAGACGACGTGGGGGGACGGCGCGTTTCGCTGGAACGGTGCGGTCTATTACGAGACGTGGACCAACATCCAGCTGTCGTTCCTTGGCGCCAATGGTCTCACCGAGGTCCGCAACGCCGGCGATGCGCGCATCTGGGGTATCGAAAGCGACTTCTTCTTCCGCGCATCAGACAGCCTGACGTTCAACGCGGGTTTCAGCTACAACGACGCGCAGAGCACGAAGGACTTCTGCAAAATCTCAAACCCCCAATTCGATTGTACGCTGCTGGGCCCAGACCCGGACGAACCGAATGCGTTGCTGGCTCCCTCGGGCACCCGTCTGCCTGTTTCCGCCAAGTTCAAGGGCAATGCGCTCGCGCGCTACGAATTCCCGCTCGGATCGCTTGATGCGCATCTCCAGGGAGCGGTCGTCTATGAAGGGTCGCGCACAAGCGATCTTCGTCTCTTCGAACGCGACCTGGTCGGGTCGCTGCCGTCTTACACGACTGTCGACATCAGCGCGGGTGTGCGGACTGACCGCTGGACGGTGGAACTCTATGCCCGCAACCTGTTCGACTCGCGCGGGCAGGTGACGCGTACATTCCAGTGCGGCGAGAGCACCTGCGGCGATCCGGACGGCGAGACGGCGATCGGCGGGAAATTCTACACGATCGTGACGACGCCGCGCACCATAGGGCTCAAGGTCGGTACGAAATTCTGATCCGGCGCGGCGGGACGTTTTGATGAACGACAAGACTCCCGCCGCACGTCCGCTCGGCTTCTGGATGGCGCTCGCGCTGGTCATGGGCAACATGATCGGCTCGGGCGTCTACATGCTGCCCGCAAGCCTTGCGCCCTTCGGCTGGAACGCCGTGTTTGGATGGGGGCTGACCATCGCAGGGTCGCTGTGCCTTGCCTATGTGTTCGCCTCGCTGGCGCGCGAGATGCCGACTGCGGGCGGGCCGCACGGGTTCGTCGAGGCGGCGTTCGGGCATTTGCCGGCGTTCATGATAAGTTGGTCGTACATCATTTCGATACTGGTTTCGATCGCGGCGCTGGCAACGGCGGGGGTCAGCTACCTCAGCGCCTTTGCGCCCGGCATCGGGGCGACGGCGGGCGCACCTGCCGCACTTGCCGTGTCGCTGCTGTGGGCGATCATCCTTCTCAACATGCGCGGGGCAGGGGCGGCGGGGCGGTTCCAGATCGTGACGCTCGGTCTCAAGCTGCTCCCGCTGATCGCCATCGTGATTATTGCCGCCGGAGTCTTCGCGGACGGAACGCCGCCCGCGACGCCCTACGTGGCGGACACGATCTCGATGAGCGCGATCAACGCGACCGCAGCGCTGACGCTATGGGCGATGCTGGGGTTTGAATCCGCGTGCGTGCCGCAGGACAAGGTCGACCGCCCGCACATCACGATCCCGCGCGCGACGATGGCGGGGACGCTGATCGTGGGCGTGATCTACCTGGTGGTCTGCACCGCTGTCATCATGCTGATGCCCGCCGAGACTGTGGCGCAGTCGAACGCGCCGTTCGCGGACGTGATCGCCGGATACTGGGGAGAAGGCGCCGCGCTCGCCGTCGCGCTGTTCGCCGCGGTGAGCGCGATCGGCGCGCTCAACGGCTGGATTCTCCTGACAGGCGAGTATCCGCGAAGCATGGCGCAAAAAGGCGATTTCCCGCAGCTATTCGGCAAGGTGAATGCACGCGGCGCGCCGGTACGCGGTATCGTGATCGGCGGCATTCTCATCACGCTGCTCGTCCTTTCAAACTACACGCGCACGATGTCGGGCCTGTTCACGTTCATGGCGCTGCTCTCCACCTCCGCAACGCTGGTGCTGTATTTCGCGTGCGCGGCAGCGGCGGTTCGGTTGATGCTACAGAAGCGGCTGACGACGACGCCGATGCTGGCCGTGCTGACGCCGCTCGGGCTTATTTATGCGGTCTGGACCTTCCAGGGTGCGGGCGCGGAAGCGAACGGATGGGCGTTCGTTCTGCTGGTCGCGGGGCTTCCGGTCTATCTGCTCGTGCGCCGTCAAAAAGCAGCGCGCAGCGTACAAGGGGGCGCGACAAATCCTTAACGCGGCGATATAGGAACCTCGCAGCTTGCGGAGGGTAGAGTTGGCGCGCGCGCAGTTTCAACGGCTGGATCCCGATTTCCGGCGTCAGAGCCTTATCGATGCGACCGCGCACTGCCTGGCGCGTTACGGCATCGGCGGCACCTCGGTGCGGGTGATCTGCGCGGAGGCGGGCGTTTCCGCCGGGCTGCTGCGCCACTATTTCGCGGGCATCGATGAACTGATCGCCGAAACCTACGCCGACGTTGGCGACCGTCTTGTGGCGACCATGATCGCGGCTGCCGACAATGCGGGACCGGACCCGCGCGAACAGCTGCGCGCGTTCGTGATGGCGAGTTTCGAACCGCCTATCGCCGACCCTGACCTTCTGGCGACCTGGCTTGCGTTCTGGAGCCTCATCAAGAGCGACGCGCGCATCCGCGAACTGCACACCGAAAACTATGCAAGCCACCGGCGGCCGGTCGAACGAATGATCGCGCGGATCCTGGGGCCCGGCACAAGCGACGTGGACGTTCGGCTCACCGCTGTGGGTGTAACGGCGCTCGTCGACGGGCTTTGGCTCGAGCTTTGTCTCGACGCATCGAGCTTCACGCCCGAAGAGGCTTCGCGCATCGCCGACAAATGGTTGAACACGCTCGTCGGTGATCCGCTGAAAGTGCTTGCCGACTGACGCCAGGAGTTCTTACACCTGTAAAACAGGTGGGAGACTCTTGATGCTGAAAATCGCAACCCCGTTCGTGCTCGCGGGCCTGATATGGTCCACAACCGCCCTTGCCGCCGCGCCGGCACAGGTCGAATCCGCCAAAGCCATGCTCGGACGCTCGGTTGCGTTCGCGACTGTCGCCGGGCGCGGGCAGGTGCCCGCCTATGCGGCGTATCTCGCGGACGAGCTGAAGACCGCAGGTTTCAAGGACAGCGAAATCAGCATCGAACCGCTCGGCGAGACCGCCTCGCTGATCCTGACGTGGAAGGGCACGGGCAAGAAGAAGCCGATCGTGCTCAACGCGCACATGGATGTGGTCGAGGCGAAGCGCGAGGACTGGGAACGCGATCCGTTCGTGATGGCGGAAGACGGCGGCTATCTTTTCGGGCGCGGCACCAGCGACAACAAATTCGACGTCGTGATGATCGTGCAGACCTTGATGAGCCTGAAACGCGAAGGCTTCAAACCCTCCCGCGACATCGTGCTGTTTCTGACGGGCGACGAAGAAACCGCGCAGAAGACCGTGGCGGCGATCGCGCCGCGCTACAAGGACGCGGCGATGGTGCTGAACGGGGACGGCGGGGGCGGAACGCTCGGTGCCGACGGAAAGCCGCTTTATTATACGATGCAGACGGCGGAGAAGACCTACGCCGATTACAAGCTGACAGTGACCGACCCCGGCGGCCATTCGAGCGCCCCGCGTGCCGAGAATGCGATTCTGGAGCTTGGCGCCGCGCTGAAGCGGATCGCCGACGCGCCGTTCCCGCCCGAAACCAGCGAGACGACGCGGGCCTACTTCGCGGCTTCGGCAAAGCGGACGCCGGGCGAGGCGGGTGAGGCGATGGCGCGGTTCGGCGCCGACCCGGCCGATACGGCTGCAGCCGATATCCTTGCAAAGTATCCCGAGCATATCGGCCAGACGCGCACGACCTGCGTGCCGACGATGGTGAGCGGTGGCCATGCCGAAAACGCGCTGCCGCAGCGCGCGGTCGCCAACATCAACTGCCGCATCTTCCCCGGCACGGCGCCCGAGGCGGTACGCGAGCGGCTCCAGCAGCTTGCGGGCGCAAAGGTGGTGGTGACGCTGCCCGAGCCGTTTCCGCAAAGCTCCACCTCGCCGCTGCTCCCCGAGCTGGACGCCGCGCTCCGCAAGGCGGTCGATGGGCGCGCAAAGGGGCTTTCGATCATTCCGAGCATGTCGGCGGGCACGACGGACAGCCTGTTTTTCCGTGCGTCCGGCATCCCGAGCTACGGCGTTTCCGGCCTGTTCATGAAGCCTGAAGACGAGTTCGCCCATGGTCTGAACGAGCGCGTGCCGGCGGATGCCATCAGCCCGGCGCTCGATCACTACAGGACGCTGATCGCGACGCTGGCCCGGTAGGCCGCTCTTCGCTTTGCGGCTCCGGTGGTCGGTGGTACTGTCGGAACCTGGGCTATTGGACATGCCGCAATGAAGTCGTTTCTGAAACGGGCCTTCACGGACACGCTGCGCCGACGCGAATATGAGCTGAAGGATGTTCAGCATCCTTTGCGGAGAGCCCCCGCCTTCTTCCGGGCAATGGCACCCAAAGGGCTTAACCCCGGAACCGTCGTCGATGTGGGCGTGGGATACGGTACGCCGTGGCTGATGGATGGATTTCCGAATGCCTACACCGTGCTCGTGGAGCCGAACGAGGGGTTTCGGGATGCCGCCGCGTCACTGATGGCGCAGAGGAAGGGGGAGGTTCATTTCGTTGCGGCGGGGCGCGCGGCATCTGAAATGACGCTGAACCTGAATGTACCGCGCCCGACCAGCTCCACCATGTCGAAACCGTCGGAGCGGCAGGTCGATGAGTTTGCGCGGCGCGGCTGGACGCGAGAAACGCGCGCCGTGACCGTGCCTGTCATGCGCCTCGACTCGCTCGACCGGGCCGCCTGGCCGAAGCCGTTTCTGCTCAAGATCGATTCGGAAGGGTTCGAACTGGAGGTGCTGGCGGGAGCGACGGGCCTTTTCCCTGACGTTCAATGTCTTATCGCCGAAGTTTCCGTGGCCGAGCGCTATGAGGGCGGGTACGATTTCGCGACGTTCATCGCGGCGCTGGACGGCTACGGCTTCAAGCTGTTCGACATTACAGACATGCTGCAGTTCGGACGCAGGGGCCGACTTTCGACGATTGATGCCGTTTTTCTTCCCAAGGCTTCCACACTGCTCGGCGCATGAGCGCTGACGGTTTTGCGTTCCCGCAAAACTGTATAAACACCGCGCATGACCGTGCTTTCCATTTCCGGCCTTTCCAAAACCTACGCCGGCGGCTTTACCGCGCTGAAGTCCGTCGATCTTGAAATCCGCAAGGGCGAGATTTTCGCGCTGCTCGGGCCGAACGGCGCGGGCAAGACGACGCTGATCTCGATCGTTTGCGGAATCGTGACCCCGACGACGGGAACGGTGATCGCCGACGGGCACGATATCCGGCGCGACTACCGCGCCGCGCGCATGAAGATCGGGCTGGTGCCCCAGGAACTTCACACCGACGCCTTTGAAACGGTGCTCGCCACGGTAAGCCTGAGCCGGGGCATGTTCGGGCGGGCGCCGGACCCCGCGCTGATCGAACGAATCCTGAAAGACCTTTCGCTGTGGGAAAAACGCAGTTCGAAGATCATGGAGCTTTCGGGCGGAATGAAACGCCGCGTGATGATCGCGAAGGCGCTTAGTCACGAGCCGGAAATCCTGTTTCTCGACGAGCCCACCGCTGGCGTCGATGTCGAGCTGCGCCGCGACATGTGGAGCCTGGTGCGCGGACTTCGTGAACGCGGCGTCACCATCATCCTGACGACCCACTATATCGAGGAAGCCGAGGAGATGGCCGACCGCGTCGGCGTGATCAACAAGGGCGCGCTTATCCTCGTCGAGGAGACCGCGGTGCTGATGAAGAAGCTCGGTCGCAAGACGCTGACGCTGAACCTCGCCGAACCGCTCGCGGTGCTGCCGCCCGAACTCGGCGAATGGAACCTGACGCTGAAGGCGGACGGAAACGAGATCGCTTACGAATTCGATGCGAATGCCGAGCGCACGGGCGTGCCCTCGCTGCTCCGGCGGATGAGCGACATCGGCCTCGCCTTCAAGGATCTGAATACGCAGCAAAGCTCGCTGGAGGATATTTTCGTGGGCCTGGTCAGTGACCGGCAGGAGGCGGTGTCGTGATCTTCAACCGCCATGCCGTGTGGGCGATCTACAAGTTCGAGCTGGCGCGATTCTGCCGGACGATCTGGACGAGCCTTATCACCCCCGTCATCACGACGACGCTTTACTTCATCGTGTTCGGATCGGCGATCGGTTCGCGGATGCAGGAGGTGGGCACGGTGCCTTACGCTGCGTTCATCGTGCCGGGACTGATGCTCCTGACGATGCTGACCGAAAGCATCTCCAACGCCTCGTTCGGGATCTACATGCCCAAGTGGGCGGGAACGATCTATGAACTGCTGTCCGCGCCGATCTCCGCATTCGAGATCGTGCTTGCTTATGTGGGGGCGGCGGCGACGAAATCGGTGATCCTGGGGTTCGTGATATTGGCGACGGCGAACCTGTTCGTTGATATCGATATCATGCACCCGGTCTGGATGATCCTGTTCATGATGCTGCTGGCGGTGACGTTCTGCCTGTTCGGCTTCATCATCGGCATCTGGGCGAAAAACTTCGAGCAGCTTCAAATCATTCCGCTGCTCGTGGTGATGCCGCTCACATTCCTGGGCGGGGCCTTTTATTCGATCGACATGCTGCCCGCCGCATGGCGCACGGCGACGCTCTTCAACCCGATCGTCTATCTGATGAGCGGGTTTCGCTGGAGCTTCTTCGGGGAGGGCGACGTCGGCATCGAACTGAGCCTTGCGGCGATGTTCGGCTTCCTGGCGCTCTGCCTCGCCGTCGTCTGGTGGATCTTCAGGACGGGCTACCGGCTGAAGAGCTGACCGCAGGCACGCCTTCATCTTCCCGGCGCCTGACGATCAGCAGGTACATGACCGGCGTGACGATACGGCTGAGCAGCGTCGATGAGATCAGCCCGCCGATAATCACCCACGCGAGCGGCGAATAGAGCGCCGAACCGCCGAGCGCGAGCGGCAACAGCCCGCCGATCGCCGTTACCGAGGTGAGCAGCACCGGCAGGAAACGGATCTCGCCGGCCTGCTCGATCGCCTCGCGCAGGCCGAGCCCGCGCTCGCGAAGCTGCGTGGTGAAATCGACGAGCAGGATCGAATTCTTGATCTCGATACCGATCAGCGCGACGAAGCCGATGATGCCCATGTAGCTCATCGGATAGCCGGTGAGGAGCAGCGCGATGATGCCGCCGAACATGCCGAGCGGAATGACCCCGGCGACGACGGCGACCTCGCGGAAGCGGCCGAATTCCGCGACGAGAACCGCAGCGATGCTGAAGACCGCGAGCAGCAGAATGCTGCCGATTCCGTCGAAGCTCTCGGCGCTTGCCTCCGCCTCGCCGCCGACGCCGAGGGCATAGCCCTGGGGCAGGGTGAGCGTCTGCAGACGCTCGACGACATCCTTGTTGACGCGCGACGTGAGGAAGCCGGCCTGGGTCCATGCCGTGACGGCGACATTGCGCTCCAGCTGAAAACGATCGATGCGCGGGGGTACGCTCTTGAGTTGCGGTTCGGCGATCTCGGCAAGCGGTATCGCGCCGCCGTTCGCGGACGCGACGTAGACGGATTGCAGCGCCGAAACGGGCTGGCGATCTTCCATCGGCAGGCGGACCACGACGGGATAGGAGTCGCCCTCCTCATCGCGGAAGCTCGCGGCGCGCTCGCCCGCGATCGCAAGGCGCAGCGCGCGGCGCGGCTCCCCGGGCGCGACGCCGAGCAGCGCGGCCTTATCGACATCAAGGCCGAGATCGAGATCGACACGATCGACGGCGAGCGGGTTGTCGATATCGCGCGTGCCGGGGGTGGCGCGGACGATTTTCGTGACCTCGCCCGCGATCATCTTGAGCACGCTGTTATCGGGCCCGCTGATGCGGATCGCGATGGGGGCGTCGATCGGCGGGCCGTTTTCGAACTTGCGCACGGTGATGCGCGCGTCGGGGTCGTCGGTGAATTTCGCGCGCAGGCGATCGAGCATGGCATCGCCATCGCGCGCGGTCCATTTGTCGAGCACCACGAAAACCGCCCCTTTGCGCGATTCCTCGGTCAGCGAACGGACGTTGTAATAGACCTGAGGATTGCCCGCGCCCACGTTCTCCATATAGGCGGTGACGCTGTCTTCCTTGGCGATTTCGGCCGAGATCCTGCGGATGATGCGATCGGTCGCCGCGACGCTGGTGCCTTCGGGCGCTTCGACCTCGACCATGAAATACGGCGCATCCGATGCCGGAAACAGCTGCCAGCCCGCGATCGGGATAAGCCCCAGCGCACCGATGCAAAGCGCCATCGAAACCGCCAGCGTGCGGCCCGGCTTTTCGAGCGCGTAGTGGAGCACAGGCGCGTACAGACGGTGAATGCCGCGCGTCAGCGCCTTGAGGATCGGATTGCCTTCGGGGTCGTCGTCGCGGCGCAGCACGCGGCTCGCGAGAAACGGGATGATCGTGAGTGACACGACGAGCGAGGCCGCGACCGTATAGATGACGGCAAGCGGCAGCGACCGCGTGAACTCGCCCGCACCGCCGGGAAGAAACACGAGCGGCAGGAAGGCGAAGAGCAGAACGCCGGTCGATCCGAACACGGCGGCGGCGATCTCCTTCGTGCCTGAAAGCGCGGCGGCGGTGCGATCCATGCCCATGCGAAGATGCCGCGAGATATTCTCCGTCACGACGATCGAATCATCGACGATGAGGCCGAGCGCGAGGATGAAGCCGGAAACGGAGAGCTGGTTCAGCGAGAAATCGAACACGTAGAGCAGCAGCACGCCCGTCGCGAGGCTGAGCGGAATCGAGATCATCACGATCATCGAGGCGCGTGGCCCGAGCGGCAGCAGCGTGATGAGCACGAGGCCGAGCGCGATGGCGAAATCGCGCGCCAGCGTATCGAGCCGGTTGCGGATGTCGCGCGACTGATCGAACCCGAGTTCGAGCTTCACGTCGGGCGGAAGCTGTTTGCGCGCATCCGCAAGCGATGTTTCCAGCAGCTTCCGCAGCGCCAGGACGTTGCCGTTTTCCTTCTGCATCGCCGTGACGAACACGGCGCGCTTGCCGTTGAAGCGCGTGATGTGCGTGTGTTCCGCAGTCGACCAGGCCACGTCCGCGACATCGCCGACGCGGACCAGCGTGCCGTCTTCCGCACGGATCGGAATCGCGCGGATTTCGGCAAGATCGCGGTATGCGCCACCGGCATCGAGATTGAGCCGCTGCTCACCCGAATGCACGGCCCCCGCGGGAAGATCGATGCCGCTGCGCTGAAGCGCGTCCAGGAGCGCGGAGGGCGGAATGTGAAGCTGGGCGAGGCGGCCGCTGTCGATGGCGATGCGCACTTCGGGGCTGGGCAGGCCGTAGATCGCGGTGGTGCGCACACCGTCCACCCGGGTCAGCCGCTCCGAAAGGTCGGTCGCGTATTTTTCCATACGGCGCCACGATGCGGTTTCGCTGACTAGCGCGAGCTGGACGACGGCGGCATCGCTGGTGCGCACCTTCAGATATTCGAGGCTGGCGATGCTCGAAGGCAGGCGGTCGCGGATCGCGCCGACCTCGCGGACGACCTCGTCGAAATGGTGTTCAGGATCGCCGCCCCACGCGAACTCGGCCGTGACGACCGCCGAGCCGTCCTTCGATGTCGATTCGACGTAGATGACCCCGTCGAGGCCCTGGATCACCTCCTCGATAGGCTTGGCGACAGTCTCCTCCATGTCCTGCGCATCCGCGCCGGGCTGCGAGGCGACGACGAGCACCACGGGGATCGGCAGGTGCGGATCGACGGCGCGGGGGATGGTGAGGAAGGCATAGATGCCGAGCGCGGCGAGCAGCGAGAAGAGAATGAGCGTCAACTGCCAGCGGCCGACGGCGAAGGCGGGCAGGTTCATGCCTTGGGCACGGGCGTTGGCGTGACGAGACTGCCTTCGCTGAGCCGGCTGATTCCGGTGACGGCAACGCGCTCTCCGGCCTTGAGACCACTGAGCACGGCGATACCATTGTCGCCGGCAGCACCGGTGACGATCTGACGCGCCTTCACGCGCGTGCCCGCTTCATCGAGCACATAGACGAAGGCTTCGCCCGCGCGCGCCGCGAACACGGCGCTGCTCGGCACGAGCATGCTTTCCCGGCCGCCGTTGCTGCGAACCGCGAGTACGGCATGACCGATCTGGCCGGATCGCAGCGCGGGATCCGGCGGCAGCGCAAGCTCGACAGCGAAGGTGCCCGTGCGGTCGTCGGCACGCCCGGCAACCTCGATGATTCGCGCGGCGACAGGCGCCGGACCGAGCGCAGCGATGTCGATGGGCACACTGCCGGTCTGAACGATGCCCGAAGCCTGCACATCGGAAACGGGAACGCGAAGCACGAAACCGTCGCGGCCATCGCCAAAGGCAAGGACCGGCGTTCCGGCGTCGACCACCTGGTTCACCTCTGCGAAGCGGCGCAGGATCACGCCATCGGCAGGGGCGACAATGCGCGCGGTGTTCGCCGCGAAACGGGCCGAAGAGGTCGTCGCGGCGGCGGCGCGATAGGCGGCCTCGGCGCTTTCAAGCCGCGCCCGCGTCACCCACCCCTTGGCGAAGAGCTCCTTCGCGCGGGACAGGTCGGCAGCGGCGCGGGTGCGTTCCGCCGACGCGGCGCTGAGATCGGCCGCCACCATCGTGGCGTCGAGCGAGGCGAGAAGCTGCCCGCGACGGACGCGGGCGCCTTCCTCCACGGCGATGGATGCGACGCGGCCCGGGGTCGTGAAGCCGAGATCGATTTCCCGCCGCAGCCGCACCGTTCCCGCTGCACGAAACGTATTCGCCGCGTCCGCCGAGACAACCTCGGCCACGCGAATCGGCACGGGGGTTTCAGCGGCAGGCGTCGCCGGTTTTTCCCCGCAGGCGGCAACCGCCAGCAAGATCACCATCGCCGATCGCATAAACTTCACTTCTGCCCCTTTCGAGTCGTGCTCAGGATACTCGTGAACGGATCGGAACTGAAAATCCAGCGATTTGCTCGCATCGGCGACTGATACTGTAGTGCGGACGACCTGTCTCGAAAACGTGGTTAATTTTTCATTCCCTCGTCACCTTGGCCAGCGATGAACGCGGCACCCCAAACAATGAGGTCAGGACATGAAAACTCTCTCACTCGCGGGCGCGGCATTGATCGCGCTTGCGGCTTCTCCCGCCGCTGCCGTCACGATCGACTTCAACGATCTCGCCGACGGATCCGTGCATTCTTCGCTCTCTTACGAGAACACCACGTTCACTGCATCGACGGGCACGATTTCCGTGATCCAGGCGTCGGGCGGAAACGGACGTATCTGTCCGAACGACAACCCCTGGGGCTGCATCGCCGACCTGACGGTGATGTTCGACAGCGCCGTGGAGAATCTTGCGTTCGAGATCTGGGGTGTCAACGACACCAGCACGCGCGTCGCGACGGCGGAAATTTTCCTCGCCGCCGGCGGCAGCACGATGATCGACCTGTTCGCGACGCAGATTCATGAAAATCTGCAGAACTTTTCGGCTTTCGGTCCGATAAGCAGCATCATTCTTCGGTCCGACGATCCGCTGGGCGTAAGCTACGACAACTTCAGCTTCGATATCGCGTCTGCGGAGGTGCCGGAACCGGCGGCGCTGGCGCTCTTCGGTCTGGGTCTTGCAGGCATTGCGGCTGTTCGCCGCCGCAAGGTGCAGGGCTGACACGAGGAGAGGGGGGAGGCCGCGCGGTCTCCCCCTTTTCACCTGACCCCTCTTAACGTGCGGCGCTGGGCGGTTCGGCGAGGGTGTCCGGAACAAGTTCGACAGAACGCAGCACGCTGCGGCCATATTCGTCTTCCGCCGCGCTCTGGACCGTACCGGAGGTGGCGCTTCGCGGCGCGACCTCGATACCGCGTTCCTTTAGCGCCGCCGTGACGGCTGCGGCGCGGGCTTGCGCGAGCTTTTCGCGCTCATCGCCACTGTCGGCCTCGCCGCTTGCGACGCGGCCGTTGACGAGGACGGTGGTGATGCCCCAGCGCTTGAGCGCCCATACCGCATCCACCACGGCTTCGACCCCCTTGGGAGTCAGCACCGCAGCGCCGTCTTCGAAAGGAATAAGCGGGATCTGGCCGACCGGCGGGATCACCATCACGGTCCACCCCGGATGGCGCACCGCGACGCGCACTTCCAGCGCACGCCAGGCGGGAAGGCGGATACCGGGCATCGACTCCGCGGTCATCGAGGCGAAGCGGCGCGCAAGATCGACATTCACCGCCGACGGAGACTGCGCACCGAGGATGGCGAGTTCGGCCGCGACCTGCTGCGCGTCGGCCTCTGTCGCCTTGCGGAGCGATTCGCCCTGCGCGCGTTTCGCGGTTTCAAGTTCGCGCTGTTCGCGTTCCTTCAGAGTCGCATCGCTGTCGACAAGGATTTGCGAGAGATTGATCGCGATGGGTTCATCGAGCCGCGCACGCAGACGCGCGCTGATCTGCTGATCGGCATCATAACGGCGCTGCGGTGTCTGGACGGTGGCGCGGGCCACGATGGGCTCGGCGGAGAAATCCATTTCAAGTTGCGACACGCGCGCTTCGGAACCGAAATAGGAGACGATCATCTCGCGGGTGAGCCGACTCGCGAGGGCTTCCCGTGCGATCTGGTGCAGCGAGAAAAGCAGCGGCACGGAAAGCACGGCGAAAATCCCGAGGATGCCGATGGTCTGCACGCGCGTCGAGCGATCCGACATCGCCGTGCCGAAACCGTACATCTTGGCCATCACCGCCGCGCTCAGCGCAATTGCGAGCAGATTGGTCATGAACAGGCCGAGCGCGCCGAAGAACACCGTGCCGTTCAGTGTCGCAAGGCCGTAGCCGACCACAGCGAGGGGCGGCATGAGCGCGGTCGCTATGGCCACGCCCACGATCGTTTCGCCGCGTCCGCGAATGACCGCATAAGCGCCCGCCAGCGCCGAGAAGATCGCAACCAGCAAATCGAAGAAGTTGGGCCGCGTGCGCGCAAGGATTTCGGACGTTACCGCCTGCAGCGGCGACAGATAAACAACCAGGGCGCAAAAGCCGACGGCGGCGGCAACACCGATTCCAAGGGTTGCGAGCGCAAGCCTCGCCTCGGCGAGATTGAAACGCGCAAGACTGAAGCCGAGCGCCATGATCGGGCCCATGAGCGGCGATATGAGCATGGCGCCGATGACCACCGCCGGAGACGAGAGCAGCAGGCCGAGCACGGCGATGCCCGCCGACATGATGAGCATGAAACCGAAGCGCGCGGACCAGTGCGCCTCGCCGTCCAGCTTTGCGTTGACCTCCGCGTGGTCGACCGAGCGGACCACATTGCGCCGCCAATAGGCACGCTGGCGCCGCCACAAGTTCGAGACTTGTGGGAGCTGAAAATTCATGCGGGACTTCAGCCCGGTGCGGGTTGTGTTATCCAAATCCAATACTCAACAACCAGGCCGCAACGCCGATAACGATGATGGAAACGCCAATACCCATCCGCGCGTAATCCGAAAAACGATAGCCGCCCGGAGCCATGACGAGCAAGTTGTTCTGGTGTCCGATGGGCGTGAGAAAGTCCGACGACGCGGCGATCAGCACCATGATGAGCCCGGCATCGGGCGAGAACCCCATATATTCCGACATCTGTAACACGAGCGGCCCCATGATGATCGCGGTCGCCACGTTGTTGAGCAGCGCGGACAGGAGCAGCGTTGCAGCGCCGATCGCCACGAACGTGAAGAAGACGCTCGTGCCGCCGAGCCAGCTGCTGAGCTGTTCGGACATGATGGCGACCGCGCCGGTCGATTCGAGGCTTTGTCCTACCGGGATCATAGCGGCGAGCAGAACCACAACCGGCCAGTCGATCGACCGGTATACTTCGGTGGAGGGGATAAGCCGCGTTGCGGCGAGGATGACGGCGGCGGCGAAGAATGCGATCGCGGGCGAAAGATCGAAGGCCACGATGCCGACGATGGCCGCCGCGAAAATCCCGATGATCGCGATGGCGCGACTCGTTTCGACCGGCGGCGTGTCGAGCCTGCCGATTTCCAGAAGCCGCGCGTTGGCGATGAACGCACCGAGCTGGTCGGCCGGGCCGTGAATGAAGAGCTGGTCGCCGGGCTGAATCTCCATTTCCGAGAGCGGAAGCCGCTCCTGGGCGGCGCGCGGGCCGGCAGCGACGACGCGGAGCTGCTGCCCGCTCCGCCATGTTACCGCGTCGTGCCGCTGCCCGATGAGGAAGAGCCGTGGGCGACCGCGGCCCGGACGGTCGTGGCATCGGGAGCAGGATTACGCGCCACGATCGGGTAGGTGCCGGTCGCCTCCGACAGTTCCCAGGGATCCTTGCGGCTGAGGACGAGGATGCGTCGCCGATCGCCGCCGATCGCCTGGAAGACGCTGTCGAAACTGGCAAGCAGGCGGCTGCCCGCCTTGCGGAGTGCCACGCGCAGTTCCGCTTCGTCGGTTTCCGTGGGCACATCGAGTTCGAATATCCGCCACGGATTCGCAAACGCCCTGACCGGCGCGCGCGATTCGGGCAGCAGGCGCCAGCCGATGACGGCCATGTAGAGCAGGCCCGCCGCCGCCACGCAGCTTGCCACCGGGGTCATCTGGAAGAAGCTGAACGGCTCGCCGAGCGCGTTCTGACGAATCGACGACAGGATGAGATTCGCAGGCGTGCCGATGAGGGTCGTCATGCCGCCGAGGATGGTGGCGAAGGCAAGCGGCATCAGCGCGGCGGAAGGGGATCGCCGCGAATCGATGGCGACCTGCGCCGCGATCGGCATGGTGATGACGAGGGCGGCGATGTTGTTCATGAAGGCCGAAAGCACGGCACCCACCACCATCACGATCACCAGCCGCACGGCGAAAGGCGCCTGGCCGGGAATAACCCGGCGCGTGAACGCTGCCGCGACGCCGCTCAGTTCGACCGCGCGTCCGACCACAAGAACGGCCGCAACCGCGATCACGGCGGGATCGGAAAAGCCTGCAAGCGCGGCCGTGGGGCTGACAACGCCGAACACGAGCGCGGCCAGGAGCGCGATAACGGCGACAAGGTCGTGCCGTACCTTCTCGCTGATGAACAGCACCAGCGAGAGAACGAGAATCGTCGAGCTGACGATTGCGGGATCGAAGGGGAGGTTCAGGACAGGCGAACGCCGGCAGCACCGGCGACCTCCTGCACATACTGCCACGCGACACGGCCCGATCGGCTGCCGCGTCCGGTCGCCCAGGTGACGGCGGCGTGCGAATCGATGCTGAGGCCGTATGCGCGGCCATAGGCCTCGACCATCGCGAGATAAGTGGTCTGGTCGCAGGCATGGAAGCCCAGCGAGAGGCCGAAACGGTCCGCGAGGGCGAGGCGGTCATCAAGCACATCGCGGGCATTTATGCTGTTCGCCAGCTCGTTCTCGCGCATCTCGCGCGGCACGATGTGGCGGCGGTTGGAGGTGACGTAGAAGCGGCAATTGTCGGGCCGCGCCTCGATGCCGCCTTCCAGAACCGAGCGCAGACGCCGGTACTGACGCTCGTCGGTATCGAAGCTGAGATCGTCGCAGAACAGCACAAAAGCGCGGTCCAGCCCTGAAAGTCGGCGGAGCAGCAGCGACACGTCCGCGATATCGTCGCGCTCGATCTCGACGAGGGCGATCGATTCGCCCGCCGCCTGCAGATGCGCGACGGCCGATTTCACGAGGCTGCTCTTGCCCATGCCGCGCGAGCCCCAGAGCAGGATATCGTGCGCGGGCAGACGCCTGGCCAGTCGCTCGGTGTTACGGAGCAGCGCGTCGCGCTGCGCGTCTATGCCGACATAACGGTCCAGCGGCTGCGCGCGGAGCGCGGAGACCGGCCTCAGCGCGCCGTGGTCCCACGCGAAGGCCGGCGCGTCCGAGGCAGCGGTGAGCGGTGTCGCGGCCGGTGCGAGCCGTTCCATCGCATCGGCGATACGTGCCAGAAGGTTGATTTCAGGAGATTCAGGCGTTTTCATTGCGTCTCGCTGTTGCATTTGTATAGTCGCGCGCCAAATCGCAGCCACACGCTTTTGAAAGCAAGGGTCTCAATGCTCATTTCTCCAGCCTATGCGCAAGCCGCGGGAGCGGCGCCGGGAGGCAGTGCTGCTTTCCTTAACGCCATCATGCCGTTCCTGCTCATCATCCCGATCTTCTACTTCCTGCTCATCCGTCCGCAACAGCGCAGGCTCAAGCAGCACCGCGAAATGGTCGCGAACGTCAAGAAGGGCGACACGGTCGTGACCGCGGGCGGCCTGATCGGCAAGGTCGCGAAAGTGACCGACGATGAGGTCGAGGTCGAGCTTGCACCCTCCACGAAGGTGCGGGTGGTCAAATCGACGCTGTCGGAGGTGCGCACCGTCGGAGCCGGCAAGCCTGCCAACGACACGGCCGCCTGAAGGTTGAAACCGCGCCATGCTTGAATTTTCCAAGGTGAAGATCTGGTCGATCATCGCCGTGCTCGTTGCGGGCGTGATCTTCTCGTTGCCGAATTTCTTTTCCGAAAAGCAGGTGGATGCCTGGCCCGACTGGGCGCCCTCCGCCCGGATGAACCTGGGCCTTGATCTTCGCGGCGGGAGTCACATCCTGCTGGAGGCGAACGCCGACACGCTGGCGCGCGCCAATCTCGACAAGATGGAGGATGACGCGCTTTCCGAACTGCGGCGTGCCGAAGGCGGCGCGATCACGGTCGGCGATGTCAGCAATCGGGGCGGGCGGGTCAGTTTTCTTGTCCGCAATGTTGATGAAGTAGACCGCGCGGTCGATTTGCTGCGCAATCTTTCGCTGCCGATCGGGGTGACCGGGCAGCGCAGTTTCAATGTCGAGGTGGCGGACGGCAACCGGATCGTGCTGACGCAAACTTCGGCCGGGCGCGTGCAGGCGATGAACAGCGCGATGACGCAGGCCGTCGAGGTGATTCGCCGCCGCATCGACGAACTCGGCACGCGCGAACCCACGATCATCCGGCAGGGCGCCGAGCGAATCGTGGTGCAGGTGCCGGGCCTTCAGGATCCTTCGGCGCTGAAGGAACTGCTCGGCAAGACCGCGCAGCTGGAGTTCAAGCTCGTCGATTTCGATGCCGACCCCTCGGACATCGCGGCGGGCCGCGCGCCCGCAGGCAGCCAGATACTTCCGATGTCGGACACGGGCCAGCCGATCGCGGTGAAGCGCCGCGCGATCATAACCGGCGACCAGCTGATCGACGCGCAGCAGACGCTGCAGCAGGGCCAATGGGTGGTCAGCTTCCGCTTCGACAGCACCGGCTCGCGCCGTTTTGCGCGCGTCACGCAGGAAAATGTCGGCAAACCCTTCGCGATCGTGCTCGACAACCGGGTCATCAGCGCGCCGAACATCAACGAGCCGATCCTCGGCGGTTCGGGCGTCATTTCCGGCAGTTTCAACGCGGAAAGTTCAAATGAACTCGCGATCCTGCTGAGATCGGGCAAGCTGCCGGTGGAACTGAAGGTGGTCGAGGAGCGTACGGTCGGGCCGGATCTCGGCGCTGATTCGATCCGCTCGGGAACCATCGCATCCATCATCGCGGTTGCCGCGGTGGTCGGCTTCATGCTCATCACCTACGGCCGTTTCGGCTTCTACGCGAATATCGCGCTGGTGCTGAACGTGTTCCTCATCATCGCCGTGATGTCGCTTATGGGCGCGACGCTGACGCTGCCGGGCATCGCCGGCTTCGTGCTGACGATCGGCGCGACGGTCGACGCGAACGTGCTCATCAACGAACGTATCCGCGAGGAGCTTCGAAAGGGCGTGCGTGTCCGCCAGGCGATCGAGAACGGCTACAAGATGGCGAGCGGCACGATCTGGGACGCCAACATCACCAACGTGATCGCGGCGGTCATCATGATGTGGCTCGGTTCCGGCCCGATCAAGGGCTTCGCGGTGGTTCTCACGATCGGCATCATAACGTCGGTGTTCACGGCGGTGACGGTCACGCGCCTGATGGTCGTGCTGTGGCTGCGCCGCGCCCGGCCTGCCTCGATCACGATCTGACGGAGTCTCTCATGCGCCTGTTCAAGATGATTCCGGACAATACGAACCTGCCGTTCATGAAATGGCGGTTCTGGGCGGTCGGCATCTCCGCCGCGCTGCTGGTCGCCTCGGTGGGGGTGTTCTTCGCCAAAGGCCTCAATTTCGGCGTCGATTTCGCCGGGGGGCTGATGATCGAGGTGGGCTTCGAGCAGCCCGCCGATCTCGATGATCTGCGCGGGAAGGTGAACAGCCTCGGCATCGGGGAGGGCAGCATTCAGGAGTTCGGCGCCCCCGAGATCGTTTCGATCCGTCTGCCGCTGCCCGAGGGCGAGGACGATGAGGCCGTGCAGCGGGTCGTGACCAGCGTGCAGCAGTCGATTTCAGGCGATTACCCGGATGCGAACTTCCGCCGCGTGGAAACGGTTTCGGGCAAGGTTTCCGGCGAACTCGTGCGCGACGGCACGCTGGCCGCAGGTCTCGCGATGCTCGCCGTCGCGGCCTATATCTGGTTCCGGTTCGAATGGCAGTTCGGCGTGGGGGGGCTGGTCTCGCTTATCCACGACGTGTTCCTGACGATCGGCTTTTTCGCCTGGACGCAGCTCGAGTTCAACCTGAACACCGTCGCAGCCATTCTGACGATCATCGGGTATTCGCTGAACGACACGATTGTGAACTATGACCGGATTCGCGAAAATCTGCGGAAATACCGCAAGATGGACATTGTTCCTCTGCTCGACCTGTCGATCAACGAAATGCTGGCCCGCACGACGATGACCTCCGTGACGATGATTCTGGCGCTCGGCGCGCTGGTAATCTGGGGCGGCGACGTGCTGTTCGGGTTCAGCGTGGCGATGTTGCTCGGCATCTTCATCGGGACGTTCTCGTCGATCTACATCGCCGGGCCATTGCTGCTTTGGATGGGGGTCAGCCCCAATACATTCGTGGCACCGGAAGTCGCCAACGCCGCAGCGGGCGCCGAACGCACAGGCAACGGCTGAGCGGCGGACCATTAGCCGGTGGCGCTGGAACTGCAGACCGGACCGCGCGGCGTCCACCGCATAGACGCGATCCGGGGCGGCAGGTTTGTCGTCGCCGGGGAAGCGCGCGCCGCAAGCATTCTGATCTGGCCGGGCGGCGTTCAGGACGCGGGCGATACGCTCGACCTCGATGCTTTCGGGCCGCTGCTCGCACTCGATCCGGCGCGGGAGATTCTGCTCGTGGGCACGGGCGCAGCTCTGCGCTGGCCCGATCAGGTGCTGCTCGATGCGCTCGCCGCGAAGGGGGCGGGGGTTGACGTGATGACCTCGCAGCATGCCGCGCGGACCTATAACGTGCTTGCAGGCGAAGGCCGCCTTGTGGGCGCGCTACTTCTTGGACTCGGCGCCTGACACGAGGCCGAGCAGGTGCGCGTGGAGCGTATCGGTATTGGTCTGCCAGTCGAAGCGCAGCGCCGACGCGCGCACGGCGTCCGGCGCGGGCGGCGCTGCGAGCAGCGCGCGGATCGCCTCGGCGAACACGGGGGCGCGCGCATCTTCGATCAGCGTTCCGGCCTCGGGGCGGTCGATAACCTCGGCGGCGGCGCCGACGTTCGCGGTGACGACGGGGGTGCCGCTCGCCAGCGCTTCGACCCAGACGTTCGCGAGGCCTTCGCTCGACGCGGCGTGGACGAAAACGTCCGCCGCAGCCATCAGAGCGGGCATGTCGGTATGATGCACGCCGCCGAGCAGCTTCACCCGCTGCGAAAGGCCGCGCTCGGCGATCATCGCTTCGAGCTTCCGCCGCTCGCGGCCCTCTCCGGCAATGAGCAGCGTGGTTTCGGGCAAGGCTTCCGCCGCGCCGATGACGAGATCGAAACGCTTGAGCGCGACAAGATTGCCGACGGCGAGCAGCAGCGGCCCTGAAACGCCGAGCGCGGCCTTCGCGGGCGTGCGCTCGACGGGGCGGAAACGATCAAGCTCGATGCCCGTGCGGTGGACGCGAATCTTTTCGGGCGGAATCCCCATCGCGGCCATGTCGGCCTTCAGCGATTCGGAAACCGCGAGCAGGCCGTCGGCAGCGCGCGCGGCCTCCACCATCATCCGCCGGGCGGCAGGCTTCGCGCCCCAGAGGCGGATATCCGACCCGCGCGCCTTGATCGACACCGGGATCCCGAAGGCACGGCCCAGCCGCACGGCGGCGGGGCCGTCGGGCCAGAAAAATTCGCAGTCGATCACATCGGGCCGGAACCCGTCTGCGATGAGAGTGTGCAGAACGCGGCGCGCCGCGCGGTAGGCGAGCGCGGGGTTGAAGCGCCATCCGATCGCGGGGAGCAGCGGGAAACGCGGCCAGAACACCTCTACGCCGCCCTGTTCGCCCCGGGCCGGAACGCGGGTCAGCGCCGCATAGGGACCGATCGGCAGGAACATGCCGACGGGCGCCAGAACCTTGAGATCGACATCGCCGCGCGCGGCCAGCCGCACGGTCTGGCGCTCGACGAAACCGCCGAAATTCGTCTGCACGGCGTTGGGGTACAGCGAAGAGAAAGTCAGGACGTTCAGCACAGCGACATGCTGATAGCGTCAGTATCCTGCGCATGCCAACCCATCAGCGCTTGGCGCACCGTTCGCGACCGGTTAAGGAGTGCCGCATGACAGCTTCGCCCCGTACCGGACGTACCCTTCTGCTTCTCGTCGCCGCGAGCCTGGCGCTTGCCGCCTGTGCCGGGAGAAAGGGCCCGAACGTCTCCGACCGCAGCTATATCGCGCGCGATGTCGAGACGCTCTACAACTTCGGCAAGGATACGCTCGACAAGGGGCGGTACAAGCAGGCGGCGCTGATCTTCGACGAGGTCGAGCGCCAGCATCCTTATTCGACCTGGGCGCGCCGCGCTCAGTTGATGAGCGGTTTTTCCTATTATCTGGCGCGCGACTACCAGCAGGCGATCCTGTCTTCGCAGCGCTTCCTGTCGCTGCACCCGGGCAACAAGGATGCCGCCTACGCCTATTATCTGATCGCGATCAGCTATTACGAGCAGATCGCCAACGTGCAGCGCGACCAGAAAATCACTGATCAGGCGCTCTCCGCGCTGACCGAAGTCACGCGCCGCTTCCCCGAATCACCCTATGCGGCGGACGCGCGGATGAAGATCGACCTCGCACGCGATCACCTTGCGGGCAAGGAAATGGAAATCGGCCGCTTTTACCAGCAGCGCCGCCAGTTCATCGCCGCAGCCTCGCGCTTCCGCAACGTGGTCGACACGTACGACATCACGAGTCACACGCCCGAGGCGATGCACCGGCTCGTGGAGGTGTATCTCGCGCTCGGCCTGCGTGAAGAGGCCCGCAAGACGGCAGCGGCGCTCGGGTACAACTATCCCGGATCGAAGTGGTACGAGCGCAGCTTCGCGCTCGTCGAACGCAACACCACGGGCTGAGGCGTCTGGCGTGCTGGCCGCGCTGGAAATCCGCAACGTCGTCCTTATCGAACAGCTTTCGCTCGATTTCGGCGAAGGTCTCGGTGTGCTCACGGGTGAAACCGGCGCCGGCAAATCCATTCTGCTCGACAGTCTCGGCCTCGCGCTCGGTGCGCGCGGCGACACCGGGCTCGTGCGTGCGGGCGCGGGCCAGGCGCAGGTGACGGCGGTGTTCAGCGTGGGCGCGGGGCACGAGGCCTTCGCGCTGCTCGGCGAGCAGGGGATCGAAACGGACGGCGGGGAGATCGTGCTGCGCCGCATCGTGCGCAGCGACGGCGGCAGCCGGGCGTTCGTCAACGACCAGTCGGTGAGCGCGCAGCTTCTGCGCGATGTCGGCGGCACGCTGATCGAAATCCACGGACAGCACGATGAGCGGGGGCTGTTGAACCCCAAGGGGCACCGCGCGCTTCTGGATGCCTTCGCCGGGATCGATACGGCCGCGTGCGGCGAAACCTACCGGGCATGGCGGGAGACCGAAGCCGAGCTCGCTGCGGCGCGGGAAAACGTGGAGCGCGACGAGCGCGACCGGGAGTTTCTGGAACACGCCGTCGCGGAGCTGCGCGCGCTGAGACCCGAGCCGGGCGAGGAACAGGCGCTGGCGGCGCGGCGCAGCGACATGCTGAAGGGGCAGAAGCTCTCCGAAGACCTCGACGCGATCAGCGGCGATCTGGACGGCAGCAAGGGCGGGCTTGCGCAGCTGCGCACCGCCGCGCGGCGGCTGGACCGCGTGGCGGGCGAGCACCCGCTGCTGGCCGAAATACTCGCCGCGCTCGACCGGGCGCTTGCCGAGGCGGGGGAGGCGGAGGACCACCTGCGCGCCGCGCGCGAGGCGATGTGGTTCGAGCCGGGCGAACTCGATGATGTCGAGAGCCGCCTGTTCGAACTGCGCGGGATCGCGCGCAAGCACCGCGTGGAGCCGGACCGGCTCGCCGATCTTGCCGCCGAGTTCGAGGCCCGCGCCGCCGCGATTGCGGCGGGTGAGGCCGGGCTTGCCGGGCTGGAGCGCAAGGTCGCGTCGGCGCGCGCGGCATTTCTTGCGGCCGCAGACGCGCTTGGCACGGCGCGGCGGGCGGCGGCCGAACGGCTCGATCGCGCGATGGCGGGGGAACTGCCGCCGCTGAAGCTGGAAGCCGCGAAGTTTCGCACGGTGGTGGACGCGCTGCCCGAGACGCAGTGGTCGGAGGCGGGGACGGACCGCGCGGAGTTCGAGATTTCGACGAACCCCGGCGCGCCGTTCGGGCCGCTGGTGAAGATCGCCAGCGGCGGCGAGCTTTCGCGCTTCATGCTGGCGCTGAAGGTGGCGCTTTCCGAAACGCGGGGGCAGGGCACGCTTATCTTCGACGAGATCGACCGGGGCGTGGGCGGCGCGACGGCGAGCGCGATCGGCGAGCGGCTGGCGCGGCTTGCCGAGCGCGCGCAGGTGCTCGTCGTGACGCACAGCCCGCAGGTGGCGGCGCGCGGGGCGCAGCAGTTCCGCATCGTAAAGGCTTCGGACGGCAGCGAGGCACGCACGGCGGTGGTGCGCCTTGATGCCGGAGCGCGGCGCGAGGAGATCGCGCGGATGCTCTCGGGCGCCGAGATTACCGACGAGGCGCGGGCGCAGGCGGAAAGACTGTTGGCGTGACGCGTATCGAAGACCTGACCGAGGCCGAAGCGGCGGCGGAACTCGCGCATCTGGCCAAGGAGATCGCCCGGCACCGGCGCGCCTATTACGAACACGACGACCCGGAGATCAGCGACGCCGAATTCGATGCGCTGGAAAAGCGCAACGAAGCGATCGAAGCGGCTTTCCCGGAGTTGGTGCGGGCGGACAGCCCGTCGCGCAGCGTCGGCGCGGCGCCGGCGGGCGCGTTTTCCAAGGTCACACACGCCAAGGCGATGCTGAGCCTCGAGAATGCGTTCAGCGCCGAGGAGGTGGAGGATTTCATCGGTCGCATCCGGCGCTATCTGCGGCTCGATGCCGAGCCGGTGGCGCTGACGGCGGAGCCCAAGATCGACGGGCTTTCGTGCTCGCTGCGCTATGAGCGCGGGGTTTTCGTGCAGGCGGCGACGCGCGGCGACGGCAGCGTGGGCGAGGATGTGACCGCGAACGTCTGCACGATCACCGACATTCCGCAGCGGCTGCCGATCGACACGCCCGTGTTCGAGGTGCGCGGCGAGGTGTACATGTCGAAGGCCGATTTCCTCGCGCTGAATGCGGAGCAGGAGCGGTCGGGCGGCAAGATCTTCGCGAACCCGCGCAACGCGGCGGCGGGCTCGCTGCGGCAGAAGGATGCGTCGATCACCGCCGCAAGGCCGCTGCGCTTTCTCGCGCACGGATGGGGGGAGGTGGCGCAGCTTCCCGCCGACACGCAGATGGCGGTGATGCAGGCGATCGCGGGGTGGGGGATTCCGGTCGACCCGCTGCTCGCGCTGGTGGACGGCGCGGAGGGCGCGCTGGAACATTACCGGCGGATCGAACACGCGCGCGCCGATCTCGGCTACGATATCGACGGCGTCGTCTACAAGGTGAACCGTCTCGACTGGCAGGAACGGCTCGGCTTCGTGGCGCGCGCGCCGCGCTGGGGGCTGGCGCACAAGTTTCCCGCCGAGCAGGCCGAAACGACGCTGGAAGCCATCGACATCCAGGTGGGGCGCACGGGCAAGCTGACGCCGGTGGGACGGCTCGTGCCCGTGGGCGTGGGGGGCGTGATCGTTTCGAACGTGACGCTGCACAATGCCGACGAGATCGAACGGCTGGGCGCGCGGCCCGGCGACCGCGTGCGCATCCAGCGGGCGGGGGACGTGATTCCGCAGATCGTCGAGAACCTGACGCGCGATGAAGAGCGCGCGGCGTTCGTGTTTCCCCATGCCTGCCCCGAGTGCGGATCGGCGGCGGAGCGCGAGCCGGGTGAGGTGGACTATCGCTGCACGGGCGGACTGATCTGCCCGGCGCAGCGGGTGGAGCGGCTTCGGCACTTCGTGTCGCGGCGCGCGCTCGATATCGAGGGACTGGGCGAGAAGAGCATTGCGGAGCTGTTCGCCGAAGGGATACTGCAGTCGCCTGCGGATATTTTCAGGCTGCACACGCACGCCGACGCACTGAAAACGCGGGACGGATGGGGCGAGCAGTCGGTTGCGAACCTTGTCGCCGCCATCGATGCGCGCCGCGCGCCGCCGCTCGACCGGTTTCTGAATGCGCTCGGCATCCGGCATGTCGGCGAGGTGACGGCGCGCGATCTGGCGCGGCGCTATGTGAGCTGGGCCGGGTTTTCCGCCATGATCGACCGGGCGCTTGTAGGGCGCGCCGAACTTTCGCCCGTGGTGGGCGAGACCGAGGACAAATTCCGCGCGCGCGTGGGCAAGGCGCTAGCGGCGCTTATCGAAACGCCGGGGGTCGGGCCGGAAGTGGCGCTTGCGCTCGTGGATTTTTTCTCAGAGCCGCACAATGCCGAGGCTGTTTCCGCGCTGCTGAACGAAGTGTCCCCCGCCGATGTCGTGTTCGAGACGCGGGAATCGCGCGTCAGCGGCAAGACGGTGGTGTTCACAGGAACGCTTGTGGCCGTGTCGCGCGACGAGGCGAAGGCGCAGGCGCTGGCCCTCGGCGCCAAGGTTGCCGGTTCGGTTTCGGCCAAGACCGATCTTGTCGTGGCCGGGCCGGGGGCGGGGTCGAAGCTCAAGAAGGCGGCCGATCTGGGCGTCGAGGTGATCGACGAGGCCGCGTGGCTGGAGATCGTGCGGCAAAGCTGACACACTGCGGCACGTGCGCGCACAGCATCCACCGTCACATAGATGACGTTTTTTTATGGACATGGTAAGAACAGTCCGTAACCTGCTGGGGTAGCGGCAGAACCGGGGGTCTGTTGACATGAGAGGCTTGGCCGCCGCATCGCATCCTGAATCAGATGCGATCGATGTTACGGCGAATGATCTGTACGGCGAGGGCCGCTGGCCTGAGGTTTTCGCGCGTTTGCGGCGCGACGATCCCGTGCATTACTGTCCCGAAAGCTTTTACGGACCTTACTGGTCCATCACGCGCCATGCCGATATTTCGCATGTCGAGGCGCTGCCGCAGCTGTTCTCGTCGTCATGGACACACGGCGGCATCACGATCCTGCACGATGATCCCGATATCCAGCTGCCGATGTTCATCGCGATGGACCGGCCGGAACACACCGCGATGCGGCGCACGGTTTCCCCCGCATTCAGCCCAAGCGCGCTGACCGACCATTCCGCCGCGATCCGCGCGCGGACCATCGCGCTGCTCGACAGCCTGCCGGTGGGCGAACCTTTCGACTGGGTCGACCGGGTTTCGACCGAACTCACCACGCAGATGCTCGCGACGCTGTTTGACTTTCCCTGGGAAGACAGGCGGTTGCTGGCGACTTGGGCGAACTGGGCAGGCGATTTCCGTGCCGCCGTGAGCCCGGCGCTGCGCCGCAAGCGGCAACGCATCCTGCAGCAGATGGTCGATTATTTCGGGCGGCTTTGGGAAGAGCGGCGGCATGCGGGGCTGGCGCCCGACCTGCTTTCGCGGATGATCCATTCCGACGCGATGTCCAACCTGAGGCCTCAGGAATTCTGCGGCAATCTGATGCTGCTGGTGATCGGGGGCACCGACACCACGCGCAATTCGATGACCGGGCTCGTGGTGGCGCTGGAGGCGTTTCCGGAAAACCGCGCGCTGCTGGACGCGGATCGCGGGCTGGTGGTGAACGCCGTTTCCGAACTCGTCCGCTGGCAGACGCCGCTGTCGCACATGCGGCGCACGGCGACGGAAGACACCGAAATCGGCGGCAAGGCCATCCGCGCGGGCGACAAGGTCGTGCTGTGGTACAACAGCGCGAACCGCGACGAGGCCGTATTCACCGACGCCGATCGCTTCGACGTGACCCGCCCGAACGCGCGCCGCCACCTTGCGTTCGGTTTCGGCATCCATCGCTGCGTCGGGGCAAGGCTCGCCGAATTGCAGCTTTACATCCTGATCGAGGAAATCCTGAACCGGCAGATGGTGGTGACGCCACTGCACGCGCCGATGCGGATCCCCTCGCCGTTCGCCAACGGCTACCGCAAGCAGATGGTCAGCATTTCCCGATCGTAGAGTCGGTCTGACTTTATCGATCGCCCGGCCTTCCCCCTCCGCTGAAGTGGAGGGGCCGGTGGGGCCTGTCCCCAGTCGCGGCGTCTGGCAGCAACGCCCCACCCCAAACCCCTCCCCTGAAGTGGAGGGGCTTCAGAGATTCACGCGGATTCAGCCCTAGCTGTTTAGTCCCTCGTTTTGATGGTGCGGTTCTCTGATAAACCGTTTTGGCTGCTCGGACCATATTTTGCAGACATATTCATATGGGGTGAGGCC
>NZ_JACHNZ010000026.1 GCF_014199685.1 Sphingosinicella soli | reverse complement strand
CCCCATATGAATATGTCTGCAAAATATGGTCCGAGCAGCCAAAACGGTTTATCAGAGAACCGCACCATCAAAACGAGGGACTAAACACCTAGGCATCGCCTTCGGCAAGGGTGTGGGCAACAATCGCGTTCGCATGACCATGCCCCATTCCGTGCTGCTGCTTCAACAGGGCAACGAGTTCCATGTGCCGGGCAGGGAGCGCTGACCGGATCAGGGCCTTCCACTCGGAAATCGGCCGACCATATGTTTTCTCGATGGACGGAAAATAGGACGCAGGGCCCTTCGCCTGGTTTTCGCTCATAGAGTCAAGTGATCCCAAAATGATGCCCGCTTGTCAAAAGCCCCCCGCTTTTGCGCAGGGCTTCAGCCGATCTCGAACACCTCGTGGCGCACGCCGAAGCCGGTGCGCGTGCCGCGTCCGACCGCGAGCGTGCCGTTCAGCCAGTCGTAGGCGCGCGCCGAGGTTTCGAAGACCATCGCGACGCGGATGTAATAAAGCGAGGGGTCGGCATCGACGCCTGCCTTGTCGGCGGCGGCGAAGGCAGCGCGGGCGGCATCGTCCACCACGCTGCGTCCCGTGTAGGTAACGGAGATCAGCGCATCGTCATCGGTGCGCCACACCGCGCGCGCGTCGAACGTCCCCGCGCCCGCGCCGCTCGCGAGCTTTCCGGCGCGCGACCAGTTGCCCCCGCCCGGAAGCACGACGCCCGACAGTTTCGGCCCCGTGAAGCGCCCGCCCGAAATATAGCCGACGCGCCCGCTGCCGAACGGTGAAGCGCCGAAATCGAGAATGCCCCCGCCCACTTCGAACTCCGCAGTGCACAGCCTGCCGCCGATAAGGCCGCTGCCGTCGTCGTCGGAAAATTTCATTGCCGCTTGCCTTCCCGTATGGACACACTCAAAATAATTAGTACACTAAGTGTTAATAGGGATGTGGAAACAGGGCAAGCTGAAGGTCGTCGCCCGTTTTCGCCAAAACAAAGACGACCAAGGGGAGGCTATCTTGAACAGCATTCGGACTCTGATGTCGCGCGCCGCCGCAACGGCGATTGCAGGCGCCCTGGCCTTTCCGGCCGCGGCGCAGACCGCCGGCACGGACGACGCGGACGCCATCATCGTGACCGCGCTGAAGCGCGAGCAGAACCTGCAGGACGTGCCGATCTCGCTGGAGGTCGTTTCGGGGAAGAAGCTGGACGATTTCCGCGCGAACGATTTCAAGCAGGTGATGAATTACGTTCCCAACGTCTTCGTGCAATCGACGGCTGGCAACGACACGATCTATATTCGCGGTTTCGGTTCCCCGCCCGCGAACTTCTCGTTCGATCAGTCCGTCAGCCTTTACGTGGACGGCGTCTATGCCGGACGCAACCGCCAGGCGCAGGCGCCGTTCTTCGATCTGGAGCGCGTCGAGGTGCTGCGCGGTCCGCAAGGTGCGCTGTTCGGCAAGAACACGGCAGCGGGTGCCGTCAGCATCGTATCGGCAGGGCCGACGCGTGAGTTCGAGGGCGAGGCGAACGCGCTCTACAACTTCGATCAGAAGGGCTTTGACGTTTCGGGTTTCGTGTCCGGTCCGATCGGGGACAATTTCGGCGTTCGCCTTGCCGGAAAGATCATCAATCAGGACGGCTATATCCGCAATTTGGCGAACGACAACAAGGAGCCGAAAACCGAGCAGCAGGTGTTCCGCCTGACCGCGAAGTGGGATGCCTCCGAAACGCTCGATATCACGGGCAAACTTGAATACGCGAACCGCGACACCGTGGGCGGTATCACCGTATCGAGTCCGCTGACGACCGGACAACAGCCGCGCCACACGCGTTACGCCGATCAGAATCCTCTGGGCGGCGAAGGCACGTCGACGAAATCGGTGATGGGGTCGCTGACCGCGAACCTGTCGCTGGGTGAATACACACTGACATCGATCACCGGCTATTCGTGGTTCCGCGGCGATATCGTCAACAACTTCGACCAGACGATACCAACGGGCGGGGTGACGGCCAATTCGGTCTACAACAAGTTCGTCGAAGACTTTAACCAGGTCTCGCAGGAAATCCGCCTGCTTTCGCCGACAGGCCGAACGCTGGAATTCATCGTCGGCGCCTATTTCGACAGCGCGAACTACAAGCTGACGCAGTACGGCGGGTTCGATATCGCCGCGCTCAATTATTTCGGCTTGCTGCGGACGAATTTCGATCAGAATTCGAAGACCGCATCCGTATTCGGGCAGGCGACCCTGAACGCCACCGACGCGCTGCGCGTCATCGGCAGCCTGCGCTATACGCGCACCAAGAAGGATGCGTTCTTCGACGGCGAACTGGTTTACGGGCCGTTCGCGCTGCGCCCGATCACCACCGCGTCGGGCGATCTCAGCGAAGGGCTGACCGATCCGTCGGTTACCGTGCAGTACGACATCACCGACCGCGTGATGGTGTACGGCACCTTCGGCAAGGGGTCGAAGTCGGGCGGTTTCGTCAGCAACACCTACGGCACGCTCGACAACACGTTCCAGTTCGCGCCGGAGCGTTCGCGCAACTACGAACTCGGCCTCAAGTCGGCATTCGCGGACGGTGCCGTGGTGTTCAACGCCGCCGTGTACGACACCAAGTTCACGAACCTGCAGGTTTCAGTCTACAATCCGACAACATCTTCGTATCTCACCAGCAACGCGGCGAGCGCGACATCGCGCGGTATCGAGGCTTCGCTGACGGTGAACCCGATCGACAATTTCGACATTACAGCGTCGGGCGCCTATCAGGATCTCGAGTACGACGATTATCCGGGCGCGGCCTGCCTTGCCACGCAGCCGCTAACCGAATGCAACCCGGCGGTTCCGGCGAGCATCGCGGCGAACAATCTCGCGGGGTATTCGCCGGCGCTCTATTCGAAGTTTTCCGGTAACATTCAGGCGCACGCGCGCTTCGACCTGCCGAGCGATATGAAGCTGGACGTGACCGGCATTGTCGGCGGGCGTTCGAAATATTTCAATTCGGACAACCAGAGCCCGACGTTCGGCGTGCAGAAAGGCTATGCGAAGGTTGACGCGCGCATCCAGGTCGCGCCGCAGGATGATCGCTGGCACGTCGCCGTCATCGGCAAGAACCTGACGAACAAGCTGACGACGGGCAGTTCGTTCAACCTGCCCTCGCCGATCACGGCGGCGCCGCGCGCGATCCTGTATGTCGAGCCGGCGCGCAGCATTTCTGTGGAAGCGGGGGTTCGTTTCTAGTCATGGCGCGGTTTGCAGGCGGAAGGTGCCCGGCATGATCGACGTGCACTTCACGCCCACGCCGAACGGCCACAAGGTCAGCATCATGCTGGAGGAGATCGATCTTCCGCACCGGCTGATCGGCTATGACATGCTGGGCGGCGAACATCTGCAGCCTGCGTTCCGCGCCATAAATCCAAACGGCCGTCTGCCCGCCATCGTCGATCATGATCCGGCCGACGGAGGCCCGCCGCTTCCGGTGTTCGAATCCGGTGCGATCCTGCTCTATCTCGCCGAAAAGACGGGGCGTTTCATGCCCGCCGATCCGCGCGGGCGCAGTCTCGCGCAGCAATGGCTGGTCTGGCAGATGGCAGGTCTCGGCCCCATGCACGGACAGGCGCATCATTTCATCCGTTATGCGCCGGCCGCCATCGATTACGCGATCGAACGCTATCGCAAGGAAGCGCTGCGGCTGCTTGCGGTGATCGGCGGCTGCAAGACGCCGCCTATCTTGCCGGGGACTATTCGATCGCGGATATGGCGTGCTGGCCGTGGGTGCGCGCGGCGTCGGTCATCGGCATCGACGTGTCAGGGTTTCGGGCGATTCCGGCCTGGTTCGACAGCATCGCCGCGCGGCCTGCCGTGGAGCGGGGCACGGCGGTCAAGAATTCCGCCAACGCATCGAGCGCGCGTCCGGTGCTGACGGCGGAGCAGTGGTCCAACCTGTTCGGCGAAAACATGCTGAAAAGTTCGGGGACGCCGATCCCCGGGAACTGAGATCAGGCGGCGGGTTTGCCGACGTCGCGCCAGTCCACCGTCTTGGGCACGAGCTGTTCGAAGCTCGGTGCGTCGCGGGCGGTGAAGCCAGGCAGATTCGGCACGCGGCCTTCGGCGGCCGCACTCGCCATCGACAGCGCGAGCTTGCGGAATTCGAAGATCGCCTTGTCGCTTGATCCCAGCCGGTCTTCCGAGCGATCGGCGAGCGGTCCCATCGATTCCCACATCGCCATGTCCTGCGCCGGGATGCCGTAGATGCCGGTGAAGTCTCCGGCCTTCATCGCCGCGCGATCCTGCAGGTAATTGTTACGCGCGTTGCGCACCTTTTCGAAGGTCACCGGATCAACATCCTCGCCCGGCACCGCGCCGCAGAAGCTGCGCCAGGCCTGGGCCGAGATGCCCTGCGTCTCGTGCCACGCGATCCAGTAGAACATGCAGTTCTCGTCGTCGATCGGCACCAGCATCTGGATCAGCTTGTAGCGGTCGGTCGGCGGAATCATCACGGTAAACGGCGCGATGTAGAGCGTCGTGCGGATATAGTCCTGCGTGCCGGGATCGCGGATCGGCGTGCGGATCGCGGCGTAGCGGAAGCCGTAGGGCGTGCGATCGACCTGCAGGCGCGGCGACTTGTCGGCGGACGGGCGCAGCCACTGGCTGTCGGTCGCGGTCGAACCCGAAACATCGGTCGCGGTCGGCATGTTGGTGGAATGGAGGCTGGAACTGTGCGCCGAATCGATCGCGCCTTCGAGCACCTGCGCCCAGTTGCAGGCGGCGTGCATCTTCACGATCGCGATCCGCTCATCGGGAGCCGCCGACCATACGGGCGGCATGAACGGCGCGGGCGCGGCGGGATCACCCATCCATACCCACACGAAGCCGCCGGATTCCTGCACGGGATATGCGCGCGTGCGCATGGATTCACGCAACTTTGCGCCCGCAGGTTCCGAAGACATATCGACCGCGTTTCCGTCCACGTCGAACTTCCAGCCGTGATACAGGCAGCGCAGGCCGCAGCCTTCGTTGCGACCGTAGTAAAGCGAGGCGCGGCGGTGCGGGCATTGCTCGTCGAGGATGCCGACGCGGCCGCTGGTATCGCGAAAGGCGACCATGTTTTCACCCAGCAGGCGCACACGCACGGGCGCACTGTCGGGTTCGGCGATTTCCTCGCTCATGCAGGCGGGAAGCCACACCTGCCGCATCACACGTCCCATCGGCGCGCCGCCTTCGACGCGGCACATGAGGTCGTTCTGCTCGGGTGTCATGTTGCGGGCATTTCCCCTGTTGTCGCGAAAATACTTTTATAACTAAGCATTCGCGATTACAAGATCGGTGTTGGCCGGAGGAGGGGCGTTTACAGGTGCTGCGGCTGGGTATCGTTGGGCTTGGACGCGGCGCGGTGCTCACGGCGCCTGCGCTTGCCGCGCATCCCCGGATCGAGATTGTTGCGGGCTGCGATCCGGGTGCGGACGCGCGGGCGGGCTTCGCGGCGCAGATGAAGGCGCGGAGCTACGCGGACCTCGAAACGCTGCTCTGCGACCCGGAGATCGACGCTGTCTACATCGCCTCGCCGCACGAATCTCATGCCGCGCACACCGTCGCGGCGGCCCGCGCGGGGAAGCATGTGCTGGTCGAAAAGCCGATGGCGGTAACGCTGGCCAATGCCGCGCGGATGGCGGAGGCCGCGCGCGCGGCGGGCACGGTGCTGATGGTGGGGCCGAGCCACGGCTACGACGCGCCGGTCGCGCTTGCGGCGGACCTGATCGCGGACGGGACGGCGGGCGCGGCGCACATGATCCACGCCTTCGCCTACACGGATTTCCTCTATCGCCCGCGCCGCCCGGCCGAGCTTCTGCGCGCGGAGGGCGGCGGCGTCGTGCTGAGCCAGGGTAGCCACCAGGTCGATGTGGTGCGCAGGCTCGCGGGCAGCCGCGTGAAAACCGTGCGCGCGTGGGTCGGTGACTGGGATGCCGCGCGCCGCGCAGACGGTGCGTTCACCGCGCTGCTGACGTTCGAGAACGGCGCCGCTGCCGGCCTCGTCTATTCAGGTTACGCGCGCTACGACAGCGACGCGCGCGCGGGCTGGGCGGGCGAACTCGGCATGCCCAAAACACCCGGCACGCAAGCGCGCACCCGCGCCGCGCTGGCGGCGGGAAACGAAGGCGCCGCGAAAACGGCGCGCGGCTTTGCGGCGGGGGCGGAGGCGGTGCGGGCGCCGTACCACGAGCGGCTCGGATCGGTGATCGCCTGCTGCGCGAATGCCGACCTCGAACTCACGCCCGAAGGCGTCGTCGTGCACGGCGATGCCGGGCCGGAACTGCGTATGGCGCCGCTCCCGCCGGTCCGCCGCTACGGCGTCGCGGATGCGTTCGCGCGTGCGGTGCTGGACGGGGAAAGGCCGCTGTTCGACGGCGCATGGGGCCTTGAAACGCTGGCCGTTCTGCATGCCCTGCTGAAGTCGGCGGTCGAGGGCCGCGATATCAGCCCCGCCGATCTCATCGATGCCGAGAGGAGTATGCCATGACCCGCCTGCCGCTGACGCTTGCCTGCTGGAACTACGATCGCACGCAGGCGCTCGTCGACGGCCGCGTCCGGCCCGACGGCATCGATCTCAACGTCCAGATGCTGGAGGTGGAGGAGACCTTCTTCCGCATGCTGCGGCACCGGGAATTCGACGTCGCCGAGATGTCGCTGTCGTCCTATTGCGTCACGCTGACACGGGATGATCCGCCGTTCATCGCGCTGCCGGTCTTCCCCTCGCGGCTGTTCCGCCACAGCTGCATCTTCGTGTCGGCGGCGAGCGGCATCACGCGGCCGGAGGATCTGCGGGGCAAGCGCATCGGCGTACCCGAATACCAGATGACCGCGCCGGTCTGGATACGCGGCGTGCTTGCCGACGAATACGGCATCGATCCGGCGGACGTGACCTACGTGACCGGAGGCGAGGAGCAGCCGGGGCGCGAGGAGAAGCTGAAGCTGGATCTGCCGGAGCGTTTCCGGGTCGAGCGCATCGGCCCCGATGACACGCTCTCCGCGATGCTCGCGGACGGACGCATCGATGCGCTGCACACGGCGCGCACACCTTCGACCTTTTACACGCGGCCCGATGCCGTCCGCCGCCTTTTCCCCGACTTCCCGGCGGTGGAGCAGGATTATTACCGGCGCACCGGCATCTTTCCGATCATGCATGCCGTGGTGATCCGCCGCGACGTTTACGAAGCGAACCGCTGGGCGGCGCGCGCGCTCTACAAGGCGTTCGAGGCGGCAAAGGCGTTGGTGGAGGCGGAACTGCGCGTTACCGCATCCCTGCGCACGATGCTGCCCTGGCAGATCGCTGCGGTCGAGGAGGCCACGGCGCTTATGGGCGACGACTGGTGGCCCTACGGCGTTGCGGCGAACCGCACGGCGATCGAGACGTTCCTGCGCTACCACCACGCGCAGGGGCTTTCGTCCCGCTTGCTGACGGTCGAGGAGCTGTTCGCGCCGGAATGTTTCGAAGCCTTCAGGATTTGACGGCAAATTCAAACGGGACGAAGCGCGCCAAGTTTGCTAACCGGCGTCATGCCCGTTCCCGGATCGTAAACACGGCCCGGCACAGGGGCCCGGCACAGGGGAGAACCGCACGTTGACGAAACGCAAGGCCGCACGTCAGCCCGCTGAATATTACCGGATTCCCGAGAACAGCCTCGGCTATCTCTCACGCGTTACATTTCGGTCGTTTTCGCGCGCGCTCGAACGGCGCACGCTGGAATATAATGTTTCAGCGGGGCAGTGGCGGTTTCTTCGCCAGCTGTGGCGCGAGGACGGCATTACGCAGCGCGAGCTGAGCACGCGCGTGGGAATGCGCGAGCCCACCACGGTGGTCGCGCTGAAAGGCCTGGAAGCCGCCGACCTGGTGCGCCGCGAAAAGAGCAAGATCGATCGCCGCAAGATCTACATCTACCTCACCGATCACGCCAAGGCGCTCGAGGACACGCTCGCGCCGATGAATGCGGAGGTTCACGATCTCGCGACGAAGGGGCTTTCCGACGAAGAGGTGGAGACGCTGCAGGCGCTGCTGCGCCGGGTGATCGGCAACCTTGCCGGGGAATCGCAGGATACGCCGGTGCTCAGCGATCTCAGGGTCTGAACGGACTTGCCGCGTTCCCGCCGAAACGATTAGATATCTAATCTTTTAAAGAAGGAAAACGCATGGTCGCGAAGATCGCAGTGCTGGCAGGCAGCACCCGCAAGGGTTCGTTCAACGGCAGGCTCGCGGCGCTCGGCGCCGAGCGACTGCGCGCGCACGGTGCCGAAGTGACCGAGATCGACCTGCGCGATTACGACCTTCCGATCTATTGCCAGGATACCGAGTCCGATGCGTTTCCCGCTGCCGCGCTCGCGCTCAAGAGCGTGCTGCGCGCGCAGCAGGGTCTGCTGATCGCGACCCCCGAGCACAACGGATCGATATCAAGTCTGCTCAAGAATGCCATCGATTGGGCGTCGCGACCGACGGACGGCGAGAGCCCCGTCGCGCTCTCCGCATACCGGGGCAAGGTCGCCGCGATCATGTCCGCCTCGGTCAGCCCGTTCGGCGGTCTGCGCGCGCTCATCCAGCTTCGCCAGACGCTCGGCACCGTGCAGCTGCTGTTGTTGCCCGAGCAGGTCTCCGTGCCCTTCGCCGACCGGGCCTTCGATGCGGAGGGCAAGTTTGCCGAGCCGCTTCCCGCGACGCTTCTCGATCAGATGACGGCGCGGCTGGCGCGCACCGCCGAAGCGCTTTCCGGCTGAGAGGCCCTTTCCTTCTCCCCGAATAATAATTAGAATACTAATTAAATTTCAGGGAGACGGGCGTGGCGTGGCCGCTTGAAGGGCTGATCGTTGCGGAGCGGGGACGCACGCTCTACGAAAAAATCTGGGACAGCCGTCTGGTCGCCGAGGATGAGGGCGAGGCGCTGCTGTATGTCGATCTGCATCTTCTGCATGAAGTCACCTCGCCGCAGGCGTTTGCCGGGCTCGCCGCGCGCCGACTGAGCGTGCGCCGCCCGGAACGGGCGCTGGCGCTCTTCGACCACGGTGTGCCGACGGAAAACCAGCAGGCAGGGGCCGGTGCCGTCCGCGATCCCGAGGCGCGCGCGCAGATCGAGATGCTGACCGCGAACAGCGAGGCGTTCGGCATCGTGCGGTTCGACATGGGCGATCCGCGCAACGGCATCGTGCATGTCGTTGCGCCCGAGCAGGGCCGCACGCATCCGGGCATGACCATCGTGTGCGGGGACAGTCACACCTCCACGCACGGCGCGTTCGGCGCGCTCGCCTTCGGCATCGGCACCTCGGAGATCGAGCATGTGCTCGCGACCCAGACGATCCGCGCGGAGAAGGCGAAAACGATGCGGATCAGCATCGACGGCACGCTCGCGCCCGGCGTTACCGCAAAGGACATGGCGCTTGCCGTCCTTGCGCGCATCGGTGTCGACGGCGCGTCGGGGCATGTCGTGGAGTTCGCCGGAAGCGCGGTGCGCGCGCTTTCGATGGAAGGGCGCATGACGCTCTGCAATCTCAGCATCGAGATGGGTGCGCGCGCCGGACTGATCGCGCCCGATGCGACGACGCTCGCCTATCTCGAAGGCCGTCCCGCCGCGCCGCGCGGCGAGGATTGGAGGCACGCCGTGGACCGCTGGGCGGCGCTGGCGAGCGATGCGGACGCCGTGTTCGCGCGCGATATCCGGCTGGACGGGTCCGCGATCCCGCCGATGGTGAGCTGGGGCATCACCCCGGCGCAAACGATAGCCATCGACGGGCGCGTCCCCGATCCGGCAGCGATTGCCGATGCCGCGCAGCGGATCGTTGCCGAGCGCGCGCTCGCCTACATGGATCTGCGGCCGGGGACGGCGATTGCGGGCCTGCCCATCGACCGCGTCTTCATCGGATCGTGCACTAACAGCCGCATAGAGGATATTCGCGCCGCCGCCGCCATCGCCCGGGGCAGGCGTATCGCGCAGGGCGTGCGCGCGATGGTGGTGCCGGGGTCGGGGCTCGTCCGCAAGCAGGCCGAATCGGAAGGGCTCGACCGGATTCTCGTGGCGGCAGGCTTTGACTGGCGCGAGCCGGGCTGCTCGCTGTGCGTCGGCATGAACCCGGATCGCCTCGACCCCGGCGAACGCTGCGCCTCCACCTCCAACCGAAACTTCGAACACCGGCAGGGCCGAAACGGCCGCACGCATCTGATGAGCCCGGCGATGGCCGCAGCGGCGGCGGTTACGGGCCGGATCGTCGATCTACGCGATCTCTGAAGCGCTGCGCCTCTCGTAGTCCTCGATCGCGTCCGCGAGTGCCAGCGTGCGTTCCACCGAATCGCGGCCGTCGATCAAGTGGCGGCGGACGGAGGGATTGATGTCGAACGGGATCGGCGGATCCCCTGTCACGCTGATCGTCTGCTTCGGCAGATCGATGGTGAGCGGTGCCGTCGGCGCATCGTCGAGCCGCGCATCGAGCGCGGCGAGCGCGTCTTCGGGAAGCGCGATGAGCAGGATACCGTTTTCGCGGCAGTTGCCCGTGAAGATGCTGCCGAAGCTCGGCGCGATGATGCAGCGGATGCCGTGGTCGAGCAGCGCCCAGACGGCGTGTTCGCGCGAGGAGCCGCAGCCGAAGTTGGCGCCTGCGATCAGGATGCGCGCATTGCGAAATTCGGGCTGGTTGAGAACGAATTCGCGCCGCTCCCGGCCCTGCGCGTCGTAGCGCATGCGTTCGAACAGGAACCCGCCGAGGCCGCCCCGCGTCAGCCCCTTCATGCGCTTTGCGGGGAGGATGCGATCGGTATCCACATCGGCCAGCGGCAGCCGCGCGGCGGGAGAAACGAGGATGTCGAACGCCATGCACCGGTTCCGATAAAAATACTTCGAAACCTAACCATTTGCCCGGACACGCGTCAACCCGGCGGGCGGCCCGTGGGCACCGGGCCCCAATCCGCTTCCAGCGCGCTGAGCAACGCATCATAGCTGGCCGCGCCGATCGCATTCTTCACGGCGGCGGACACGGCATCCATCGCCTGCTGCGCGTCGCTGCGCATGCGCGCGCCGTACGCCGTCACGGCGACGCGGCGCTGCCGCTTGTCGTGCGGATCGGGCTCCAGCGTCAGGATGCCGATTTCGACCAGCTGCGCGATCGTCGTGTGGATCGCCTGGCGCGAAACGCCCATGCGACGCGCGATCTCGGCGGGGCGCACGAAGCCGCTGAGGACGTTCACCATCACCATCGATTGCGCGCGGCTGACATCGGGCCAGCCGCGATCGTGCAGGCGCGCCTGCAGCCCGTCGTCGAGCCAGCAGAAGCGCTGGAACAGGTGCATGATGAGCTGGTTGTCGCGCATTGTGCCCGCCGGACGTTGATCTCTTGGTCGGGATAGCGGAAGGCAGAGCGGTTGCACAGGCGCGCAGCGCCGTACATTCTTGTTCGGCCTTTATGCTTAGATTACTAGGCATGTTGAATCGATAAACAAAATCCGGGGAGGATATTGATGCTGGGATTGATGCAGGACTGGCCGCTTACGGTTGACCGCCTGCTGGACCACGCCGCCGCGTGGCACGGCGCGCGCGAGATCGTTTCGCGCGATGCGCAGGGGCTTGTCACGCGCAGCAGCTATGCGCAGGTGCATGCCGATGCCAAGCGCGTGTCGAATGCGCTGGCGCGCGCCGGGATCAGGCTCGGCGACCGGGTCGCGACGCTCGGCTGGAACGGCGCGCGGCACCTTGCGGCATGGTACGGGATCGCGGGGATGGGCGCGGTCTGCCACACGCTCAACCCCCGCCTGTTCCCCGAACAGCTCGCCTATATCGCGGGGGAAGCCGAAGACCGCGT
This sequence comes from Sphingosinicella soli, assembly GCF_014199685.1. Taxonomy (GTDB): domain Bacteria; phylum Pseudomonadota; class Alphaproteobacteria; order Sphingomonadales; family Sphingomonadaceae; genus Sphingosinicella; species Sphingosinicella soli. The sequence goes on along the minus strand of NZ_JACHNZ010000026.1, from coordinate 45,881 downwards.
GCTGATCGCCGATCCGGCGTGCGCGGCGCTGATCCCGGCGCTGCTTGCAAGCGTGCCGTCGATCGAACTGGTGGTTTTCCTCTGCGACCGCGCGGGTCTGCCTGCGGCCGATTTCGAAGCGATCGCCTTCGACGACTGGATCGCAGGCGAATCCGCCGATTTTCAATGGGGCGATTTCGATGAACGCACTGCGTGCGGGCTTTGCTACACGTCGGGGACGACCGGAAATCCCAAGGGCGTGCTCTATGCGCACCGTTCCAACTACCTCCACGCGCTGATGGCGTTGCAGCGTGATGCGCTGGCGCTTTCGGCGCGCGATACGGCCTTGCTCGTGGTGCCGATGTATCACGCCAATGCGTGGGGCGTCGTTTATGCGGCGCCGGCGGCGGGCGCGAAGCTCGTGCTACCGGGGCAGAATCTCGACGGCGCCTCGCTTTACGAACTGATCGAAAGCGAAGGGGTCACTTATGCGGGCGGGGTGCCGACGGTGTGGCAGGCGCTGCTCCAGCATGTGCAGACGACGGGCGCACGCTTCACGACGCTGGAACGCGCCACGATCGGCGGTTCGGCGTGCCCGGAATCGATCATCCGCGCGTTCCGCGACTACGGTGTCGATGTGATCCAGGGCTGGGGCATGACCGAAACGTCGCCGCTCGCCACCATCTCCGTCCCCACCGCCGAAGTCGCGGCGATGGATGAGGACGCACAGATCGCGCACAAGCTGAAGCAGGGGCGGGCGCTCTGCGGCATCGAACTGAAGCTCACCGATGATGACGGCAACCGCCTTCCGCACGACGGGCGCACGCCGGGGCGGCTCAAGGTCAAGGGCGCGACCGTCGCAAGCGGCTACTACGCGGGCGCGGGCGGCAATGTGCTCGACAGCGAAGGCTTTTTTGACACCGGCGACGTCTCCACGATCGACGCGCGCGGCTACGTTCAGATCACCGACCGCGCGAAGGACATCGTGAAATCCGGCGGTGAATGGATTTCCTCGATCGATATCGAAAACATCGTCGTGGGCCACCCGAAGGCGCAGTACGCGGCGGTGATCGGCGTCACGCATCCCAAGTGGGACGAGCGGCCGATCCTGCTCGTGCAACTCAAGGACGGCGAGGCGTCCGACGGCAGCGAATTCCTCACTTGGCTCGACGGCAAGGTCGCGAAATGGTGGGTGCCCGACGACGTGCTGATCGTCGATGAAATCCCGCTCGGTCCCACGGGCAAGGTCGACAAGAAAATCCTGCGCACACGGCTCGAAGGCTATTCGCTGCCATTCTCGAGCGCGGAGCGATGAGGGGCTGGACCCGCCGGAGATGCGCGGTATATACTTCGATAGCTAAGTAATTTATCGAAGGGGGAGAGATGATGGACCCGAACGGTAGCGAAGGGCTCGATGCCGTCTTCATCGGCCGCGCATCGGCCACCGCGCCGCGCATCCAGGCGGGGGGGCATCCGTGCCAGGGCATCTACTGGACGGCGAAGGGCGCGCGGCCGAAGGTTGCGGTGATCGCCGTGCACTACAATGTCGATTTCGCCGAGCATTATATCGCGCCCTATTTCGCGCGGCGCGGCTTCGGCTTCCTTGGGTGGAACACGCGCTATCGCGGCTTTGAAGACCAGTTCCTGCTGGAGCACGCGCTCATCGATATCAGCGTCGGCATGCGCTGGCTGCGCGAAGAGGCGGGCGTGGAGCGGATCGTCATCCTCGGAAATTCGGGCGGCGGCTCGCTGATGGGCGCCTATCTCGCCGAGGCGATAAAGCCGACGATGCACACCGCGCTCACCGGCGCGGGCCACGACGTGCTTGCGAACCTGCCGGGCGCGGACCTCTACATTTCGCTCAACGCGCATCAGGGCCGCCCCGAGGTGCTCACCGACTGGATGGACGCCTCGGTGATCGACGAGACCGATCCGGTGGCGACCGATCCGGCGCTCGATCCCTTCAACCCCGACAACGGGCCTCCGTATTCGGCCGAATTCATCGACCGCTACCGGGCCGCGCAGCGCGCGCGCAACCAGCGCATCACCGACTGGGCGAAGGCCGAGCTTGCGCGCCTCAACGCTGCGGGCATTCCCGACCGCCTGTTCCCGCTGTTCCGTGTGTGGGGAGACCTGCGCTTCATGGACCCGGCGATCGACCCCTCCGACCGCGCCCCCGGCCAGTGCTATCGCGGCGATCCTGCGGTCGCCAACCGCTCACCGAGCATCGGCCGCTTCAATACGATCAAGACGTGGCTGTCGATGTGGAGCCTCGAAACCTCGAAGTGCATGGGGCAGCCGCACCTCAGCAAGTTCGATATGCCCGCGCTCGTCGTGCAGGGCTCGGCGGATACGGGCGTCTTCCCGAGCGACGCGAAGAAAATCTTCGATTTCATCGGATCGGCTGACAAGCGGCTGGAGATGCTTCCCGGCGCGCACTATTTCGAGGACTCGACGAAGCACCGCGACGATGCCGCAGACCTGATGGCGGGCTGGATTCGCGAAAAGCTCTGAAGGGGATGGCGCGCAGTGCGGGACGAAACGGTCATCGAACACCTGCGCGCTAGCGGCCTCGTCGCGCCGGGAGAGACGCCGGAGATGACGGCGCTGTCGGGCGGCGTTTCCTGCGACGTGTGGCGCGTTGATACGGCGAAGGGCAGCTTCGCGGTGAAGCGCGCGCTTCCCAAGCTTCGCGTCGAGGCGGACTGGTTCGCGCCGGTCGAGCGCGCCGAAAGCGAGGTGCGCTGGCTGCGGCGTGTTGGCGCGCTGGCCCCCGATATCGTGCCCGCGATCCTGGCGGAGGTGCCCGAAGCGCATCTGTTCGCGATGGGCTTTCTGGAACCGGCGCAGCATCCGGTCTGGAAGGACGAGATGATCGCCGGGCGCGTCGATCCGGCGTTTGCCGCAAAGGTCGGCGCCGCGCTCGTCGGCATTCACGCGGCGACCGCGAACGATCCCGCGATTGCCCGTGACTTCGATACGGGCGCGCTGTTCCATGCGCTGCGGGTGGAGCCCTTCCTGCTTTATGTTGCGCAGCATCACGCGGACGTCGCGCAGCGGCTGCAGACGCTCGCGGACGATCTCGAAGCGCGGCACGTCGCGCTCGTTCACGGTGATGTCAGCCCGAAGAATATTCTCGTCGGGCCGGGCGGCCCGGTATTTCTCGATGCCGAATGCGCGGTGTACGGCGACCCGGCGTTCGACCTCGCGTTCTGCACCACGCACCTGCTGCTGAAGGCGGTGTGGCTGAAGCCGAACGCAGCGCGGCTGACGGCATCTGCCGCAGCAATGGCGGCGGCCTACCGCGCGGGCATCGACTGGGAAGATGCGGACGCGTTCATGCAGCGTGCGGGCGCGCTCACGGCCGCGCTGCTCCTCGCGCGCGTCGACGGCAAATCGCCCGCGCCGTACCTCACCGATGATGCGGACCGGATTGAAATCCGAAGCCGGGCGAAGGCTCTGCTTGCCGGCCCTGATGCAGAGTCCGGCACAGACCTCGAACAGATTATCGCCGCATGGCGGGAAGGACGGGAATGAACAGCGAAATCATCGGCATCAAGGGCCGCCAGCTCTGGGATTCGCGCGGCCGCCCGACCGTGGAGGCGGAGGTGGTGCTTGCGGGCGGCGTGATCGGCAGGGCCATAGCGCCTGCGGGCGCGTCGCGCGGCGCGCACGAGGCGATCGACCTGCGCGACGGCGGCGAGGCGTTCGGCGGCATGGGCGTCGCGCGCGCCGTCGCCAATATCGTCGGCAAGGTCGCGCCTGCGCTCGTCGGGCGCGATGCTGCGGATCAGGCGGCGGTCGATGCTGCGCTCGTCGCGCTCGATGCGTCGCCGAACCGGGGGGAGATCGGCGCCAACGCGCTCGTCGCCGTGTCGATGGCGGTGCTGCACGCGGCGGCCGCAGCAGCGGGCGAACCGGTGTGGCGCTGGCTTTCGGGCGGCAGGCCGGTGCGGATTCCGCTTCCCGAAATTCAGATCTTCGGCGGCGGCGCGCACGCCGGGCGGCGCACCGACGTGCAGGATTTCATGGTGATGGCGCCCCATGCGGGTTCGTTCCGCCGCGCGCTGGAGATCACCGACGCGGTCTACCGCGCGGCCGGGCGGCTGATGGCGGCGAAAGGCGCGATAGCGGGCGTTGCCGACGAGGGCGGCTGGTGGCCCAATTTCGAGTCCAATGAAGATGCCCTCGGTACGCTGACGAAGGCGATCGAGACTGCGGGCTTCCGCCCCGGCGAGGACGTGTTCATCTCGCTCGATATCGCCGCGAACGAGCTTGGCGATGCAAGCGGTTATCGCCTCGCGCTCGATGGGCATCGCCTGTCGGGCGAGGCGATGGCGGACCTCGTCGTGGGCTGGGCGAAGCAATACCCGATCCTGTCGATCGAAGACCCCGCCGGGCAGGACGATTTCGCCGCGATGGCGAACGTCACTGCGCGCATCGGAGACAGCGTGCAGATCATCGGCGACGATGTGTTGGTCACAAACGCCGCGCGTGTCGAAATCGCCGCCGCACACGGCGCGTGCAACGCCGCTCTCATCAAGGTCAATCAGGTCGGCACGGTGACGGAGGCGAAGGCGGCGCTCGATGCGGCGCGCGCGAAGGGCTGGGGCACGATCGTTTCGGCGCGCTCGGGCGAAACCGAGGACGTGACCATCGCGCACCTTTCCGTGGGGTGGGATGCGGGCCAGCTCAAGGTCGGTTCGTTCACGCGATCGGAGCGCATGGCGAAGTGGAACGAGGTGCTGCGCATCGAGGAGGCGATGGGCGGCGATGCGGTCTTCGCGGGCGCATCCGCCTTCGCGGCGCCTGTGGCGGCGAGGCTGATGACGTGAAGATCCTGCTCCACGCGCGCCCGAGCGCGGGGTTTCGCGCGCAGGTGGACGCTGTCTTCGGCAGCGGCATTACCATTGTCGATGAAGCCGATGACGCGGGTTTCCGGCGCGAGATGGCGGATACGGAGGTGCTGCTCCACGTGCTGACACCGGTGCGGCCCTATCATATCGCCGCCGCGCCGAAGCTGAAGCTCGTTCAGAAGCTCGGCGTGGGCGTCAATACGATCGCGCTTGATGCTGCGAAAGACGCGGGCGTCGCGGTGTGCAACATGCCCGGCGTCAATGCGCAGGCCGTCGCCGAAATGGCTCTGGCGCTGCTCCTGTCGGTGCTGCGCCGCACGCCGTATTTCGATGCGATGACGCGCGCGGGGCGGGGCTGGGAGGCGGACTCCGCCGTGCTCGACGGCGTCGGCGAGATCGCGGGCCGCACCGTGGGGCTGGTCGGCTTCGGCAACACCGCCGCGCGGCTGGCGCGCGCGCTCGAAGCGCTCGGCGCGCGTGTCGTCTATACGGCGCGCGCAGCCAAGGCCGATGTCCCTTATGCGTATCTCCCGCTCGCCGATCTGCTGGCAGAGGCCGATGTCGTGTCGCTCCACGCGCCGCTCACCGAAGAGACGCAGGGTATGATCGGGCGCGGCACGATCGCGGCGATGAAGCCGGGCGCGATCCTCATCAACACGGCGCGCGGCGAGCTCGTCGATGAGGCCGCGCTCGCCGATGCGCTGCGCGCCGGGCATCTGCGCGGCGCCGGGCTCGATGTGTTCGCGGCCGAACCGGCGGGGGCGGACAACCCCCTGTTCGCGCTGCCTCAGGTGGTCCTCAGCCCGCACATCGCCTGGCTGACGCCCGAGACGCTGGGGCGCTGCCTCGCGATCGCCCAAGAGAATGTCCGAAGGCTCGCTGCAGGCGAGCCGCTGTTGAACAGGGTTGTCTGATGTCTGATCCGCTTCCCGTCGTGCTTGCCTGCGGGCAGCTTCTCACGCGAGAGGTCTGGGCGCCGCAGATCGCGGCATGGTCGGCCGAGCGCGAGGTGATCGTCGCGGATCATACGCAGGATGAGACGATCGCGGGCATGGCGCAGCGGCTGCTCGATGCCGCGCCCCCGCGCTTCGCGCTCGCCGCGCATGCGATGGGCGGGTTCACCGCGTTCGAAGTGATGCGGCAGGCGCCGGAGCGCGTGGCGCGGCTGGCCTTGCTCGCGACGCTCGCGCCCGCCGACGGCCCGGCGCAGACCGCGCGGCGGCAGGGCTATATCGATCTCGTCGAGGCAGGGCACTTTCAGCAGGTGGCGCAAGAGCGCATCCCGATGCTGCTTTCGCCCGCGCGGAGTGAAGACCCGGCGCTCGTCGATGCCGTGCGGCGCATGGCGGCGGAGACGGGCGCGGAGACGTTCCTGCGCCAGCAGCGCGCGATCATGAGCCGCGCCGACAGCCGCCCTTCGCTCGAGCAAATCCGCGTGCCGACGCTGATCCTCTGGGGCGACGCCGACGGCATCACCACGCGCGCGCACCAGGACGAGTTGGCGGCAGGCATCCCGAACGCCCGCTTCGACGTGCTGCCGGGTATCGGGCACCTTTTGACGCTCGAAGCTCCAAAAGCCGTATCGGACACGATCGCGCTCTGGCTGGCCGAAGCCTGAAGCCTCAGGCCCCCAGTTCCCGCCGCACGATCGCCGTACCCTCCACCATCGCGCGCAGCTTTGCCTGTGCGAGTTCGCGCGAATGGTATTTCATGCCGCAATCGGGTGCGATCCACAGTCGGTCGGTGGAGACATAGCGCAGCGCATCGCGGATGCGCGCGGCGACCGTCTCGGGCGTTTCCACGGCAGGGTCGGCAAGATCGAGCACGCCGTACATGATGATCTTGTCGGGAAGCTCCGCGAGGATCGCCGGGTCGAGGCGCGGCTGCGCAGCCTCGATCGAGATCACGTCGACGCGCGAACGGTTGAGTTCGGCGAGGAAGTCGTAGGCCTTGGGTTTCGCGACATGGCTGCCGTGGACAAGCGCGTAGCCGAAGCAGATGTGGAGCGCGGTCATGCCTTCGACGCCTTCGAGCGCGCGGTCGATGGCGGCGAGCGCATAGTCCTGCGCGGCGTCGGCGCGGGCCTGAAGATAGGGCTCGTCGAGCTGCACGACATCGACCCCGGCGGCGAACAGGTCGCGAATTTCCGCGTTCACCGCGTGCGCATAGTCCATCGCGAGCGCTTCGCTTGTCGGGTAATGATCGTTCTGCGCCTGCTGCGTCATCGTGAACGGGCCGGGCAGGGTGAGCTTCACCGGCCCGCGCGCATGGCGCTTCAGAAAGGCGGCGTCCTGCGATTCGATCGGCGAAAGGCGGCGGATGGGGCCGGTGACGCGCGGCACGGGATTGGCCTTGCCGGTGCGATCGATGGCGGTGCCATGCGTGTCGGTGTCGATGCCCGACAGCGCCGTCGCCAGTCGGTTCGAATAGCTTTCGCGCCGCATCTCGCCGTCGCCGACGATGTCGATGCCCAGCTCCTCCTGATCGCGAATCGCCATCAGTGTCGCGTGCTCCTGCGCGTCCGCCAGCCACGGCTCCGACACCCGCCACAGCTCTGCGGCGCGCACGCGCGGGGGCAGGCTTTTCTTCAGGCGCTCGCGGTCGATCAGCCAGTCCGGCTGCGGATAGCTGCCGACAATCGTGGTCGGCAGGATAGGGTGTTTGAACACGGGTGGAGTCGCTCCGGATTGTTTATAATCCCCGTATTAGTTAGTATTCTTAGTATTAACAAGAACGAGGGGGGGACGATGATCGATCTGGAAGCCATCCGCTGCCTGTCCGACATCCCGGCTGCGCAGGCGAAGGCGCGGGGCGGCGAGGTCGCGGTCCTGTTCGGCGCGCGCGAGACGACGTTCGCGCAGCTTGCGGAGCGGCAGGCCGCCGTGGCGCGGGCGCTCGTCGCGAGCGGCATAGCGCCCGGCGACCGTGTGGCGGTGCTGACCCGCAACCACGACGCCTGGTATCCGCTGTTCTTCGGGGCCGCCCGCGCCCGCGCCTGCCTCACGCCGGTCAACTGCCGACTCGTTGCGGGGGAGATCGCCTTCATCATCGGCGACGCCGCGCCGAAGCTGCTGTTCGTGGGTGAGGGGCTTTTCGAAACCGCGCTGGAGGCGATCGCGGGCCTTGCCGATCCGCCTCGGCTCATCGCGCTCCACGGCGCACACTTCAGTTTCGAACCGTTCAACGTCTGGCTGGAAAACGGCGGAAGAGCTGCGCTTCCCGGTGCGCCCGAAGCCGACGACGATGTGCTGCAACTCTACACCAGCGGCACCACGGGGCGGCCGAAGGGCGTCGTGCTCGGCAACCGCAACTATCGGCGCTTCATGGAAATGGCGGCGAAGGTGGACGGCTTCTCCTATAGCGAATCCGAAACCGTGATGATCGTGATGCCGCTGTTCCACGTGGCGGGCACGAACGTCAGCTTAGCGGGATTGGCGCAGGGATGCCGCCTCGTTCTCGTCCGCGATTTCGACGCCGATGCTGCCGTGGAAATGATGCAGCGGGAAAGCGTGTCGCACACCTTCCTCGCGCCCGCGATGATCCGGATGATGCTGCAGACGGCGGCGATGTCGGCGGCGCGCTTCGATGCGCTGCAGACCATCGCCTACGGCGCCTCGCCGATCGCCGAGGATGTGCTCGTGCGCGCCCGCGCCGCGTTCGGCTGCGGTTTCGTGCAATTCTACGGGATGACCGAAACGACCGGAGCAGGCTCCTATCTCTCGCCCGCCGGGCATGAGGTTTCGGAGCGGCTCAAATCGTGCGGCCGGCCCTGGCCCGATGTGGAGGTCGCGATTCTCGGCCCGGACGGCGCAAGTCTTGCCCCCGGCGAGATCGGCGAGATCGCCATACGCGGCGATATCGTGATGAAGGGCTACTGGAACCGCCCCGAAGCGACGTCGGAGACGCTGGCGGGGGGATGGCTGCACACGGGCGATGCCGGATATGCCGATGAACACGGCTATTTCTATGTCCACGACCGCATCAAGGACATGATCGTATCGGGCGGCGAGAACGTCTATCCGGCGGAGGTGGAAAACGCGATCCTGGGCTGTCCCGGCGTTGCCGACGTCGCCGTCATCGGCGTGCCCGATGCGCGCTGGGGCGAAGCGGTGAAGGCGCTGGTCGTGGCGAACGGCGCCCCGCCTGCCGCAGAGGACGTGATCGCGTGGGCGCGCAGCCGTATCGCGGGCTACAAGGTGCCCAAGAGCGTCGATATCGTGGAAACGCTGCCCCGCAACGCGGCGGGGAAGGTGCTGCGGCGCGAACTGCGCCGACCGTACTGGGAAGGTCGGGGCCGGGCGGTCGGCTGACGCGGGCGGCGCTTACTCCGCCGGAACCATCACCTCTTCATCATTGCGCGCCGCCGCGACGATCATGCCTTTCGCACGGCTGCCGTCCGCACGCGCCGGATCGTGCGCGAGATCCGCTTCGGTGAAGCCCTCATGCGTCCAGGCCGCGAATTCGAGGCAGACGCCGTCGGGATCGAAGAAATAGACCGAGCGCACATAGACGCCCTTGTGCAGCGTGTCGGACGATTGCGTTTCGGAATCATCGTGGTTCAGCACCTTGGTGACGCTGACGCCCTTTTCCTTCAGCCGCTCGTAATACTCGTCGAAGCGCTCTGCGGGGATGTTGAAGGCGATGTGGTTCATCGATCCGTGCGCGGACATGAACGAACCCTGCGTCGGAAGTGCTGCCGGTGCGGCGATACCGGGCGCGGCTTCGGGCGCATCGGGGAACCAGAAGAAGGCCAGGCTGTCGCCGTTGCCGATATCGAAGAAGAAGTGCTGGCCCCGGTTACCGGGCAGATCGAGCGTCTTGAGAAGCGGCATCCCCAGGATATCGCGGTAGAATTCGACAGTGCGCGCCATATCCTTGCAGACCAGCGCCAGATGATTGACGCCGCGAAACTCGAACGGTGCAGTGGTGTCGGTGGACATGTCGATCCTCCTGATTTCTTTTGCATGACTACCATATGCGGGCATAATCGTCAACTAAATTGACGGTTATGCCCGCTCAGATAGCGAACTTGCGGAATTCGGCGACCCGCGCCGAATCGAAATATTCGTCGAGCCGCGTGATCTTCCCGTTCTCGACCCGGCAGACCATGCACGCGGGCAGCGTCAGGCGCTCGCCGTCCTGCCGGGTGCCGTAGAGCGTGTGCTGCTGCACGAACCCGCCGGAGAATATATATTCACGCGGCGGTCCGCATAAACGCGGTCGGTAATGCGTTTTGTGAAGCCCGAAAGCGCCTCGGCGTTTTCATCGGCTGTCTGCTCGGCCTCGTCGGTGTTGTGCCAGATGCGGGCATCGTCGGAATAAAAGCTGCGGAGCGTCGCCACGTCGCCCCGTTCCACGGCGTCGAAGAAGTGCTTGGCGAGCGTGCGCATGTCATCGTCGGTCATTGGCCGGTCTCCTGAGGATGTGGTGTTCGGCGGTTGGCGGCGACCACGGCCTCGATGTCGTCGCCTGCGTAGCGCGGATCCGCCGAAGCGCCGAAGGCCGCGAGCATCATCGCATGCTCCCGCTCCACGAGCGGTTTCCATTCGGGATGCGTGAAGATGAAGAACTCCCCGGCGCGGACCGCGCGGACGACATGGTCGCCGATCGGTCCGGGCGGCATACCGCCCGCGAGCACGGCCTGCATCGCCTGCGAGGTCGCTGCAGCATCGCCCGCTTCGCGCAGAGCCGGGCGGAGCGCGCGCGTCGTCTCGACGATCGCGGTGGCGGCCATGCCGGGGCAGAGCACCGAAATGCCCACGTTCGTGCCCGCAAGCTCGTTCCTCAGCGCCATGCCGATGCCGAGCGCGGCATATTTGGAGCTTATGTAAGCGGCCGAAATCGGCGGCGGCACGATGGCGACCATCGAAACGGTGATGACCAGGTGCGCCGCGTCCCCGCGCGTCTTCATGTCGCCCAGAAACGTGCGGCAGGCGTGAAGATGCGCGTCGGCATTGACGGCGTAGTTCCAGCGCCACACGGCCGGGTCGTAGGTTTCGAAGACGCCGCTGCCGCCGCCGACACCGGCGTTGCTGCACAGGATGCTGACCGGCCCGAACGCATCGGTCCGGGTTTTCGCGGCGGTCCAGGATGCCGGATCGGTGACGTCGAGCCGAACCGGCAGTACCTCCGCCCCGTCGGCGGCGAGCGTGTCGGCGCCCGCCTGAAGCCGTCCCTCGTCGATGTCGGCGATCACGATGCGGGCGCCCTCGCGCGCGAGGGCACGGGCCATTGCCAGCCCGATGCCGCTGCCGCCGCCCGTGATGAACGCGGTTTTGCCCGCGATATCCTTCATGCCTGCATCGTTCTGAAATCCTCGGCCACGGCACGCGAGACGGCGAACTGGGCGATTGCGGCGATTGCGGCGGCGGGCATCACGCAGAGCAGCGCGATGCGCAGGCTTTCGGTCCCCATCGTCGGCGTGACGGCGTCGGAAATCATGCCGATGAACAGCGGCCCGCCGCCCAGCCCGACCAGATTGAACACCAGCAGCAGGATCGCCGCCGCCGTCGCGCGGGCGCGCGGCGGCGTGAGGTTCTGAACGAGCGCGATCGCGGGCGCGACATAGATCGTGCAGCAGATCATCGGCACGATCATCAGCGCCAGCGACCATTCCCAGCCCGGTGCCAGCAGCGCTGCGATGAACGTGGGGATCATCACCACCGTCGCGGCGCAGGGAATAAGCGCATAGGCGCGCGCGCTCGTTCGCGCGGCCCGGTTCACAAGCGCGCCGCCGCCCCAGATGCCCAGTGCCATCGAAAACCCCGCCGCCGGACCGAACCATACGGCAAGCGATTCAAGAGGCATGCCCTGCGTGCGCATCAGGAAGGCCGGTATCCAGTTCAGCATCCCGTAGCTGACGAAGGCGGCGAGGCCGCTCGCGAAGAGCAGCAGGCGAAGGCTGCGGTGCCGGAAGAACAATGTCATGCTCGCCTTGAACGACGGGGCGGCGGTGTCCGCATGGGGGGCATCGGAGCGCCCGCGTGCCGGTTCGCGCACGAGCAGCAGCAGAAGCGGCGCCGCGACGAGGCCGATGATTCCAACCGCGAAGAACGCGCCGCGCCAGCCGATATGCACTGCGGCCCACGCGCCGAACGTCGCGCCGATGAACACGCCGAGCGGGCCGTTCGCCGTGAAGATGCCGATGATGAGCGGGCGCCTTTCGGGCGGATAATAGTCGGCAAGCACCGACAGTGAGGGCGCGGTGCCGCCCGCCTCGCCGATCCCGACACCGAACCGCGCCGCCGCGAGCTGACCGAACGAGTTCGCCATGCCGCAGAGCGCGGTGAAGCCGCTCCACACGAAGCACGATACGGCGATCAGGCGGATCCGGTGCCAGCGGTCCGCGATCATCGCGATCGGCAGGCCGACGATGGCGTAGAAGAGCGCGAAGGCGAGCCCCGTCAGCAGTCCGAACTGGGTATCGGTGAACTGCATCTCGGCGCGGATCGGCTCGATCAGGACCGAAAGGATCTGCCGGTCGATGAAGTTGATCGTGCCGATGATCGTGAGCATCCACAGCGCGACGAGGCGCTGTCTTGCGAGCTTGGCCTCCGTGATCGGTGGCTCTGGAGCTGGCGCTGCCGCGTCCGCCAATAGTTTTCCCTCCCAATATGCTTTCGCATTTACTTAGATATCTATGTATATTGCCGCCGTTGTCAAATCCGATGGCGGACCGGGGGCGAAACGGGGAGAATTGCGTGGAGATCAGGGGCAAGACGGCGATCGTCACGGGCGGCGCGGCGGGAATCGGGCAGGCTGCGGCGGTGCAGCTGGCCCGGAAGGGCGCGGCCCGCATCCTTATTGTTGATGTGGACGCGGAGGGCATGGCCGAAACCGAGGCGCGCGTGCGCGCCGCAGGGGCCGCTGCCGACACCGTGCGCCTCGAACTTTCCGATCTCTTTGCCGTGGAACGCTGGTTCGGCAGCCTGATGGCGCGGGGCGGCTGCGACATCCTGTTCAACAACGCCGGCATTGTTTCAGGCGCGCCGCAGTTTCCCGAGGCAGACGTGCGCGGACTGCGGCGGATGATCGACGTGAACCTGTCGTCGCTCGTGATCGCCACGCAGCTTGCCGCGCAGGCCATGCGCGTGCGCGGCGGCGGCGTCATCATCAACACGGTATCGACCGTCGCGCTCGGCACGGGGTTCAGCGATGCGCTTTATGCGACGGCCAAGGCGGGCGTGATGATGTTCACGCGCTGCTGCGCGCCGCTGAAGGCAGACTGGAACGTACGCGTTGCGGGCGTCCTCCCCGGCCTCACCAACACCCCGATCCTCAGGAAGACCGGGGCAGACGGCGATTATGCGCCGTGGATGGCGCCGATCCTGGCGGGAAACGCCATGTGCCAGCCGGAAGACATCGCCGACGCCGTCATCGATCTGATCGAAGACGATACGCTCGCGGGCGGGGACTGGGTCGCGGTGCGGCACATCGACGGACGCATAGAGCGCCAGTGGGGCCATGACGCAGTGTGAGACGGATCAGTAGCCGAACAGCTTGCCGACAGCGGAACCCGCGACGATTGAACCGACCGTTTCCTGTGCCTCGGCGTTCAATTCCTGTCGCCACTTGGATGCCGACTTGGCGGGGTTCTGATTGAGGCTGAAATAGCGGTCGCCGGTGCCGTCGATGCCGCGCAGGCGATCGAAGTAGGCTTGCACCTGCGCCGGCCGGTCGAGGCCCACCCAATCGAAGAGCAGCACCGATTCAGTGTCGAGATCGGCGGCAAGCCGATCGTAGACCAGCGTATAGACGTTGGGGAGCGCGGCGACCTCGCTGTAAACCCATTCGTTGGTGATAAGCCAATCCCACGCCAGCTTCTCGATATCGGTCATGGCGTCGGCGCGAGCCTTGTCGAGCCCGGCGGCGCGGGCGGGCGGCAAGGCCAGAACATCCGAATAGAGCGTCGCTGATCCCATCTTGCCGAGTTCCGCGCCGCGCCGCTTCGAAGAGACGACGCCGCACGGATGACGCACGATGTAGATGAATTTGACGCCGGGCAGCGCGCGGGCGAACACGGGCAGGCGGGGAATCGAATCAACCGATTTCATCACTAGAAACGGGGCGTCGCCCTCGGCGGTGAAGTCGGGAACCTGCAGACTGCGGCTGCGACCGACGGCCGGAAGCACGGCATCGACCGCACGCATCACCCGCACGATCGCGGCGCGCGCCTGATCGGCGATACCGCTGCGGTAGGTCTTGGGAAACAGCGTCGGCGTGTGAACGCTGCGCAGCGAACGATTATGCGCCAGCCGCTCGAAATAGTCGCGCGTGATCCGGTCGATATCGGTCGGCAGCTCTCCGTAGGGAACGAACGGAAGCCGGGGCTCCTTCTCGATGACGTCCGGCTCGTGGAGGTAAAGCGTACGGGGGTGCGAATCGAACAGCGAGCCGACCCAGGTCGTGCCGGACCGCGGACTGCCGAAAATCATCAGCGGGCCGGCCATATTGCCCGCTCCGCTCACGCGGCGACGAACGCCTGCACAAGGCCTTCGAACAGGCGGCGGCCGTCGGTTCCGCCCTGCACGGCCTCGATGGCGCGTTCCGGGTGCGGCATCATGCCGAGCACTTTGCCGGTTTCGTTGACGATGCCCGCGATGCGGCGCTGCGCCCCGTTCACGTCTTCGCCGTAGCGGAAGACGATGCGGCCTTCGCCCTCGAGCCGGTCGAGCGTGGCGGCGTCGGCAAAATAATTGCCGTCGTGGTGCGCAACCGGAATGCGGATCGTCTCGCCCGCCTTGTAAGCCGACGTGAACGCCGTTTGTGCGTTCTCCACCGTCAGCGGCACGTCGCGGCAGACGAAGTCCAGGCCGGCGTTGCGCATCAGCGCGCCCGGCAGCAGGCCGGTTTCGGTAAGAACCTGGAAGCCGTTGCAGACGCCAAGCACGAAGCGGCCCTGCGCGGCGGCCTGTTTCACGGCGGCCATGATCGGCGATTGCGCGGAAATGGCGCCCGTGCGCAGATAGTCGCCGTAGGAGAAGCCGCCGGGCAGCGCGATCACATCGACATCCGGCAGTTCGGTTTCGCGGTGCCAGACCATCGCGGGCGCGCGTCCCGTCGTTTCGCGCAGGGCGACCGCCATGTCGCGATCGCAGTTGCTGCCCGGGAAGACGATGACCGCGCTCTTCATCTCAGGCGATCTCGATCCGGTAGTTCTCGATCACGGTGTTGGCGAGCAGCTTGCGGCACATCTCCTCGATGCGCGCTTCGCTGGTGCCGTCGGCAAGCTCCAGCTCAATGAACTTGCCCTGCCGCACATCCCGGGCTTCATCGAAGCCGAGGGATTCGAGCGCATGGCTGATCGCCTTGCCCTGAGGATCGAGGACGCCGTTTTTCAGCGTGACATAGACTTTGGCCTTCATGGCGCGCCTTATGACGCTCCGCGCGCCGCGCCGCAACGCCCAAATAGGGCGTGTGCGGGCGCAGATGAGGGTTTTGTTAAGCCTGTGCGCCTATGATGAGCGTCGGGTCATTTTCAGTTCGGGGTCTGGGGCGCGTGGACTATCTTGCCATTGCCTTGTTCGTGCTGCTGTTCGCAACCGCCGAGACGTTCGTCGGCGGTTCCATCTTTCCGTGGCTGACGCACGATCAGGAAGTTCAGCTTACGCTTGTCGCCTCGTTTCTGTTCGGCATCATATCCGCATGGAGAAAGGACGGCTGATGGGCCTTATCGCCGCCTCCATGTTCGTGGCGCTGTTCGTCTACTACGAGGATGTCCTCGGCCAGATGCGCGGCACGAACCTGCACATCGCGCTGTTCTGCGCGTTCCTGTTCGGCATCATCTGCGGCTATCAGGTCAAGAAGAAGCGCGCTAAACGCCGCTGAACCCCCTGAAAGGTCAGGGCGTCAGCTGTCTTTCTTGCCGCGCGCCTTGCGGTGCTCGTCGAGGTCGAGGACGGTGGAGACCGAGCCTTCCGGCAGCAGGCCGAAGCGGCGGGCGACTTCCTGATAGGCTTCCACCTCGCCGCCCAGATCCTGGCGGAAACGGTCCTTGTCCAGCTTTTCGTTCGTGGTGCTGTCCCACAGGCGGCAGCCGTCGGGGCTGATCTCGTCGGCAAGAATGACACGGCTGTAGTCGCCGTCCCAAAGACGGCCGAATTCCAGCTTGAAGTCGATCAGGCGAATGCCGACGCCCGCAAACAGGCCGCACATGAAGTCGTTGATGCGGATCGCCATGTCGGCGACGTCGTGCATCTCTTCCTGGCTCGCCCAGCCGAAGCACGCGATGTGCTCGTCGGTGATCATCGGATCGCCGAGCGCGTCGTCCTTGTAGTAATATTCAAGAATGGTGCGGGGCAGCGCCGTGCCTTCCTCGATGCCGAGCCGCTTCGAGATCGAACCGGCGGCGACGTTGCGGATCACCACCTCGACCGGGATGATCTCGACCTGCCGCACCAGCTGCTCGCGCATGTTGAGGCGGCGGATGAAGTGCGTGGGAATGCCGATCTGCCCGAGAAGCGTGAAGATATGCTCGGATATCCGGTTGTTGAGTACGCCCTTGCCGCTGATCGTGCCCTTTTTCTGGGCGTTGAACGCGGTCGCGTCGTCCTTGAAATACTGGATGATGGTGCCGGGTTCCGGCCCCTCGTACAGAATTTTGGCCTTGCCTTCATAGATCTGGCGGCGGCGGGACATCGGCGGACCTTCTCGATTCGGGGTCTTGAAAAAGCACCGCCCCGGTTCGCACCTGGATCGGCGCGCGCCCGAGGCGGGGAAACACACCACCCGCCATAGCGGAAGGCTGCGGGGCTGACAATGCAAGGACGCCCGAGGTCGGGCCGTAAAAGCTTCAACCATCACGCATGCGGCTTGCAGTTGAACCGGGCACGGTGCGCCTCTATCTAAGCCCCGACAACCCGGCTCGTCAGCCAAGGAAGGACAGACGCCCCTCATGACCAATCTCAACGACCGCGAGAAGGCTTTCGAGAACCGCTTCGCGCGCGATGCCGAGCTGCAGTTCAAGGTCACGGCGCGGCGCAACCGCTTGCTCGGCAACTGGGCGGCGGAAAAGCTGGGCCTGACGACGGCCGAGGCGGATGCCTACGCACGCGAGGTTGTGGCCGCCGACTTCGAGGAAGTTGGCGACGACGACGTGTTCCGCAAGGTCTACGGAGATCTCACCGCCAAAGGCGTCGAGGTCACCGAGCACGAAGTGCGCCGCGCGATGGAAGACAAGCTCGTCGAGGCGCGCCGCCAGTTCATCGAAGAAGTCTGAGGACGCCGCCATGCCGATGGATGCAGGCGCGATCGAGGGCATGATCCGGGCGGCGCTGCCGGACGCCGTGGTCGAGATCACCGACCTTGCCGGGGACGGCGACCATTATGCGGCGCGCGTGGTTTCGGAGACATTCCGGGGCGTGACGCGCGTTCGCCAGCACCAGATGGTCTATGCGGCGCTCGGCGGCCGCATGGGCGGCGAACTGCACGCCTTGCAGCTGACCACCGAGGTTCCGGCCTGAACCGGACGAGGAGCAAGACATGACCGATATCAACACGCGAATCGCCGAGAAGGTGAACGGCAGCGACGTGGTGCTGTTCATGAAGGGCACGCCGCTGTTTCCGCAGTGCGGCTTTTCCAGCCGCGCCATCGCGATTCTGGAGCATCTCGGCGTCGAATACGACAGCGCCGACGTTCTGCAGGACGCCGAGCTGCGCCAGGGCATTAAGGTGTTCAGCGACTGGCCGACGGTTCCCCAGCTTTACGTGAAGGGTGAATTCGTGGGCGGCAGCGACATCATGATGGAGATGTTCGAATCGGGCGAACTCCACGAACTGCTCGCCGAGAAGGGCGTTCAGCACGCCGCCTGAAACGGCGATTTTTCAAGGGGGTGATGCGTGGCGCTGATGATCGGCAAGGCCTGGACCGATACGGTCTCTGACGTGCAGCGCCGCTTCGGCGAGTTCGCGCTGCCCGCGGCTGCGTTCGTGTTCATGCCGTCGCTGCTCATTGCGCGCTTTGCGGATGCGAATGCGCTCGGCGATCAGAATGCGCAGATCGCGCAGGCTGTCGGCGGGCTGATCGGTGTGATCGGGCAGGCCGCGATCGTGCTGCTGGTGCTGTTTCCCGGTATCGACCCGGGCGGAGCGATACGCCGCGCGGCCCGTCTGGCGCCGCGAATCATCCTTGCCAGTCTCGCGGTGCTCGTCGTCTTCATGCCCGTCGCGGTCTTCTACACGTCGATCGGGGCGCAGGCGTCGGCCGGGGCGTCGGTGCTGCTGCTTCTGCTCACGGCGATTGCCGTTTATGTCGCGCTGCGTCTGTCGCTGCTGGCCGCCATCATCATTTCCGAAGATGCGCGCGCGGTCGATGCGCTGCGCCGCAGCTGGGCGCTGACGGCGGGAAATGTCGGGCGCATCTTCGCGATTTTTGCGATTTTCGTGCTGATCTTCGCGATTCTGAGCGGCCTCGTCGGTGCGCTCGGGCTTGCCGCGACAGGCGGCAGCCCCGAAGATCCGTCGTTCCCCACCGAACTGCTGATTTCGATCGTCGGCGCGGTGTTCAGCGTCTTCGTGTCGGTGCTGTCGGCCAATATCTACCGCCAGCTGGCCGCTTAGCTCCAGGTCGCGACGGGCGGCAGGCTCATCAGGATCGCGTCGATGTTGCCGCCGGTCTTGAGCCCGAACAGCGTGCCGCGGTCGTAGACGAGGTTGAACTCCGTATAGAGCCCCCGGTAGGCAAGCTGGCGCGCGCGGTCTTCCGCCGTCCATTCGTCGTGCATGTGGCGGCGCACGAGGTTCGGATAGGTGTTCAGGAAGGTTTCGCCCACGTCGCGCGTGAAGGCGAAGTCCGCATCCCAGTCGCCGCTCGCGAGCTGGTCGTAGAAGATGCCGCCCACGCCGCGCGACACACCGCGGTGCTTGATGAAGAAATAGTCGTCGCACCAGGCCTTGAAGCGCGGGAAGTATGCGGGATCGTGCCGGTCGCAGCAGGCTTGGAACGCCGCGTGCCAGTCGGCGGTGTCCGCTTCCACGGGAATCGGGGGATTGAGGTCCGCCCCGCCGCCGAACCACGCCCTGGTGGTGACGAGGTAGCGCGTGTTCATGTGAACGGCCGGCACACGCGGATTCACCATGTGCGCGACGAGGCTGATGCCTGCGGCGAAAAAGCGCGGGTCGTCTGCGGCGCCGGGAATGGTTTTCGCGAACTCCGGGTCGAACGCGCCGTGGACGGTGGAGATGTTGACACCGACCTTCTCGAACACGCGGCCCTTCATCACCGACATCGTGCCGCCGCCACCCGCCGCGCCGCTGTGGTCCGCGCGGTCCCAGCTCTTGCGTTCGAAGCGGCCCGGCGCGGCCTCGCCGCCCAGATCGTCCTCGATCGCCTCGAACGCCGCGCAGATTCGGTCGCGCAGGTCTCGGAACCAGTCTGCGGCGGCGGTCTGGCGGGCATCGAAGGTCGTCATCGCGGGTAAAGTCCTGTCTGTTTCAGCGCTTCGCCCGCCACCATCGCGGCGGCGAGCGCGACGTTCAGCGACCGCAGCCCGGCGCGCATGGGGATGCACACGCGCAGCGCCGCCGCGTCGTGCACGAAATCCGGCACGCCCGCCGATTCCCGCCCGAGCAGCAAGACGTCCTCCGCTTCATAGCGCGCGGCATGGAACGGCTGCGAGGCTTTCGTGGTCAGCAGCACGCGCCGGCCCGGCACATCGCGCTGGAACGCGGCCCAATCGGCATGGATATGGATATCGGCCAGGTCGAAATAGTCCATCGCACTGCGGCGGAGTGCCTCACGTCCCAGCGGAAAGCCGCACGGGCGGATGATGTCGACGGCAAGGCCGAGACACGCGCCAAACCGCACCAGCGTGCCGACATTGGGCGGCAGATCGGGCTCGAACAGGGCGATGCGCATGGCGCTGTCCGCTAGCTCAGGCACGCCGCGACAGCAATGCGCCAATTTTGCCCATTGCGGTTTGGGCCTCTCGGCGGCTATCAGGCCCGCAAGCATCGAACCTAAGGGGGCGTTCGGGCGGAGCATGCCCGAATTTCTCCCGCTCGCGGGGTTAGTGAATGACGACAGTCGAAGACACCACCGGTCATCCGATCACCGATGAAGGCGTGCGTCGCCGCGACTTCATCCATGTCGCAACCGGCGCCTTTGTCGGCGTCGGCGCTGCGGCGGCCGTATGGCCGCTCGTTGACCAGATGAATCCGTCCGCCGACGTGCTGGCGCTCGCCTCGGTCGAGGTCGATCTCGCGCCGGTCGCGGTCGGGCAGGCGATCAAGCTCAACTGGCGCGGCAAGCCCGTGTTCGTGCGCAACCTGACCCCCGTCGAGATCGCGGAGGCCAACAAGGTGCCCGTTTCGGATCTGCGCGATCCGCAGACGCTGGCCGAGCGGACCAAGGAAGGCAAGGCGAACTGGCTCATTACGCTGGGCGTCTGCACGCACCTCGGCTGCGTCCCGCTCGGCGCGGCGGAAGGCGAGAATCGCGGCGACTACGGCGGCTACTTCTGCCCCTGCCACGGTTCGCACTACGACACCGCGGCGCGCATCCGCAAAGGCCCGGCTCCGACGAACCTCGAGGTGCCCGAGTATGCCTTCATGTCCGACACGCGCGTTCAGATTGGATAACCGGCGATGAGCTTTCCCTGGGCCAACCATTATCAGCCGAAGAACCCGTTCATGCAGTGGCTGGATTCGCGCCTGCCGCTGCCGCGTCTCGTCTACAACAGCGTGGGCGCGGGCTATCCGGTGCCGCGCAACATCAACTACCTTTGGAACTTCGGCGTTCTCTCCGGTCTCGCGCTGCTGATCCAGATCGTCACTGGCATCGTGCTGGCGATGCACTACGGCGCGAACACGCTCGTCGCCTTCGATTCGGTCGAGCATATCATGCGCGACGTGAACTACGGCTGGCTGATGCGCTATGCGCACGCCAACGGGGCGAGCTTCTTCTTCATCGTGGTCTACATCCACATCTTCCGCGGGCTCTACTACGGCAGCTACAAGGCGCCGCGCGAGCTGGTCTGGATGCTGGGCGTCGTCATCCTGCTGCTCATGATGGCCACGGGTTTCATGGGCTACGTGCTGCCGTGGGGCCAGATGAGCTTCTGGGGCGCGACCGTCATCACCAACCTGTTCTCGGCCATTCCGCTGGTCGGCGAGAGCATCGTGACGCTGCTGCTCGGCGGCTTCGCGGTGGATAACGCCACGCTCAACCGCTTCTTCAGCCTGCACTACCTGCTGCCGTTCGTGATCGCGGGCGTCGTCATCCTGAAGATCTGGTCGCTGCACATTCCGGGTTCGAACAACCCGACGGGCATCGACGTGAAGGGGCCGGCCGATACGCTGCCGTTCCACCCGTATTTCACCTCGAAGGATTTGTTCGGCGCGGGCGTGTACCTGATCGCCTTCTCGGTGTTCGTGTTCTTCCTGCCGAATTTCCTCGGCCACCCGGACAACTACATCCCGGCGAACCCGATCTCGACTCCGGCGCACATCGTTCCCGAATGGTATTTCTGGCCGTTCTACGCGATCCTGCGCGCCTTCACGATCGACTTCATCCTGCCGGCGAAACTGTGGGGCGTGCTCGCGATGTTCGCGGCGATCCTGCTGCTGTTCTTCCTGCCGTGGCTCGATGGTTCGAACGTCAAGTCGAACCGCTACAAGCCGGTCTCCAAGCAGCTGTTCTGGGTGCTGATGCTCGATCTCGCCATTCTCGGCTGGGTCGGCGGCGCGCCTGCGGAAGAGCCCTACGTGCGGATCAGCCAGATCGCGTCGATGTACTACTTCGCGCACTTCCTCATCATCCTGCCGATCGTCT
Source organism: Sphingosinicella soli (assembly GCF_014199685.1). GTDB lineage: Bacteria > Pseudomonadota > Alphaproteobacteria > Sphingomonadales > Sphingomonadaceae > Sphingosinicella > Sphingosinicella soli. The sequence continues at coordinate 24,278 of NZ_JACHNZ010000026.1, read as the reverse complement.
CGCGCATCGAGCGGCCGCTGCCGCTGCCCAACTCGATCGCCGAAGCGGTGCTCAGCAAGAAAAATGAAACGCCCGCCGCGACCGCGGCGCAGCCGGCCGAATAAGGGACACGACGTCATGGTTCGTCTTTTCGGAATCGCTATCGGCGCCGTTTTCTGCGCGGTCCTGCTGTTCGCGGCGCTCGCGCCGCGCGAGGCTGTCGAGGTCGATCCGACCTACGCCTTTCACAAGGACCCCAAGCAGGTGAAATGGTCGTCGGCCGGCATCTTCGGCACCTACGACCGCGTTCAGCTGCAGCGCGGTTTCCAGGTTTACAAAGAGGTGTGCGCCTCCTGCCACAGCCTGAACCGCATCGCATTCCGCAACCTCGCCGAGATCGGCTTCTCGGAGCCCGAGGTGAAGGCGATCGCCAAGAACTGGGTGATCGAAGTGCCGATGATCAACCCGGACACGGGCGAGGCCGCGACGCGTCCCGGAATCCCGTCCGACAAGATTCCGCTGGTGTATGCGAATGAAGTCGCTGCGCGCGCCGCGAACAACAACGCGCTGCCGCCCGATCTTTCGCTCATCACCAAGGCGCGCCACGACGGTTCGAACTACCTCTATTCGCTCCTCAGCGGCTATGCGGACGTTCCGGCGAACTTCCCGGCGGATCGCCGCCCCGAAGCGCCGCTGCACTACAACCCGTACTTCCACAGCCTTGCCATCGCGATGGCGCCGCCGCTCAGCGACGGCCAGGTGACATACGCGGAAGGCCAGCCCGAACCGACCGTCGATCAGATGTCGCAGGACGTCGCGGCGTTCCTCACCTGGGCGGCCGAGCCGAAGATGGAATCGCGCAAGCGGGCAGGCGTCGGTGTGATCGTGTTCCTGCTCTTCCTCACCGGCCTCGCCTACATGAGCTACCGCCGGGTCTGGGCCGGGTTGAAGCACTAGCACGGGGCCGGGCGATGGGAGACAAGCTCGGCATCATCGGCGGCAGCGGGCTCTATGCCCTGGGGTCGCTCACCGATGTCGAGCAGCGCCCCGTCGAAACGCCCTTCGGCGCACCTTCCGACGAATTGCTGTTCGGGCGGCTCGGGCAGGTCGATCTCGTCTTCCTGCCGCGCCACGGTCGCGGCCACCGGCTGACGCCGTCCGAGGTTCCCTACCGCGCGAACATCGCCGCGCTGAAGGCGGCGGGCTGCACGCATGTGCTCTCGCTCTCGGCCTGCGGCTCCTTCAAGGAAGCGCTCAGCCCCGGCACCTTCGTGCTCGTCGATCAGTTCGTCGATCGCACGCGCGGCCGGGCGAAGTCGTTCTTCGGCGACGGCATCGTCGCGCACGTCAGCCTCGCCGATCCGGTGTGCGGCCCGCTCGGCGCGCGGGTTGCGGCGGCGGCGGAAACGCTCGGCATCCCGTTCGTGTCGGGCGGCACCTACCTCGCGATGGAAGGCCCGCAATTCTCAACGCGCGCCGAATCGCGCGCCTATGTCGCGGCGGGCTTCGATGTGATCGGGATGACCAACATGCCCGAAGCCGCGCTCGCCCGCGAGGCGGAGCTTTGCTACGCGAGCGTCGCGATGGTCACCGACTACGACAGCTGGCGCCCTGCGGAAGAAGGCGCCAACGTCGCGGATATTCTGGAGGTCATGCACGGCAACAGCGCGAACGCGAGTGCTCTCGTCGCTGCGATCGCGGCGGCATGGCGCCCCGTGTCCGCATGCCCGCAGGGCTGCGACCATGCGCTCGACCACGCGCTCATCACCGATCCTGCGCTCTGGCCGCAGCCGACGGTCGAGAGGCTGCGCGGCGTGGCGGGCCGGGTGATGAAATGACCGCGAACGCCGATCTCCGCGCGCTCGTCCGCACCATTCCCGATCACCCCAAGCCCGGCATCCTGTTTCGCGACATCACCACGCTGCTGCTCGATCCTGCGGGCTTCGCGGCGACCATCGACAGGATGGCGGCGGCTGTCAGCGGCCCCTTCGATCTCATTGCGGGTATCGAGGCGCGCGGCTTCGTCTTCGCCGCCGCACTGGCGCCGCGCCTGAATGCGGGCGTGCTGCTCATCCGGAAACGCAACAAGCTTCCCGGCGCAGTGATCGGCGTCAACTACGCGCTCGAATACGGTGAGGACCGGGTGGAGATGCACGCGGACGCCTGCGCGCCGGGCGCGCGTATCCTTCTGGTCGACGATCTCATCGCCACCGGCGGCACGGCGCTTGCCGGCACCGAACTCATCCGCCGCGCGGGCGGCATCGTCGCGCAGGCGGCGTTCGTGATCGACTTGCCTGCTCTGGGCGGCGCCGATCGCTTGCGCGCCGCAGGGGTAGAGCCGGTGGCGCTGATGGAATTCCAAGGCGACTAGGAGCGGCGGGTTGCGGCGACGGCGCTTGTTTCCCGCAGGCATGAGCGCGGTAAGATCAGGTCTGCTTACGACCCGATAGCGGACCCTAACACCGCGGTGCTTCATCTTCAGGTTTGGAACCTGTGTAACCTGCCAGTGTCCAGTTCTTCGAAAGGGCGGTTTTCACATCGCTCGCAATTTCATCTGTCTTTGCGTTGGAGCCAAACCACGAAGTCATTTGGAAAAAGCTGACACGAACATCTCGTGGCGACGATGCGCCAAGGTTACTTATCATGATTGGACCACTCGCCGGAAACCAAGCGTCGTCATCTATTAAAAGGTAAATAATGGGCTGATCGGCAAGCGGACTTTCAAGCATAACAAGATCTTTCCTGACGCCAATCGAATCATCTACGAAAGAAAGCTCGTGTGTTTTCGAAACACTGTTCAGGACGCTCTTTAACTTGTCCGCTTCGTCCATTGAAGCAAAGCAAAATCGCGCGCCATCAAATGGATATTGTACGGAACATCCTGCCAGCGCGACAGCTGCGGCCATTGCAAGAAGTCTAGTGGAATTTCCTGCCATAGCACCACCTTATGAGGCGAGGACGGATTTCACAATGACAGCGGCCACAGCGCCCGTAATCCCACCGAACGCCGGTACGACGATCGGAGCACTTTGCAGTCGTCGATGGGCCATCGCTGCTCTCGCCGTGCTATGCTTCGGCAGGGCGGCGCTTCAGCAGGCCGATCGATTTCATCGTCATCACCGGCGCGTCCGACTGGTTGAACACGGTGATATCGCTGTGCACCGTTCCGATGTCGGGCTTGCTGCGCGACGGGCGGATCTCCGTGATGACGGTTTCCACGCGCAGCGTGTCGCCGGGGTAGACCGGTTTCAACCAACGGATCTGGTCGATGCCCGGCGAGCCGAGCGAGGCCTGGCCGCCGACGGTGAGGCCTTCCACCATCATCCGCATCGTCATCGCGCAGGTGTGCCAGCCGCTTGCCGACAGGCGCCCGAAATGCGTCTTCGCGGCAGCGGCGTCATCGAGGTGGAAGGCTTGCGGATCGTACTTCGCGGCGAAGTCCAGCACCTCCTCGCGCGTCACCGGGTAGCTGCCGAAGGCGGCGCGGTCGCCGACCTTCATGTCGTCCAGGTATTTCACGGCGTTCGTCACGGCTCGTCCTTTGGTCAGACGTTGAAGCGGAAATGGAGGACGTCGCCGTCCTTCACCAGATACTCCTTGCCTTCAAGGCGCAGCTTGCCCACTTCCTTCGCGCCCTGCTCGCCGTTGAAGTTTACGAAATCATCGTAGGCGATGGTTTCGGCGCGGATGAAGCCTTTTTCGAAATCGGTGTGGATGGCGCCTGCGGCATTGGGGGCGGTGGCGCCGGTTTCGACTGTCCAGGCGCGGGCTTCCTTGGGGCCGACGGTGAAGAAGGTGATAAGATGCAGCAGGTCGTAGCCGGCGCGGATCACGCGGGCGAGGCCGGTTTCGGTGAGCCCGAGATCGGAGAGGAAGTCGGGGCGGTCGGCCGGGTCCATCTGGCTGATCTCCGCCTCGATCGCGGCGGAGATGACGACGCTCGCCGCGCCTTCGGCCTTCGCCTTGGCGGCGACTTTTTCGGAAAGCGCGTTGCCCGTCGCGGCTTCGTCCTCGCCGACGTTGCACACGTAGAGCACGGGCTTGGCGGTGAGCAGCTGCGCCTGCGCGAGCACGCGGGCCTCTTCCTCGTCTTTCGTCTCCACGACGCGTGCGGGCTTGCCTTCCTTCAGCACGTCGAGCGCGCGGCCGAGCACGACCCCGGCGACCTTCGCCTCCTTGTCGCCGCCCTGGCCCTTCTTGACGAGCGCGGGCACGCGGCGCTCAAGGCTCTCGATGTCGGAGAGCATCAGCTCCGTCTCGACGGTCTCGGCGTCGGAGATCGGATCGACGCGGCCGTCGACATGCGTGATGTCGCCGTTCTCGAAGCAGCGCAGCACGTGGATCACCGCGTCCACTTCGCGGATGTTGCCGAGGAACTGGTTGCCGAGCCCCTCGCCCTTCGAGGCGCCGCGCACGAGGCCGGCGATATCGACGAAGCCAAGCTGCGTTTCGATGATCTTCTGCGATCCGGCGATCTTCGCGAGCATGTAGAGCCGGGGATCGGGCACGGGCACCTGGCCCACGTTGGGCTCGATCGTGCAAAACGGAAAGTTCGCCGCCGCCGCCGCCGCCGTTTCGGTCAGCGCGTTGAACAGCGTCGATTTGCCGACATTGGGCAGGCCCACGATACCGCATTTGAAACCCATCAGATCAGGCCTTTCCGTTCGTTTGAAGGGCGAGCGCCACGTCGCTCATGAAGCGCGCATCGTCGCCCGCCGCCAGCCACTTCGCCTCGTGCGCGACCGCGCCGAGCAGGTCGGCGAGCGGCTCCATTTCCGCCTTCGCATAGTTGCCGAGCACGTAACCCGTCACCCGCGCCTTGTCGCCGGGGTGGCCGATGCCGATGCGCACGCGGCGAAAGTCTTCGCCGATGTGCTGGGCGATCGAGCGGATGCCGTTGTGCCCCGCCGCGCCGCCGCCGGTCTTCACCTTCACCTTCATCGGCGCGAGATCGAGTTCGTCGTAGAACACCGTCACGTCGCCGGGCGCGAGCTTGTAGAAGCGCATCGCCTCGCCGACGCTGCGGCCGCTGTCGTTCATGAAGGTCTGCGGCTTCAGCAGCAGGATGCGCGCGTCGCCGATGCGGCCGTCGGAGATCAGCCCCTTGAACTTCTTCATCCAGGGCGGAAACCGGTAGACATCGGCGATCGTGTCGGCGGCCATGAAGCCGACGTTGTGCCGGTGGAGCGCATAGTCGCTCCCCGGATTGCCGAGGCCGACGAAAAGCTGCATCGCGTGAAGAAACGCCCGGCGCGAGCGCCGGGCGTTCTAAGGTCAGGCCGCGGCGTCTTCGGCGGTTGCCGCTTCGTTGTCTTCGGTCGAGCGCAGCGCAGACGGTGCGACGATCGTTGCGACGGTGAAGTCGCGGTCGTCGATCACGGTCTTGGCGCCGGCCGGCAGCGTGAACGCCGAGATGTGGATCGATTCGCCCACGTCGAGGCCTTTGAGCGAGGCGACGAGATCGTCGGGGATCGCGTCGGCACGGCAGATCAGCTCGACTTCATGGCGCACGATGTTGAGCACCGCGCCGCGCTTGATGCCGGGCGATTCTTCTTCGTCGGTGAAGCGCACCGGAACCGCGACCGTGACGGTCGCATTCTTCGACAGGCGAAGGAAATCGACGTGGATCGGGCGGTCGGTGACGGGGTGGAACTGCACGTCGCGGGGCAGCGTGCGTTCGGACTTTCCGCCGACCTCGACCTCGACGACCGAGTTCAGGAAGTGCCCGGTCTGCAGCATCTTGACGAGGGCCTTCGCCTCGACATGCACCTGCACGGGTTCCTTGTTGTTGCCGTAAATCACGGCGGGTACGCGGCCTTCGCGACGGATTGCACGGGAGGCTCCCTTGCCAGCCCGGTCGCGCGCTTCAGCCGCGAGCTTCAGCGCTTCACTCATTTGTATCTCTCCATGTGTTCAATCCCTTGCGGCCGCCTCCAGGGATGACCAGCCGCTCGGGAAGCGGTGCCCGTACACGCCGAAGCCCGGAAAAGCAAGGGATTCGGCGCTAGTTGAGCCGCTCGACCTTCAGCCCTTTGGCCTCCAGCATGGACTGCACGCTGTCCTTGCCCGCAAGGTGCCCGGTGCCGACGGCGACGAACACGGTGCCGGGTGTCGATTCGAGCCGCTTTTCGATCCAGTTGGACCAGTTGAGATTGCGGTCCGTGAGCAGGCGCTTGGCAAGGCCGGGCGAATCGCGCGTGTCGTCTTCCAGCAGTTCGGCGACCCCGTCGACGTCGCCCGTCAGCCAGCTGTTGACCGCGCTTTTGATGACGCGGTCGATCTCTTCGATGTCGTCGAGCGAGTTGACGAGGAGCGTGCGCTGCTCCGCCTCGGGCAGCGTATCGAAGAAGCCGAGCTGCTCGGTCATCGTCTCCAGCGCCTCGATGCGTTTGCGCTGCGCGGCGGCGCGCGTGGAAAGCCGATATTCGACGCCGCCTTCGATGCCGTAGCCGAGCTTCTGGATACGCGCGGTGGAAAGCGACATCGTGGCGAGCCAGGTTTCCATCGCATCGAGCGCCTGCGGCGGTACGCCCGCGTGCGTGATCGCCGCGGCAAGCTCGTCGCGGTCGTCCTCCGGCACGCGCTCGGCGAGCGGCGGCAGGCCGGGCGTGTAGCCCATTTCCATGATGATCGGCGTTGTCACCTTCGGGTCGGTGGTGCCGAGCACTTCGAGCACGAGCGTGTCGGAGGCGTCGAACGCCTTGGCGATCACGGGCTTCAGCCAGTCCGTGCCGTCGGGAAGCATGTGGATCGTGCCGAACAGATAGATGGTGGTGTCGTCGTCCTTCACCCGCCACAGTCCCGGACCGTTTCCGTTGCTTGCGGCGGCGGCTGCAGCCACCGGTGCGCTCGCGGTTTCGTTTTGAGCCTGCGACGTTTCACCGTTGCAGGCCATGAGGAAGAGGGCGCCGAGCGCCGTGAACAATCTGGCTAGCATATTGGGTACATAGGGGTGCGCCCCGCGCATAACCAGCGGTGTCGGGATTCTTTACAAATCGAAATCCTGGCTTCGTTGCGGAATTGGATTTTCATATTGAAAATTCGCCAAATTCCCTGAACTGGCATCGATCCTGCAGCGCGAGAGCGGCGCGCGTGCTGGTTCGCGGGTAAACTGTAAGGGGACGTAAGATGCGTTTTGGAATTTTGGCAGGGGCCGCCTTGCTCGCGGCGTCACCGGCGATGGCCGCGCCGGTCGATCTGACAGGCTGGCAGGCCGACGTGCAGGACGATGCGCCCGGCAACTCCAACTGGATCGTGCAGCCCGGCAACGATGCGGTTTTGCAGACCGTCAACGGACTGCCCACGATCTTCTTCCAGGACGGCGCGAATGCTCAGGGCCTGGCGCTTTCCGGGACGATCACGGTCACGACCACGGGCGATGACGACTATGTCGGCTTCGTGCTGGGCTACAGCGACGGCGAGATCAATTCGTCGAGCGCCGATTTCATGCTGATCGACTGGAAGCAGTTCGACCAGTTCTCCGGCAATCAGGCCTATGAAGGCCTTTCGATCTCGCATGTGTCGGGCAACGCCGCTGCGGCTTCGGAATATGATTTCTGGGGACACGTCGGCGTCGTGAACGAGCTGAAACGCGCGACCACGCTCGGATCGACGGGCTGGGACGACAACACCGAATACACGTTCGACCTGATCTTCCTGCCCGACCTCATCCAGGTGAAGGTGGACGGCAATATCGAGATCAGCCTGACCGCTGCGGAAGCGGGTCTGGCGTCCTTCGACAACGGCTCCTTCGGTTTCTACAACTACAGCCAGAGCATGGTGCTCTATGCGGGCATTACGGAAGATGTCGCGCCGGACCCCGATCCCGAACCGCCGGTGATCGACGTGCCGGAACCGGGCATGCTCGGGCTGCTGGGTGTCGGCCTCGTGGGTGTGGGCATGCTGCGTCGTCGCCGGAAATAGCGACACGCGAACATGTGAAGAGAGGGGCGTCCTTGCGGGCGCCCCTTTTCTATTGCGCTTGCCGGTAACGGTCTTTCAGCAGGCGCTTGTACAGCTTGCCGGTGTCGTGGCGCGGCAGTGCCGGGTCGAAATCGATGGAGCGCGGGCATTTCACGTGGCTCAGCTGCGCGCGCGCGAAGGCGATCAGTTCCGCCTCCAGCGCCGGGCCCGCGTCCGCCCAGTCGCGCGGCTGGACGACGGCCTTCACCTCCTCGCCCATCTCCTCGTGGGGGATGCCGAACACCGCGACATCCGCAACCTTGGGGTGCATGACGAGCACGTTCTCGGCCTCCTGCGGATAGACGTTCACACCGCCGGTGATGATCATGTAGGCGGCGCGGTCGGTCAGGAACAGATAGCCGTCCTCGTCGACATAGCCGATGTCGCCGAAGGTGGCGCCGTGATCGGGATGCTGGGCGTCCTTCGTCTTCTCGGGGTCGTTGTGATAGCTGAACCCGCCGCCGCCCGCGAAATAGATGCGGCCCTCGCGGCCCGGCGGCAGCGGCTGGTCGTCCGCATCGAGGATGCGGATCTCTCCCAGAAGCGAGCGGCCCACCGTGCCGGGCTTCTTCAGCCACTCCTGCGGGCCGACCGCGCAGAACCCGGTGCCTTCGGTGGAGGCATAATATTCGTGGATGGTTTCGCCCCACCAGTCGATCATCCGGCGCTTGACCTCCACCGGGCAGGGCGCGGCGGCATGGATCGCCACCTTCAGGCTTGAAAGATCGCAGCGCGCGCGGATGTCGTCGGGCAGCTTCAGCATGCGCACGAACATCGTCGGCACAAGCTGCGTGTGCGTGATACGATACTGCGCGACGAGCGCGAGATAACGCTCCGGCTCGAACGTCTTCATCACCACCAGCGTCCCGCCCGATCGGTGCACCGCCATCGAATAGCGCAGCGGCGCGGCGTGATAGAGCGGCGCGGGCGAAAGGTAGATCATGGTCTCGCCGAAGCCGTAGAGCGCCTTCGTCAGCATGAAGAGGGGGGTCGCCTCGTCGATCGGGCCCTGGGGCAGCGGCCCGGTGACGCCCTTGGGGCGACCCGTCGTGCCGGACGAATACAGCATGTCGCGGCCCTGCGATTCGTCGCTGATCCGCGTCTCCGGCAGCGCCGCGACGGCGGGCCCGAAATCCGCGAACCCCGCGATTGCGCCGCCCACGGCAAAGCGCGGCCCCGGCACCTCCAGCCGGGCCGCGACGTCGGCGAGGCCGGGGCTTGCAAACAGCATCTTCGCGCCGGAATCCGATAGGATGTACTGCGCTTCGCTCAGCCCCAGCTTGGTCGACATGGCGGTGAAAACGATGCCGGAGCGCTGCGCCCCCCAGCAGATCGGAATGAACTCCAGGCTGTTTTCCATCATCAGCGCGATCACGTCGCCGCGTTTCAGCCCGTGCGCGCGGATCAGCTGCGCGACCCGGTTCGAAAGCGCCTCGAGCGCCCGGTAGGTCAGCGTTTCCCCGGTTTCGGCGATGATGATCGCGGGCTTGTCGGGGGTCTTCTCGGCAAAAACATGTGGATGCATGGCGGTTCTGGTCCTCCCGCGCCGAAGCTATCAAAACCTGTTGCACAAAGACACGCTGGCGGCTTCGTCAGGTAGGCGGGCAGGGGCCGGACCATTGACGACGGCAGGGCTTGGCACTATCGGCCATTAGCGTTCCAAAAGCGCCGGGCAGGCGGTGTTGTGCGGCGTTCCGTCCGGCCCGAATGGGGGTGGCCCGATGGTATGCACAGCGCCGTCGGCAGTATCTGAAAGGGCCCCATGAGCACGTTTCGCAGCACCTTCCGCGCCACGCCTTTCATTGCCGGCGTTTCCCTGATCGCGCTTGCCGCCGGACCCGCAGCGGCTGCAGACCTTACCGTCACGGGCACGCGCAACACGCCGATCGTCACGTCGAACGCTAGCAGCGGCCCCGGCAATGTCATCGTCGACGGCACGGTCGAGGTGCCGAGCGGCACGGCGATCACGGTCGATTCGAGCCACAGCGTGACGGTGAACGCGAGCCGGACGGTCGCGGTGGAGGCGCTGTCGAACAGCACGGGCATCGCCGTCGTCGCACCCGGCGGCGGGCTTTCGGGCACGATCACCAACAACGGTGCGATCACGATCGCGGCCGTTGAAGAGGATGAAACGCCCGGCAGCAACAATGTCGGCCTGCTGATCGGCGGGGCGGGCACGTTCACCGGCAATGTCGTCAGCGGCAGCGGCAGCACGATCACCGTCAGCGGCACCGATTCCCAGGGCGTTTCAGTCACCTCTCGGCTCGACGGCGACCTCGATCTGAACGGCGTTTCGGTCACGGGCGCGCGCTCGACCGCGGTTTCGATTTCCGGCGAAGTAACCGGCGACGTCACGCTGACGGGCGGCGTGTCCGCCACCGGCGCGGACGGCAGCGGGCTTGCCGTGTCCGGCATCGTCGGCGGCGGTATCGCGAATACCGGCACCATCGGCACCGGGCAGGCGCAAACCACCGATTCGGAAGGCGATGTTGTCCCGGCGGTGGCAGGCAAGGCCAGCGTTCTCATCTCGGGCAGCGTCGGCGGCGGCTTCGTCAACGATCGCTATTATGTCGATGAAGACGGCGATCGCGTCGCTCCGGCCGATGTCGACACCGCCGTGCATACGCTGGTCGCGGGCAACATCACCGCGCTCGGCGGCGCGCCTGCGATCCTCGTGTCCCCCGGCGCGACCGGCACGGCGAACACCGTCGTCGGCAATGTCGGCACGGGCGCGGACGCCTACGGCATCATCAACCGCTCGTCGATCACGGTCAGCGGCAGCACGGCGGGCCGCGAGACCGATGCGATCCGCGTCACGGGCGGCAACGGCTTCACGGCAAGCGTCGGCGGCGGCATCAGCAACCAGGCGGGCGCGGGCATCACCGCCTCGGCGATCGACGCGGCGGCAAGCGGCATCCGCGTCGGCGACGGCGGCATCGCGCCGGAAATCGTGAACGGCGGGCGCATCACCGTGCGCGGCAGCCGCACCGCGAACAGCGACGGCACATTCGGCGCGGGCGGCAATGCCTACGGCATCCGCCTCGATTCCGGCGCGTCGGTCAGTTCGGTGACGAACAGCGGCACCATCCAGGCGTCCTCGAACGGCGACAACCGCACGGCGTACGGCATCTATTCGGCGGCGGGCATCTCCTCGATCACCAACAGCGGCACGATCCAGGCCGTCGCGGGCAGCGGCGAGAATGTTTCGGCCTATGCGATCGACACCTCGGCAAGCGCGGTGGGGGTCACGGTGAACAATTCCGGCACGATCCAGGGCGCGGTGCGCCTCGGCGCGGGCAGCGACACGATGAACGTCTCGGGCGGCACGATCACCGGGGCGATCAGCTTCGGCGGTGGCGCGAATGCGCTCAACATCAGCGGCGGTACGGTGTCCGGCGGGCTCTCGGCGACCGGCGGCACGCTCGCGCTCGGCATGACCGGCGGCACGCTCGATCTCTCCAGCCAGGACGGGCTTTCGCTCCAGAGCCTGAACGCTTCGGGCGCATCGCGGATCATTCTCGATGTTGGCACCGATTTCACCGGGCTCGACGTCGCGGGCGCGGCGAATTTCACGGGCACGAGCACGATCGAGCTGAACATCACCGATCTTCTGGCCGGTGAACGGACGATCAATGTCGTGACGGCCGGCGGCGGCATCACCACCGATCATCCCGATACGATCCTCACGGCCGACAGCGTGCCCTATATCTACGCCGTCGACGACGTGACCGTCGGCGCCAACGCGATCAGCCTCGATCTGCGGCGCAAGGCGGGCAGCGAGCTGGGGCTCGGCGCCGAATACAGCAAGATCTACGAAGCCTCGATCGGCGCGCTCGCCTCGGAGCAGGCGCTGACCACCGCGGTCAACAACCTGCGCGACGAAGCCTCGGTGCAGGCCGCCGTGCGCCAGCTGACGCCCACGACGTTCGGCAGCGCGGCGGCGCGCGTGCTGATCGCCAATCAGGACGCCGGTTTCGGCGTGCTCGGCCACCGCATGCAGACGATCCGCCAGTCGTTCCAAGGCGGCGGTGTCGATGCGGTGGAGCGCGCGCGCTTCGGCGTGTGGATCCAGCAGACCGGCAACTTCTTCAGCAAGAAGGACCGCGAGAGCGATCCGGGCTTCGACGGCAATTCCTACGGCCTCACGGCGGGCGGCGACTATCTGATCGGCGAGCGCGCGGCGCTGGGCGGCGGGCTCAGCTTCATTTCCAGCGAAGTGAAGCCGGACGGGCTCTCCGACAGTCCGCTCGTCGTCAAGAATCTGCAGGGCGATATCTACACGACGATCAAGTTCGGCCGCCTGTTCGTGGATGCGACCGCCGGCTATGCGATGAACGACTATCGCAGCCGCCGCGTCATCAATTTCGGCGGGCTGGACCGCGAGGCGGGGGCGAAGTTCTCGGGCTCGCAGATTTCGGGCAACCTCACCGTCGGCTACGAAATGCCGCTCGGCGGGCGCCTGCGCGTCACGCCAAGCAACAACATCAATGTCCTGAAGGTGAAGCAGGACGGTTACACCGAAGACGGCGCCGATGCGCTCAATCTGGATATCGAGAGCGTGTCGTTCGATCTGGTGCGCGGCACCTCGAAGCTGGCGCTCGGCTACGGCATCCCGCTCGGCGACGGCGAGCTGTGGCTGGAGATGCGCGGCGCGTACATCTACCGCCTCGCGGGTGACACGACGATCGCCACCGAGGGGCAGTTCCTGGCGACCGGCACGGCGTTCTACCTCGAATCGAAGTCCTCGCTCGACAGCGGCTGGCGCGCGGGTGCAAGTGCGAACTACGTCGGGGGGCGCACGGCGCTCGGTGTCAACTACGACCGCGAGGGCGGCTCAGGTTACGCCAACGATGCGCTCACCATGTCGCTGGCCATGCACTTCTGAAGACCGTGATGCTTGCCGGAACGGCCCGCGCCGGTTAGACGCGACCCGACTTTTTTGCACCTGCGAAGGGCGGACGCGCGTGGCACTCAGTTTTCAGGACATCATCCTTACGCTTCAGCGTTTTTGGGGTGATCGGGGCTGTGTGATCCTGCAGCCCTACGACATGGAAATGGGTGCGGGCACGTTTCATCCCGCCACCACGCTGCGCGCGCTCGGGCCCGATGCGTGGAACGCCGCCTATGTGCAGCCATCGCGCCGCCCCACCGACGGCCGCTACGGCGAGAACCCGAACCGCTTGCAGCACTACTACCAGTTCCAGGTGATCCTGAAGCCGAGCCCGGCGGACATTCAGGATGCCTATCTCGACAGTCTGCGCGCCATCGGCGTCGACCTCGCCAAGCACGACATCCGCTTCGTGGAGGACGATTGGGAAAGCCCGACGCTCGGTGCGTGGGGCCTCGGCTGGGAAGTCTGGTGCGACGGCATGGAGGTGACGCAGTTCACTTACTTCCAGCAGGTCGGCGGGTTTGACTGCAAGCCCGTGGCGGGCGAGATCACCTACGGGCTCGAACGCCTCGCCATGTACATTCAGGGCGTCGACAACGTCTACGATCTCGCCTTCAACGATGCCGGCGTCACCTACGGCGATGTGTTCCTCGCCAACGAGAAGCAGCAGAGCGCCTACAACTTCGAACATGCCGATACCGATGCGCTGCTGCGCCAGTTCAAGGACGCGCAGGGCATGTGCCGGACGCTGCTGGATAACGATCTGCCGCTCCCCGCCTACGAACAGGCGATTAAGGCGAGCCACATCTTCAACCTGCTGAATGCGCGCGGCGTCATCTCCGTGGCCGAGCGCCAGGCCTACATCGGCCGCGTCCGCGATCTCGCCAAGGGCGCGTGCGAAAGCTGGATGAAGACAAATAACTGGCTGGAGACGGCATGATGGCCGACTTCCTGCTCGAACTGTTCAGCGAGGAAATCCCCGCGCGCATGCAGCGGCAGGCCGCCGCTGATCTTGCGCGGCTGTTTGCCGCCGAAATCGCGGGCGCGGGGCTGAAGGCAGAGGGCATCGAAACCTTCGTCACGCCGCGCCGCCTCGCGCTCATCGCGCGCGGGCTCCCCGCCGAGACCGATGCCGTCTCCGAAGAGCTGAAAGGCCCGCGCACCTCCGCGCCGCCGCAGGCGCTCGAAGGTTTCCTGCGCAAAACGGGCCTGACGCGCGAGCAGCTTGAAGAGCGCGGCGACGTGTTTTTCGCCGTCATCGCCAAGCCCGGCCGCAAGACGGCGGACGTGCTCGCCGAGGCCGTGCCCGCCGTCGTCCGCGCGTTCCCGTGGCCCAAATCGATGCGCTGGGGCGCGGCGAGCCTTTCCACCGAATCGCTGCGCTGGGTGCGGCCCTTGAAGGGCATCGTCGCGCTCTTCGGCGGCGAGGTCGTGCCGCTGGAAATCGCGGGCGTTGCGTCGGGCCGCACGACGCTCGGCCACCGCTTCCTGTCGTCGGGCGCGATCGAGATCGCGGATGCGGACGATTACGCCGCAAAGCTGCGCGCCGCGCATGTGATCGTCTCGTCGGAAGAGCGCGCCGAAATCATCGCGCAGGGCGCCAGGCGCCTCGCGGCGGACGCGGGCCTCGCGCTCGTCGAAGACGCCGCGCTCGCGGAGGAGAATGCGGGCCTCACCGAATGGCCGGTGCCGCTGCTCGGCCACTTCGATCCCGCGTTCCTCGACGTGCCGCCCGAGGTGATCCAGCTCACCGCCGCGAAGAACCAGAAGTATTTCGTCTGCCGCGACACGGGCGGCAAGCTCGCTCCCGCGTTCGTCTGCACCGCGAACATCGTCGCGAGCGACGGCGGCGCGTCGATCGTCGCGGGCAACCGGAAAGTGCTCGCCGCGCGGCTTTCCGATGCGCGCTTCTTCTGGGAGCAGGACAAGAAAAAATCGCTGGAGAGCCACGCGGAGAAGCTCTCCGAGATCGTGTTCCACGAAAAGCTGGGCACGGTGGCGGACAAGGTGGACCGCGTGGCGAAGCTCGCGCGCTGGCTCGTCGAAGAGGGCATCGTTTCCGCCTCCCCCCTCCCCTTCAGGGGAGGGGCCGGGGGTGGGGCAGCGCCTCAAACGCCATCGTCGACGAACCCGTCCACGCCCCACCCCAACCCCTCCCCTGAAGGGGAGGGGCAGACCCGCTCATCACTGGCCGATCTCGCCGAGCAGGCCGCGCGTCTCTGCAAGGCCGACCTCACCACCGGCATGGTCGGCGAGTTTCCCGAACTGCAGGGCCTGATGGGCGGCTACTACGCCCGCGAAGAGGGTCTGGACCCCCAAATCGCCGCCGCCATCCGCGACCACTACAAGCCGGTCGGGCAGGGCGACGAGGTGCCCACTGCGCCGGTAACGGTGGCGGTGAGCTTGGCGGACAAGCTGGATACGTTGCTGGCGTTCTTCGACATCGGAGAACTGCCAACGGGTTCTAAAGACCCGTTCGCATTGAGACGTGCTGCGCTGGCCATTATCAATCTCGTATTGAACAATAATCTCAGAATACTGACTGATGCGCCGATTGAGTTTTGGTTGGGTCAAAGCGATCCGTCGCAAAAGCTCTCAGACCCCCAGATTGAGCGCCGAAAGTTGATAACAATCGCACTCGATTTTCTCCTTGAACGCCTCGCAGTTCAGCAACGAGAGAAAGGTGTCAGACATGATTTCGTTCAAGCGTCGCGTCGGTGGGAAGCCCGCGACGATGGACGATTGGATCGTGTGGCTGCACGCGCGAATGCTTTGTCAGCGTTTCTTGGCGCCGATGACGGCGCCAATCTCCTCGCGGGATACAAGCGTGCTGCCAACATTCTGAAGGCCGAGGCGAAGAAGGGTTCGCTCCCCGTCACCCCGGCGCAGGCCGGGGCCCATGGGGCCGTGGGCATGGATTCCGGCCTTCGCCGGAAGGACGAGGGGGGCGCGGACGCGCCCGCCTACCCGCCCGAACCCGCCGAAGCCGCGCTCATCGCAGCGCTCGCCGCCGCCGCGCCGAAGGCGGAGGCCGCTGTCGCCGACGAGGATTTCGAAGGCGCGATGGCGGCGCTTGCGCTGCTGCGCGCGCCGATCGACGCGTTTTTCGAAACCGTCACCGTCAACGATGCCGATCCCGCCCGGCGCGCGTTTCGTCTCGCGCTGCTTGAGCGGGTGCGCGCTGCGGTGCACCGGGTTGCCGATTTCTCAAGGATTGAGGGGTAGCGGCAGGCACTTCTTCTCCTGCCGACGATAAACAAGGAAGCGAGCGATCATGACGCAGTGGGTTTACAGGTTCGGCGGCGGCGTTTCCGATGGCGGAAAGGGCGACAAGAATCTGCTGGGCGGCAAGGGCGCGAATCTCGACGGCATGGCCTCGATCGGCCTGCCGGTGCCGCCGGGCTTCACCATCTCCACGCCGATGTGCGCGCATTATTACGAGGCGGGCGAGAACTTCCCCGACAGCCTGCGCGAACAGGTCGCGAGCGGCCTCGCGCATATCGAGGGCATCACCGGCAAGCGCTTCGGCGATCCCGGCGATCCGCTGCTCGTCTCGGTGCGCTCGGGCGCGCGCGTTTCGATGCCGGGCATGATGGATACCGTGCTCAATCTCGGCCTCAACGACACCACCGTCGAAGGGCTGGCCGCGTCGTCGGGCGACGCCCGTTTCGCGTGGGACAGCTATCGCCGGTTCGTGCAGATGTATTCGGATGTCGTGCTCGGCATCGATCACTACATCTTCGAAGACGCGCTGGAGATCGCCAAGGAAGACAAAGGCGTCAGCCTTGATACCGATCTGGATGCGGAAGACTGGCGCACGCTCGTCGGCGTCTACAAGGCGAAGGTGGAAGAGGCGCTGGGCAAGCCCTTCCCGCAGGATCCGATGGAGCAGCTCTGGGGCGCCGTCGCCGCCGTGTTCGGCTCGTGGCAGTCGGAGCGCGCGAAGGTCTATCGCCGCCTGAACGATATCCCGGCGGACTGGGGCACGGCGGTGAACGTGCAGGCGATGGTGTTCGGCAATATGGGCGACACCTCGGCGACCGGCGTGGCGTTCACCCGCGACCCCGCCATCGGCACGCGCGCCTACTACGGCGAATATCTCATCAACGCGCAGGGCGAGGATGTCGTCGCGGGCATCCGCACGCCGCAGTATCTGACGAAAGCCGCGCGCGAGGCGGCGGGCGCGCGGGCGGCATCGATGGAAGAGGCGATGCCCGAGACGTTCACCGAACTCGCGAACGTCTTCGATCTGCTCGAAACGCACTACCGCGACATGCAGGATATCGAGTTCACCGTGGAGCGCGGCAAGCTGTGGATGCTGCAGACGCGCAGCGGCAAGCGCACCGCGAAGGCGGCGCTGAAGATCGCCGTCGACATGGCCGAGGAAGGCCTCATCACGCAGGAAGAAGCCATCCTGCGCGTCGAGCCCGGCGCGCTCGATCAGCTGCTGCACCCGACGCTCGATCCTTCGGCGGTGCGCGACGTGGTGACGACCGGCCTCCCGGCGAGCCCCGGCGCGGCGTCGGGCATCATGGCGTTCGATGCCGACGAGGCGGAGCGTCTGGCCGCGCTCGGCGAGGATGTCATCCTCGTGCGCGTCGAAACCTCGCCTGAAGACATTCACGGCATGCACGCGGCGCGCGGCATCCTGACGGCGCGCGGCGGCATGACCAGCCACGCGGCGGTGGTCGCGCGCGGCATGGGGCGGCCCTGCGTTTCGGGCGCGGGCGCGCTCAGCATCGATATGGAATCGCGCGTCATGCGTGTGGGCGGGCGCAGCTTCAACGAAGGCGATACGCTCACCATCGACGGCGGCACCGGCGAGGTGATGGCGGGCAAGGTCGCCACGATCCAGCCGCAGCTCGCGGGCGATTTCGGCACGCTGATGGTGTGGGCCGACAAGGGCCGCCGCATGAAGGTGCGCACCAACGCCGAAACCCCCGCCGACTGCGCCGTGGCGCGCGAATTCGGCGCGGAGGGCATCGGGCTGTGCCGCACCGAGCACATGTTCTTCGATCCCGCGCGCATCACCGCCGTGCGTCAGATGATCCTGTCGGAAAACGAAAAGGGTCGCCGCGCCGCGCTCGAACGGCTGCTCCCCGAGCAACGCAGCGACTTCATCGAGATCTTCCGCATCATGGCGGGGCTCCCCGTCACGATCCGCCTGCTCGATCCGCCGCTGCACGAATTCCTGCCGCACCGCGAGGAAGATTATCAGGAGGTCGCGCAGGCCTCCGGCGTCTCCATCGACGTGCTCAAGCGCCGCGTTTCGGAGCTTCACGAGTTCAACCCGATGCTCGGCCATCGCGGCTGCCGTCTCGGCATCACCTACCCGGAAATCTACGAGATGCAGGCGCGCGCCATCATCGAGGCGGCGCTCACCGTCGCCGGTGAGACGGGCGAAGCGGTCGTGCCGGAAATCATGATCCCGCTCGTGATGACGACGCGCGAGTTCGAGCTGATGAAGGCTGTGGTCGACAAGGCTGCCGAGGCCGTTTTCGCAGCGGGTGGCAAGCGGCTCGACTATCTCGTCGGCACGATGATCGAGCTGCCGCGCGCGGCGCTGATGGCGGGCGAGATTGCGCAGCAGGCCGAGTTCTTCTCGTTCGGCACCAACGATCTCACGCAGACCACGCTCGGCATCAGCCGCGACGATGCGGGCAAGTTCCTCTCCACCTATGTGGACAAGGGCGTGCTGCCCAAGGATCCGTTCGTCAGCATCGATATCGACGGCGTCGGGCAGCTTGTCAGCATGGCCGCCGAGCGCGGCCGCGCGGCGCGCGACGGGCTCAAGCTCGGCATCTGCGGCGAGCATGGCGGCGATCCGGCGTCGATCCACTTCTGCGAAAAGGTCGGGCTCGATTACGTCAGCTGCTCGCCCTACCGCGTGCCGATCGCACGCCTCGCGGCGGCGCAGGCGGCGCTCCGGGCCAGCAAATAAGCCAGTTTCGGCGTCGCCCCGCCGCGTGTCATGCTGCGCGGCATGATGGGGCAGGGCAGATGGCTTCTGGCAGGTGTCGCGGGGGTCGCGCTTGGCCTCGGCGGCGCGTGGCTTTCCGTGCGCGGCGGGCTCGGCAGCGGGGCCGCGAAATCGGGCCCGTGGGAAACCTCCGCCTTCACCGGCTCCGCCGACGCTGATCTGCGCACGCGCGCGGGCGTCGCCGTCGCCGGGCTGCTCGCGCTCTCCGCGAAGGAAGCGGTCTACTTCAACGCCGGGGAAGACAGCGCGGGCGCACCGCTCGACGGGCGCTGCCGCTACCGCGTGAGCGGGGCGGATCCGCAGGCGCGCTGGTGGAGCGTCACGCTTTACGGCGCCGATCATTTCCTCGTGGCGAACGCGGAGCGGCGCTTCAGCTTCCACATGCGCAATGTGCCGCGCGCGGGTCCGGACGCGTTCGCGTTCGATGTCGCGCCGACGGGCGCGGGAGCGGGCTGGCTGCCGACCGGCGGGCAGGCGCACTTCGCGCTCACGCTGCGCGCGTACAACCCCGATCCCGCGATCATCGGCCGCCCGGACCGCGCGAACCTGCCGAAAATCGAGAAGGTCGCGTGCGCATGAGATGGCTCGGTCCGCTCGCGCTCGCCGCGCTCGTCGCCATGAGTACTTATGTGGCGGCGCTTTGGGCAGCGCCCCCTGTCATCATGGCGAAGGCGATGGACAGGCTCGGCGCGGGCGGCATCAACACGATGCAGCATCAGGGGCTTCCCGGCGCGCAAAGCCGCCAGATCGTGCGCCCCAGCCCCGATCTTGCCTACAGCCTCTGCGTGTTCGATCTGGCGAAGGGGCAGGTGGCGATCGATGCGTTCGTGCCGCCCCGGCGCTACTGGTCGCTTTCCGTGTTCGATGCGAACACCGACAACATCCTCTCGGTGAACGACCGCGCCGTGCAGGGCGGGCGCCATGCGCTCGTGCTGTCGAAAGACGGCGCGGGCGGTTCGCTCGCGGTGCCGGGCGGCAAGGGCATCGCGCTCATCCGCATCCTCGTCACCAGCCCGCGCGATCTCGCCGCGATCGATGCGCTGCGCCGCCGCAGCACCTGCGCGCCCGCCTGATTCAGAGAAACAGTTCCGCCGCCGCCTCCACGATCGCGTCCGCATCCAGGCGGTGGATGCGATACGTATCGGCAAGGTTGCCGGTCTGCCCGAAGCGATCGACGCCGAGCGGGCTGACGCGGTGGCCGCGCACGCCGCCGAGCCACGACAGCGCCGCCGGAGACCCGTCGAGCACCGTCACCAGCCCCGCGTTCGGCGCCAGCGCGGCGAGCAGCGTTTCGATGTGCGACGTCTCTTTCGCGCGCCCCTGCCAGCGCGCCGCGCGCGCCGCGCTCCAGTCGCGGTGCAGCAGCGTCGGGGATGTCACGGCGAGCAGCCCGAGCCCCGGCAGGTCCGCTTCCAGCAATTCCCACGCCGCGATCGCATCGGGCATCACCGCGCCCATCGCCACGACCGCCGCCTCGCTGCCCTCGGCGGGCGCGCGCAGCCAGTATGCGCCCTTCAGCGCGTCGGCCTGCCACGCATCGTCCTCGCGCCGCGCCTGCAGGATGGTGCGCGTCGTCAGGCGGAAATAGATCGATCCGCCGTCCGCCGCCTGCATGTGGCGGAAACCGTGTTCCATCATCAGCGCCAGCTCGTCGGCAAACGCGGGTTCGTAGTGCGTCAGCCCCGGCTGGCCCATCGCGATCAGCGGCGGGTTGATCGATTGGTGCGCCCCGCCTTCGGCCCCCAGCGTCACGCCCGACGGCGTCGCGACCAGCATGAAGCGCGCGTCCTGATAGCAGGCGTAGTTCAGCGCATCGAGCCCGCGCGCGATGAAGGGGTCGTACACCGTGCCCACCGGCATCAGCTGCTCCCCGAACAGATCGCCCGCAAGCCCGAGCGCGGCGAGCACGAGGAACAGGTTGTTCTCCGCGATGCCCAGTTCGATATGCTGCCCGGCGGGCGCGCCGGACCATTTCTGCGCGGAAGGGATCTTCGCCTTCTGGAACACGTCGGCGAGATCCTGCCGCCGGAACAGCCCGCGCTGGTTCACCCATCCGCCGAGGTTCGTGGAGACCGTCACGTCGGGTGACGTCGTCACGATCCGCGCGGCAAGCGGGTGCCCGGATTTGGAAAGCTCGAACAGGATCTTCCCGAACGCCGCCTGCGTCGATTGCTCCGCCTCGCGCGGCGCCTCCAGCGTCGGCACGGGCACCGAATCGATCGGCCGCGCGTCCTTGCTCTGCCGGATCGGCGCGGCCTCCAGCATCGCCTTCGCCGCTGCGGCAGCATTGCCGCCGAGCCCCGCCCAAGGTTCCCACTCCTCGCCCTCCGCGATGCCGAGGCGGCTGCGCAGTTCGGCGATCTGCCCCGGCGTCATCAGCCCGGAATGGTTGTCCTTGTGCCCAGCGAGCGGCAGGCCGTAGCCCTTGATCGTGTAGGCGATGAAAATCGTCGGCCGGTCGTCCTGCGCCCCGTCGAACGCGTCCGTCAGCGTTTCGAGGCAATGCCCGCCCAGGTTCGTCATCAGCTCGGCAAGGCCCGCGTCGTCGCGCCTGGAAAGCAGCGCCTTCACGCCGCGCACGCTGCCGATGTCCGCCTCCAGCCGCGCGCGCCACGCCGCCCCGCCCTGATAGGTGAGCGCGGCATATTCGGCGTTGGGGCAATTGTCGATCCAGTCCGCGAGCGCCTGCCCGCCCGGCTCCTTGAAGGCCGCGCGCTGGTGCCGCCCGTGCTTCAGCGTGATGACGCGCCAGCCGCAGGTTTCGAAGATGTCGTCGAAGCGGCGGAACATGCGGTCGGCGGTGGTCGCATCGAGCGACTGGCGGTTGTAGTCCACGATCCACCAGCAGTTGCGGATGTCGTGCTTGTACGCTTCGATCAGGCATTCATAAATATTGCCCTCGTCGAGTTCCGCGTCGCCCATCAGCGCGATCATGCGGCCCGTGTCGGCCTCCGCCATCAGCCCGTGCGCGACCATATAGTCCTGCACCAGGCTGGCGAACGCGGTGATCGCAACGCCGAGCCCCACCGATCCGGTCGAGAAATCCACCGGGATCACGTCCTTGGTGCGCGAAGGGTAGGATTGCACGCCGCCGAGCCCGCGAAACGCCTTCAATTTGTCGAGGCTTTCGTTCCCCAGCATGTAGTGGATCGCGTGGAGCAGCGGCCCGGCGTGCGGCTTCACCGCCACGCGGTCGTTGGGCCCCAGCGCATGGAAATACAGCGCCGCCATGATCGCGCTCATCGAAGCGCAGCTCGCCTGATGCCCGCCCACCTTGATGCCGTCCACGTTCTCGCGGATGTGGTTGGCGTTGTGGATCGTCCACGCGGCGAGCCAGCGCAGCCGCGCCTCCAGGTCTTCGAGCGTGCTCACCGTATCGGGGCTGGAAACCGTCACCGTCATCTTGTCGCTCCGCGCACTGTGCCGGCTATCCGTATATTACGCCGAAGGCCGCGCGGTCCTTGCGAAATGGGCTCGACAGGCGGCCTGTTTTGGCAGAAACGAATGCCCGAAACCGTCAGGAAGAAATTTTATGCCAACCCCGCCGCTCGACGCGCTTGATGTCAAAATCCTCGAATGCCTGCAGGCAGACGGGCGCATCACCAATCAGGAGCTTTCGGAGAAGGTCGGCCTGTCGCCGAGCCCGTGCCTGCGCCGCGTGCGCCAGCTGGAGGCGGCGGGCATCATCACCGGCTATGTCGCGCTGGTCAGCCCCGATCATGTCGGCCTCACGATCAGCGCCTTCGTGCGCGTGCGGCTGAACCAGCAGGACGAAAAACACCTCGCCATCTTCGAAACCGCCGTCGCCGATTTCCCGGAGGTGATGGAATGCTACCTGATGACCGGCGAAGCCGACTACCAGCTCCGCGTCCTCGTCCCCTCGCTCTCGGATTTCGAGGACGTGCTGCGGCGGCTCACGCGTATCGAGGGGGTGGCGCAGGTGACGACGAGTTTTGCGCTGCGGCCGATTGTGTACAAGACGGCGGTGCCGGTTTGAGGGGACTTTTAACGAAACAAAAAAGCCCTTCACGCTCGTCCATTGACGAGCGTTTAAGCTTTTTTGCGATCCAGTTGCGGACGCGCCTTTGGCAGATATGAGTCCAGAAGGCCGTTTGTAATCGTTCAGCAACACGTGAATGACGCTATTCTCTTTGTATTGGGGGTGTAGCCGAAGCCGACGTGATAAAATTGCGTTCTATCTGCTTAGCTTGGGGATGTGCATGCCCCGAGCGCTCGAAAAGAATTTTTACCACTAACATGCACGCCTATGGCAAGGATGTTTAACACAGCGAAGTTCAAGGGGCACGGCATGTCGGTTTATGCACTCTGGAATAACAAAGGAGGGGTCGGGAAGAGTTACCTGACATTCCAAGTCGCGTCTGAGTACGCAAGGACGCACCGCGACCAAAAGGTTTTAGTTATCGACCTGTGCCCGCAATCCAACTCATCATGCATGCTTCTGGGGGGTATAGAGCGTGGCGAAGCAGCGTTAGAAGGCCTGTCTGGGGCGACTCCCCCCCCGCACGATATCCGGATACATTGCCGATCGAATTGTCAGCCCATACTTGGACACACACTGGTGCGAACTATCTCACCCACGTCAAGACTATCAACCCCTACATACCGGGGAACCTCTATCTTATCTGCGGCGATGAAGATCTTGAGTTACAGTCATCTAGTATTCAACTGGCCTGCACTGCAGGTCCGGGAAACTCTTGGCAAATAGTTCACACATGGATCCGAAATCTCACAGAAGATGTTCGAAAATCTTGGAACCAAGATAGTATTACAGTTTTCATTGACTGTAATCCGAGTTTTACCGTTTATACCGAGTTAGCCCTATCTGCCGCCGATCGATTAATAATT
Organism: Sphingosinicella soli; assembly: GCF_014199685.1. Taxonomy (GTDB): domain Bacteria; phylum Pseudomonadota; class Alphaproteobacteria; order Sphingomonadales; family Sphingomonadaceae; genus Sphingosinicella; species Sphingosinicella soli. Next base: position 600 of record NZ_JACHNZ010000026.1, on the reverse strand, counting down.
CCATTCTCCGCTGATGGATCATCAAAAAGGGCTGTGCGATCAGTTTTGTCTCTCGTGTATGGCATCTCTCGCCGTCCTGGTCAGGTGCAATCGTTATTCTATCGTAATATCCAGCAGTTTCGGATGGCGCTTCCGCAGATATACTCCTACGTTGGAAATCGATTAACCCAGATGAACAACAGTTCTGCAAGTGCTTTCAAAAATGTTGTTCTTGAGATTTTTTCAGAGGTTTATCGAGTCTATCAAGCCAATCCTGGTCTCTTCGCAATACACCCAGGGACTGCTCAAGCACCTGTAAATCGCCAAACTTTTCGGGCAATGTTTGAGGAGCAAATAAATGATGCGAACACCGCATCTGTTGTATCTGGTGCAATAGGCATTCCTATCTGCAACCTTAAGGCGGGTCCGAAAATGTTTGCAGGACGGAGTCAAGTTGTGAATCAATCTCAACTTGAGAAGCAACAACCTAATATCCGTGACTTTGTAGCTACAATTGAATAAGTGTGTGACGTGACCCCCTGATTTTCCTCCACGCGTGATTAGAGTCCGGCCCTGATGGAAGGACGGACGATGAAGCGACTGAGGTTTACGGAAGAGCAG
>NZ_JACHNZ010000025.1 GCF_014199685.1 Sphingosinicella soli | reverse complement strand
ACCCCATATGAATATGTCTGCAAAATATGGTCCGAGCAGCCAAAACGGTTTATCAGAGAACCGCACCATCAAAACGAGGGACTAAACACCTAGGCCGGCTGCTGTACAAACCAGCCCGGCATGTTGTGCATATAGCAGCGTTCCTCGCGCCGTTCACGGATACGCCATCCGTTTTCGACGCGAACGAACGTATCGCAATACCAAAGCCCGACGAACAGGACGTGTTCATTTTCGCCTTGGCTGAACACGATAGGGTTGAACACGATCGTCCTTCCGGTCGCCCCGTCGTTTCGGATGGTGAGCTGGGTCGGGCCCGTCATGTGCTGGAAGGATTTGAATTCGGGCATGACGCGCGCAAGATAGGCCTTGATCGTGGAAAGATCGCCGCGCGGCCCCCCGACCTCCGTGTAGTCGATGATGGCGTCGGGCGTAAACACTGCGTCCAGCCCATCCCAATCGGAACTGTCAACCGCCGCGCTGTACGCGGCGACAAGATCCTGTATCTCCAGCCGATCGGATATCTGCTGCAAACTGAGCATCGGGTTTCACTTTCGAACAAGATGAAAAGCAGCGCGGAAGGCTTTATGAATAGTCGCGCTCCATCTCATCAGTGAGCATGGGTCTGATATCGCGTGTCTGCGCGATCTGCGCGACCATAAGGCGCTGTAATTCCGCAATCCGGCCGGGCGTAAATCGGTCCGCACCAACCGTGGACAGATTGAGGGCGTAAACCGGATCCTGATCGCCGTTCGGGATCGCGACCCCGACTGATCCTATGCCCATGGTGTAGATGTCGGAGGTAATGGCATAACCCCTTGCCCGCGTGCGTTCGATCGCGTCCATGAGATACTCGATCGACAGGCGCGGATGGACCTCGATTTCATGCGCGTTGATCGCGATGATACGCTGGATATCGGCATCGCACAGCGATGAGAGCAGTGCCAATCCGGCAGCGCCGAACCCCAGTGGTCGCCTGCCGCCGATACTGAACAGATGTGCGCGTATGGGAAAGCTGCCTTCGGCTCTGTCCAGGCAGACGACGTCTGCACCGCTGCGCGCCATCAGATAGACCGTATCTCCGGACGCCTGAGCGAGGTTGGCCAGAATTTGCTGGTAGGCCCGCTCCGAGTTGACCTCTCGCAGCGTCGCCAGGCCAAGCTCGAAATTCAACGGTCCGAGGCGATAGAGCTTGGACGCGGCGTCCTGGATCACCAGCCCCTCTATGATCAGGCATTTCAGTATGCGACGCACGGTCGGATGCGGCAGCCCGGTATAGCGGGTCAACTGGGTCAGCCGCGTCCCCTCTATGCCTCGCCGTGCGATCATCCGCAGGATGCGGGCCGCGCGGGAAACCGCCTGAGTGCCGCCCGAGCTTGCATCCTGCTTCGTCATGGCGACCGTGTCCTCCAGCTCTGCCATCCTTCATGCCTACCTTTCGTCCGGTCGTGGCCCGCATGATGGAGAGTGCGCGCTGCCGCCGCTCTAAACAACCACGATCTGCCGATCAACATGTCCATTAACTGGACAAACGGTCCGGCGGCTCGGTTTTGGGGGTTGCGAGTGCGCCGCTGAATCGAAAGGATCGAGCATCAGAGAAAATCGGGGGCCTGCACAGGCTCCGTCGCGGACCGGTGAGATTGATGCACGTCAGTAAACAGCAAACTCATGGGCGCAGTCGGCTCGTTCGGGCGATGGTGCGATGAGCGCCGCCGCCGTCGCGGTTGATTGTCCGGAGCAGGGATATCGTCAAGCCGTGCGCGACTGGATCGCTGGCAATTTTCCGCGCACCTGGATGCCGGACCGGGCGGACTATGCCGCTCCCGTGTTTGCCGAACAGATCGCCTGGGAACGATCGCTTTACGAGGCTGGGTTCGCCGGCTTCACCTGGCCGCGCGATTATGGCGGTCAGGGACAGACGCTGGTCGAACAGCTCGTCGCGAACGAAGAGCTGGGCCGTGTCGGACTGCCCGATAGCCTGAACGGCATCGGCAAGGACATGATCGGGCCGGTCATTCTGGCCGTCGGCACGGAAGCGCAAAAGGTTCGCTATCTGCGCAATATCCTCACGATGAGGGATATCTGGTGTCAGGGGTTTTCTGAATCCGAAGCCGGATCGGACCTCGCGGCGGTGCGGACACGCGCTACGGAAAGCGGCGAGGGCTGGATTATCACCGGTTCGAAAATCTGGACCAGCTTTGCCCAGCACGCGGACCTCTGCCTCGTGCTGGCGCGCACCGGAGATCCTGCGCTTCGCCACGCCAGCCTCAGTATGTTCATCGTGCCGATGGATGCTCCGGGCATCACGGTCCGCCAGATCGACCAGATCAATGGCCGCGCGAATTTCTGCGAAGTCGTTTTCGACGATGTCCGCGTCGATACCGATGCCGTGCTGGGCGGCGTCAACCAGGGATGGGCGGGCGCGGGCCGGGTGCTGGAAGTGGAGCGTGCGATCAACCGAATGTACCGCGCATCCCTGTTCGAAAACGAACTGCGCCACCTGGTGGCGGCATGTCGATCAGACCCGCGGCTTTCGGTGTTGCTGGATGAGCCCGCCTATCTCGATCGGCTCGGCGCCTGCTATTCGGATATCGAGGTGCTGCGCCGCCTGGTGCGCCGAACGGTTCTTTCGCTGACGCGCGGCGGGGCAATCAACGGCGAGGGCAGCATCATCAAACTGCATTGGAGCGAAGCTCACCAGCGCATCGCCGTGTTGGCGCGGGAGATGCTGGCGCAGGCATCCAGGCCGCTCTCCACGGTGACGAAGCGTGCGATCGAGCGGTTTGACGAGCTCTACCTGCGCAGTCGGGCTGAAACGATTCAGGCCGGGGCCAGCGCTGTTCAGCTCGGCATCATCGCCCAGCGCATACTCAAATTGCCGAAGACATGATGATGATCGAAGATATAGCGCTGACGGAAGATCAGGAGGCGTTCCGGGCGTCGTCTGCCCGAAGCTTTGCGGTATGTCATGGCCAGTCCGCGCGCGATATCGCCGCGCGCGTGGCTGCCGACGGATCGTTGGCGGTGATGGCTGATCCGGCGGTCGGCGGCCTCGGTCTCGGTGCGGGCGTCGCGTGGCTGGTGACGCGTGCCGCCGGTGCGGCGCTGCTTTCGTATCCCATGGCGGAGGCAATCGCCGCCGCATGGGCCGCAGAGGGTTTGATTGACGGCACATTGATCGGCACGGTCGGTATTGCGTTCGACGGCATCGTCCGCGGCACGGGCGTAAACACGCGGCTTTCAGGTGTGGCCGCCAACATTGTCTCGGCCCCCAGTGCCGACCGTATCCTGATCGCCGCACCCGAAGGCGTTTTCATGATCGAGGCCACGCAGACGGGTGTTGCGATAAGCCCGTCGATCGCCCTTGATCTCGAACGCCCCTACGGCGACATCGTGCTGACGGACACGCCTGCGCTGCGGGTCGGCGACCCGGACCGGTTGATCCAGCTCTACGGTACATTGCGGGCCGCAGACATGCTCGGCGCTGCGGAGGCGGCCTTCTCGGCCGCCTGTGGCCATGCGAGCGGCAGGCGTCAATTCGGCAAACCTCTGTCGGGGCAGCAAGTGGTATCGACGGATCTCGCGCGCGATCATTATCGGCTGGAATGCGTGCAGACCAGTATCGCGTATGCCGCACTTGCCTGGGATGGTCGTTACGGCGATCTTGCCGATGCGTGCGATGTCGCTGTTGCTCTGGCTGGCGAAATGCTGCCGCTCGTCGTCGAAAACGCCATTCAGATTCACGGCGCGATGGGATTCACGTGGGAAATGTCGCTGCATCGCGCGCTGCGCCGCGTGCGGTCTGCGGCTGCCGTCGCGCCTGCCGCTGCGGCGCGCCAGGCGCTCGCCGCCCGCTGCATCGCCAACTGGGCAGCGGTCTGATGGCGCGCGCGCTCGACGGCATCAAAGTCCTCGACCTCGGGCGGATACTCTCCGGCCCGTACGCGACGCAACTCCTCGCCGACCTGGGCGCGGAGGTGGTGAAGGTGGAACGACCGGGCGGCTCCGGAGATGAAATGCGCGCTTACGGCCCGCCGTTTCTGAAAAACGCGCAGGGCGAAGAGACCGCCGAGTCAGCGTTCTATATCGCTTGCAATCGCAACAAGAAGGCGATCTGCGTCGATATGGCCACGCCGCAGGGGCAGGATATCATCCGGGGTCTTGCCGCTCAGTCGGACGTCCTGCTGGAAAATTTCAAGGTCGGCGATCTGGCGCGTTACGGGCTGGATTATGCATCGATCCGGCAGGTCAATCCGGCAATCGTCTACTGTTCGCTGACCGGCTTCGGGCAGACCGGTCCCTATGCGACGAAGCCGGGGCAGGATCTTGTATTTCAGGCGCTGAGCGGCGCGATGAGCCTGACCGGGGAACTGTGCGGTCCCCCGATCAGGATCGGCATGGCATTTGGAGACATCATGGCAGGCATGACGGCTGCCTATGCCATCCTTGCCGCACTGTATCACCGCGACGCTCAGGGCGGAGCGGGTCAGCATATCGATATCGGTATACTGGATGCCACGGTGGCGGCGCTGTCGCATCGCGCCATGGCATTTCTGCTGTCGGGCGACCAGCCGATGCGGCTTGGGAATATGACGGCGGCCTCGTTTCCTGCGCAAGATTTTGCCTGCTCCGACGGCGCGATCATGCTTCAGGCTTCACAGGATGCGCACTTCGCACGCTTTTGTGCTGTGATCGGCCGGCCTGAAATCGCGGCGGACGCGCGTTACAAGCTGCGCCGCGACCGTTTCCGCAACCGCCACGAAATCCTGGGCACGCTCCAGTCGATCATTGCAGAACGGCCCGTGGCGGAGTGGGTTGAACGATTCCAGGCGGCGAACGTGATGTGCGCGCCGATCAACGACATGGCGATGGCATTCGACGATCCACAGATCCGTCACCGCGAGATGGTGGTGGAAGTGCCGCATCCGACCGCCGACACTGCAAAGCTGATCCGCAGCCCGGTGCGTATGTCGGAAACGCCGATCAATGATTATGCGGCGCCGCCGCTGATGGGCCAGCATACGGACGAAATTCTCGGTGATCGCCTCGGTATGAAGGCTGTCGATATCGAACGATTGCGCAAAGAGCGGATTGTAGCATGATGGATGACGCGCAGAATATCGGGCCGGGCAGCCCCGAATGGCTGTCCGCAGTCGAGGCGGCTGAGGTGGTCGATAACCCCGACGCTGTCGCGTGGGATGACGAGGCCGAACTCATTGTTGTCGGCTATGGCGGGGCAGGGGTGTCGGCGGCGCTGGAAGCCGCGGAGCGCGGTGTCGATGTGCTGGCGATCGACCGCTACGACGGAGGCGGTTCGACCGCGATGAACGGCGGGATCTTCTATGCCGGCGGCGGCACGTCGATCCAGAAGGAAGCCGGCTTTCACGACACGCCGGAAGACATGTTTCGGTATCTGAAGATCGAAACAGCGGGCGTCATCAAGGATACCACGCTGCGCCGCTTTTGTGACACCAGTGTCGAGACCGTGAATTGGCTGCTCGCACACGGGGTAAAATTGAACAGCCGGATGTTTCCCAAGAAATGGGGATATCCCGATCCGCGCTATTTTCTGTACTACTCGGATAACTCCCTGGCGCCGTCGCGCGCCGCTCTGGCACGGCCTGCGCCGCGCGGGCACCGCATGTATCATCCGCCCTTGAAGGACGGGCGTTATGGCCAGTTTCTCTACAAGCCGCTGCGCGACGCTGCGTCCCGCTCCGGCGTGCGGGCAATGCCGCAGACCGAGGTGCGCCAGCTTATCCTGGATCGCAGCGGGGCAGTGGTCGGGGTAAAAGTGCTGATGATCCCGCCCAACACCCAGGCCTGGAAGGATCGGCAACGCCACCAGAACCGTGCGAATGAACTTATGGTGCTCCTGCCGCCCAGCTTTCCGGGTGCCCGCCTCACCTACGCGATGGCTGCCAAGGAACTTGCCAAGGTCGCGAAAATCGAAGCCACGCATCGGGTGGAGCTGCGCTTTCGCGCGACGGCGGGTGTCTGCCTCAGCGCCGGCGGGTTCATCTATAACCGCCAGATGATCCACCGCTATGCGGCGCACCATGATGCAACCGCCCCGATGGGCAATCCGGGCGACGACGGCAGCGGCATCCGCCTTGGGCAGACGGCGAACGGCAAGGTCGACCGAATGGGCCGGATCAGCAGCTGGCGGTTTTTGAATCCGCCAAGCGACTGGGTCAAAGGCATGATCGTCAATGCCGACGCGGAACGCTTCGTCGATGAGACGCTCTACGGCGCGTCGGTCGGTCATGCGCTGAACGAGGAGCAGGGCGGCATCGGCTTCCTGATTTTCGACTCCGTGGTCAACAGGCGTGCCTGGAAAGAATTGTTCACGGTCAAGATGCTCGGATATCAGCGGTATCCCGGCATCCTTTCGATGTGGGGCAAGGCCAAGGCTGCAACGATCGAGCAACTCGCCGGCAAGATAGGGCTGGACCCCGCGAAGCTGCGACAGGCGGTCGAGAGATACAACCGCGCCGCTGCGGGCGTGGAGCGTGATCCGATGCGCAAGGATCAGAAGGAAATGCTGCCGATCTCGAACGGCCCCTTCTATGCTATTGATATTTCAGCATCGAATACGCTGCTTCCGATGATGGCGATGACGCTGGGCGGTCTGGTCGTGGATGAAGAATCGGGCATGGTGCTTGATCGCAACGATCGCCCGATCAACGGCCTTTATGCCGCGGGCCGAACAGCAATCGGGATTTGCTCGAATGTGTACATGAGCGGCTTGTCGGCGGCGGACTGCGTTTTTTCGGGACGGCGCGTCGGCGAGCATGTGGCGAACGGTCGGCGGCAGGGTGAGGAGCGGTTGAGATGACGATGACATCGACGCATCGAACAGTAGAACATAGCGACATTCCCGGTCGGGAAACGATGATTCAGCGCGCGCGCGACATGATCCCCAGGCTGATCGAACGCGCCGAACGACAGGCTGATCATCGCCGGATCCTGCCCGAAACAATGACGGAAATGGTTGAAGCCGGTCTTTTCCGGGTGCTTCAGCCCAAGCGCTGGGGCGGGTACGAGCTGGACCCGGGCACGTTTGCCGAAGTTCAGTTCGCCCTGTCGGAAGGCGATGCATCGGTGGGCTGGGTGTACGGTGTCGTCGGTGTTCATTCGTGGCATCTCGCTTTGTTCGACGACCGCGCCGCGCAGGATGTCTGGGGCAGTGACAGTTCGGTTCTTATCGGATCGCCCTATGCGCCGGGCACGGCGCGACCCGTCGACGACGGATATATCTTCAACGGTCGGTGGAAATTTTCGAGCGGGTCGGAATACTGCGGCTGGACCTTCCTGGGCGGTATCGTTGACCCGGAGAAGACTGCGGGAAGGCCGTTTCTGGAAGCGGACTATCGCACCTTCCTGCTGCCGCGCCAGGATTATGAAATCGTCGATACGTGGCACGTCAACGGCCTTAAAGGCACCGGGAGCCACGATATCATCGTCAAAGACATGTTCGTGCCCGCCTATCGCACCCTCGATTTCCGGGACGTGTGGAAGCGTGAAACGCCCGGGCAGACGATCAACGCCAATCCCCTGTACAAACTTCCGTTCGTTCAGGTCTTTCACCGCGCCGTGTCGAACGCCTCGATCGGGGCGCTGCAGGGTATGCTGAACGCATTTCTGGAATACGGAGCCAAGCGGGTAGGCGCGATGGGCATGGCCACCGTCGATGATCCCGATGCGCTTCTGGCCGCAGCCGCGGCTGCCAGCGGCATCGACGAGATGAAACTGGTGCTTCATCGCAATTTCGATCTGATGGCGGCGCGGGCGGAGAACGGTGAAAGCATAAGTCAGGCCGAAGCTCTGCAGTTCCGCTACCAATGTTCATCCGTACCCGATCGCTGTCTCGACCTGGCGCGGGCGCTGTACAAGGCGTCGGGCAGCGGCGGCGTCTACACGGATCGTTCTATCGGCCGCTATTACAACGACCTGATGGTCGCTGCGCAGCACGGATCGAACAACGGCGCGGGCTACGGCCGCGTGTGGGGCAAGAAAATGTTCGGCCTTGATATCGTCGACGCCGGCGTCTGACCATAATTGGGAGAGTGAATCGTGGAAATCAAGGAACTGAGCTACGTTATCGTCGGCGCCCCCGACATCGAAAAATGGCGTACCTACGGCGTCGACGTCCTCGGCATGGCTTCGGCTGAAGCGCCTGATGGCGCGGTGTATCTGAAGATGGACGGACGGGATTTCCGGATCGCGATCGTCAAGACTGAAAAGGATGAACTGCACGCCGCCGGCTGGTTGCTCGCCGACGAAAGTGCGTTCAACGCGCGACGCACGTCGATGCAGAATGCGGGCGTTGCCCTTACCGACGGAACCGCTGAAGAACGCAAGCTGCGCAAGGTCCGCGACTTTTTCTGGTTCACGGATCCGGCCGGTCGCCGCCATGAAATCTGCTGGGGTGCGATTTCATCATTCGCCCCCTTCGTTTCTCCGGTCGGCGTCAGCGGGTTTGTCACCGACGACATGGGATTTGGTCACATCGTTCTGGCCACCAAAAAGCTGGATGAAACCCTGGCGTTCTGGCGTGATGTGATGAATTTCGGCATCTCGGACATCATCAATTTCGACATGGGGCCGGGAAATCCGCCAATCCGCATCTATTTCCTGCACTGCGGCAATGGTCGTCAGCATAGCCTCGCGATCGCTGAACTGGATGATCCGACGGGCATACAGCATTTGATGGTCGAGGTGAAATCGATCGACGACGTCGGCTATGCGCTTGATCGCGTGGCGGCGACGGAAACCCCGCTCGCACTGTCTCTGGGGCGGCATGTGAACGACAATATGCTGTCGTTCTACATGGTCACACCCAGCGGCTTCATGATGGAATACGGAACGGGCGCGGCTGTGATGAACTGGGCGGATCATAATGTTTTCGAATCCACCAAAGGAAGCCATTGGGGTCATCGACCGATGATGCCGTTCCCGACCTGATCTGCCCCGGAAGACACATTTTTATTCAGGAGACGAGACCCGTGGATAACACGCCCATTCCGGTCGGAAAATTCCATACGCTGCGCAACGGCTATCGCGTGCACTATCACGAAGCGGGTGTGCCGACGCCTGGGAAGCCAACGGTCGTGTTCCTCCACGGCGCCGGCCCGGGTGCGAGCGGCTACAGCAATTTCAAGCACAACCTGCAGGTCTTTGCCGATGCCGGATGGCATTGTCTGGCGCCCGATTTTCTGGGTTTCGGGCTGTCCGACAAGCCGGAAAAGCTGAACTACAGCTCGCCGATCCAGGTGGCCATGCTGAAGGAACTGCACGGCGCTTTGGGTATCGAAACGATCGTGCCGGTCGGCAATTCGCTCGGCGGTGCGATTTCGCTCGATTACTACATGACGCATCCCGGCGACGTGGAGAAGCTGATCCTGATGGCGCCGGGCGGCTTGCGCGATCCGCGTGAATGGGTTGGAGAGTCCGTCGGTCTCCAGACGATGTGGGCATGGACCAGCAATAGGCCCACCGACATGGAGGAAGCGAAGCGCAGCTTTCACGACCTTCTTGCACTGCTGGTGCATGACAAGGCGGATATCACAGCCGACGCGGTTGGGGAGCGCTTCCCTATTGCGATGGAGCAGCCGATGATTCTTTATCAGACGCTGACCTGCCCTTATTATCTGCCCGAGCAACTCGCGACGATCGAAGTGCCGGTGTTCGGCTTGTGGGGGAAGGCGGACAAATTTCTGCCCTACGAGCAGAACGAGATCCTGAAGGGGGCTCTGCCGAACGCGCGGATCAGCCTGTCGGACGAATGCGGCCATTGGTTCATGATCGAGCAAAAAGAGCGCTTCAATCGTGAATGCCTTGAATTCCTGGAAAGCTGACGGCGATCAACATGGCGGAACGGACACTTGAAGATTACGCGGCCGATTACCGGCATGTGAAGTTTCACCGTGAAGACGGCATTCTTCAGCTCACGCTTCACAGCGACGACGGGCCGGTCGTCTGGGGCGGTGATCCGGGGGAGGAAATGTCGCGCCTGTGGCGGCAGGTTGGTGACGACCGCGAAAATCAGGTGATTATCCTGACCGGCACCGGCGAATGGTTCACGGGGCCGAAAGCGGACTGGCGCAACCGCCATTTCAAGGGTGTTCCCAAACCCAGTGATTGGGATGTGGGTATCAGGCGTGGCCGTTTCATGGAAATGGATATGCTGAACGTCGATGTGCCGATCATCGCGGCGGTCAACGGTCCTGCATGGCGGCACTGCGAACAGGCGTTGCTGTGCGATATCGTGCTGGCCAGCGAGACTGCACTGTTTCAGGATTCCGGACATTATGTCGATGGCCACCTGGCGCCGGGCGACGGCATGCACATCGCGCTTACCATGCTGCTGGGCATAAACCGGGCCCGCTATATGGTGTTCACCGGACAGGCGATTTCGGCACAGGAAGCCAAGACGCTGGGGCTGGTCGGAGAAGTGCTGGCTCCCGATCAGCTGCTTCCCCGTGCGTGGGAACTCGCACGCCAGATTCAGCAGCAGCCTCGGCTCGTTACGCGCTACACCAAACAGGTGATGGTCCAGCACATAAAGCAGGTGATGCAGGCCAATATCGCGCAGGGGCTGGCGTATGAAGCGCTCGCCGACATCGACCGCGCGATGCGCGATGCGGAGAAGGAAAGCTGATCTCTGCAGAACGACCGCTAAGCGGCAAAGTCGCGATTGTCACCGGGGCAGGAAACGGCGTTGGGCAAGCCATTGCTCTCCGGCTGGCCCGTGAAGGCGCGACAGTCTACGTGGCAGACCTTGATGCAGCGGGCGGCGCAGATACGGTGGCCCTTATCGAGCGTGGCGGCGGCTGTGGGTTTTTCGTCGCTGTCGATGTCGGCAGGGAGGCGAGCGTTGCCCTGCTGTTCGAAGCCGTCCTGGCCGGCGCCGCCGGCCTGGATATCCTTGTCAACAATGCCGCGATCGATCTTGAAGTCGGCGAGGAGGCCGGTGCGTGGCGGTCTGAAACCATGGACCGCGTCTGGCGTGTCAACGTGATGGGCGCGTTTCACTGCATGCGCCGCGCGCTGCCTGTGATGGAGGCCCGCCGACGCGGCGCTGTCGTCAACGTCGCATCAACGGCCGGTTTGACCGGCGTACGCGGCAAGCCGGCCTATACCGCAGCCAAACATGCGCTGGTCGGGCTGACGCGGGTGGCGGCGATCCAGTATGGTCCGGCCGGTGTACGCGTGAACGCGCTTTGTCCCAGCGCGATCCGCACCGATATGCTCGCAATCCAGGGCATCGACGAAGCCGCTCTGATCGCAAATCATCCGCTTGGGCGTATTGCCGATCCCGGTGATATCGCCGATGCGGCTTTCTGGCTGTGTTCGGATCAGTCCCGCCATATCACGGGACACCCGCTGGTCATCGACGGCGGACGATCGGCTTATTGATCGAGACCGACATAACGCCTGCGCGCGGCTTCATCGACGCTGATCAGCTCGATCCAGATGCCGTCCGGATCGCGGACATAGATAATCGTGCATGATCCGAGGCCTTCAAGCTGCATCTGACTGCGCGTGAGTTCGGCGATCGTACCACCCGCCGCGACGACGGCCGCTTCCGTCTCCGCCAGGTTCGCGACATTATACGCGAGATGGCTGATCAGACCGGTACGGCTGACAGGAAAATCCGCCTTCTCGGGCGGCGGGGAGTCCCGAAATTCCACCAGTTCAAGCATCCGGCCGTCCAGGTCCAGAAAGCGGGCCGACACGCCCAGTGCGCCGCCGTCGGGCCGCGTCGTCGTGAGCGCGCGATAACCCAGGGCGTCGCAATAGAAGCGCGTCGATCGCTCCAGATCGGTTATGCACAGGGCGGTGATCGCGAAAATCGTTCCAGACATCGTCTACTCCTGCTGTTCGCTCCTGCGTAGCGGGCCTGGTGGACCGGGGATACCCAAGTCCGTGGCATTGTCTGCAAAGTGGACAGTCGCGACAGTTTGCGATTGTGGCACACCCCCGCGAACCATAGCGTTGACCGCAGCGGCAGACCCATGCCGCGAGCTTGGAGCGATGATGGCGAACGAGGCGTGGGATAGGTATACTGATGTCCTTGTCGTCGGATCGGGCGGCGGCGCCCTGACGTCCGCGATCGTTGCGGCCGATGCCGGTGCCAAGGTGATGGTCATCGAAAAAAGTGCGCTTTTCGGGGGTTCAACTGCAACATCGGGCGGTGTTGTCTGGATACCGAACAGCAATCTCGCCGATCCCGCCGTTCACCAGGATTCGGCTGCAGAGGCGCTGTCCTATATCGGTTCGCTGACGGAAGGACTCGTCCCGCAAGAGCAGATGCGGGCTTTCGTCGAAAACGCCCCGACGATGCTGGATTATGTCACGAAGGCGACGGACGTGCGCTACGTCTCGATCGCCTATACGGATTATCATGCTGAATTGCCGGGCGGAAAGCTCGGCTATCGCAGCCACATGCCGCTGCCGCTCGACGGACGTGCGCTGGGCGACGATCTGGAACATCTGCGGCGCAATCATCCATCGTCGATGCTGTTCGGCAAGATCAGTTGGACCGCAGAAGAAGCCGGTCCGCTTCTTGCCCGGTCAAAGGGCTGGTGGAGGATATTGCTGCGGCTGCTGTCGCGCTACTATCTCGATATCGGGCAACGGTTGCGTTCACCGCGTGATCGTTTTCTTGTCGGCGGCAATGCACTCATAGCGCGGCTCAAAATGTCTCTCGACAAGCGCGGCATCACGATCGAACGCAATGCGCGTCTGGTCGAGCTGATCCGCGACGGCGAAATCGTGACGGGCGCTGTCGTGGAAATCGGCGGAAAATTGTTTAAAGTGAAGGCGTCCAAAGCCGTTATCCTGGGCGCCGGCGGATTCGAGCGCAATCCCGACCTGCGGGCGCAGAACCTCACGCGCTCCACCAATCCTGACTGGAGCGGGGGCCAGTCGAACAACACCGGAGACGCCCTGACGGCGGCTCTGGCCGTAGGCGCAAAAGCGATACGGCTTGATTCGGCCTGGTGGGCGCCCACAATCCGCGTGCCTGGACATGAAAGTGCCTGGCCGCTGTTCTTCGAACGCTCGCTGCCGGGGTCCATCATCATCAATGCCGTCGGGCGTCGGTACGTCAATGAGGCCGCCTCATATCACGTCGTCGGGCGGCAGATGATGGAACGAAACCTGCCCGAAGCGCCCACCAGTCCATCCTGGATACTGTTCGACGCCCGGTTTCGCTGGCGATATCCCATGGGGCCGCTGATGCCGATGATCCCGAACTGGATGCACTCGGCAGCCGTACGCGATATCGTGGTGCGCACAAATTCGTGGGATGACATGGCCGATCGGCTCAAGATCGATCGTGGCGTGCTGCGCGAAACAGTCGATCATTTCAATCATCACGCGCAGCAAGGAAAGGATCCCGATTTCCACCGGGGCGATAATCCTTACGACCGCTATTACGGCGATCCGAAGGTGCGGCCCAACCCGAACCTGCTGCCGCTCGAACGCGCGCCGTTTTATGCTCTGCCTATCTATCCCGGCGATATCGGCACCAACGGCGGCCTGGCGACCAACGGCAACGCTCAGGTTATGGACACGGATGGCTGCGCCATTGTCGGTCTTTATGCGATCGGCAACACGTCGGCGTCGGTGATGGGACCATCCTATCCGGGTGCGGGGGCAACGATCGGCCCGGCGATGACATTCGGTTATCTGGCGGCGCGGCACGCAATGGGTATCGACCGCTGAGAGCGTCTGGATTCTTCAAAGCGATCACCAGCTCTGTCCATGATGAGAACAGGCGGTACGCGATTGCCGGTCCGGTGTGTGGCAATCCTCAGATCTCTTTGGCATCCATTGTGACGCAAGGTGCAGCCGGAGCGGTTGCGATCGACTGAACTTCACCGTAGGATTCCGATGAGCCAGACCGAGAATATCCGAGTTGCCGGGGTCTCCATCGAAGTCTGGCGAGCAGGCGAGGGGCGTCCGCTCCTTTATCTGCATTCCGGTGAGGGCGTGGAACCGGCACTGAGCTTTCTCCAGTCGCTCTCCTCGCGCTATCAGGTGATTGCGCCTTCGCACCCGGGCTTCGGCGGCTCCGATCTGCCGGATCATTTCAGCAGCGTCGATGATCTCGCCTATTTCTACCTCGATCTGGTCAAGCAGTTGGGGCTGGAAGGCGCATTGCTGATGGGCTCGTCTTTCGGCGGATGGATTGCGGCCAGTATGGCGATCAAGAACAGCGGCCTGTTTTCAGGTCTGGTCCTGGCGAGTCCGCTCGGCGCGAAATTCGGTGATGAGAGCACGAGGGAGATTGCGGACCTCTTTTCCGTTCCGCAATATAATCTCTCACAGGTCATTTATGCCGACCAGAGGAAGATCGATTATTCCGAATGGGAAGAAAAGGATCTGGTGCGGCTGGCGCGCAATCATCGCAGCTTCGCATTGTTCGGCTGGTCACCGACGCTGCATGATCCCAAGCTGAGCCGGAGGCTGTATCGCATCGATTTGCCGACGCTGGTGGTTTGGGGCGATCGCGATAACGTGGTCAAACCGGCGTATGGTCGTCACTATGCTGACGCGATCAGTGGCGCGCGGTTCGTTCTGATCGAGGGGGCCGGTCATTATCCCCATGTCGAGGCGCAGGCGCGTTTCGAGGAAGAGCTGGCCTCATTTTCCGATAAACTGCCGATGTTCGCGGGGGCATGCCCCAAACGTGAGGGAGCCGCATGATGCAGACCTGGTATTTTTCCGAGCAATCCTATCATCCCGCATGGAGCGAAGTGCACGGCGATGTCCGGATTACCGCGGCAAGTGACGCGATTGATCCTGCTACGGCGCATCGCCTGCTCAACCGCTATATCGACGAATGGGTGGCCGCCGACGAACTCGGCTTCAATATCATGGTGAACGAACATCACGCCACCTACACCTGCATGTCGGTGTCGTGCATGCTGACCTTGGGTATCCTTGCCAATCGCACTAAAAATGCGCGTCTTCTGGCGCTGGGCGTGCCTCTTCTCAACCGGCTGGATCCGTTCCGCATCGCCGAAGAAATCGCCTATGTCGACTGTATGTCGGGCGGCCGCCTGGAGGTGGGGCTTATCAAGGGCACGCCATTTGAAATGTACGTGTCAAATGCAAATCCGGCCGACGCGATGCAGCGCTATTGGGAAGCCCATGATGTCGTCGAGAAGGCGCTGAGCCATCAGGAAGGGCCGTTCAGCTGGGAAGGCCGGTATTTCGACTATCGTTATGTCAATGTCATTCCGCGCTGTTATCAACAGCCGCATCCGCCGATGTGGCTGACCACGCTCAGCTCCGCCACCGCGCGTGAAGCCGGGCGGCGCGGGCTTGTGCTGGCAATCACCGCCAGCGCTCCGGCAGCGCGCATGGCGTATCCGATTTATCGTGAACAGTATCAGGAGACATTCGGGCGTCCTGCTGCGCTCGATCGATTCGCCTTCCTGGGCTATGTCGGTATCGGCAAAGATCGTGCAACAGGCCTCGCGCGCGGCCAGAAGGTTCTGAAGTTCGTCGAGGCGACGGAGCGGACCGCCCAGAGTTTCATCAATCCTCCCGGTATCCTTTCAGACGTGGACAACGCCCGCATCCTTCGCGCCGGCAAGACGACCAGCCACCGACGCAAGGTGCTGCCCGATGGAACTCCGATGTCCGATCGCCCGGTTGCCGAGGAATATGTCAAGAACAGCGTGATGTTTGCGGGATCGCCTGACGATATCGTGGATCAGCTCAGGGCTTTTTATGACAGCTGCGGCGGCTTCGGGCATTTCCTGATGCAAATGGGCGGCGAACTGACGGCGGCGGAGACCATCGACAGTCTGGAGCTGTTCGCCCGCGAAGTGCAGCCGCGCTTGCGGGAATTCGGTATCCAACAAGCGGCCGTCGCGTGACAGGGGAGAGGATGATGGATTTCACGGGCAAGGTGGCGATCGTTACAGGCGCAGGCGCCGGCGGGATCGGCGAAGGAATCGCGCGGGGACTTGCCGCGGCGGGTGCGCAGGTTGCGGTGGCGGATATCAATGAGGACGCGGGGCGAAAAACGGTCGACTTGATTACCGGGGACCGCGGGACGGGATTTTACGTACCCGTTGATATCAGCGCGCCCCCTTCGGCCGAAGCGATGACATGCGCGGTTGCCGAGCGGTTCGGGGGGATTGATTATCTGGTCAACAATGCGGCGCTGTTCGGAGGGATGCGGCTTGATTCCCTGATGAGCATGGACTGGGATTACTATAACAAGTTCATGTCGATCAACATTCACGGCTGCTACGTGGTGACCAAGGCGGCCGTGCCATACATGCAGAAGCGCGGCGGCGGCGCCATCGTCAACACGAGTTCGACGGCCGCATGGTCCGGATACGGCGCCTATAGCGTCGCCAAACTCGCCGTAAACGGTCTGACCATGGCCTTGGCACGTGAACTCGGCCCGCTCAACATCCGGGTTAATGCAATCGCTCCGGGGCCGACAGATACGCCCGCGCTGCGCAATCCGATCGTCACTGAGGATTTCATCGCAGGAATGATCGCCGCAATGCCGATCGCACGCCTCGGTCAGCCGGCGGATCATGCCGCAGCGGTGAGCTTCCTGTTATCGGACGGCGCAAGCTGGATTACCGGCCTCACCATGAACGTCGATGGTGGCCAGGGCATGCGGGTCTGATCGGATAGGGGTTGCTGCCCCCTATTCGGGCAGCATTTCCTTTGGAAATTGGCCGAACGGCCGCAGCACAATGGTGTCGTAAGCCGCGCCCGGCGGCAGATCGAAGCATCGGGCGATGCTTTCGCCCACGACTTCAACGTCCATCGCGCGCTGAAAATACTTTCCGCTGTCGAGCCAGACGTCATAGGCTTCCTTGGCAAGACGGGGATCCCATCCGAAGCCGAAACTGGTCTGTGTATCGCCGGGGATGAAGCAAGTGACACCGATATTCTCGGGATACATTTCACGACGCAGTTCGTCGGTAAAGCGGTCCACGGCTGCCTTGGTCGCGCCGTAGATACCCAGATGACTGAACACCTCGAATTTGGATGCAGCCGAGGACACGTTGACAATGCGGCCTCCGCCCTGTTTGCACAGATGCGGGATCACCGCTTTGCACGCAAATACGGTGGCCAGAAAATTGAGGTTCACCTGTTCGATAACCTGTTTCGGATCCAGCGCTTCTGTCTTGCCCAGATGTGCGATGCCGGCGTTGTTCACCAGACCGTCGATACGTCCGAAATGCTCCACAATGTCGTCAAACGCCGCATTCAGCGCATCGTGGTCGGTTATGTCGACCGATACGGGCAGCGTTTCACCTCCAAGACCGGCGGCCGCCTCGTTCAGCGCTTCGAGCCCGCGACCCAGAATGGCCAGGCGATAGCCTCGGCTGGCGAGGGCATGCGCTGCCGCGAGGCCGATGTTGCGTGATCCGCCTGTGACGACAACGACCTTTTCATTGGCTGCGCTGTTCATGCCGGTGTTCCAATCACTTTTGTTTCCAGAAACTCCTCGAAGCCTTCGGCTCCCATTTCCCGGCCGTTACCGCTCTGCTTGTAGCCTCCAAAGGGTGAGTCCGGGCCAAACACATTGCCGAAATTCACGTTCATGGTGCCCGTGCGGATCCTGCGGGCTATGTTCATAGCGCGAGCTGGCGATCCGCTCACAGCGCCGCCCAGGCCGTAGATCGAATCGTTGGCGATGCGCACGGCATCATCGTCATCCTCATAAGGAATTGCGACCAGCACGGGACCGAAAATCTCCTCGCGCGCAATGCGCATTTCATTGGTCACGTCGGCAAACAGTGTCGGCTGAATATAATAGCCTTGCGCCGGAAGATCCGGCACGCGACCGCCGGTGACAAGGCGGGCACCCTCCGCCCGGCCGATGCCGATATACTCCATCACCCGGTCACGCTGTGCAGCCGACACGACCGGTCCCATGAACTGTTCCGCATTGTTCGGATCGCCATAGCTGACGCTTTCCAATATGCCTTTCAGTATGCCGATCGCCTCTTCATAGCGGGACCGCGGCAACAGCATTCTCGTGGCGATGCTGCATCCCTGACCGGCATGGAAACACACGCCGAGACTGCCGTACAGCGCAGTGGGAAATTCCGCGTCGTCCAGAATGATGTTGGCTGATTTTCCGCCCAGTTCGAGGAAGACTTTCTTGATGCTCTCGGCTGCCGAGGCGGCAATCCGGCGTCCGGTTTCCGTCGATCCTGTGAACGAGACCACATCGACGCGGGGATCGCGAACCAGACTTTCGCCGATGGCCGCTTTGTGGCTGCTCGTCAGCACATTGAGCACACCGGCGGGAAACCCGGCCGCAGCCGCAGCCTCGCCGATCAATGCTGCGGACCACGGCGTTTCCGGCGCGGCCTTCAGCACGACGGTGCAGCCGGCGGCAAGCGCGGAGACGATCTTTGCAAGGTTGATTTGCACAGGGGCGTTCCACGGCGTGATCGCGGCGACAACACCGGCAGCCTCTTTAACGACCATGCGCCGTGTCGGCGATCCCATGCTGACATATTCTCCCAGGTCGCGCTCGAACGCGAAACTGCGCGCGTGCTCGACCACCCAGGGGATAAATTCGACAGGAAGATCATATTGATAACTGCGGGTCAGGCCGATCGGCGCGCCTGTTTCCGCAGACACGCGCGCGCGGTTGACCTCGGCGGCACGGGTCAGTTCCTCGTGCAATCGGGTCAGCGCATCCAGGCGCAGTGCAAGGTTCGTTGACCAGTCGCTGTTATCAAATGCCCGCCGTGCCGCCGCGATCGCGTCTTCGGCATCAGCGGTGTCGGCGTCCGCCGCCCGGCCGATGACCGCTTCGGTCGCTGGCGCGATATTTTCATAGACGCGCCCGTCTCGCGCAGGGCGCAGCGCGCCGTCGATGTAGAGGTTGGTATCGGCGAAAGCCATGCGTCGTCCCTATTTCGTGATGATTTGCCGAATATTGGCGCGAACGGCCTCTGCTGCGCGCAGGGTCAAGCCTTGTCGGGCGCCGGCCTCGATCGCGTGATGAAGATCCTTTTCGGCCAGCCCGGCCAATGCCTGCTGCGCAATCCAGAAAGGTGAGTTGCCGTCTTCGTCGGCATGCGCGGCACGATACTGCTGATACAGCTTCATCATGCGATTGAGGTTTTCGTTGTCCGTCATTACGCGCGTCAGAAGCGCGGGATCAATGCCTGCGGCTTCAACCAGCGCATAGCTTTCAACGGTCGCTGCGAGTTGCAGATAGGTCGTCAGATTGTTCGCGAATTTCAGAACCATGCCCTGTCCCAAAGAGCCTGCATGGACAATCTGGCGGCTGAATGCCTCAAGGAGCGGTAGCGCCGCGGAAATCGTGGCCTCGTCGCCGCCGACCATGCACACCTGGCGCTTGTCCAGCGCATCCTGCGCGCTGCCGCTGACGGCGGCATCGAACACCATGATGCCATGCTGCGCCGCGATCGCGGCCTGCGCGGTCACGGTTTCCGGCATGACCGTGCTGTGGATCGCAACAATCGTGCCTGACGCCGCGTGGTGGATCAGGCCGTCCGGGCCTGAAATCACGTCGCACACATCCTGGTCGTTGCGCACGCACAGTCCGATCAGATCGGCATGGCGGCCGACGTCGCCTGCCGACGTCGCGAGTACGGCACGATTGCGAAACGGCTCCATCGCCGGGGCTGACACGTCGTATACACAAAGCGGATCGGGCAGCATCGCGGCCATCGCATGACCCAGGTCGCCCAGTCCTATAAAACCGAACCGCATAGCTATCCTCACATCGATCGGGATTGTGGCGTTCGTCCTATCATGACGGGCCCGCTTGAAAAGTTGATCTGCGTTGAATGTGGCACCATCCGAAAAGGTTGACGGCAACGGTAAAGCATCGTGCGTTCAGCTCTCAAGCGGCCTTGGATAGTAAGGATCATCAATTCATGGGCATCGGCTCCGGCCGACGCTTGTCAGAGAGGTGGATGTGTCAGGTATCGATACTCCCGCGCCGCATTATGATCCCTACGATTACCGGCATCACGACAATCCCTACCCGGATTACAAGCGCCTGCGCGACCAGGCGCCGGTCTTTCACAACAGCAAGTTCGATTTCTATGCGCTGTCCCGATATGAAGACTGCTTTCGGGCAGTCCGCGATTTTCGGACCTTTTCCAGCGCGCAGGGCAGCAATCTCGAAAACATCAATATCGAGGTCGCGACGATCCTGGATTCCGATCCGCCGGTACACACCCGGTTGCGACACATCATCGTTGATCTGTTTACGCCCGATTCCGTTGCGTCGCTTGAAGAATCGGTTCGCGATATGGCGATCGATCTTCTGCGGCCGCATGCAAGCACCGGTTCGATAGACGTTATCACCGATTTTGCGGCGCGGCTGCCGATGTCGATCATCTGCCGCCTGCTCGGATTTCCGCGAGACGACGAGGATATGCTGCGCGGCTGGACCGATGCCGCCGTTCACCGAAACGAGGGAGAGTTCGGCGTACCTGCCGAAGGCCACGCCGCCATGGGAAAATTAATCGAGTATTTCGAACGCGATATTGCCCGGCGTGCCACGCTCCCCCCGCGCCACGATGTTATCGCGCGCTTGTTGTCGGCTGAAGGCGAAGGTCGGCTGTCGCATGGAGAGTTGATGGGGTTCATGCTGATCCTGTCGGTTGCGGGAAACGAGACGACGACAAAATTGCTCGGCAATATGATGTTCCAATTGCATCGTCATCCGGATCAGCGCGCCGTGTTGCTCGCCGAACCATCGCTTTTGCCGTCCGCTGTCGAGGAAACCATGCGCTTTGACGGGCCGACCCAGATGATGGCCCGTACCGTGACCCGTGACGTGGAGCTGCACGGGACGACAATACCCGAAGGCAAGAAGGTTGCATTGATCTTCACGTCGGCGAACCGCGACGAGCGCAAGTATGTCGATGCAGAAAGCTATGACATCCGTCGCAACCCGCGTGATCACCTCGGCTTCGGCGGCGGGCTGCACAGCTGTGTCGGCGCAGCGCTTGCCCGGCTGGAAGCGAGAGTCGCGATGCAGGAGATGCTGGCGCTGATGCCGGATTTTGTGGTCGATGAAACGCGTCTTGATCGGATGCATTCTCCCAACGTGCGCGGTTTTACGACAGTGCCGGTCAGTTTTACCCCCAACCCCGGATATCGTGCATGAAGGTCATTTTCGTTCAACCGGACGGCAGCGAGCAGATCGTCGAGGCTGAACCCGGCTCCAGTGTCATGGAAGCTGCCGTGTTCGAGATGATCGACGGCATCATCGGCATGTGCGGCGGCATTTGTTCGTGCGCGACGTGCCATTGCTTTGTCGAAGAGCCGTGGCGCGCGCTTCTGCCACCGCCCGGACCGGGGGAAACGGAAATGATGAACGCGCTCGACGACGTGGGCCCCGGCAGTCGATTGGGTTGTCAGATCATCCTCACCGAACACCTTGACGGCATTCGCCTCAAGGTTCCCAAAGAGCAGCTTTGACGATGGGCTCAGGCCGGGCATTGGTTCTTGGGGCCAGCGGCTTTCTCGGTGGCCATATCGTGCAAAAACTGGTTGCAGCGGGGCGACCTGTCCGCGTCTTCGTGCGCTCGACCAGCAATCTCGAACGGATCGATCATCTGCCGATCGAGATCGTGCGGGGCGATGCCTTTGATGTTGATGCAGTGACGGAGGCGATGCAGGGTTGCGACGCCGTCTATCACTGCATTGTCGATACGCGCGCCTGGTTGCGCGATGCCGCCCCCCTGTATCGCACCAATATCGATGCGCTGGTCGTCGCGATGGAAGCGGCGCTTCGCTCCGACGTCGGGCGTTTTCTGTTTGCAAGCACCGTCGTCACCATCGGGCGCCGAAAGGGCCGGGCGGCGACAGAGGAGGATGCGTTCGATTGGTGGGATGATGCCATCGATTACGTAAAATCGCGCGTACTCGCGGAGCAAACCTTCATGGATTATTGCCGCGAGCGCGGTTTGCCCGGTGTCGCGCTGTGCATCACCAACACATACGGCCCCCAGGATATCGAGCCTACACCGCAGGGACGAATGATTGCGATGGCCGCTGCGGGCCAGCTGAAGGTTTATTATGACGGCGGTTTTCCGTCGGTCGGCATAGAGGATGTCGCTGACGGCATGATCCTCGCGGAAACGCGCGGGCGGATCGGCGAACGCTATATCCTGTCGGAACGCACGCTCACCTGGCGCGACCTGCTCGAGACTGCGGCGCGGCAAGCCGGCCGGACTGCGCCGCTACGGCGTGTGCCGCTGCCGCTGCTGTATGCCGGCGCGGCAATTGCGGAGACGGCTGCGAAATTGAGGGGGAGGGACAGCCAGTTATCTGTGAAATCGATCAGGATCAGTCGATCGATCGGCGATCTGAGTTCGGAGAAGGCCCGGCGCGAACTGGGGTGGACTCCCGAGCCCGTCCACAATGCGATCCGACGGGCGGCAGATTTTTACGAGGCGCGCAGGATGGCAGGGGAGCGGAAAAATGGATGAAGACCGTCAGAAAAAAGGCAAGGCAATGTTCGATGCCGTGTATGGAGGCATCACTGCCATACCGGAGGACAGCGAGGACGATCCGTTCATCACGCTGATGCTGGACAATCTGTTCGCGCAGATCTGGTCGCGCGATGCAATGTCGATCCGCGATCGTCGTCTGGTGATCATAGGAATCGCGGCGGCAATGGGCGAGGAGTTCATCTTTGAAACGCAGGCGCGCGCGGCGCTGACCAAGGGTGAACTGACGCGCGATCAGATCCAGGAGATTGTCCTGCTGCTCACCCAGTATGTGGGCTATCCCAGGGCATCGCGCCTGCGCGCCAGGGTACTGCCGTTGCTGTCCGATCGGGACGGCTGAAGGTCGAACTCGCCCGCCTGCGGCGATCTGCAACGGCATGGTGACGCTCATCATTGTGGTCAGCTTGTGCGACCGGCCGGAAATCGATACAATTCTCCCGATCATCGGGAACAGGCCAGTGAAGCACAGCAGCGATTATCCTCTGGAGATTCGCCCCGTGATGGGCTTCGAGGATGATTACCCCGCCGGCTTTGTCGATCCGCTGCATTCGCACGAGCGCGCGCAGCTTTCCTACGCGAACTCCGGCGTCATGCTTTTCGTCACCGAACGATCCAGCTTCGTGCTGCCGCCGCGCCGCGCGATCTGGGTGCCTGCGGGGATGCAGCACAAGGCGATCTGCCGGGGGCCGGTGAACATCCACACGCTGTTCATCGACCCCGAAATCGAGAGCCTGCCGCACGAGTGCCGCGTGTTCGAGGTCTCGCCGCTGGTGCGCGCGCTCATTCAGGAGGTGTTCGGATTCGAACCCGCTTACGACGAGGAGGGCCGCGAGGGGCGCATCGTGCGGCTTTTGCTGGAAGAGATCGAGCGCATGCCCAACATCCCGGTGATGGCGCGCATGCCCGAAGACAGACGCCTGTTGCGCGTGTGCCAGATGATCCTCGACAACCCCGCCGACCCGCGCGACATCGACGACTGGGCAGGTATCGCGAGCATGGGCCGCCGCACCTTCACCCGGCTGTTCAAGCAGCAGACCGGCATGGGCCTCGCCACATGGCGCCAGCAGGTGCGGCTGATGGAGGCGCTGTCGCTGCTCGCTTCGGGCACCTCGATCACCAACGTCGCCTACGATGTCGGCTACGAAAGCCCGAGCGCGTTCACGGCGATGTTCCACCGCTCGTTCGGCCGCCCGCCCAGCCACTACGTCGCGGGCTGAGCGGCCCGGCTACCGGCGTCACTTGCCGTCCGTCTGGAACCACGGCGCCGTGTGCGGCCGTTGCCGGGGCCATTGTTCGTCGAGCGTGGCGGCATCGTACAGGCGTCCGTTCTTCATCACCTGCGCGATGCGCCGCGTGTTGCGAATGTCCGCGCGCGGATCGGCATCGAGGATGACGAGATCGGCATATTTGCCCGCCGCGATGCTGCCGAATTCAGCGGCGCGCCCGATCACCCCGGCGCCGCCGATGGTTGCGGCGCGCAGCACCTCGGCGGGGGTCATGCCGCCCATCGCGTGCGCTTCCATTTCCCAGTGATAGCCGATGCCGGGAAGCTCGCCGTGCGCACCGATGCCGACGCGACCGCCCGCGCGCTGGATCGCGGCGGCACCGGCGGCGACGGCGGGGAAGCTGTAGTCCGAATCGATCCGCCATTGCCGCACGCGCATCTTCGCGTCGATTGCGAAATGCGGCGTGAAGCGGCGGTATTTCGGGTCGTCGTGCTGGTTGTCGTGCGCGACGAACCGGTCCTGCGCGGGCGGGCCGCCGTGAGAGATCTGCAGTGTCGTCGTGTAGCCGCTGCCGCTGCGCGCGACGAGTTCGGTAATGTCGCTGCCGAGGGGCATCACCGGGATGGCATGCTCGCTGCCGCCGTAGCCGTCGATGATCTGGCTGAGTTCGAGCTTCAGCGACAGCGCGCCTTCGGTGGTCCCCAGCATGCCGAGTTCCTGCGCCGCCATCGCGATCCACTGGCGTACGCGGCGGCTGCCGGTGCGATATTCCTTGATGTTGAACGTGCGGTAATGGTCGCGGTAGCGGCGCAGCACCGCGCGGACCTCGTCCAGCGACGTGAAGCGGTTGAACGAGAACAGCGCCGGGCCGGTGGAGGGCATGCGCGATCCCACGACAAGCCCCGCATCCACGAGGTCTTCGTAGGCGAGGCCGTCGATGGTGAGCGTCGACGGATCGAACGCCGTGGTGATGCCGTAGGCGAGGCGCGCCGCCGGCCCCCACGGTTCCATGTCGAGCACGTCGCGGCGCACGTCGGCGACATGATCGTGCGTGTCGATGAAGCCGGGGATGATCGTCTTGCCGCGCACGTCCCGCATGGCCGCGCCCGATGGCACCGGGAACGATCCGCGCGTGCCGACGGCGGCGATCCTGTCGCCATCGACGAGGATATCGGCGTCCTCGATCACCTGATCGCCGTTCATGGTGATCGCGCGCGCGCCGCGCAGCAGCAGGCGGCCGGACGGCGTGTCGCGCGGCAGCGCGACGATCATCTCGGTGGTCGTCGGCCGCGCGGCGCCCAGTGGCATGCGGTAGAAGGTGGAGCCCACCGCCCAGGTGATCGTCCGCCCGCCGTCGGCCCATTCGAGGAAATCGGCGCCGACGTCCGAAATCTGTCGGTGGCTCGTGCCCGAACGGGAAAGATCGACGGAGTCGCCGCCGCCGAGGTCGACGAGATGCAGTTGCTGCGCGATCAGCGCAATGGCGCGCGTGCCGTCCGGGCTGATGCGCATGTCGTCGACCGGGACGGGGCCTTCGATGAAATAATAGCCGGGGCCGACGATGGAGAGCGCCTTGCGCCGCTTGCCGGTGGCGAGGTTGACGGCGTTCAGCCCGTCCCCGAACTGCAGATAGGCCTCGCCGGGATCGTTCGCGAAATGCGGCTTGCCGCCCATCGTGGCGGTGAGGACATCGCGCGGCGCGCCGCCGAGCGGCAGCGCGACCAGCGTGGCTTCCCGCTGGTTGCCGAACCCCATGTAGGTGAGCAGCCGCGCCGCCTGCGGCGAACGCAGCGCCAGCACGGTGCCGCCGTCCGGCGTGAACACGGGGCTCGTGTAATAAGCGGCGGCCGCCGTCAGCCTGCGCGGCGCGGACGAGGCATCGGCTGGCGCGGTCCAGACGTGGCCCGCCCCCTTCGCGGTCCAGCGCACATAGGTGAGGCTGCGGCCATCGGGCGACCAGGACGGGTGGAACTCGGGCTCCGCCGCGCGCGTCAGGCGGCGCGGTTTCGCGCTGCCGTCCGCAGGCATCAGATAGACATGGCCGAGCGCCGAAAAGGCGAGCGTACGCCCATCGGGCGCCAGCTCCGGCGTCTGGATCAGCCTCGCGCGAACCGGGCCGGTTTCCTGCCGGATCGCGGGATGCTGCAACGGGCCGAGTTCGGCTTCGACGCGCGCGGTGAAGGCGATCGGCGTGCGCGCGCCCGTTGCGACGTCGATGCGCTCGATCCTGCCGCTCACCCCGGCGATCAGCGCCCGCCCGTCCGGCGTGAACGCATAGCCGGGAATGATGTCCTGCCACGATGACGCCTGCGCCTGATCGTGCTGCACGGGGTACGCCAGCATCCGGTCCGCGCCGGTCGAGAGGTCGCGCAGGTGGAGCGCGGTTTCCCCGTCGCGGCGCGTCGCATAGGCGAGCCGCTGGCCGTCGGGGGAGACGACGGGGCGGAAGAACGTGCCCGCCGGGCCGCCGCGCCGGTTCGCCGGTTCGGGGAGGATGACGCTTTCCGCGCCGCTCGCGAGATCGCGGCGGCGGATCGTCCACGCCGGAACGTCGTCGAACGCCGCGCTGCCGGTGAGCCCGGCGTAATAGAGAAAGCGCCCGTCGCGGGACAGGCTCGCGCCGATGGCGCTGGTGAAGGCGGCGCGATCCTGATCGGGGCCTGCGCGCACCGGCACGACAAGCGCCTGGCCACCCGAGAGCGCATGACGCCAGAGTTCATAGCCATTGAGATCGGGCCGGAAGCGGCTGACGTAGAGCGCGCTGCCGTCGGCGCTCCACGCAGGCGAGGTGAGGGGGGTGTCGTCGTCGCGGAAACTGATCTGCCGCGCGCCCGTTCCGTCCGGGCGCATCACCCACAGATTCTCGGCGCCGGAACGGTCGCTGACGAAGGCGAGCCACTTGCCGTCCGGCGAGAATACCGGCTGCGTCTCGAACGCCATGCCGCGCGCGATCGCCTTCGCGCGGCCGCCGGACACAGGCATCACATAGAGATCGCCCAGAATGTCGAAGGCGATCGTCCTGCCGTCCGGCGACAGCGAGACCGATGCCCAGCTTGCCTCGGTGGTTTCGAACGCGATGCGCCGCGCGGGCTTCATCGGCAGCGTCTGGCCGGGTGGCTGCGTCGGCGGCTCGGCGGCGGCAGCGCCGGGGTTCGCCGCCGGTGACAGCGTCGGCAGCCCAAGCTCGCCGGGATCGTGCGCCGCCGCCGGCCACGCCAGCAATGCGGCAAGTGCGAAGGCGGCGCGCTTCATCGGTACGCGGGGGGCAGCGGGTGTTCGCGGCCCGGGCGGTAGCGGTCGCGCAGTTCCGTCTGCCGCGTGGCGCCGACGGGCTTGCCGCCGATCAGCACCAGCGCCGGGCCTGACGAAGGCTCCAGCGGATCGCCGTCCCAGATCACCAGATCGGCCGTCCTGCCCGCCGCGATGCTGCCCTGCCGGTCGTCGGCGCCCCAGACTTCCGCCGCGCCGCGCGTGATGGCGCGCAGCGCCGCCGCGTAAGGCAGGCCGTTCGCCGCAGCGATACCGGCGCCTTCGCGCAGCGCCGATCCGGCGTTGTAGCTGAGGTGGATGCCGAAACCCGGCACGGTGAAGGCGATGGGCACGCCCGCCGCGCCGAGCAGCGCGGCATTGTCGAGCCGCGCGCCGAGCTGGTCGAAGCCGAGCGGCAGGTTGAGCATCGGATCGAGGATCACCGGCACGCGGCGCGCGGCCAGTTCCGCCTTCACCCGCCAGGCTTCGGCGCCGCCGAGGATGACGATGCGGATGGCGTAATCGCGCGCCAGATCGAGCGCCTGGCGAATGTCGGATTCGCGCTCCGCCGCGATCACCAGCGGAATGCGGCGATCGAGCACCGGCGCGAGGCCGGCGCGGTCCAGCCGCCCCAGCAGCCGCTCGCGCGGATCGATCGTCTGCGGCGCGCGCGCCTCGTCGAGCGCATTGCGCAGCAGCAGCCACTGCGCCGCGCGCGAGCCGCCGACCTTGCCCGCCGAGCCGCCGCCGACCACGGCGAACAGCGCCGCCTGCGGCCGGTCCAGAATGTCGCCGTCCTCCGCGAGGTGGATGAGCGCGCCGCGCCCCGAGAAGGGCGCGCCCGCCGAGCTGCCCGGATAGACCATGGCTTCGGTGACGCCGTCCGCGCGGGCCTGCGCGATCAGCGTGGAATTGGGATTGAGCCCGTACTGCACGTCGAATGCCGCGCCGAGCGCGCCGCTCGCCACCGACTGGTCGTTGGTCTCGCGCGCGCCGGACACCTCGACGAGGCCGAGCTGCGTTGCGGCGTTGACGAGCCCCGGCGTCACCGGGCGCCCTGCGGCATCGATCACACGCGCGCCCGCCGGCACCGCGCCGCCTGCGGTGACGGAAACAATGCGGCCGTCCCGCGCGACGATGGTGGCGTTTTCCACAGGCGCGTCCGCTGTCATCGTCCACGCCTTCGCATGGACGATCGCGAGCGTCTCGGCCTGCGCGGGCTGCGCGAGGAGGGCGAGGGCGAGGAAGAAGGCAGGTTTCATCGCGGCGCCACCTGCGGGCGGCCAAGCTCGAAATCGGCGCGCGGGCGATAGGCGGGATCGGCGCGGTCGTAGACGAGCGCGCCGTCGACATAGACGCGATCGGCATGGCTGTAGATGCTGAACGGATCGCCCGACCACAGCACGAGATCGGCGTTGTAGCCCGGCGCGATCGTGCCGATGCTGGTCTCCAGCCCCAGCGCCTTCGCGGGATTGCGCGTCACCCAGCCGATGATCGTCTCGGGCGGCAGCGAAAGGCCCGCGCGGCGTCCCGCGCCCGCTGCCTTCGCGGCCTCGATGGTGAGGCGCTGGCCGATCTGCGGCGAATCCGAATGCATCATGGCGCAGGCGCCAGCCGCATCGACGAAGGCGGCGTTTTCGCGGATGCCGTCGGCGGCCTCCATCTTGAAGCCCCACCAATCCGGCCACACCGCCGCGCACGTGCCCGCCTCGCGCAGCAGCGCGGGAATCTTGTAGGCCTCCACGGCGTGGTGGAACGCCGCGATCCTGAATCCGAATTCCCGCGCGAGGCCCAGCATCACCGCCATGTCGTCGGCGCGGTAGCAGTGCATCTGCACGCGGATATCGCCCGCGAGCACGGCGGCGAGCGTTTCGAGCTTCAGGTCGCGGCGCGGGGGTTTGCCCTTGCCGCCACGGTGCGGCGTGTAGTCCTGCGCCGCCGAGAACGCAGCGCGGAGCAGAGCAAGCTCGCCCTGACGGCTGTTCGGCGCGCGCCCGGCCTCGCCGAAGTGGCCCTTGGGATTTTCGCCGCACGCCATCTTCAGGCCCTGCGGCGCGCCGGGGAATTTCATGCCCTGCATCGTCGTCGCGGGCACGGTCTTCAGCACGACCGATCGCCCGCCGATCAGCGGCGTCGAACCCGGCAGCACCTGAAGCGTGGTGACGCCGCCGGAAAGCGCGCGGGTAAAGGCCACGTCCTGCGGATTGATGGCATGTTCGATCCATGTGTCCGCGACATTGGGATCGCTGATCTCGGTGACGTCCGAGGCATGATCGTCCACCGACGTCAGCGGCACGACGAACGTGCCGTTGTGGCTGTGCACATCGATGATGCCCGGCGTCAGCCACTTGCCGCGGCCATCGACGACTGCGGCGCCCGTTCGGTCGAGATCGCGGCCGATCGCGGCGATGCGCCCGTCGCGCACCAGCACGTCGCCTTCAAGCCGCCCGCCTGCGCCGTCGAGAACGGTGGCGCCGACGATCAGCATGTCGGTGCGCGGCAGCGGCCGGTAGGTGCTCGGCCACGGGTCCGCGAGCACGGGCGGGGCGTGCTTTTCTTTTTTCTTCGCCGCAACCGGAGACGCCACGAGGGCGGCAACGGCGAGCGCGAGAGTGACGCGGCGGATGATTCCGCTCTCCTTCATGTCACCCCGCATGCGCCGTTCCCGCCCCGTTTCCTGCGTGATCAGAACTTGCGTGTTACCGTTCCGATCACCTGACGGCCAGCACCGTAGTTGCACCCGGCGACGCCCGAGCAGCGCGCCACGTATTCCTTGTCGAAGATGTTGGAGCCGTTGATCGCGAAGCGCCATTCGGGCGTGTCGTAGTGGATGATGGCATCGAACAGCGTCGTGCTCTCACCGTAGTAGACCACCGGGCTGAACGCGCCCGGCAGGCCGCCCGCGCTCTTGCCGTTGTACCGACCGCCGAAGCCGAAGCCGAGGCCGCCGAGCGAGCCCTGCTGGATCGTGTAATCGACGAACAGCGACAGCTTGTGCTTGGGCGTCGTGGGCAGCGGCGCGCCGACTTCCCCGGCGAAGTTCGCCTTCTTCACTTCGCTGTTGTTGTAGCTGTAGGAGCCGTTGATCGAGATTTGCTCGCGGATGCGCGCGACCACCTCGATCTCACCGCCCCACACCTCGACCTCGCCGTTCTGCGTGCCGAACACCGGCGTCACCGACGGCGACGTGCTCACCACGTTCTTCTGCTTGATGTCGAACACAGCGGCGGTGACGAACAGCTTCACATCATCGGGAAGGCCGCGCGCGTCATACTTCACGCCCGCTTCGATCTGCTTGCCGGTCGAGGGCTTGAAGTCATCGCCGGTCACGCTGTCGACGCCGAGCACGGGTTCGAACGACGTGGCGTAGCTGATGTAGGGCGCGAGCCCGCTTTCGCTGACGTAGTTCGCGCCGACGCGCCAGGTGAACTTGTCCTGCTTGGTCGTCGTGCTGGTCAGCGCGCTCGCGATCTTCACCCAGTCGTAGCGTCCGCCGAGCGTCAGGTAGAAATCGCCGAACTGAATCCGGTCCTGCGCGTAGACGCCGGTCTGCTTCAGGCGCTGGTTGTTGAACGCGAAGGGATAGCCCGGCTCCAGCGTCGCCTGCGGCGCGTACACGGGATCGAACAGATCGATCGTGTTGGCGAAGATGAAGCCGAAATCCGCCTTGTTGTAGACGTTGCGGTAATCGGCGCCGAGCAGGATCTTGTGTTCCGCCGCGCCCGTCGTCAGCTTCGCGTCGATGCGGTTGTCGGTGGTGAAGCTGGTCACCTTTTCCTTGTAGCTGAAGTTGTACTGCTGGACCGTGCGGTAATAGCTCGGATCGCTCGAATCGGTGGTGTTGATGAGACCGCCGCCGCCGTAGATGCCGGTGGGCGTATCCTCCTTGTAATCGCTCCACTTGGTGTTCGACTTGAAGGTCAGGGTCTCCGAGAATTCGTGCGCGAAATCCCAGCCGAGCGCGAATTGCTTGCGTTCGTAGACGCTGTTCGGATCGCCGAGGTTCGTGCTCCGCTTCACCTTGCCGATGGGGTTGTCGAGCAGCGTGCCGTAGACGGGAAGGAAGCCGTTCGTGTCGCCCTTCACCTCGTCGTACTGGTAATAGCCAAGACCCGTCAGCGTCGTGCGCTCGCCGAGGCGCCAGGTGAAGGTCGGCGCGACGGTGAAGCG
Source organism: Sphingosinicella soli (assembly GCF_014199685.1). Classification (GTDB taxonomy): domain Bacteria; phylum Pseudomonadota; class Alphaproteobacteria; order Sphingomonadales; family Sphingomonadaceae; genus Sphingosinicella; species Sphingosinicella soli. Next base: position 26,570 of record NZ_JACHNZ010000025.1, on the reverse strand, counting down.
TTCGGCCGAAACCAGATCGCGTTCCGCATCGCGGTCGCGGTAGAGCACGGTCAGCCGCGCATCGAGCGATTCGGCGATCGGCCCGGTGATCGTTCCGGCGATCTGCTTGTAATCGTCGGCGCCGTACTTGGCGCTGATCTCGCCGCCGAGCTCGCTCTGCGCGCGCCGGCTCATCTGGTTGTAGATGCCGCCGGGAGGCGCGCTGCCGTAGAGCACCGACGCCGGGCCTTTCAGGAGGTCGAAAGATTCGAATGCGTAGAGATCGACGCCGACCGAATAGATCGAGGTCGAGATCGGCGCGGCGAGGCCGTCGATATACTGCTTCGGCGTAAAGCCGCGCACGGTGAAGAAATCGAAGCGCAGGTCGGGGCCGTAGTTTTCGCCGAACACGCCGGCGGTGTAGCGCACCGCCTGCTGGGCATCGATGAAGTTCAGGAGGTCGATCTGGTCGCGCGTGATCACCGAGATCGACTGCGGCGTCTCGATCAGCGGAATGTCGGTCTTGCTTGCCGTCGTGCTGCCCTGCGGCACGTAATTGCGGGCGGTGACGACGATCATGTCCGCGCCCTCGACGGTCGTGCGCGTCGTCTCCAGCGTGGCGCTGCCGGCGGCATCCTGCGCATACGCGGGCATTGCCGCGAACCCTGCCAGCGCGGCGCCGGCCAGCAACAGCCCTTTCAGTGTTTGGTCTTGAACAGTCATTGTATTCCCCCTTTTGACGACGTGAAGTGACAGCACCCTTCTTGATTATTGCAGACAGATTACTCCGCCTTGGGGTGAAGGGCGTTTCGGCTCAGGGTCTAACTCTATCGCGATCAGGCCACTATTGCGAGTCATTTTCAATAAAGCGAGTTTTCTCGCTTAAAGCGCCGCTTTCAGATGGTCGCAGAGCCATGCCGAAGACTCCGCGAGCGCGCGCTCGGCGAGCGGCGAGATCGACACCGCCTCGAGGAAGCTGTGCGCCGCGCCGGGATAGATGTGCAGCTCCGCCGGTATCCCCGCCTCGGTGAGCCGGGCCGCCATCAGCCGGTTCTCGTCGGCCAGGATGTCGCATTCGGCAACCGCGAAGAAGGCGGGCGGAAGCCCTGCCACGTCGGCGCGCATCGGGCAGGCCAGGGGATCGTCGAGATCGTGCGGCCCGCGCGTGTAATTCTCCCAGAACACCGCCATCTCGGCAGCGGTGAGGTTGTAGGCGGGGCCGTCGTAGCGACGGTAGCCCGGATGCGCGGGGCGGCTATCGAGCGCGCCGTAGTTGACCAGCATCGCCGTGAGCGGTGCGTCGCCATCGGCGAGGAGGCGAAGGTTGGTCGCGACCGCCATGTTGCCGCCCGCCGAATCGCCGCCGATGGCGATGCGCGCGGAATCGAGGCCGTGCGCCGGCCCCTCCGCCCGCAGCCAGCGGATCACGGAGACGATCTCGCCGAGCGCGGCGGGGAACTTCGCTTCCGGCGACAGGCTGTAGTCGACCCCGATGACGGCGACGCCTGCGCGCGCCGCATATTCGCGCATCAGCCGGTCGTGCGTGTCGAGGCTGAACATCGTCCAGCCGCCGCCGTGGATGTAGACGAGCACGGGGAGCACGGCGCGTCTATCGGGCCGGTGGATGCGGACCCGCACGCCGTCCGCGCCGACCGCGAGCGTCCGGGTGTCGTGCATCACCGGGCCGCCTGCTGCCCACGGCGCGCGCACGTCCTCGGCGATGCGCCGCCGCTCGGCCAGCGGCAGCCGGTCGAAATCCGGATAGCGACCGTAGGCGGCAGCCATCTCGCGCTGGAAACGACGGATATCAGGATCGAGGTCGTCGGGCGACCCCGCAGACACTGGGTTCATGGGGTTCAGGCTTCCGAAAGCGAACGGCGAAGGCGCGAATGGCGGACGCCGTAGAGCAGGTAGAAGGCGATGCCGAAGCAGAGGTAGACGCCGAGAATGCCCGCGGGCACCCATTCGCCGATCATCGCCTTGTGGATGATGTCGAGCACGACCGGGCCGATCATCAGCAAGCAGAACAGGAGCGCGAGCACCGGGACGACGCCGAACCAGATGCCGCCGATACGCAGACCGCCGAGCGGCACGCGGAACGGGCGCGGCAGTTCGGGCTGCGTCGTGCGCAGCCAGATCACGCTGATCGCCACGGTGATGAACACGAGGCCGGTGCCGAGGCTGACGAGATCGCCGAGGATCGAGATCGGCAGGAACGCGGCGGCGACACCCGCCACCCCCGCGACGAACCATGTGCCCTGATGCGGCGTGCGGAAACGCGTGTGGATGCGGCTGAACAGCGGCGGCAAAAGCCCGTCCGTCGACATCGCGTAGCACACGCGGGAGTGCGCATAGGTGTTCACCATCAGCACCGAACACAGCCCGGTGAGGGCGCCCGCCTTGATGACCACGCTGAGCACCGGCATGCCGATCGCCGCGACCGCCACCGCGACCGGATCGGGCACGTTCAATGTCTTGTAGGAGACGAGACCGGTGAGGACCGCCGCGACCGCCATGTAGACGACCGTTGCGATGGCGAGCGCCCCGAGGATGCCGATGGGGATGTCGCGCTGCGGTGTCTTCGCCTCCAGCGCGGCGGTCGCCACCGCCTCGAAGCCGAGGTACGCGAAGAACAGGATGGAGGCGCCGCGCAGCACGCCCTGCCAGCCGTAGGTGAAGCCGCCCTCGTTCTCCGGCACGAACGGCCGCCAGTTGGCGGGATCGACATGCGGCAGGCCGAAGATGATGAAGGCGATCAGCACGCCAACCTTCACCGTCACCATCACCGCGTTGATCGTCGCCGACTGCGAAACGCCGCGCACGAGGATGAACGCGAAGAACAGCAGCGCGGCGGTCGCCACCAGATTGATGCCGCCCCCGGTGACGAAACGCATGCCCGCCTCGCCCGCTTCGGGGCGGATGAAGGGCGTGGAAATGACAGCGGGAATGTGCACGCCGAAATCGCCGAGCAGGCTGGCGAGATAGCCCGAGACACCGACCGCGAGCGCCGAGCCGGCGAGCCCGAGTTCCAGCATCAGCATCCAGCCGAGCCCCCAGGCGAAGGCCTCGCCCAGCGCCGCGTAGGCATAGCTGTACGATGCGCCCGAAACCGGCAGAGTCGATGCAAGCTCGGCATAGCAGAGCCCCGTGAACGCGCAGGCCAGCCCGGCGATCACGAACGACAGCATCACGGCCGGGCCCGCGTAGTTTGCCGCCGCCGTGCCGGTCATCACGTAGACGCCCGCGCCGATGATGCAGCCGATGCCGATCAGCACGAGATGCACGGGGCCCAGCACCCGGTGCAAACCGTGGCGGTCCATATCGCCGCGCACGTCGGCGAGCGGCTTGCGGATCAGGTAACGGATCGGCGCGCGCGCCATGGCTTCAGTCCCCCCAAAAAGATACGCCAGCTTATCGCGGGGGCTTTCCGGGCGCCCACGCGATCGGGCCGGGCCTCATTCCTCGCGGGCCGCGCGCACGCTCAGGCACGCGCCTTCGGACGGCGCCGAGCCATCCACAGCAGGACGCCCACCACCGTCATCGTCATCAGCCCGACGCCGATCGCCAGAACCGCGATGCGCCCTGCAAGACCGCCCATCTCGCCGGTGTGGAACGGGAACAGCCCGTCCACGAAGGCGCGGGACGGCGCGGCATCCAGTGCATCGAAGCGTGCGAGGATGCTGCCGTCGACCGCGCTGACGAACACGCGCGTGGCACCGTAGGCGCGGCGCGATTCAGCGGGCTGCGTCACGCGGATCTGCCATGCCGGACGATCCCCCGAGGGCGGATAGACGGCGGCGAGCGTCGATCCCGGATAAGCGGCAAGCACGGTTCCCGCCGCTGCGGCGAGCCCGACACGCGCCTGCCCCGCTGGTGCATCGGCAGGCGCTTCGATCGGCGCGGGCTTCACGACACTGTCCACGCCGCCCGCGAAAGTCAGCAGCACGCCCGCGCAGACGCTGGCAAGCGCCGGGATGCCGACGAGCAGACCGAGCGCCCGGTGCCAGCCATAGCGGCGCGCCGCGGCGGGCCCCGCCCGCGGAGGGCGCAGCGCCCGCGCCCACTGGCCGCGCTTCGGCCAGGCAATGACAAGACCGGAGAGGATGTTGGTGAGAAGCAGAATGCCGCTGATCCCGACGATCCAGCTTCCCGTATCCCCCGCCAGCAGGTTGTGGTGGATGAGGACGAGCGTGCGGATCCAGCCTGTGCCAGCCGGGTCATTGCCGTCCTGCAGGATGCTGCCGGCGCCGTCGATCCGCACGCTGCGGCCGGCGCCCGGCGCATCGCTCTTGAGGTCGAGGTCGTACCGGTCGGGCGCGCCCGCACCCGTCCAGATCGAGCCCAGCTGGATGCCCGAACCCGGCGGGGCGAGGCGGTCCACGGTCCGCTCGATGGCGACGAGGTCGGTTGGATGGTGCGGGCCGGGGATCAGCGCGTCGCGGATTTCCCAGTGGAAGACGATCAGCACGCCGGTGAGCGCCTGGATGAACCAGAACAGCGCGGCGGCAAGCCCCGCCCATCGATGCCAGCGTATCAGCGTTGCCTTCATCGTCTCGTCAGCTCCCCAGCGCATCATCGAGATCACCGCGCAACCCGGATTGCGCAAGTGGTCTTTCCTCCGTCCATGGCGACGTCATACGAAAACAGGCAGGCGGGTGCTTGTGCGAACGGGCCAGAGCCTGTTCCGATCGAGCCTTCTCGACGCTGTATTTATGACGTGCATCCCGAGCGTGTGCATCTTGGGCATGTGCAGTTTGCATGCTGGGAAAAGGCGGGTTCGCCGTTTCGGCATATCGTCGGGCGTTTCATCACAGATAGGGAAAGCGTTATGGTAAGCAGCGCTGATACAAGCCGTGCGAACAGTCTGCCGGAGACGACCTATTTCACGAAGCCGCCCGTCGACGGCGAGTTCGTTCAGGTGGACAAGATTGCGTGGCAGCCCATGCCGGAACCGTTCGCGCACGGCGGCATCTGCTGGAAACTGCTGCATGTGTCTCCCGAGCTTGGATCGTGGACCGCCTATTTCAAATGCCCTGCGGGTTCGCATTTTTCGGCGCACATCCATATCGGGCCGGGCGAATATCTGCTCACCAAAGGCAAGATGGAAGTGCGCGGCGGCATCGAGAACGGGGGCGAAACGGCGTATGAACTCGGCTACGGCTATGAACCTTCAAGCGCGCGCCACGACCATACCTATTTCCCGATCGACAGCGAATTCTACATGAGCTTCGTCGGCCCGCTGCACTGGATCCACGAGGACGGCTCGACCGTTGCTGTGACGGGATGGAAGGAGCTTCAGGACGTCTGGCTCCAGCAGACCGGTATCGCTGCATAAGCCCATGAATTCGACGCTCGCGGCAGGACGCGGGCCGGGCTATGGGACCATCATGGAGAGCGCAGAATGACGCAGGCGGACGACGCCGTCCTCACTGAACTGGCGACAACACCCGACCCTTCGACGGGGGACTTCATTCTCAGCCAGACGATGCTGCGCGTGAAAGACCCGGCAAGGGCCGTCCGCTTCTACACGGATGTTCTGGGCATGACGCTGGTGAAACGCTTCGATTTTCCCGAAATGAGCTTCTCGCTCTACTTTCTGGGCTATCTGCGTGCCGCAGACGGGCCGGTGCCCGCCGACCCCAACGCGCGGGCCGCCTATGTCTTCAACCGGCCGGCCATGCTCGAATTGACCCACAACTGGGGCACGGAAAGCGATGCGGCGTTTGCGGGCTATCACAGCGGCAATGCCGATCCGCGCGGCTTCGGGCACATCGGCATCACCGTGCCCGACGTCGACGCGGCCTGCGCGCGCTTCGAGGAGATGGGCGTCGAATTCGTCAAGCGGCCGAACGACGGCAGCATGAAGGGCCTGGCCTTCATCAAGGATCCCGACGGCTACTGGATCGAAATTCTCGCCGCACAGACGTCGGCGGATCTGACGGCGCCCAGAGCAGGCAAATGAGATTTGAACGGGAGCCGCACATCAGGTGCGGCCCCCGTTCTTCGTTACCATCTCCGTTTCAGGCAAGCACTTTCGCGCCCGCGCTGATCGCAGCACCGCTGAGCGCGCCGGTCCGCATTTTTTCGAGTTCTTCCCACCCGAGATAGGATGTGAAACTGTTGTCGTCGTGGAAGATGAGCGGGCCGTTGCAGACGAACAGATACTCCGTATCTTCCAGCGCCGTGGTTGCGCCGTGCAGCATGCCGTTGGGCTCGTAGACATAGTCACCGGTATTGAGAACGCCGTCGCGCACCTGGAGCTTGCCTTTCAGGACCAGCACGTGCGCAGCGCTGAGGTGCTTGTGCGGCCCTGCCACATAGCCCTTTTTCCAGCGGAAGATTGCCGCCCATCCGCCGCTTTCAGCGCCCGTCCAGAGCACTTTGATCCACGCGGCGCCGGGAACTGTTTCCAGCCATTCCATGTTGCCGGTCGCAACCACCGTATCGGCGAGCTGATCGTTCAGCGGCGTGATTTCCTGAGGTAGAGGCATGGTCAATCTCCTTTTTCGGATCGTGGTCGATTTCAGAATTTCACCGAAACGCTGCCCGTGATGAGACGCGGCTGGCCGAGCGTTCCGATCACGATGCTGGGCTGCGGAATGAAGGGGTTGAAGTTCGGGAACAGCGTGGCGTCGGTGTAGTGCTTCTTGTTGAGGAGGTTCTCCACGTTCAGCGCGACGTCGATCTTCTCGCTGGCGACGCCCAGGCGCATGTTGACGAGCGTGTGCGACGGGTTCTGGTAGTTGTTGGGAAGATCGATCTGGAACTTTCCGTTGTAGCTGACCTGAACGCGCGCCTGGATGTTCCAGTCGTCGGAAACCGGCTGATCGTAGCTCAGGCTGCCGACGAGGCTGCTGGTCTTCATGTAGGGCGGGCGAAGGCCGCTGATGTCGGTGCCGTTGTCGAGAACGGTTCCGTTCTTCCATTCGGCCTTCACGATGCCGCCGCTGAGCGCGGCCGTGAGATGCTCGGTCGCAAACCAGTTGAGATCGAACTCCGCGCCATATTGCCGGGAATCGCCTGCGTTCAGGATGCCCTCCACGATGTTCCCGTCGGGGTCTGTGGTTTGCAGCTCGAACTGGCGATCGGTGTATTCGATCAGGAACACGGCGGTGGTGAACAAGACCTTCCTGTCGAAGAACTGGCCCTTGAAGCCAAGCTCGTAGTTGGTGGTCTTTTCGGCGCCGTATCCGAACAGCTCGTTGACCCCGCCGAAATTGGTGAGGTTGAAGCCTCCCGGCTCGAACCCGCGCGAGGCGGTTGCGTAGATGTTCGCATCCTCGTCGTTGAGATAATAAGCGAGCGACAGCCGCGGCAGGAATTCGGTTTTGGACTGCGTTCCGTCGAAACCACTGTCGCGGTTGATCGTGTAAACCTTCCAGTGATCCACCCGAACGCCGCCGCCGACCTCCAGCGCACCAAACCTGTAGCTGGCGGTTGCAAACGCGGCATATTGCTTGCGATCGCGCAGCCGGTCCTCGAACGGAATGCCGAGGAAGCTCTGCTCCTGCTCCGGTGTCGGAATGCCGCCGCCGCCCAGTACGTCGCCGCTGTCGTAGAGGAACAGCGTCGCGTCCGTGTCTTCCTTGTAGTGGAGGTGATAGAGCCCCGCGAGCCATTCGAAGGGGCCGCTGCCCTGCGATGTAAGCCGCAGTTCCTGCGTGAAGATCTTGTAATCCTTGGGGCGATGCAGATCGACGACATACTCGGGCGAAATGTCGAGATCCATGTTCTCTTCGAGCGACGTGTCGGTATAGGATGTCAGCGACGTGAGCGCCGCGCCGCCCATATCGTAATTCAGCTCCAGCGTGCCGGCGACGGTCTCCCGGTAAAGACGCGGATTGAACGAGAAGTTGCGGGCATTCGGGTATTCGAAATCATTGTCCGGTTCGAGACCCCAGGGGTTGTTCGGGGCATCGAGATCGTTCCAGCGTACCGAGGCATAGAGATCGAGCCCCGGCGCCAGCGCTCCGGCGATCGCCACCCGCACGCCGGTCTCCTCGCTTCGGCCGAGATGGCGGCTGCTTGTGCCCCGCCCGCCGTTCACGCGCGGCGGATTGGAATTGTTCAGATAGCCGTTGTCCGATACCGTGTAGCCGAACAGCCGCACCGCCCAATCCGGCGAAAGCGGAATGTTGAGCGTGGCTTCGAGATCGCGGATGTCCTGCTCCCCGGCGACACCTTTGATGCGCCCGGAAAATTCCGCGCTGCTGGGGCGTACCGCCACGAAGCGCACCGCGCCGCCGATGTTGCTGCCGCCATATAATGTCCCCTGAGGGCCCTTCAGGATTTCGATCCGTTCCACGTCGCCGAAGCGCGCGGATGCGTCGGAGAACAGCTGAATATCGTCGAGGTAGAAGCCGACGCCCTGCGTGTTTCCGAATGAACCGACACCGCGAATGGCCGCGTTCGGCACGCCGTCCGTGCGCACGGAAAGACTGAGATTGGGAACGGCGAAGCCGATGTCGTCGAGCGTCTTTATGTTGGCGCGCTCGATCGTGTCCTGCGAAAGCGCGACGATCGATTCGGGAATTTCGAGGAGCGATTCCTCGCGCTTGCGCGCCGTCACGATGATGTCTGCGGCATGTTCGACAACGCTACCCTCGGCCGCATCGACAGGCTGCGCGGTTGCCGGCGCTGAGAGCGCACCGGCAATCACCGCAGTGCTCGCACCGATCCGCATGGCAATGTCGCGGCCTTTCGATTTCGGTCGTGTCGTCATGATTTCCTCCCCATGTTTGTTTTTGTGAATTGAACGCGAACTACGCAGCGCCGGCTCCGCGCGGCAGAATTTTTCCCGGATTCATGATGTTGTCGGGATCAAACACTGTTTTGAGACGGCGCATCATATCGATTTCCACCGCGCTGCGCGTGTATCCGAGATAATCGCGCTTTTCCTCGCCGATGCCGTGCTCGGCGGAAATCGATCCGTCGTATTCCGCAAGCGGTGCGTAGACGATTTCGCTGACGGCGGCATGGACGGCCACGCTGTCGCTTTGAACGAAAATCCAGACATGAAGGTTGCAATCGCCGATATGGCCCCAAACGATGCAGGCGTTGTCGGGCCAGCGGGCGTCGAGCTTGCTTCGGATTTCGCCGACATAAGCCTCCATTCTGGAAATCGGCAGGCTGACGTCGAACATGAAAACGGGCCCGTGGGACATCAGGGCTTCGACATCGTCGCGGATGCCCCAGATCGTGTCGCACTGCGCCTGCGACGCCGCGATGACCGCATCAACGATACGGCCTTCGGACGCGAGCGCGGCAAGCACGGTTTCGAAACTCTGCTCCGGCGCCGTCCCGCCGCCCACGGATTCGACGAGGATATAATAAGGCGCCCCGGCGGGAAGCGGCGGCCGCCCCGCGCGCGCGCCTGTCACCGTATCGTAGAATTCGCGCCACATGACTTCGAATGCGCTGAGCGAGCCCCCCAGCCACCGGTCGAGGTGCCGGAACGCATGGATCACGTCGGAGAACGTGCGAACGGAAATCAGCGCGACGCTTTTGTCGGGGCATTTTTCGCGCAGCCGCAGCACGGCGCGCGTCACAACGCCGAGGGTGCCTTCCGAGCCGATCAGAAGCTGTTTCAGATCATAGCCCGAATTGTTCTTTATCATCCGATTCATCGACGACAGCACGCTTCCGTCGGGAAGAACCGCTTCGAGGCCGAGCACCATCTCGCGCATCATGCCGAAGCGTACGACACGGTTTCCGCCCGCATTTGTCGCGATGTTGCCGCCGATGGTGGCGCTGCCGCGTGCGCCGAGATCGAGCGGAAAGAACAGGTCCGCGCTATCCGCAGCCTGCTGAAGCGCGTGCAGCGTGACGCCCGCCTCCACAACAGCCGTGCGGTCCACAGCGCTGAGCGATTCGATCTTCTGCATGCGATCGAGCGAAAGCAGTATCTGACCCGGGGCAGCGATCGCGCCGCGAACAAGCCCGGTTCCCCCGCCATAAGGGACGACCTCGACCTTGTTGCGATGGCAGAGTGCAAGAACGGTCGAAACCTCATGCGTCGAGGATGGCCGCACCACGGCAAGCGCCTTGCAGCTTTCCGCCGACGCCCAGCCTTCCGCCCGCGCGCGGACATCCTCGCCGTGCACGACGCCCTGTTCCCCGAGAACATCAATCAAGGCCTGAACAATGGCCGCCATCGGGCTCCCCGCTCTATTTTCACGATTGAAATGTAGAGTGCGTGGTCCAATCCGCTACGCTGACAATGCAAGGTAGGATGTCTTTGCGCGCAGCCCGCGCCCTGAAAAATACCGCAAAAAGGCGCCGCGGTTTGATGCATTGCCAAGCAGTGCCGCCTGAGGCATGCTGCCGCTGACCGTCCGACACGGCCCTGAAAGCTTCAGAACGGGCATGGCGTACGGCTGATACAGAGGCAGATGCCCGGCTTCCGCATAATCCCTGCGTAATGACACGGGCGCGCTTTTGGGGAGGTGGAATGTACGAATACACCGGCAATGCGTGGTCGACAGAGGGCTATGCCGCGTCCGAGCGCTTCGAGGCGTGGCGGCAGCAGCTGAATGCGATCTATCTGGATTGGTCGATCGAGAAGCCCGGCGATGCCGCCTATCAGGCCTCGGTCTCGACGCGCTCCTTCGACGATTTCACGCTGGTCAATTGCCGCTGCGAACCGTTTCGCGCATCACGCCGCGCCGCGCAGATGGCGCAGGACACGCGGGAGATTATCGGCGTCCAGCTCGTCATCAGCGGACGAGAGACTATGGATATCGGCGGCGAGCAAGTTTCGCTGTCCGAAGGCGATCTGATGATCTGGGACAACACGCGCCCGATGAGTTTTGCGGTGCAGGAATCGCTTCACAAACTCTCGATCATCATGCCGCTTTCGCGGTTCAAGAACTGGCTGCCGACATCCTGGTACACGATCGACAAGAAAATCGCCAAGGGCTCGATGTCCGGCCAGCTTCTATCCACGTTCATGCGCAACATGCCCGATCACATGTTCAATCGTGAAAATGCGAATGGAGATGCCCTGATCGAAGCGACCATGGGCCTTCTTGTCGATGCGCTGGACCCGCTGCGCGGAGGCAGCGAGGATCAGTCGCTTAAAGCCGCGCAGATGATGCGGATTCGCGGGATTATCAGCGAACATCTTTCCGACGGCGAGCTGACGCCCCACAAGGTGGCTGCTTTGGCGAAGATATCGGTGCGCTACCTCCACTGGCTATTCGAATCCGAGGGCATCACCGCGTCGCAGTATATCATTTCGCAGCGCTTGCAGCGTTGTCGGCGGGAACTTTCCAATCCGGTGATGGGCAACCGCACGATAACGGATATCGCCTTCTCGTGGGGATTCCAGAACTCCGCACACTTCAGCCGTCGATTTAAACAGGAGTTTGGGACTTCGCCTCACGAATTTCGCAAAATGACAAATTAAACATACAGCTTTGACGCTACATGAGGTGATGCGGCACTCTCCATTGTCGCGGAGAGCTGTCTTCCAAGCAGCCTATCCAAGGCGCCCACCAAATCGAGGGACCATCACGGCTGCGGCTGACGGACCCTCGCCGGACTTGGCTTGGTGACATCATACCAACAGCAAACCAGTCCTCCCCTGCGTGCGGCGGGCTCGCACTTCAGGTGCAGAAAATAGCTCGCCTCACTTGCGCGAACCGGCGCAAGGACAGGGAGGGGGCGATATGCCCTCTCCCTGTGCCTGTTTGCGGAAACGATCGGTGCAGTGCCCCTTACACGGCGTCAAAAGCGCGCGCGGATGCCGCCGAGCGCCAGTCGCGGCGCGCCGGGGCGGGCGCCCGCCGGAGAGAAAGCGGCGTTGTAGGTCACGTCGAACAGGTTCTGGACGGAACCGAACAACGAGAGGTTGCGCAGCAGGTCGACCTCGGCCGACAGGTCGATCACAACCCGGTCATCGATCCGGTCGGCGGGTACGATCGCGCCGCGGCCGGCGGTGGCGCGTGCCTTACCGACCCAGTTCAGCGTTGCGTTCAACCGGGCCGCGTTGAGCGCCAGCCCGGCGTTCACCGTCATCTGATGGCGCGGCAGATAGGGCAGCCGGTCGCCCGCGGTCACCGTCCCCCACGGCTCGTAACCGCTCGCGAAACTGGTTTTGAACTGGGCATCGGTGAAGGTGTAGGCGAGCGACACCGGGAACTCGAACCCGTCGTCGTCGATGCGCCCGAACGTCCTGCCGGCGGTGATTTCGACGCCCTTGACGTCCACCTCCCCGCCCGCAAACTGGTCGCCGATGTTGCAATTGCCCCCGGTCGAGGCGGTGCAGGTGCCCACCAGATTCGTATAATCATTGAAAAAGCCGATGACTTCGGTTCGCCAGGTGTCATTGCCCAGCTTGACCCCGGCCTCGTAGTTCCACGACGTTTCAGGATCGATTGTCGATCCCGGACCGGGGCTCGCAAAGCCACGATGCGCACCTGCAACGATCCGCACATTTTCGGCCGCACGCCAGGTTGCGGAAATCCCGGGAATGAAGACGTCGACGTTCGATTTGGCCACGGTGGTCGCGCCTGTCCGATCGGGATCGGTCAAGGCCCAGCGCGTTTGCCGAAGGTCAATCGTTTCGTAACGCAGGCCGGGAACGATGGTGACGTCGCCCGCTTCGATCGTGTCGCGGATGAAAAAGGCCCAGGCCTTGGCGTCGCCGATGCGATTGTCCTGGCTGCCGGGCGCGCCCGGCGTCGTCAGGACCATGCGGCCATCGATCATCTGGTAACGATCGTCCTGCTGCAAACGATCCTCTTCATCCTCGTGATAGCGGGCCGAAAGTTCGAGCGTGTGGGCGATGCCGCCGGTGCCGAACCGCGCGGTGAGCACGCTCTGCACCCCCGTCGACTGATAGATCCGGTTGTTGTTGCGCACGCGCAGCGCGCCCGCGCGCCCGGTGAAGCCGTCGGCGCCGATCAGGTCGGCCATTTGCAGCGGGTTGGCACCGGGGTTGTCGAGAACGCTGCCGATCGCCACCCAACCGGTGTCCGCGCTGTTGCGGACATCGTTGAGCTTGTACCAGGAGCGCGCCGTATCGGTGCGATAGGCGACCGTCGTCAGATTGATGTTTGGCGCGATGTCGAACCGGTGGCTGAGCTGATAGGTCGTGTGTGCGACGTCCATCACGTCGACCTGGCTGCCGTTATAACGGCGGTTCGGCGACGCGGCGAAGTCGGCGAGCGTCAGCCCCAGATAGGTTTCGTTGCTCGTTTCGTCGTAGTTCTGATATTTGAATTCGAGCGCGTGCCGCCCGTCGGTGCTGCGCAGACCCAGTTTCACCGTCCAGTCGGTGATCTCGAAACCGGTATCGCCGCCGATGTCGAGCCTCTTGAATCCGCTCGAATGCTCATACAATCCTTCAGCAAGCGCGCCGATCTCGATCCCGCCGCCCAGCGGCGCCCAGCCACCGGCCCAGCCGTGCGCCCGCCGGCCGTCGTGGTTGCCCAGCAGCAATTCGGCCTTGCCCGCCAGCGTTCCAGCCGCAACGTCGGGGATCGGCGTCGAAAACAGGTTCAGCGCGCCGCCGACCGTCATCGGGCCATATTTGATCGCGGCCGGTCCCTTGGCCACCTCGATCGCGGCGATTCGCGCGGTGCGCGGGAAATAATAGGCCGCGGGCGCCGAATAGGGCGCGGGGGCAATCAGCACCCCGTCTTCCATCACCGTGATCCGGCCGTTGCGGTCGGTGCCCGATCCGCGGATGCCGATATTGGGGCGCAGGCCGAAGCCTTCCTCTTCCTGAAGGTAGACGCCCGGAATCTGACGCAGCACGCGGTTGATGTCGGCGTAGGAAAAGCGTTCGAGGTCGGCGGTGTCGAGCCGCTGTACCGAGCCGCCGATGTCGAGCGTGTCCGCCTTTGACGCCGTCACCACGATGCTGTCGATGACCTGCCCCGATCCGGCGTCACCTTCGGCGGCGGTTTCAGCCATCGCCGAGGGGCCCGACAATCCCGCGATCAGCAACGCGCAGCAGCTCACACTCATTCTGGTCGACATCGGCCCGGCCATCTTTTCCATTCGATTTGATTCGATGTGCCAACTAATGACAATCACTATCATTTGCAATGCGCCGGTTGCAAACAGACGGAAACACGGCGCATCGGCAAGAGATGTATTGCGAGTGGTTCTCAATAATGATAGGCCGAATGCCCATTCCCCTGAGAAAGGTCGATCGTGCGGAATTTATTGATTTTAGCGACAGGCGCCGCCATGGCGCTGAGCGGCTGTTCAGGCGGCGAAAAGGCTGCGCACACCCAGGAAGTCAACTTGTACACCGCGCGCCATTACGACAGCGACCAGGCGCTCTATGACCGGTTTACCCAGGAAACCGGCATCAAGATCAACCGCATCGAGGGCCGACCCGACGAGCTGGTCGCGCGGATGAAGAGCGAGGGCGCGAACAGCCCCGCCGACCTGTTCATCACCGCCGATGCGGGCGCACTGTGGCGCGCGCAGCAGGCTGGGCTGTTTCAGCCGACGGTTTCCGAAACGCTGACGACGCGCATCCCGGCGAACCTGCGCGAACCCGGCGGCAACTGGTACGGCTTCATGCGCCGCGCGCGCGTCGTCGCCTATGACGCGGCCACGGTGAAGCCTGAGGAAATCGACGATTATGCCAAGCTCGCGGGGCCGCGCTTCAAGGGCAAGATCTGCGTCCGGTCGTCGGACAGCGTTTACAACCTCTCGCTCGTCGGCGCGCTGATCGAGGCGTGGGGCCCCGACCGGGCGGGCGAATGGGTCAACGGCATCGTCGCCAACATGGCGCGGCCGCCCGAAGGCGGGGATCGCGACCAGATCCGCGCCGTTGCGGCGGGGGTGTGCGAGGTCGCGATCACCAACAGCTATTATTATATCCGCATGGCGACCGGCGACGATGCCGACGATCGCGCCGTGACCGACAAGGTCAAGCTCGGCTTCCCGAACCTGGACGGCAAGGGCGCGCATGTGAATATCTCGGGCGGCGGTGTTGCAAAGAACGCCCCGAACCAGGCCAATGCCGTCAAGCTGCTCGAATTTTTCGCCTCGGCAGATTCGCAGACGCATATTTCGGCGAACAATAACGAGTATCCGGCCTCGCCCGACGTCCCGGCCCCGCCGCCCGTCGATGCCTATGCGAACTTTACCGCGAATCCGATGAGCGTCGCCGCCTTTGCGGCGCGGCAGCCGGCGGCGCAGTCGCTGATGAGCGCGGCGGGCTGGCGCTGACAACCGCCGCAGCCCTTCGCCGCTCTGTCCCGTCACCGCTCGCCAGTCTCGCCGCGCTGGCGGGGCTGGCGGTGGCTTTGCCGCTGATCGGCGTGCTGCTCGCGGCGTTCGGGACCGACACCGCCGACATCGCGGGCCGCGACATTGCGCGCTATGCGCTGACCTCCGCGTGGCTGGCGCTGCTCGTCGGCGGCCTCACGGCGGTGGCGGGGACGATCGCGGCATGGCTGGTGGTGATGCACCGTTTTCCCGGCCGCGGCGTCTTCGCCTGGGCGCTGGCGCTGCCGCTGGCGACCCCGGCCTTTGCGCTGGCCTATGGCTATGCCGACCTGTTCGATGTTGCGGGATCACTGCGCATCTGGCTGCGCGACACGACAGGACACGACCTGCCGTTCGAAATGCGCAGCATCGGCGGCGCGGCGTTCATCCTGTCGGCGGCCTTTTATCCCTATGTCTATCTCGCCATGCGCGCCGCCTTTCTCAACCAGTCGGTGAATGTGCTGGAGGCGGCGCGGATGCTCGGCTGCGGCGGCGGGCGGGCGATGTGGCGCGTCGCGCTGCCGATGGCGCGCCCGGCGCTTGCCGCAGGCGTTGCGCTCGCGGTGATGGAAACGCTCGCCGACTATGGCGCGGTCCAGTTCCTCAGCGTCCAGACGCTGACCACCGGCGTCGTGCGCGCCTGGTCGGTCTATGGCTCGACGGTCAGCGCGGCGCGGTTCGCGCTGCCTTTGCTGGCTGCGGCGGCGCTGCTGCTGTGGATCGAGCGCGCCAGCCGCAGGGGCGCGACGCACGAAACGGGCAAGGCGCGCTGGCGGACCATCGATGTGCAGCCGCTCGCCGGGGTGTGGCGCTGGCTCGCCTTCGGCTTTTGCCTGTCGTTGCTGACCGCTGGTTTGCTGCTCCCCGTCGGCTGGCTGATCTGGAACCTCGCGCAGACGACGCCCGACTGGGCGCGGCTGGCTTTGGCGACGCGCAACAGCCTGCTGCTCGGCGTCGCCGGAGCCTTCGTCACCGTCGCGCTCGCGACGATGCTGGCGCTCGGGACGCGGCGCTTGCCGATCGCAGCAAGGATCGCCAGCCTCGGCTATGCCACCCCCGGCGCGGTGATGGCGATCGGCCTGCTCGCACCCGCCGGGCTGATCTGGAACCTCGCGCCGGGGTCGGGAACGGCGGTCGCGATCGTGCTTCTGGTCCTCGCCTATGCGGCGCGGCTGATGGCGGCGGCGCTTGAGCCGATCGACGCGGGGCTGGCGCGCGTCACCCCGTCGATGCGCCACGCCGCGCGCACGCTGGGACGCGGCGAGACCGGCGCGGCGTTTGCAGTCGACCTGCCGGTCGCGCGCGGCGCGCTGCTGACCGCGCTGCTGATCATCTTCATCGATGTGCTGAAAGAACTGCCCGCGACGCTGATCCTGCGCCCGTTCAATTTCGACACGCTCGCGGTGATCGCGAACAATTATGCGCTCGACGAACGGCTGGGACAGGCAGGGCTGCCGTCGCTGCTGATCGTCGCGCTGTCGCTTCCCGCCGTCCTCTGGCTGACACGCCGCATTGCGACCGCGCGTCCCGGCGACTAGGCACCTTACCGTGGCTGACGATCCTGTTCTCGAACTGCGCGATGTCGTGCGTGCCTATCCGGGCCGCACCGCAGTCGATGGCGCGTCCTTTGCCTTGCCGCCTGGCGGGATAACCTGCCTGCTCGGCCCCTCGGGCTGCGGAAAAAGCACCTTGCTGCGCCTGATCGCGGGGCTGGAGCCTGTCGATGACGGCGAGATCCGGATCCGCGGGCAGGCCGTCGCCGCACCAGGACTGACTGCGGCGCCCGAACATCGCGGCGTCGGACTGGTGTTTCAGGACAATGCGCTGTTCCCGCACCTCGACGTCCGTGCCAACATCGGCTTCGGCCTCACCGGCATGGCCGCCGACGTCCGCCGTGCGCGCGTCGCAGTGCTGCTCGACCGCTTCCACATCGCGCATCTGGCCGACGCCTGGCCGCATATGCTGTCGGGCGGCGAGCAGCAGCGCGTGGCAATCGCGCGCGCACTGGCGCGCGAACCGTCGCTGCTGCTGCTCGACGAGCCCTTTTCCGGTCTCGACGGTCATCTGCGCGGCGCGGTGCGCGATGCGCTCCTCGCGGATCTGCGCGCGGCGGGCACGAGCGTATTGATCGTCACCCATGACCCCGAAGAAGCGATGATGATCGCCGACAATCTCATCCTGATGGCCGAAAGCCGGATCCTTCAGACCGGCCGACCCGAGGATTGCTACCATCGGCCCGTGTCGATCGCGGCGGCGCGCCTGCTCGGCGACATCGCGGTGATTGATGCCGTCGTGACGAACGGGATTGCCGATACTGTGCTGGGCGCGGTGCAAGCCGCTGGCATTGCCGATGGCGCCGCAAAGATCGCAGTTCGGCCTGATGCGATTGTTGCCAGCTCGACAGGCGTTGCTGCGACCGTGTCGGCGATACGCTTCGCGGGTCGTTATTACATCGTCGAAGCCTTTGCCGCAGATCAGTATTTCACCTTCCAGCTGCCGGGAAAACCCCCGGCGAATGGCGAGCCGGTGACCCTGGCTCTTCGCCCGGGTGCTCTCCCGCTGGTCGTGCGAGATGATGATTAAACTCTGCGTTCCGACCGCGCCCAGTCGCGACACCAGCGTAACTGATGATCGCTCGATTTGGCGGACACCTTTGACAAGAGGCCCTTGGGTAACTGTCGTTTGAAATCCGCAAACTCCCAACGGGCGTTTTCGCCTGGCCGCTGCGACGATCGCACCTGATGTCATGAGCCTGTCACGCATCCCCTGTTTCAGATGGCGAGCGATATGGTCGCCATGATTCGGTTAGCAATGATCCACTGAAGTGCGAACGGCGGCGTTGGATGAATGATGAGAACGACACCATTTCGGCTTGGCTCGCTCGGGAAATCGTTCCTCATGAACGGGACGTGCGCAACTGGCTTTCGCGCCGTTGGTATCACGTTCTCGATATAGAGGACGTCATTCAGGAAGCCTATTGCCGCCTGGCGAGCTTGGCTTCGGTCGATCATATCGAATGCCCGCGATCCTATTTTTTCCGCACTGTTCACACGGTCGCGACAGACCTGATGCGCAGGGCCGGCATCGTAAACTTCACATCCATGACCCAAATCGACTTGTCGAACGTCGTAGATAGTGGCCCTCTTGCGGATCGGGCATTGGAGGCGAAACAGGAACTCGAACGTGTGAACCGATTGCTTGCCGAATTGTCCGAAACGCATCGCCGCGCGATCGAGCTGCGGCGTGTCGAAGGCCTTTCGAGGCGGGAAACCGCTGAACGCCTGCAGGTCAGCGAGGACGCGCTGAAGAAGTACGTCGAGCGCGGTATGCACCGTATCCTGAAGATCATGGCGGAGCAGGATGAGCGCGTGGAGAACGGCGAACCGGATAATGTCGAAAGGGAGGCGGAAGTCATTGGCAAGCAACGGCGTCACTAACGGCATCAACGAGGAAGCCGTTCGCTGGGCCGTCGAGCTGGCGTATGGCGAGATGACCGCCGAGGACGAGGCAAGACTGGAAGCCTGGCTGGCGGCAGATACCCGCCATCGGGGAGCGTTTGCGCGCGCGCGGGCATGGATGCGTGCGACAGACGATGCCGTTGCGGGCGCCTCCCATGAGAGTTGGGCTGAAGGACCGGGGTTGGTTTCGCGGCGGCGCTCCGTTTTTGCGCGGAACCGAAAAATCGCTCCTGGGGTCGCCGCTTTGGCGGCCTGCCTGGTTGCGATCGTGAGCGTCGGCGGACCGGCGCTTCTGTCCGCCCAACGATCGGCGCACGCGCCGGCGAGGGAAGTCGTGAAACTGAACGATGGATCGGTCGCAACACTCAGCGCGGATGCAAACATCGAAGTCGCGCTTTCGGCTGACCATCGTAGGGTTACACTGCTCGCCGGTGAAGCAACCTTCCAGGTTGCGAAGGACAAGGCGCGCCCCTTCGTGGTGCGTTCAGGCGATGTCTATGCACAGGCAACCGGAACCACGTATTCCGTCCGCCGCATGGGGCCCACGGGCGGCACGATCAAGGTCACGGAAGGCAGCGTACTGGTCTGGCCTCGCGACGAGCGCGATCAGGCCGTTCTGCTTCAAGCAGGCGGCATGGTGACGCTCGATCCCGGGCCGAAAAAGCCGAGCGACGTGCCGACAGCGTCTGCGTCCCCGCAACTTCCTCCGCCGGAACTGGCGCAGATTTCGCTCGACAACGTGTCGATCAAGTCGGCCGTTGCCCGATTCAATCGCGTCAACAGCACGAAGATCGTGATCACCGATCCCGCCATCGAAGACATGACGATTATCGGCCTGTACAAGGCCAATGATCCCGAACAGTTTGCGCATGCCGTCGCCGCCGTGGCAGGAGGAAGCGTAGAACATGGTCGGGAAGGAATTGTAATAAATTCGAAATCAAACTGAACACAAACATTAACACCTCCCTCGAAGACCCAAAACTGATTTTGACACGTCTTTAGATCAGACGGCAAAACACAAAAGGGCCAATTCAAATGCATTCTTCTTTCTTGCGATCAGCCGCATCATTTGCGGCTGTGGCGGTGACTATTTGTGCATCCAGTGCAGCGCAAGCGCAGGTCCGCAACTTCAACATTGCCGCACAGCCTGCTTCGAGCGGCATTCGCGAATTCGCTCGGCAGGCTGGAATCCAGATCACGCTTGCCGGCCGCGACGCGGAGGAAAATCGGACAAACGCCGTGCGGGGAAGCCTCGATGTCAGAGTCGCGCTCGACCAGCTTCTGTCCGGCACCCGCCTGACAGTTCGTTCCTTTGATGGAAAAGTGGCGATTCTTGGCGCGAACGCGCCGTTGCCCGTAATCGAGGAGGATAGCGCTATTGTCGTCACCGGGTCACGCATCGCGCGGCCGGAACTCGAGAACCCGATGCCGGTCAGCGTCATCAACATGGAGCAGTCCCGGCAACTCGGTCTTGTCACCGCGTGGGCGGCACTGATCCGCGAACCTTCAATTTCGCCAGGCGTCGGACGCGGCAATGCGGGCTCGCAAAATTTCGATGGCGGCACGGCATCCATCAATCTGCGCAACATGGGCGTCAATCGCACGCTCACCCTTCTTGACGGCAAACGTCGCGTATCCGGCTCCGCGCGGAGTTCGGCGGTCGACCTCAACATGATTCCTGTCGGCATGATCGACCGGATCGAGGTGATTACGGGCGGTGCCGCCGCAATCTATGGTGCGGACGCCGTCACGGGCGCGGTGAACATCATCACCAAACGGGATATCGAAGGCATCGAACTCTCCGGCACGTCGGGCATTTCCCAGAAGGGCGATGGCGCCACTCAGTCCCTGTCTCTCGTCGCGGGCTCGAAGCTCGCCGGGGGGCGCGGTTCCGTCAGCATCGGCGGCACCTACGTCAAAAGCAACGGCGTCCACGTCAATGATCGCGATTATGCACACCGCCATCTCGTTTATCAGTCCAATCCCGCCAACACCGGGCTGGCTGACGGAATTCCCGATACCATCATCTACACCAACTGGGCTGCAACGCGTCTGAACGTGAACCCGACCTTCGTTCATGACAACATCAATTACGTCTACCTCAACGACGCGGTAAAGGTTCAGAACATCAACCGGGTCTCGACGCCGGGAGAATATACAGCCGGAACAGGCGAGTATTTCGTCGAAGGCACGCTGCCGCTCAATTCCGGGGAGCAGCTTGTTTCCCCGCTGGAGCAGTTCTCCGTGATCGGCAATTTCGACTATCAACTGACCGACGCGATCCGGTACTCCGCGCGCGTCGATTATGGTCATACGCTGTATAACGGAACGAAGACCTATATCCGCGAGGACAGCCGCAACACGTGGCTGAACGGGGCCGGCGGCGCCACGGCCTTTCTCGACAACCCCTTTCTGCCCGATCCCATTCGGCAGTTCATGACCGACAACGACCTGACATCGCTTCGCCTGGCACGCATCTATCCGGAAATGGGCATCCGGCGGGACGTGCAGAAGCGTAATGCCTACACAATTTCGAACGAGATCGGCGGTCGACTGACCGGCGACCTCGAATGGAACGGCTTCTTCCAGTATGGGCGAACGTCCAACAACGTCTCCAACCCCGGCACGCTCCGGGCCAATCGCTGGATTTCGGCGCGTGATGTTGTCGCCGACCCGGTAACCGGCGATCCCGTGTGCCGTGATCCCGAGGCACGTGCCGCAGGCTGCGTTCCCTACAATGTTTTCGGCAATGCTGCGCCGACGGACGCGCAGCGCGACTGGCTGTTCGCCACGCGCCGCGAGAAGTGGGTGAACACGCAGACGATCTTTGGCGGCAGCATCGTCGGCCGGGCGTTCCGTCTTCCTTACGGCGATGTTTCGGTCGCGATCGGCGCGGAAAGGCGCGAGGAGACGCTGAACACACGGGAAGATCCGCTCGCTGTTCCCGGCGAACTCGCGCATAGCGGCGGCGTCACGCAGCATGCCGAAATCGACGCGGCGCTCGAGGTATCCGAATTTTACGGCGAACTGGTTGTCCCTGTGCTGCAGGGCTTGCCGTTTGCCCGCCGCCTCGAAGTCGAGGGCGCCTATCGTTACTCGGACTACAACACGTTCGGCAACACGGATGCCTGGAAAGCGGGTCTCATCTGGTCGCCGGTCGACGGCGTCACCTTTCGCGGCGTGCGTTCACGCAGCGTGCGCGTGCCCAATTTCGGCGAACTCTATGAGCCGGTCAACACAGGCGTATCGAACCTCGACGACCCGTGCGAGGCGCAGAACATCTATGTTAGCGCCACGCGGGAGGCCAATTGTCGTGCGCTCGGCATCACCACACCCGGCCTTGCCAGTCAGCTGACGTCTCAGCTCACCACAGGCGGCAACCCCGACCTGATGCCGGAAACGTCGAACAGCCTCACGCTCGGCGTCATCCTGCAGCCGCGGTTCATTCCGGGCCTCGACATCACGGCCGACTACTGGGACATCGACATCGAGAGCGTTATCACTCAATTCACCGGAAACCAGATCGCGGCCTATTGCGTCGATCTGCCCACGATCGACAACATCTTCTGCGATGCGATGACACGCGATCAGAGCGACCCGGTTCGCGCGATCGCAACGATGAGAACGCAGCAGATCAACGCGTCGAACATGACGGCGCGGGGTCTCGACTTCGGTGTCAATTATCGGCGGGATATCGGCGAGGGCCTGTTCAGCATCGGCTTCAAGGGCACATATCTTCTTGATAAGGAAACCGAGGCCGTGCCCGGCATCGAGGCCAGCATCCTGAAACAGGTGACGGGATATCTCGATCCACGTTTCCGGGGCAATGTTTTCGCCAGCTATGCGATCAACGGCTTCAACATTGCCTGGAATACGCAAATCCGCGGGGCGTCGCTTCATGTCACCAATGCGACCTCGGATGAGGCCTTCGATACCAACAGGGTTCCTTCGTGGATCAACAACGACGTGTCGCTCGGATACGCGGTCAATGAAAACTATCGATTCACGTTCGGCGTCAACAACGTGTTCAACGTGAAGCCGCCGCAGGTGCCGGACACCTACACCGGTTCCGGCGGTATCTTTGACACGATCGGGCGATACTTTTTCGTGGGCGCCAACGCCAAGTTCTGACGGGTATCGGGAAGGGGAAACCCCTCCCTCAAGCTCTCCCGGCGATCCGCCGCCGCTCAATCGAAGAGAAGGAAAATGCAATGAAGACGCGTCGGTGTATTCTGAACGGCAGCCTTGCAATGTTGACCGCTTTTGCCGTGACGGTATTGCCTTCGGCAGCGTTGGCCGCGAGCTACCGGGACGGCGATTGCGGCGCCTTCACTGTTGCGATGATCCCGGACACGCAGAATTACGTCGATTACAGGAACCAAGTCTGGTCGGGCTTCGCTTTCGATGCGACGGAGCAGCTTTACGCGCAGATGTTGTGGATTTCCCAGCAGTCGCGCAGCAGCGGCGGCGATATCGTGTTCGCCACGCACGTCGGAGACATCTGGCAGCATTATTCGGAGTGGATGGACCCGCATCATGCCGCGCGTGGTTTCAAAGGGATGCCCAACATCGGCGGTTCGGAAGTCGCCATCTCTCCCAAGGTCCACACAAGAGCTTTCGAGATTCCCGCTGCGGTGAACGGCTTCAAGCTTCTGATGGGCAAGATGCCATTTTCGGTAGTCCCGGGCAATCATGACCTGGATGCGCTGTGGACCGATCCGGCCCACCCTCCACGACCGGAACTGAAGCAGGCAGGCGTGCGGCATGTCGGCGGCCTCACGGGGTTTCAATCCGCGTTTTCCGACCGCTCCGGATTTTTCGACGGCAAGCCCTGGTACGTCGGCGCGCATGATGGCGGCGCCGACAGCGCCCAGATTTTCACCGCCGGTCAATGCCGCTTCCTGCACATCGGCCTACAGTATCATGCACCGGACGCCTCGCTGGCGTGGGCAGCGGAGATGATAGGCCGTTACCCCGGCCTGCCGACGATCGTCACGACCCACGATTATCTCGGCCGGGACGGTCGCCGGCATGGTGCCTCCAACCCCAACAACAGTGCTCTGGATTCGCTCGATAACAGTCCCGAAATGATATGGAACGAATTCCTAAGCCAGCATGACCAGATCTTCCTCGTCTTGAGCGGGCATGTCAGCGGACAAGGACTGGGAGCCGATACCAATCGGTTCGGCAATACGGTCTGGCAGATCATGGCTGACTATCAGGCAAGGGGACAAACGGCCAAGGATGCGGGTGCCGAGCGCGCTATCGGCGATGGCTGGTTAAGGCTGCTGAATTTTCGTCTCGATACGGACAAACCAAGCATCGAAGTCCGCACCTATTCCACGCATTATGGAAAGTTTGCAGGCGAAATTCCCGAGTACGGCACATGGTACAAGGCGCGGGAAGGCCATGCTGAACTTTCCGACCAAGACTTTTTGAAGCGCGACGAATTCACTGTCCCGCTCGAAGATTTCCACAAGCGTTTCAAGATGAGCGGGCAGTAAAATTCATCTGCCCCACCAAACGCATAGTGCCAATAAGCGTAGGAGAGCGCCGTGTCGCACAGCCCAACATTCACCCGCAGGCGCATCCTGAAAGGCGCTGCACAAACGGCCTCGCTTTCCGCGGCGCTCTCCCTGATGCCGCCCAATGTGCGGAAGCTGATGGCGCAGACCTCGCGCCGCAAGGGGTCGCTGAAGGACATAAAACATGTCGTTCTGCTGATGCAGGAAAACCGCTCGTTCGATCATTATTTCGGTACGATGGCCGGTGTGCGCGGCTTCGGCGATCCGAATGCGCTGGTGTTGCCCAATGGCCAGAATGTCTTCCACCAGCCGGATGCCGAGAACCCGAGGGGCTACACACTCCCTTTCCATCTCGACAGCTTTTCCACGAGTGCGCAGTCGTTGCCTTCCACCAGCCACGCCTGGGCGGTTCAACACCAGGCTTGGAACGGTGGGCAAATGGATCAGTGGCTCCCCGCACATCGCAAGGCGGACGGCGCGCACGGCCCTTACACGATGGGCTATTTCAAACGTGAGGACATCACCTTCCACCGGGCGCTGGCTGAGGCGTTCACGATCTGCGATGCCTATCATTGTTCCGTACTCGGCCCAACGCGGCCGAACCGTTTTCACTGGCTGACGGGAACGGCGAACGGGGATGGCCGCTTCGACTTTGCGCGAAACCAGTTTCCGCCGGAAGGTCTGACTTGGAAGACATACCCCGAACGTCTGGAGGAGGCGGGTGTAAGCTGGAAGGTACACCGGAATGCCGGTCCGGGTTTGGGTCTCAATATACTGCGGATGTTCCGTCAGTTCATGGACGCTCCGCCGGGATCACCGCTGCGCGTGAAAGGCATGCCGGTGGCGTCGGACGGTGAGTTCGAATATGAGGCCCTTCACGACCGGCTGCCGACGGTGACATGGCTGCACGCCAGTCAGGAGGCTTGCGAGCACCCGGCCAATGGCAGTCCGGCGGCGGGCGCGGAATTCATCGCCGGAAAGCTGGACGCACTCGCGGCCAACCCCGATGTCTGGGCGAAAACCGTCTTCATCCTGAACTACGATGAGAATGACGGCCTGTTCGACCATGTGCCACCGCCCGTTCCACCGGACGGCACCCCCGGCGAATTCATCGACGGCCTGCCGATCGGCGCGGGCTTCCGCGTCCCCTGCATCATCGTCTCGCCCTGGACGGCCGGCGGCTGGGTCTGCAGCCAGCCGTTTGAGCACACCTCGGTGCTCCGTTTTCTTGAACGTGTGACAGGCGTGCACGAGCCGAACATCTCCGACTGGCGCCGGAAGACTTTCGGTGACATGACTGCGGCCTTCCGTTTCGATGAATCGCTTGCCCGCCCGCCGGTGTTGCCCAGCACCGGCGACATGCTGAATCACGCGCGCTACGCAGAAAAGAATCTGCCGGCACCGCCCATTCCGGGGAGCGATCAGGTCTTTCCGATCCAGGACGGAGGCGAACGAAAACACACGGGATTCACGAATATAGAGGCTGAATGACTTCCCCATTTAGACGCTCTCTATCGGTGTGTTGATGCCCCTAGTCGGTCTTTCGTGCCCGGTCATGGTAAATTTTCTGTCGGCGCAGAGATGGTGGTAGATTTCACGGGCGATTTGCCTTCGGCATCTCGACGCGCATAGGATCCCGCATAGCCCAACCGACGATCTTGCGGGTCGCGAGGTCGAGCACGGCGCCTGCACCAACCCGCGCACGGTGCCGCGAAGAACCGTCGATCTGCTTCACAGCTGCCTTTCAGCTTTCGAATCATTGCGGATGTCCGGCGAATATGAAACGCTCCAAGCCATGATGACCAGTACCGGAGGATGCCAGTGTGGAGCGGTGCGCTTCCGGATCGAGGGCGAACTAGGAGAGGCCTCCATCTGCCATTGTCGGATGTGCCAGAAAGCAACCGGCGGGCTATTCGGACCTTACGTCGGAGCGCCATTCGATGCAGTAACCTGGACCCGAGGCCAGCCCAGTTATTTCCAGAGCTCCAACAAGGTACGTCGTGGGTTTTGCAGGGATTGTGGCACGCCCCTTACCTTCGAGTACGGTGAGGGAAATATCAGTTTCACGCTTGGCGCGATTGACAAACCGCGCTCAGTTCATCTCAGCGAGCAACTTGCGTCACCTGAGCGCATCGCTGATTTTGAAGCGTTGGCAAGTTTGCCGGAACACCCAACAGATGAGCCACGAGCAGCGGCTCATCTGGCAGGAATTATCTCCTTCCAGCATCCTGATTTTGACACCACAAGTTGGCCTTAGAGGACATAGAGCGAAGGCGACATGACGTGACCCCCTGATTTTCCTCCACGCGTGATTAGAGTCCGGCCCTGATGGAAGGACGGACGATGAAGCGACTGAGGTTTACGGAAGAGCAGA
>NZ_JACHNZ010000024.1 GCF_014199685.1 Sphingosinicella soli | reverse complement strand
ACCCCATATGAATATGTCTGCAAAATATGGTCCGAGCAGCCAAAACGGTTTATCAGAGAACCGCACCATCAAAACGAGGGACTAAACACCTAGTGGTAGCCATCGGTGCCCACCTTGCCGCGAAACACCCAGTATGCCCACGCCGTGTAGGCGAGGATCAGCGGCATGACGATGACGACGCCGACCAGCATGAACACCTGGCTGCGCTCCGGCGCGGCGGCATCCCAGATCGTGATGCTGTCCGGCACCACATAAGGGAACATGCTGATGCCGAGCCCGATCGTGCCGAGCAGGAACAGCGCGAGCGACAGCAGGAACGGGGACCATGTCGCGCGCTTTTTGAGCGTGCGGAACAGGAAGTAGGTGGCGATCGCGACGAGCAGCGGCACCTGGCTGGTGAAGAGCATGCCGGGCATGTCGAACCAGCGCTCCCAATAGCGGTGTTCCAGCAGCGGTGTCGCAAGACTCACCGCCGCCATCAGCACAAGCGTTGCGATCGCGGCGCGCCCGGCGAGGCGGTAGGCGTGATCGAGCGCAGCGCCTTCCACCTTCACGATCAGCCACGTCGCGCCGAGCAGCGCATAGCCCGCGACAACGCCCGCGCCGGTGAGCAGGCTGTAGGGGCTGAGCCAATCGAGCCAGCCGCCCGCATAGGCGCGCCCTTCCACATCGATGCCTTGCAGGATCGCGCCGAGGATCATGCCCTGCGAAAACGCCGCAACGAGCGAGCCGCCGGTGAACGCGATATCCCAGAACGCGCGGTGGGCGGGGTCGCGCCAGCGGAACTCGAAGGCGACGCCGCGGAACACGAGGCCGAGCAGCATGGCGATGATGAGCGGATAGGTGGCGGGCAGGATGATCGCGTAGGCAAGCGGGAAGGCCGCGAAAAGACCGCCGCCGCCAAGCACCAGCCACGTCTCGTTGCCGTCCCACACCGGCGCGATCGCGTTCATCGCCTGATCGCGTTCCTCGCCCTTGAACACGGGGAAAAGAATCCCGATGCCCAGATCGAAACCGTCCATCACGACATAGGCGAAAATGCCGAAGGCGATGATGAAGGCCCAGACCGTGGTGAGATCGATGTTGACGCTCATTGTCCGCCCTCCAGCGCGGGTGCGGGGGTAATGCCTGCTGTGCGGACAGGGCCGGGTTCGGCCTCGACGCCCGCTTCGCCGGGCTTCGGCCGGTGCGACATCAGTTTCAATATGTACCATGTCCCCGCGCCGAACACCGCGAAGTAGATGACGACGAACGCGATCAGCGAGGCGCCGACAGCGGGCGCCGCGAGCGGCGAGGCGCTGTCGGCGGTGCGCAGCAGGCCGTAGACCGTCCACGGCTGGCGGCCGACCTCGGTGGTGATCCAGCCCGCAATGACGGCCACGAAGCCCGACGGGCCCATCACGAGTGCCGCGCGGTGCAGCAGGGGAGAGTCGTACAGGCGGCCGCGCACGCGCGCGATCAGGCTCCAGAGTCCGACCCCGAGCATCAGAAGCCCGATGCCCACCATGATGCGAAACGACCAGAATACGATCCCGACGGGCGGCTCGTTTTCGTCCGGCACGGTATCGAGCCCGGCGAGCGGCGCGTTCAAATCATGTTTCAGGATCAGCGAGGACAGCTTGGGAATCGCGACGGCGTAGTCGATGCGTTTTTCCTCGCTGTTGGGAATGCCGAACAGGTAGAAGGGCGCGCCGTCGGGGTGGCTGTCGTAGTGGCCCTCCATCGCCATCACCTTCACCGGCTGATGCTCCAGCGTGTTCAGGCCGTGCATGTCGCCCGCGAAGATCTGCACGGGCGCGACGAGCGCGGCCATCCACATCGCCATCGAGAACATGATGCGCGCGTGCGGGTTCGCGCGGTCCTTCAGCAGATGCCAGGCGCCGACGGCACCGACGACGAACGCGGTGGTGAGGTAGGCGGCGATCAGGGTGTGGACGAGGCGGTAAGGGAAGCTGGGATTGAAAACGATCGTCCACCAGCTGTCGCCCGGAAGGAACTGGCCGTTTTCGCCGATGATGTGCCCCACCGGCGTCTGCATCCACGAATTGACGCTGAGAATCCAGAATGCCGAGATGAACGTGCCGATCGCGACCATCAGGGTAGCGGCGAAGTGCAGCTTCTTCCCCACCTTGTTCATGCCGAACAGCATGACGCCGAGGAAACCCGCTTCAAGGAAGAAGGCGGTGAGAACCTCATAGGCCATCAGAGGGCCGATCACCGGCCCCGCCTTGTCGGAGAACACCGACCAGTTCGTGCCGAACTGGTAGGACATGACGATGCCCGAGACGACGCCCATCGCGAAGGTGATCGCGAAGATCTTCAGCCAGTAGCGGAAGAGATCGAGATAATGGTCCTTGCCGGTCTTCAGCCAGAGCGCTTCCAGAACCGCGAGGTAACTCGCCAGCCCGATCGAGAACGCGGGGAAGATGAAATGGAAGCTGACCGTAAACGCGAACTGGATGCGCGCGAGCAGCACGGCGTCCACGGAACCGAACAGTGATTCAAGCACGGCGGCGACTCCTTGTCGGCAGCTATCCGTTTGAGACGGCTAGCACATTTCGCGTGCCGACGCGACGGGCGCAATGCGACGCGATGTTCCGCGACGTTCTGTCTCGTTGCAATCATGCAGGAAGATTATTTGCAAATAGTTCGCAATAGCGTAGAAGGCGTGTTTCATTCACGAGCCCGAGACGAAAGGCTTACCATGAGCGACCGCGCCGCGGCAGCACGCATCCTTGCGCCGTCCGATGCGCTGACGGTGGAGACCGTACGTTCCGTGCTGCACTGGAACGCGCATCTGTTCAGTTTCACGATCACGCGTCCGCCGAGCTTCCGCTTCCGATCGGGCGAGTTCGTGATGATCGGGATGCCCGGCGAGCGGCGGCCGCTGCTGCGCGCGTATTCGATCGCGAGCCCGGCATGGGCCGAAGAGCTGGAATTCCTGTCGATCAAGGTGCCCGACGGGCCGCTCACCTCGCAGCTTCAGCGCGTCAGGCCCGGCGACCAGCTTTTCCTCGGCCGGAAGCCGACGGGCACGCTCGTCGCCGATGCGCTGCTGCCGGGGCGGCGTCTGTTCCTGCTTTCGACGGGAACAGGTCTTGCGCCGTTCATGAGCCTGGTGCGCGATCCCGATATTTACGAACGCTTCAACCAGATCGTGCTCGTGCACTCCGTGCGGCAGGTCAGCGATCTTGCGTACCGTGCCGATCTTGAAAGCCACCTCGCGGGTGATCCGCTGGTGCAGGATCAGGCGCTGCTGCAACTTTCCTATCTGCCGACAGTAACGCGCGAGCCTTTCCGCACCGGCGGGCGAATCGATACGCTGATCGCCGACGGCACGATGTTCCGATCCCCGCTGACGGGGCCGAAGCACTTCGATCCGGCAACCGACCGCGTGATGCTCTGCGGCAGCATGACGATGATCCGCGCCCTCGCCGCGCAGCTTGAAGCGGCCGGATTTGCCGAAGGATCGAACGCCGAACCGGGGCATTATGTGATCGAACGCGCGTTCGTCGGTTGAGGAGATACGGATTTGCGTTTCCGCCGGACGGCAAGCCGCACTAACCTGCCGGGCATGATTCGCCTGACCGCCCTTTGCACCGCGCTGCTCGCCCTTGCCGTCGCCATGCCGTCGCTCGCGCAAACCGAGCCGCAAACCTCCGCAACGCCCGCCGAAGCGCCGCCAGCGCCGCCATCTGCGCCGGAGAAGGTTTACGAGACCGTGCGCGTCGCGATCACGACGAGCGAGGGCCCGATCGTGCTTGCGCTGGAAAAGGAACGCGCGCCGCTGACGACCGCGAACTTCCTGCGCTACGTTGACCAGAAGCGGATGGACGGTACGGCCTTCTACCGCGCGATGAAACTGTCCGACGACGGCAGCTACGGGCTGATCCAGGGCGGCACGCAGGGCAATCCGAAGAAGGTTCTGCCCAAGGTCGCGCACGAACCGACCACGAAAACCGGGCTGTCGCACACCGACGGCGCGATTTCGATGGCGCGCGGCGCGCCGGGAAGCGCGGACGGCGATTTCTTCATCACCGTCGGTGCGCTCGATTCGCTGAATGCCGACCTGTCGAAGCCCGGCGACAATCTGGGCTTCGCGGTGTTCGGCCGTGTCGTGGAGGGCATGGACACGGTGCGCAGGATCATGAACGCGCCGACCTCGCCGACGCTCGGCGCAGGCGTGATGAAGGGGCAGATGATTGCGGCCCCCGTGCGGATCCTCACCGCGCGCCGGGCGCAGTAGGCTCAGCGCGCGAGCAGCAACGTCGGGGATTCGAGTAGCGCCTTCACTTCGCCGATGAAGCGCGCGGCCTCGTAGCCGTCCACCACGCGGTGGTCGAACGACGAAGAGACATTCATCATCTTGCGCACCTCAATCGCGCCGCTCCGCACCACCGGCCGCTCGACGAGGCGGTTGGGGCCGATGATCGCCACCTCGGGGTGATTGATGACGGGCGTGGTCGCGATGCCGCCGAGCGTTCCCAGACTGGTGATGGTGATCGTCGAACCGGAGAGTTCGTCGCGCTTCGCGGTGCCGTCGCGCGCGGCGGCGGCGAGGCGGGCGATTTCCGCCGCGAGTTCCCACAGGCCGAGGTCTTGTGCATTGCGAACCACCGGCACGATCAGGCCGTTGTCGGTCTGCGTCGCAATGCCGACGTGGACGGGCGTGTAGCGGCGGACGATGCCCGCTTCATCGTCGTACGTCGCATTGATCTGCGGGAAGCGCGGCAACACGCGGACAAGCGCCTGCACGAAGAACGGCAGCAGCGTCAGCTTCGGGCGCTCGTCTCCATAACGGGCGTTCAGTTCCGCCCGCGCGCCTTCGAGCGCGGTGAGATCGGCCTCCTCGACATAGGCGAAATGCGGAATGCGCCGCGCCGAGATTTCCATCTTCTCGGCGATCTTGCGGCGCAGGCCGACGAGTTTCGACTCGGTGAATTCATCGGCGCTCGGCGACACGCGCAAGGCTGCGACGTGCGCTTCGAAATCCGGGCGACGGATGCGGCCGTGCGGGCCGGAGCCCTTAACGGTCTCCAGATTCACGCCGCCCTGCTTCGCGAGACGGCGCACCAGCGGCGAGGCCTTCGGGCGCGATGATGCGGGTGCGGGCGGCGGCGTTTGGTCAGGGACGACGGCTGCTGCGGCTGCCTCCACAGGTTCGGCGCGCGCCTTTCCCTCCAGCGCGAATTCGACGAGCGCGGAGCCGATCTGCCGGAGCTGGCCGACCTCGCCGTGGATCGCGACGATCGTGCCGGATACCGGCGAGGTGAGTTCCACCGTCGCCTTGTCGGTCATCACATCCGCGAGCGGCTGGTCTTCGGCGACCGTATCGCCGGGCTTCACGTACCACTCGACGAGTTCGGCCTCGGCGATACCTTCGCCGATGTCGGGCAGCTTGAAGACGTAGTTCGCCATGTCCTTACGCCTCCATCGCGCGGCGCAGCGCATCGCCGACGCGCTTGGGCCCTGGGAAATAATCCCATTCGAAGGCGTGCGGGTAGGGCGTGTCCCAGCCGGTGACGCGCTCGATCGGTGCTTCGAGATCGAAGAAGCAGTGCTCCTGCACCAGCGCGGCGAGTTCCGCGCCGAAGCCGCAGGTGCGCGTCGCCTCGTGGACGACAACGCAGCGGCCGGTCCGGCTCACCGACTGGGTAATCGTTTCAAGATCGAGCGGCATCAGCGTGCGCAGATCGATCACCTCCGCATCGATACCGGTCTCGCTCGCCGCCGCGAGCGCGACATGCACCATCGTGCCGTAGGCGAGCACGGTGACGGCGCTCCCCGCACGCACGATGTTCGCCTTGCCGAGCGGCACGACATAATGCCCCTCCGGCACCTCGCTCGCGGCATGCTTCGACCACGGCTCGACGGGCCTGTCGTGATGCCCGTCGAAGGGGCCGTTGTAGAGGCGCTTGGGCTCGAAGAAGAGCACGGGATCGTCGTCCTCGATCGCGGCGATCAGCAGGCCCTTGGCGTCGTAGGGGTTCGACGGGATCACCGTC
Organism: Sphingosinicella soli; assembly: GCF_014199685.1. Classification (GTDB taxonomy): domain Bacteria; phylum Pseudomonadota; class Alphaproteobacteria; order Sphingomonadales; family Sphingomonadaceae; genus Sphingosinicella; species Sphingosinicella soli. Next base: position 52,901 of record NZ_JACHNZ010000024.1, on the reverse strand, counting down.
TTCAGCCCCGCGACGTGCGTGAAGATGCCTTCCGGGCTCTGGCTGTGGGTCTGGCCGCCGTAAATGCCGCCGCCGTAGGGGCTGCGCACGGTGATCGGCGACCACCATTCGCCGCCGGTGCGATAGCGCATGCGCGCGGCTTCGGAGATCAGCTGATCGGTCGCGGGATAGATATAGTCCGCGAACTGAATCTCCACGACCGGCCGCTTGCCGTAAGCGCCCATGCCGACAGCGACCGCCACGATGCCGCCTTCGGAGATCGGCGCGTCGAACACGCGGGTGAGGCCGTGCTTGCGCTGGAGACCATCAGTTGCGCGGAACACGCCGCCGAAATAGCCGACGTCCTGCCCGAAGATGGTGACGGCGGGATCGCGCGTCAGCGCCACATCCATCGCGCTGTTCAGCGCCTCGATCATGTTCATCGTCGCCATGGCTATACCCCCGCCTGCCTGCGCTGTTCGACAAGGTGAGGCGGCATCTCCTTGTAGACATCGTCGAACATCGTGGAGGCTGGTATGCGCGCGCCTTCTTTCAAAGTGCCGTAGCTTTCGGACTCCTTGCCCGCCGCGCGCACCTCGTCCTCGAGTTCCTTTTCAAGCGCTGCGTGGCGCTCTTCGTCCCAAAGGCCCGCGCCGATCATATGCGTCTTCAGCCGTTCGATCGGATCGCCGAGCGGCCATGCGGCGGCTTCCGCTCCGGGGCGATATTTGCTCGGATCGTCGGAGGTCGAGTGGCCTTCGGCGCGGTAGGTGAACAGCTCGATCACCGTGGGGCCGAGGCCGCTGCGCGCGCGGTTCGCCGCCCAGCGCGTGACGGCGTAGACGGCGAGAAAGTCGTTGCCGTCCACACGCAGCGACGGGATACCGTAGCCGAGCCCGCGCGAGGCGAACGTCGTGCGCTCGCCCCCCGCGATGCCGGAGAAGGACGAGATCGCCCACTGGTTGTTGACGATGTTGAGCACGACGGGTGCCTGATAGACGCTGGCGAAGGTGAGCGCATGGTGGAAGTCGCCCTCCGCCGTCGCGCCCTCGCCGATCCATGCGGCGGCGATGCGGCTGTCGCTCTCCGACGCCGACGCCATCGCCCAGCCGACCGCCTGGCTGTACTGCGTGGCGAGGTTGCCGGAGATCGAGAAGAAACCCGCCTCGCGGCTTGAATAGAACACCGGCATCTGCCGCCCTTTCAGGCGGTCGCGGCTGTTCGAATAGACCTGGTTCATCATGTCGACGAGCGGCCAGTCGCGCGCCACGAGCAGGCCCTGCTGACGGTAGGTGGGGAAGCACATGTCGCCGTATTCGAGCGCGAGCGCGGCGGCCACGGCGACCGCCTCCTCGCCCGTCGACTTCATGTAGAAGCTGGTCTTGCCCTGCCTCTGCACGCGGACCATGCGCGCGTCATAAGCGCGGGTCAGCATCATGGCGCGCAGGCCCTTTTCGAGCAGAGCTGCGGGCAGGCCGGGGTTCCAATCGCCCACCGGATTGCCCGCGTCGTCGAGAACGCGGATCAGCGCCCACGCAAGGTCGCGGATTTCGGCGGGGTCGGTGTCTTCGGCCGGTCGGCGCACCTCACCGGCAGGCGGCACCTTGATGTGCGACAGGTCGGGCGTTTCGCCGGGGCGGTGTCCGGGTTCGGGAATGTGCAGGCGCGTACTGTTTTTCAGCATGGGTGTTTCCTTGTGGCCGCTCATGCCGCCGCCCGCCGTCCGCGCGCGATGATGCGGCGGGCGCGTGTGTCGGCAACGGTGTTGGCGGGCACCTGTTCCGTGGCGGCGGAGTCGAGAATGGCGATGAGGCGCGGTGCGATCTCGGCGATGCGGCGCTCGACCGCTTCGGGCGCCTCGCCGAGATATTCGGCCGAGACGTTGATGATGCCGCCCGCGTTCACGACATAGTCCGGCGCGTAGACGATGCCGCGCGCGGCGAGGGCTTCACCGTCGGCCTCGGTTTCGAGCTGGTTGTTCGCCGCGCCGCAGATAAGGCGCGCTTTGAGCGTCGGGATCGTGCGGCCGTTCAGAACGCCGCCGAGCGCGCAGGGCGCAAGGATGTCCGCATCGGCGGAAAGGATGTCGTCGATGCCGACGGCGCGCGCACCGAGTTCGGCGACGAGCGCATCGACGCGGCGGCGATCGACGTCTGCAATCACGAGCCGCGCGCCCGCCGCGCGCAGCATACGGCAGAGCGCCGCGCCGACGCTCCCGGTGCCCTGCACCGCGACGGTCAGCCCGTCCAGATCGCTGCCGAGCGCAAAGCGCGATGCCGCGCGCATCGATTCGAACACGCCGCGCGCCGTCCACGGCGAAGGGTCGCCGCCGCTCTTGCCGGGCTGGGCGCGGAGGCCTGCGACAAAGCGCGTGCGTTCCCGCACTGCGGCCATGTCCTCCACGCTCGTGCCGACATCTTCGGCCGTGATGTAGGCGCCGCCAAGGCTTTCGACCGCATTGCCGAAGGCGCGGAACATTGCGGCCCGGTCGAAGCTGCCCGCCGGGCGCTGCAGCACCGCCTTGCCGCCGCCGAGCGGCAGGTCCGCGAGCGCGTTCTTATAGCTCATGCCGCGCGCGAGGCGGATGGCGTCGGCGGTGAGGTCGGCGCGGCGCTCGTAGTGCCAGAAGCGGCAGCCGCCCGCCGCCGGTCCGAGTGCGGTTGAGTGGATGGCGATGACGCCGATCGGCTCGCCGTCCGCAGTGCTGACGACGTGAATATCTTCCTGAAAATCCGTGACTTCGTGCGGCCGGTGGACCATCGGGCCTCCCTTTCGCGCACAAGCGTAACACGCATCCGGCTGATAAAAATTGCTCGTATGTGGATACGGGGCAGATTAAGGAATGATCTATTCTCAAAAGCGCAGATAGTGGAATAGATCATGCTGGAAGAACTGGACCCGTTCGAACGCAAGATTCTCGCGATCCTCCAGAAGGATTCGTCGCGGCCCACCACCGAGATCGCCGAGGAGGTCGGGCTGTCGCAGGCGCCCTGCTGGCGGCGCATCCAGCGGCTGAAAGAGGCGGGCTATATCAAGGCGCAGGTGAGCCTGCTCGACCGGCGCAAGATGGGCCTCAACACGCAGGTGTTCGCGCAGGTGAAGCTCACCCGCCACGGGCGCTCCAACCTGCACAAGTTCTCGGATGCGATCCGCGAGTTTCCCGAAGTGCTCGACTGTTTCGTGTTGCTGGGGCCGGTCGATTTCATGCTGCGGATTGTGACGCGCGACATCGAAACCTACGAGCGCTTCTTCTTCGAAAAGCTCTCGCAGCTTCCCGGCGTGCAGGAAGAGCACTCGATGGTGGCGCTGTCGGAGATCAAATCGACGACGGAATTGCCGATTCTGGAAAGCATGGCCGCAGCGTAGCGGCGCTGCTGCGCAGGGTGGATTTGCGGCGATCGTTCCCGCATAACATGCGGAGAACACGACGGGAGGTTGAGGTTTGGCCAAAAGACTCCGCGCTTTCACGGTTATCGCAATGGCGCTTTCGACGACCGTGTCGCACGCGCAGCCCGTTTCGGAAACCTGGGATGTGCGCGGTCTGAAGGCCCCCGCCGAGATCATCGTCGACCGCTGGGGGCTCGCGCATATTTATGCCGCGAGCACGCAGGATGCCTATTTCCTGCAAGGCTACAACGTCGCGCGCGATCGGCTGTGGCAGATCGATCTGTGGCGCAAGCGGGGCCTCGGGCTGTTGTCGGAAAGTTTCAGCGAGGCCTATGTGGAGCAGGATCGCGCCGCGCGCCTTTTCCTCTATCGCGGCAACATGGCGCACGAGTGGAAGCGGTATGCGCCGGGCGCGCGGGGCAGCTACGAAGCCTTCGTTTCGGGCATCAACGCCTATGTCGACGAGGTGCGCGCGGGCCGAAAGCCGATGCCGCGCGAATTCGCGCTGACCGACAGCGCGCCCGCGCATTGGCGTGCCGAAGACGTCGTGCGTATCCGCAGCCATGCGCTGGTGCTGAACGCACAGTCCGAAGTGCAGCGCGCCCGCCTGATCTGCAAGGGCGGCATGGAGGCGGCGCGCGCCGTGCAGCGGCTCTATCCCGACCATACACCCCAGGTGCCCGAAGGGCTCGACCCCTGCGTTATCGATGGGGAGGTGATGCGCGACTATGTGCTGGGTACGGGGCCGGTCAGCTTCGAAGGCCTGCCGAAACCGGCGGAAACAGCCTCCGCCGTTTCGGGCGACGGCGGCATGGAAGGCTCCAACAACTGGGTGATCGCGGGAACGCGCACGGCCACGGGCCGCCCGATCCTGGCGAACGACCCGCACCGCGCGCTCACCGTGCCGAGCCTGCGCTATGTCGTGCATATCGAAGCGCCAGGGCTGTCCTTGATCGGCGCGGGGGAGCCGGGGGTGCCTGGCGTTTCCTTCGGCCACAACGGCAAGGGCGCCTTCGGGCTCACCATCTTCAGCACCGATCAGGAAGACGTCTACCTCTATGATCTGCAGCCCGGCCGGTCCGACACGTATCGCTACCGGGGCCGATGGGAAAAGATGCGCATCGTTCGGGAGATGATCCCGGTCAAGGGCGGGAAAGCGGTTGCGGTGGAACTGCCCTTCACGCGGCACGGCCCCGTTATTCACCGCAATGCGGCGGACAATCGCGCGTATGCGATCCGCTCGGTCTGGTCCCAGCCCGGCACGTCGGCCTATGCGGCGGCATCCTGGCTCGCAGGGGCGTCGAGCTGGGAAGATTTCAGGAAGGCGGCGGACCACTGGGGAACGCCGCCGCTCAATCTGATCTGGGCCGATGAGGGCGGCACGATCGGCTGGACGGCTGCGGGGTTGACGCCGGTGCGGCCGAACTGGGACGGGCTGCTGCCGGTTCCCGGCGACGGACGCTTCGAATGGAACGGCTTCCTTGCGCCGCGGCGGCTGCCGAGTGTGATGAATCCCGCGCAGGGGTGGATCGCCACGGCGAACGAGCGGAACGTGCCGAAGGACCATCCCGCAGACGTGCAGATCGGCTTCGAATTCGCGGATCGCAGCCGCTACGATCGGCTCGCCCAGATACTCTCGGGCGCCGAGCGCGTCTCCGTGGCGGACGCGGCGGCGATGCAGATGGATACGCGCGATCTTTCCGCGCTGCGGCTCGTCGCGCTGCTCGGCGGCATGAAGGGGTGGGACGCCGACAGTGAAACCGCGCTCCGTCTGATGCGGGAATGGGACGGCGACGCGCGCGCCGACAGCGCGGCGGCGGCGATCGCATCGACCTGGCTCGCGTCGCATCTGGGGCGTACGCTAGTGTCCCATGTCGTCCGGCCCGAAGCGCAGGCGCTCGTCACGCGCGCGTCTGCCGACGCGGCGCTCCATGCGTTCGAGGCCGGCGATCCGCTGCTCGGGCCCGATGCCGCCGCCACGACGCAGGCGGTGCTGAAGGAAGGCCTGGCGGCGACGCTGGACGACCTGCGGACGCGGCTAGGGCCGGACATGGCGCGCTGGACCTGGGGCGGCGTGCATCAGATCGAACTGAAACCGTCGACGGCGGCGCTGGAAGGCGTTGACGCGCGCGCGTCATTGACGGTCGGGCCGCTGCCGGTCGGCGGCACGGGAACCACGGTCGCGCTCGCGGCGCCGGGCAAGGACTTGCAGGCCCTGCACGGCCCTTCGGTGCGCATCGTCATGGATGTCGGCGATTGGGACAAATCGCTGTTCATGAACATGCCCGGCCAATCGGCGGACCCGGCGAGCCCGCACTACCGCGATTTTCTGTCCGGTTGGCTGGAAGGGCGTTTCGCGCCGATGACCTATACGCGTCCGGCGGTCGAAAAGGCGGCTGCGCGCGTGATCGCCCTTAAGCCCGCCCGCTGAAAGAAGCTTGCCGCACATAATGAAAGACCCGGCTCAGGATGCCTGAGCCGGGTCTGATCAGTATTCAACTCCTAGGTCGGAGTTGGATCGGGTACTTCAGGCGGCCTTGCGGCGGCGCGCGAAGCCCAGGCCGACGAGGCCGAGACCGAAGAGGCCGAGAACGGCCGGTTCCGGAACTTCCACGCCTTCGATCTGCAGCACGAACTGCGCGAAGGTCGTGGCATTTTCCGCCGTCATGAAGCCGAAGCAACCCGGAGCGACATTCGCCACTTCGCAAGCTTCATCGGAGAGGAAGCCGAGGGTCGACGGCATGGCGGCCGGATCTTCGAAGAGGAACAGCGAGTAGTTGGCGCCGTCATAGTTGAAGTCGAACTGGCCCGAGTCGAACGCGAACACGAAGATGTCGGCGCAGCCGTTGACGTTAATGCCGTCGCCGTGGGTGCCGCCGGCGTCACAGGTCTGGCCGGGGAGCTTGTTGGGCGTCTCGATGAACGAGATGTTGAACGTGCGCTCGAAAGCCGGGTCCAGCGTCGCGCCGGCCGGATCGGCCGGGGTCAGCGAGATCGTGATTGCGAGATCGGTGCTGAGCAGCGAATTGGTGCCGCCCGGCAGTATGTTGTTCTCGTGATAATACTGGTCCGCGAGGCTCCACAGCCCGTTGGTCTCAAGCGAGCCCGACGTCGGGGTGTCGGTAACGCCGATCGCGCTCTTTACACCATTGACCGGGCCCCATTCGAGCCGCTCGTCGGTTATTACCGGCGTGCCGTCGTTGTTCTCGAAAACCGAGTTGGAGAACACCGAGGTCACTTCGAAAGACCATGTGTTCACGAGCGCTGCATGAGCAGACGTCGCCATTCCGACCGTGGCCAGAGCCGTCATCGCCGGAAGAACCTTGTTCAGAACCTTGCGCATTTTAAGCCTCCTCAAAAAACTGTAGTCGGGATTGAGAAAGCAAGTTGCGTGCCACTTGGGGCGTTCGTGAAGAAAAGGTTAAGTTTCCGCGACTAAGGCGGGCGCTCCGGCGCGGCGGGAAAATGCCTTGCCGGGAACTGTAAAAAAACCCGACAACATCAATGCACGGCGGCGCGCGAAAAAACCCGCAGGACCACCACACCGGCCAGGATCAATCCTATGCCCAGCAGGGCAGGCGCATCCAGCGTCTGCTTCAGAAACGCCCAGCCGATGATCGTGATGAGGACGATGCCTGCGCCCGCCCAGATCGCGTATGCGATGCCCACGGGGATCACCTGAAGCGCCAGCGACATCAGGTAGAACGATATCGCGAAGCTGATGCCGACGATGATCGTGGGCGTCACCCGCGTGAAGCCCGCAGTCTGGCTCAGCGCTGACGTTCCTATGGTTTCGGCGACGATCGCGCCTGCAAGATAGAGATAGTGCATGAAACCTGCCTCCCGCGTTCAACGTCGATATCGGAGGAGAATGGAGCGCAGGCTGAAGCGGTTCGTCAAACCTTTTCGGAAACGCCCGTGGGCGCGCGCACGATGTCGTCGCTGGTCGGCTTTCCGTAAACGATGAACTTTTCGGCCTTGCCGTCGTCGTTCAGGTAGAAATTCGGGATCGTGAGCAGCGGCCGCAACCCGTAAAGCTCGTAGATGCGCCGGGCATGCCGGTATTTTTCGCAATCGGAGGTTTCCAGGCAGAACCAGCGAGCGCCGTTCTGTTTGGCGCGTTCTTCCGTCAGGCGAAGCGTGGCGAACACGGCGTCGCGCCGCGCGCGCGCCGGATCGATGGCGCCCCATGCGCCCCATGTCACGTCGCGCCAGAACCCGGTTTCGTAAATGCCGGTAAGGCCGATGATCGACCCCTCGCATTCCACCACGCTGAATTCGCAATCGGAAGGCATCCTGCTGCGATTGCCGAAGCGAAGGCGCATGGCCTGCTGGTCGCGATCGGTGACCCTTTTCCGTTCTGCGTGAAGATAGATATGTTCGCCGTGCCCGTCGGGTATGTGGCCCGCGATCCGGAAGCCTGCGGCCAGAAACTGCGGCGCATGAACGCGTTCCAGGCGAACGACCAGAAGGCGGTGGCAGCGCGGCCAGCGGCGCATCGCCGCCAGGGCAAGGTTCACGCCGTCTTCGTCGTGGGAAGCAAGATCGATCCAGGCGACGTCGCGGCCGTGCACGAACGACGACAGCAGATCCAGCTCCACCGTTTCGCCCGCCCGATCGTCAATGTGGACCACCGATCTGGACCACATCGAAGTCATCTGCGGAAAGCCCGCCCGGCGCGCGAAATGCCAAAGATAACTGCGCGCAACGAGATTGATTTCACCGCTGAAATTATCGGCGGCGATTTTCATCGCGCGGGCGATATCAACGATTTTCAGCGGTCTTATGGAATAACTGTTGTCTTTTTTCGATCTTTTGGATCGTATTACTGGTTTTTCTCGGGGGGATGGTAAATCGTTCGCTACGGAATAAGGTAAATTTACAAATTTGTTTTCAATGGCGACCGCCACATTGAGGTGGCTGCTTTCAACGGCAAATGACTCATTCGGATTGATGTTAACCATTGACCCCGATTTATTCATTATTTGACCCGTTCGCGACGCTTTTATTCTTCGATCCAGCCCCTATTCCGTCTCGGAACCGCTTCTTGCCATGGCGCAAAGCAGGTATTCTGACCCGGAGTATTGACCGACGTTCGTTAACAAAACTCTAACTTTGTTTTCCGGCATTTCCCATAGGGGGTTGCGGCTCTGTGCCGCAGCCGATCCCTCTGGAGAGGCGACTGGTCGTATTCGCGCAGATTGATGCCGGAAAAACGCCCGTGAGACCGCTCCGGCCGCCCTTATCGACAGCGATTGCGGGGCCTCGCGCGCGCCCTGCGAAGGCGCCGGGAAAACAATGGAAGCCAAATCGTCTCGAGGCTTGTATGGAGCGCACGATTGTGCCGACTCATCGGGTAGCCGGGCGGGGTTGAGCCCGCCGACTTTTGCAGCCGACACACGCCGGGAACCGGTTCGTTTCCACCTGCCGCGCGAGCGGCACCATTCCAGTTTGTGAGACCAATGTCCTTTTCAAATGTTCTGCCGGTTTTCGAGACTGCCCTGACCGAACGCGGCTATGCGGCGCCAACCCCCGTGCAGGGCGCCGTGCTCGAAGCCGAGGCCCAGGGCCGCGATCTGATCGTTTCGGCGCAAACCGGGTCGGGCAAGACCGTCGCCTTCGGCCTTTCCATCGCTGCCGATCTGCTTGGCGAGGATGGCCGTCTTCCTCCGGCCGCCGCGCCGCTCGCGCTTGTGATCGCGCCGACGCGAGAGCTTGCCCTGCAGGTCAGTCGCGAGCTTGTCTGGCTGTATGACAAGGCGGGCGGGCGCATCACGACCTGCGTGGGCGGCATGGACGCGTCGAAAGAACGCCGCGCGCTGAGCCACGGCGCGCACATCGTGGTCGGCACGCCGGGCCGCCTGCGCGATCATCTGGAACGCGGCGCGCTCAATCTTTCGTCGCTCCGGGCCATCGTGCTCGATGAAGCCGATGAAATGCTCGACATGGGCTTTCGCGAGGATCTCGAGGAAATCCTCGACGCGACCCCGCCGGAGCGGCGCACGCTCCTGTTTTCGGCGACCATGCCCGCGCCGATCGTCGCGCTCGCCCGCCGCTATCAGCGCAACGCGCTACGCATTTCGACCGTCGGCGAAGATCGCGGCCACGGCGACATCAGCTATCAGGCCATGGCGGTCGCGCCCGCGGACATCGAAAATGCCGTGGTCAATCTGCTGCGCTTCCACGAGGCGGAAACCGCGATGCTGTTTTGCGCGACGCGCGACAATGTGCGCCATCTTCACGCGAGCCTCGTCGAGCGCGGCTTCGGCGCCGTGGCGCTTTCCGGCGAGCACAGCCAGAGCGAACGCAACCAGGCGCTTCAGGCGCTGCGCGACCGGCGCGCGCGGGTCTGCGTCGCCACGGACGTTGCGGCGCGCGGTATCGATCTGCCCACGCTCAGCCTTGTCGTGCACGTCGAAATTCCGCGCGATGCCGAAACGCTCCAGCACCGCTCGGGCCGTACCGGACGCGCGGGTAAAAAGGGCACCGCCGTGCTGATCGTGCCCTATCCGCGCCGGCGCCGCGTGGAAGGCATGCTGCGCGGCGCGCGCATCGCCGCGCAGTGGATTTCGCCGCCCTCGGCCGACGACATTCGCCGCGCCGACAGCGAGCGGATGCTCGCCGCGCTGCTTGCGCCGATCGAACTGGACGATGAGGATCGCGTGCTCGCCGATCGGCTGCTTGCCGAACGCAGCCCGCAGGAGATCGCCGGCGCCCTGGTGCGCGCGCACCGCGCGCGTCTGCCCGCGCCCGAAGATCTGCTCGGCAGCGATGCGCCGCAGGAGCCGCGCACGACCCGCGAAGGGTTCGAGGGCAGCGCCTGGTTCCGTCTCAACGTCGGGCGCAACCAGAATGCCGATCCGCGCTGGGTTCTGCCGCTGCTGTGCCGCCGCGGCCATGTGAACCGCACCGAGATCGGCGCGATCCGCATCGCGGCGAACGAGACACTTTTCGAGGTGCCCGGCGCGCTTGCCGCCCGCTTCCTTGATGCGGTGCGCCGCACGGCCAACGAAGAAGACGAGGTGGAGATCGTCCCTGTCGACGGCAAGCCGCGTGAAGAGGCGCGCCGTCACCGCCGCGACAATAATAAGCCGACCCACGCGCCGAGGCCGCACCGGCCGCAAGGCGCGCGTCCCGATCAGGGCAAGCCCGGACCCAGGGGCGAAAAGAAGGGGATCAAGAAGGGGCCGTGGGGCAAAAAGCCCGATCGCGCCAAATGATCCGCATTCTCGTCGATGCCGATGCCTGCCCGGTGAAGGAGGAGATCTACAAGGTCGCCTTTCGCCATGACATCGGCGTGACGATCGTCAGCAACAGCCCGATCCGCATTCCGGTTCACGCGCTTGTCGAACGCATGGTCGTTTCCGACGGGTTCGATGCGGCGGACGACTGGATCGCCGAGCGCGCCGACGGCGAAGCGGTGTGCATCACGGCCGATATCCTGCTCGCCGACCGCTGCCTCAAGGCCGGGGCGGCTGTCATCGCGCCCAGCGGCAAGCCCTTTACCCCGGCATCGATCGGCACCGCCGTTGCAACGCGGGCCATCATGGCCGATCTGCGCGCGGGGGGCGATATCGTCGGCGGGCCGCCGCCCTTCACGAAGGCGGATCGTTCCCGTTTCCTCTCCGCGCTTGACGAGACGCTGGTGCGCCTCAAAAGAAGTGCGGGAAACAGGAGGCCGGCATGAGCGAGAAATTCGAGCGGCACAGGCAGCCCTGGACCCCGGCGGAAATCCAGAAGCTGCACACGCTCGCCAGGAAAGGCATGGCGCTCAAGGCGATCGCCAAGGCGCTCACCCGCAGCGAGGAATCCGTCAAGGACCGCGCAAGGGCGGACGGCCTTTCGATCGCAAGGCTGCACTAACCTTTCAACTCTTTCGAACCTCTCCTACAGATTTATCCCTCTGAACGGAAAAGGCGGCAATACCTACATAGGGTTCTTGAACAACGGCAATGCGCCGCTTGGAAAGGAAACCCGGCCATGATCGAACTCAGACCCTTCAACAGTCTCGGCGCCGCCGACCACGGCTGGCTGGACGCCAGGCACCACTTCTCGTTCGCGAGCTATCACGATCCCGATCGGACACAGTGGGGCAACCTGCGCGTGTGGAACGACGATACGATCGCGCCGCACACGGGATTTCCGCCGCACCCGCACCGCGACATGGAGATCATCACCTACGTTCGTGAAGGCGCGATCACGCACGAGGACAGTCTCGGCAACAAGGGACGCACCGAGGCCGGTGACGTGCAGGTGATGTCGGCGGGCACGGGCATCCGCCATTCGGAATATAATCGGGAAGACGTGGCGACGCGCATCTTCCAGATCTGGATCCTGCCGACGCGCACCGGCGAAGAGCCGAGCTGGGGGGCGCGTCCTTTTCCCAAGGCCGACCGGTCGGGAGGGTTCGTGGTGCTGGCGTCGGGTTTCGAAAACGACGGCGATGCGCTGCCGATCCGCACCGATGCGCGGGTGGTGGGCGCAACGCTGAAGGCCGGTGAAACGGCGGAATATCCGCTCGGGAAAGACCGCAAGGCCTATCTCGTTCCGGCGGTCGGCGCGGTCGTCATCGATGATGTCACGATCCATGCGCGCGACGGCGCGGCGATCACTGATGTCGATACGGTCCGCATAACGGCGATCGAAGACAGCGAGATCGTGCTGGTCGACGCTGCATGATGCGTCCCGGGCACCGCGCCGGTTTTCCGCGCGCAGTGCCCGCAAATCTTTGAGTGTACGCGGCGCGCGCTGTAGGAGAGGGCATGACCCTGATCCTGTTCAACAAGCCCTACGGCGTGCTTCCGCAGTTCACGGACCGGGGAACCGACAGCCCGCGCGCCAACCTGTCTGATTTCATTGCCGTGCCGGGTGTCTATCCTGCCGGACGTCTGGATCGCGACAGCGAGGGCTTGTTGCTCCTGACCGACGACGGGCGGCTGCAGGCCAAAATCGCCGACCCCCGTTTCAAAATGCCCAAGACCTACTTCGTCCAGGTCGAGGGAGAGCCTTGCGAAGAGGCGCTCGATCGCTTGCGGGAGGGTGTCGAACTGAACGATGGGCGCACGCGCGGGGCGGAGGCCGGGCGTATCGATCCGCCCCCGCTCTGGCCGCGCGATCCCCCCGTGCGTTTTCGCAAGACCGTTGCCGACTGCTGGTTGCAGATGACGATCCGCGAGGGGCGGAACCGTCAGGTTCGCCGCATGACCGCAGCCATCGGCCACCCGACGCTTCGGCTGGTGCGATGGCGTATCGGGGACTGGACGCTCGAAAACCTCGCGCCCGGCGCATGGCGCAACGGATAAGCGAGCCCTATCGCCGCGTCACGCGGTCTCGGGCATGCGAACACGTTCGCGAACGGTCAGAAAGCGAACGTCGGGCCATTCCTTCTGGGTCCGCGCCAGTTCCCAGGCGTTGCGTGCGAGGAAAACCAGTGCGCCGCCTTCGTCTTCGGCAAGATTCGCGCGCTGGGCCGCCACGAAGCGCTTGTTCAGCGCGTCATCGGGAATATCGAGCCAGCGCGCGGTTTCGTACATCGTCGCTTCGAAATCGATCGGCAGGCCGTATTCCGCTTCGGAGCGGGTCGAGATGACTTCAAGCTGCAATGCACCGACGACGCCGATGATCCAGTTCGATCCCACCAGGGGGCGGAACACGCGCGCAATGCCCTCCTCGGCAAGATCAAGCATCGCCCGGCGCATCTGCTTGATTTTCATGGGATCATTGAGACGGATGCGGCGCAGGATTTCCGGCGCGAAATCGGGAAGCCCGGTAAACTGAATCCCGCCCCGCTCGCTCAGCGTATCGCCCACGCGCAGGGTGCCGTGATTGGGAATGCCGACGATATCGCCTGGAAGCGCCTCTTCCGTGATCGCGCGGTCGCGGGCGAGGAAAAAGATCGGATTGTGCAATCCCAGCTTCTTGCCCGTCCGGCTGTTGTCCAGCTTCATGCCCCTTTTGAGTGTGCCGGAGCACACGCGCATGAACGCGACACGGTCGCGGTGATTGGGATCCATGTTCGCCTGCATCTTGAAGACGAAGCCGGAAACATGATCCGCAGCGGGATCGATCGGCTCGGGCAGCGCGGGCTGCGGCTGCGGCGGCAGCGCATGGCGCATCAGTGCCGCGAGCAGCGAGCTGACGCCGTAATTGCGAAGCGCGCTGCCGAAATATACCGGAGTCATGTCGCCGGACTGGAATGCCGCCGGCAGAAACTCAGGGAAGGCATCGGCCGCGAGCGCGGCATCATCCAGCGATGAATCGCCTGCCCGCATGCCGGTTCCGGCGAGCAGTGCGGGGTCATCGAGCCCGGTCACCGCGATCGCGGCGGGGCAGGGCGCGTTGCTTGCCTTGTCGGCCAGCCAGGCGCGTTTTTCCTCGAACGAGTAGATACCGCGAAACATGCCGCCCATGCCGAGCGGCCAGGACATGGGGACCGTATCGAGCGCCAGCTTGTCCCCGATCTCGTCGAGAAGCGCGAACGGGCTGAGACCCTCTCGATCGACCTTGTTGATGAAGGTGATGATCGGGATGCCGCGCAGGCGGCAGACCTCGAACAGTTTCAGCGTCTGCGCCTCGATCCCCTTGGCCGCATCGATCACCATGATCGCGCTGTCGACCGCAGTGAGCGTGCGATAGGTATCCTCCGAGAAATCCTCGTGTCCGGGCGTGTCGAGAAGGTTGAAGCGGATGCCGTCGTTCTCGAAGGTCATGACCGAGCTGGTGACGGAGATGCCGCGCCGCTGTTCGATCGCCATCCAGTCGGAACGCGCGCGGCGGCGATTGCCCTTCGCGAAAACCTCGCCGGCTTCCCGGATCGCGCCGCCTTCATAGAGCAGCTTTTCCGTCAGCGTCGTCTTGCCGGCGTCGGGGTGCGAAATGATCGCGAAGGTGCGCCGGACAAGCGGCTGCGACCCGTTTTCCGCGGGTTTTCCGGCGTCTTCGGTGCCTTTCGTCGAAGCGTCGTCGATCAGCATGTTTCTCTCCTGCAAACTTTGCGAGGGTCACTACAGGAAGAAGAGCCGGGCTGCGACCGAGAACGCGGTCTATGCCTTCAGGCGGCGCGTTCCTCGGCTTCGATCGCCGATACGGTGATCTGTTCGTCGTAGTGGATGCCGAACCGGTCTTCCTCCACCCAGCGCACGATGCCGGTGCGGGGCTGCTGTCCTTCCACGAACGTCGTCACCCGGTCGTCGGGCTTCGGCAGCCAGCGCGCTTCGAACATGGCGCCGGTGTCCGATGTGTTGCGCAGCCGGGCGTTGCGCTTGCGGCCATTGTGCAAAATCGTCGCCCGCCGCAGCATGGCGATGCGTCGCGGGCGGTTCGATTTGACGCCGCTCGGCGCGATCGGCGTTTCCGATCGCGCAAGCATGCCCGCTTCGGCCCAGGGCATGGGCTTGCCGAAGATATAGCCCTGAACCTGCGTGCAGCCGATGCGGCGGATGATATCCAGGTCGTCGTGCGTTTCGACGCCTTCTGCGGTGGTGATCATGCCCAGGCTGTCGGCAAGCGCCACGATCGCCCGCACGATCGCGGCCTTCTGCCCGCCGTGCTCGGACGCGCCGGAGACGAACGAGCGGTCGATCTTGATCTTCTTGAAGGGCGCCTTCGTCAGATACGAAAAGCCGGAATAGCCGGTGCCGAAATCATCGAGCGTCAGCCGCACGCCGATCGCGCCGAGGCGCTGCAGCGTGGCGCGTGTCACGGGGTTTTCTTCAAGGAAAACAGTCTCGGTAATCTCCAGCTCCAGCCGCGCGGGGGCAAGGCCCGCCTGTGCGAGCGCATTGATCACCAGCGTCGGCAGCTCCGGGTTCGTCACCTGGATCGGAGAGAGGTTGACGGCGATGCCGATGTGCTCGGGCCATTTCGCCGCGACCATGCAGGCGTGCCGCAGCACCCATTCGCCGATGCCGTCGATCAGGCCGGTTTCCTCGGCGATCGGAACGAAGCTCGACGGCGGGATTTCGCCGTGACGCGGATGGTGCCATCGCACCAGCGCCTCGAACCCGACGAGCGTTTCGCTCGCCGTCTCGACGATCGGCTGGAAATTGAGCGATAGCCCGTCGCCGGCCAGCGCGCTGCGTAGGTCGTTTTCCAGCTGCCGCCGGGTTTCGGCGTTGCGGTGCATCCCGCTCTGATAGAAGCAGTGCTTGCCGCGCCCGTCCGATTTTGCCGCATAAAGCGCCAGATCGGCGTTTCGCATCAGTGCATCGACGCTGTGGCCGTTGTCCGGGCCGATGGCGATGCCGATGCTGGCGCCGATGATGATGCGATGCCCTTCCACGGTATAAGGCGCGGAAAGATAATCGATGATGCGCTGGGCGAAGGCGGAAAGCCCGCCAAGCGTTTCGGCATCGCGCACCACGACGGCGAACTCGTCGCCGCCCAGCCGCCCGACGCGGCCGTCCGCGCCGACGAGCGTGCTGAGCCGGTCGGCGACCTGTTCGAGCAGCTTGTCGCCCACCGGATGGCCGAGCGTGTCGTTCACCGATTTGAAGCGGTCGAGATCGAGCAGCAGCAGCGCGCAGCGTTGCGGCACGACGCCGCCGTGGCTGACCAGCGCGGATTCCAGCGTCTCGCGGATGGTGATGCGGTTCGCAAGGCCGGTCAGCGGATCGAAGCGCGCGAGACGCATGGCGCGGTCTTCGGAACGGCGCATGTCGGTAAGATCGCCGCCGATTCCCGTGAACCCCTCGAAATGCCCGTGCTGGCTGTAGATCGGAGTCCCCGCGAGCGACCACCACTGAATGCCCACCGGAAACAGCACGGGGATCACCACGTCGTGAAAGGGCAGCTTGCCCTGCAGATGAAATTCGAGCGTGCGGAGCGATGTCGCGGCTTCGTCGGGGTCGTCCACGTCGAGCGACGTGAGTTCGCCGAGCGGCCGCCCGATCAGCTGATCGCTCGTGGTGCCGTGCGCCGCGCCGAAGGAGGGCGAGATGTAGGTGATCCTGCCGTCGACATCGGTTTCCCAGAACCAGCCGCTGCCGCAGGTTTCGAACGTCGAACACAGCCTCCGAACACGCTGCTCGCTGAGATCGCGCATCGAGGTTTCGATGCGATCGATGAGGGTGCGGCGACCGGCGAGATAGAGCGTGAGCGCGCCCGAGAGCACGACGACCGCGGCGGCCGACGAGGCAAAGCCGTCGAGCCGGGTGACGAGCGTTACGGCGAACGCCACCATATACGCCATCGCCGCAAGCGGCATCGGCGACAGGGCGACGATGCCCAGCACCAGCATCGAGATGGAAAGAACGATCGCGAAAGGCACGTCGCTGATGACCGGAAGCGTGCTCCACAGCAGCCCAGCCGCTGCGCTGAGCGTCACGAGGCCGCGCGCGGTATCGGCGACTTCGCCGGCTTTGGGCGTCGCCTCGCGCAGTCCGAACACTGCGAAAAGCGATGTCAGCACGCCGCCTGCCGCGAGCCAGGCGCCTTGGATCGAAGCCGTCAGGGGAATGTGCCACAGCATGACCCCCGCCCAGATCAGCGCGCCGATGACGGCAAACAGCGGAACGGTCGGGCGCAGACCGAGAAGCTGGCGGTGCGTGTTGGCGATCTCGCTGCGCGAGCCGAGACGGGGCAGCGCGACACCGGCAAGCCAGTTCCGGGGTTCGCGAAGGTTCGCGGCAGGATCGGCGCCTACGATATCACGGATCGGCTTTGCGGGGCGGCTGCGCATGTCAGGCCGCCGACGCCACGGAAGAGCCCGGCTCTGCAACGGCCACATGCCGGTCGCGCCCGGTCCTCTTGGCTTCGTAGAGCATTTCGTCGGCGCGTCTGTAGGCATGCCTCCAGCTGCGGTCGTCGGCGATTATGGCCGTTACCGATCCGATGCTGACGGTGATGCGGATGCCTTCCGTCATGGGGGTCGATCGGAACGCGCGCAGGATGGTGCCGGCGGTGTCGTCGCGCTCGCTGTAGGGCACGATGAGCGCGAACTCCTCGCCGCCCAGACGGCCGACCACGGCGTCCGCGGGCGCGATGCTTTCGAGCAGGCGCCCGGCTTCGCGAAGCACGCGGTCGCCGAACTCGTGCCCGAAGCCGTCGTTCACCGTCTTGAAGTGATCGATGTCGATCAGCAGAAGCCGGGATTTCAGCGTGCCCTTGCCGCTCATCCGAACGCCGTATTCGACGAACGCCCGGCGGTTCAGAAGCCCGGTCAGCGCATCGGTTTCGGCAAGGTAGGTCAGCTCGATCTCGCGCGCCCGCGCCTCGTCGCGCTCGGCGCGGATGTTGGAAATGCGGTAGGCGATGCCGATCATGCTCAGCACGCATTCCAGGCACATCGCATAGAAATAGCTGTCCTCGATGAACGCGCTCGTTTCGATGAAGCCGAGCGCGACAAGGATGCGGGCAAAGGCGCCGGCGAGCGGAACCGCCCAGGCGACCGTGTAGATCAGGATGATGCGGCTGCCCCGGCGCCATGCGATGATCGCGATGGGGAAGATCAGCGCCATCGTGATCGCGCCGAGGATGTTGACGGCGGCAAGCGGGATGTGAAGCAGTTCAGGCGCGCGGAAAAGCGTGATGAGTGCGATGACACCGGCGCCGACCTGCAGCGTCGCGAGCGCGACACTGGCGATCGCGAGGCGCACATGGACCGTGCCGCGCTCCAGCAGCGTGATCGTGAAGACTGCGGCAAACCACAGCATTACGGGGAGAACGGCTTCTGCAGCGACGTTGCCGAGCATCGGCGGCAGTCCTGCGGGAAGCGAACGCATCAGGATGCCGGATGCGGCGATGCCGTAGAGCAGCGTCGCTGCGGTCATGCCGCAGTAGAAGAAAAGAAAGGCGTAGCGCAGCCACACGAGCAGAACGAAATTGAAGAACAGCGTGGTGAGGATCACACCGCCGAACAGGCCGTAGATCAGCGATTGGCGTTCGGTCTCGATGGTTTCCGCATGGGTGTTCTCGATCGTGGGGCGCACGAAGGCCCCGCGCGGATCGACGACGTTCCCGGCATGCAGCGCGATGGTTTCGATTGCGCCCGCCCGCCATGGGATGCGGAGGCGAAACATGCCGCCGAGCTCCGTGTGGCGACCGGCGGAGGCCGCGTCGTGGCGCGTCGTCCACACGCTGCCGTCCGCATAGCGGACGTAAAGCGTGATGTCTTCGAACAGCGTCTGCTTCAGGTGGATGGACAGGGGCTCGGCAGGATGCTGGGTGAGATCGAGGCCCGATTTGACCAGCCAGCTGTCGCGCATGGCCCCCGTTGAAAGCGAACCGGGACAGTTGCCGCGCGCGGCCTCGGCCTTCGCCCCGGCAAGGCCGATGTCTTTGGGCGCGGAGAAGATGCACGCGCCGGTTCCGATATCGATCGCAATCCGGGGGCCCGCCGCCGCCGGACTCGACGGCGCACAGAAAAGCAATCCCGCAAGCAGGAACAGCCCGATCCGGGCAAACACGGCGGGTATGCCGAAAAAATCATGCATCCTCCTTAGGTTAACGCAGGGATGATAACGATTCGCTAATCACGATCCGGCGCCGATCGTAAATTTGCCGCCGCCCGTAACCGCCGCCCTTGACCGCCGCGCGCCTTCCTTTATGTCCGGCGCGCATGGAAGCGCGGACAGACAAGGCCGGAAAAACCGAGCGGCGCGGCATCCTTTTCGTGCTGTCTTCGCCTTCGGGCGCGGGAAAAACCACGATGGCGCGTCGGCTGCTGGCGGCCGAGCCGCAGATGGCGGTTTCGGTGTCGGCGACGACGCGCGCCAAGCGGCCCGGCGAGGTCGACGGCATCGATTATCACTTCCGCACCGAGGCGCAGTTCGATCGGATGGTCGAGGCCGGCGCGTTTCTGGAATGGGCGCATGTGTTCGGCAACCGCTACGGCACGCCGCGCCCCGCCGTTGAAGCGGCGCTGCGCATCGGCCGGGATGTGCTGTTCGATGTGGACTGGCAGGGCACGCAGCAGCTGGCGCAGTCGATGGGCGACGATGTCGTCTCCATCTTCCTGCTGCCCCCCACGATGACGGAGCTGGAACGTCGCCTGCGCGCGCGCCGCACCGACAGCGAAGAGGTGATCGAGGGCCGCATGGCGCGCGCCGCCGCGGAAATCAGCCACTGGCCGGAATACGACTACGTGCTCGTCAACGAGGATATGCACGACTGCTTCGAACATATCCACACGATCGTCCTGGCCGAGCGGCTCCGGCGGCAGCGCCGGGGTGCGTGGCTCACCGAATTCACCCGCGAGATGGTGGGGAAACAAGGTTAAGCCACCCTGATAAGGGGGTTAACGCGGCTTCGCGGCGTACCTATGTGAAGACCGTTCCGAACGTGGGAAGACGATGAAACCGACGAAAACACTTCTGCTGCTGGCTGCCGGTGCGATCGCCGGAACCAGTTTCGCAATGGCGATCGACCAGATCGAGCCGCAGGCCTCCGCGCAGCAGGCCGAAGCGCTTGCCGCCGCCGCCGCGCCGCCCGAGACGCCGCGCCGGGTGCCCGCGAGCAGCGCCGAGCTGATGCTCTCCTACGCGCCGCTGGTGAAGGCGACCGCGCCCGCCGTGGTCAATGTCTATACCGCGCGGGTCAATCGCACGCGGCGCGATCCGTTCTGGGATCTGTTCTTCGGCGGCGGCCGCATGACGCCGCAGCCGCGCGTCGAGCAGTCGCTCGGCTCGGGCGTTATCGTCGACGGCACGGGCCTCATCGTCACCAACAACCACGTTGTCGAGGGCGCGGACGAGATCAAGGTCGCGCTTGCCGACCGCCGCGAGTTTGCGGCCAAGCTGATGTTCACCGACAAGCAGCTCGATCTTGCGCTGCTGAAGGTGGAAACCGGCGGCCCCGCGCTTCCGGTGGTGCCGCTCGGCGACAGCGACAGCGCCGAAGTCGGTGACGTCGTCATCGCCATCGGCAATCCGTTCGGCGTCGGCCAAACCGTCACGCACGGCATCGTCTCGGCGCTGGCGCGCACCGGCGTCGGCATCAGCGACTACCAGTTCTTCGTGCAGACCGACGCGGCCATCAACCCCGGCAACTCGGGCGGCGCGCTGATCGGCATGGACGGGCGCCTCGTCGGCATCAACACTGCGATCTATTCGCGCTCGGGCGGATCGAACGGCATCGGCTTCGCGATCCCCGCGACCATGGTGCGGCAGTTCATCGCCGGGGCGAAGACCGGCAAGATCGCGCGCCCCTGGCTCGGCATGGCGGGGCAGCCGGTCACCGGCGAGATCGCGCGCGCCTCCGGCCTCGACCGGCCGATGGGCGTGGTCATAAACGAGGTGACGAAGGGCTCACCCGCCGATCGGGCGGGCGTGCGCATCGGAGACATTGTTTACGCAGTAGACGGCAAGGACGCCTCCGACCCCGACACGCTGCGCTATCTCGTGGCCAGCAAGCCGGTGGGCGAAACCGTGAAGCTCACGCTTCTGCGCGGCGGCAAGGCGGAGAACGTCGCGCTCAGGCTCGTTGCGCCGCCCGAGGTGCCTGCCCGCGACACGACGCTGCTCGCCGGACGCTCGATCCTCGCGGGCATTACCGTCGCGAACCTGTCCCCCGCGCTGTCTGCAGAGCTTGGCGGCGGGCTGCCGGATGCGGGCGTGGTCGTGATCGGCGCCGATCCCCGCGCCCCCGCGCTGCGTTTCGGCCTCGTGCAGCCCGGCGACATCCTCGAAGCGGTGAACGGCCGCGCCGTGGCGAGCGCGAAGGGGCTGCAGGCGCAGGCAAATGAAGCGCAGGCGCAAATGACGCTGCGCATGAGCCGCGGCGGCGCGACGCGCGAATGCTATTTCCGCGCGCCGTCCTCGCTGCAGTGCCGCGGCTGAAGCAAAGCCTGAGCCTTATTCGAATTCCATGATGATCGCGTCCACGGCCAGGCTGTCGCCGGCCTTGGCGTTCACGGATTTGATCACGGCGGTCTTTTCGGCGCGCAGGATGTTTTCCATCTTCATCGCCTCGACGACCGCGAGCACCTGACCCGGCTCCACGGTATCGCCCGCTGCAGCCGCGATGGAAACCACAAGGCCGGGCATCGGGCAGAGCAGGAACCGCGAAAGGTCCGGCGGCACCTTTTCGATCATGTGCCCGGCAAGAGCGCTCGCGCGCGGTGTGAGCGTGCGGACGTCGTGGGCCGAGCCCTTCACCGTCATGCGGTAGCCCACGGCCCTCAGCATCAGCTTCACGGCGACGCTGCGCCCGTCGACGTCGGCGAGGAACACCGGGTCGCCGGGCACCCACTGCGTGGAAACATTGTGCGTGTGCGCGCCGCCTTCGAACGTGTGCGTCACGGCCCAGCCGCTGCTCGTTTCCTCGGCGTTCACGCTGAAGGGCTTGCGGTCGATCTCGACGACCCAATCGGGGCCGAACTGCGCGCCGTGGCCGTTCAGCTGCCCCTCGATGAACTGCGCGCGCTGCACGCTGATGGCGTTGATGACGGCGGCGGCGATGATGAGATCGTCGCGCTTTTCATCGGTAAACGGCGCGCCCTCGAAGCCGTCGGGGTACTCCTCGGCGATGAAGCCGGTGGTCAGGCGGCCTTCGCGGAAGCGCGGATGCTGCATCACGGCGGAGAGGAAATCGATGTTGTGGCCGATGCCGTCGATCCGGTAGCGGTCGAGCGCGGCGACCTGCAGGTCCGCCGCCTCCGCACGCGTCGGCGCGTGGGTGATGAGCTTGGCGATCATCGGATCGTAGAACATCGAGATTTCGCTGCCCTCGACCACGCCGGTATCCACGCGCACCGTCGTTTCGCCGCTCATTTCCTCGGGCGGCGCGTAGCGCGCGAGGCGGCCGATGGAGGGCAGGAAGTTGCGGTAGGGGTCTTCGGCGTAGACACGGCTTTCCAGCGCCCAGCCGTTCAGCTTCACGTCGTCCTGCGTGAAGGCGAGGCGCTCGCCCGCCGCCACGCGGATCATCTGCTCGACAAGGTCGAGCCCGGTGATGCACTCGGTGACGGGGTGCTCCACCTGCAGACGCGTGTTCATCTCCAGGAAGTAGAAGCCCATGCCGGTGGTGTCGGCGCCGCTGACGATCAGCTCGACAGTGCCTGCGCTGTAATAACCCACGGCCTTCGAAAGCGCGACGGCCTGCTCGCCCATGGCTTTCCGCATCTCGGGCGTGACGAAGGGCGAGGGCGCCTCTTCGATCACCTTCTGGTGGCGGCGTTGGATCGAGCATTCGCGCTCGCCGAGGTAGAGCACGTTGCCGTGCTGGTCGCCGAGCACCTGGATTTCGATGTGGCGCGGCTCGACGATGAATTTCTCGATGAACACGCGGTCGTCGCCGAAGCTCGACAGGCCTTCGCGCTTGGTCGCCTCGAAGCCCTCGCGCACGTCCTTTTCGGAATACGCGAGGCGCATGCCCTTGCCGCCGCCGCCCGCCGAGGCCTTCATCATCACCGGATAGCCGATTTCGCCCGCGATGCGGACGGCGTGTTCGGTGTCCTCGATCTCGCCGACGAAGCCGGGGACGACGTTGACGCCTGCGGCCTTGGCCAGTTTCTTCGATTCGATCTTGTCGCCCATCGCGGCGATGGCGTTGGGCGGCGGGCCGATGAAGGCGATGTTCTCTTCGGCGAGGCGTTTCGCGAACCACTCGCGTTCGGAAAGGAAGCCGTAGCCGGGGTGCACGGCCTCGGCGCCGGTCGCCTTGCAGGCGGCGATGATCGCGTCGCCCAGAAGGTAGGATTCGGCGGCGGGCGGCGGCCCGAGGCGCACGGCTTCGTCGGCCATCGCAACGTGCAGCGCGCCGGCATCGGCATCCGAATAGACCGCGACCGTCTTGATACCCATGCGCCGCGCGGTCTTGATGACCCGGCAGGCGATTTCTCCGCGGTTCGCGATCAGGATTTTCTTGAACATGAAAGGCGACGCCCCCCCAAACCTATGACGCGGACCTTCAAGCCGCGATGCGCGGCGGCGTCAAGCCTTGAGGAGTCGGAGAAAGGCTTCGTCAGCGACGCCGCATCAGATTCGCTCGCCGCCGTAAAGCTCCATGAAGCGCGGCGTTGCAAGGCCGCGATCGGCGGCAAGCTGGACGAGAACGAAGTCACCGGCGGGGTTGTCTTCGATCAGCATCGGTCCCGCGTCGGTAAACGCGACATCCCAGCTATGAATTTTAAGCCCCGGCGCGGCGCGGCTCGCCCTCAAGACGAGTGCGACGGCTTCGTCCCAGTCGGGAATGGTGAAATCCGCGAACGGCCTGCCTGTATCGGGGTGATGGGTCACGGATTGCCAATCAAGGCCGATCGCGGCCAGCACGTCCCTAAGTCTGCCGGTTTCAGGGTCGAGCCGGGCAAGCAGATTGCCTGATGCGCCGCCGCGGAAATTGTCGACCATGCTGGTTCCGGCCGGAATCCGCAGGCCGACGCGATAGAGTTCCGGCTTCGGCCGGTCGTTCAGGACCATGAAGCGCGCGGTGGCGATCCGGTCTCCGATCAGCGACTGCATATCGGGGTGGGGTCTCAGCACATCCTGAAAGATCAGCGTGGGCTTGCCGGGCGCGCCGTGGAGGTCCGCGAAGTCGTCGATCGAACTGGAGTGCCCGTTGCCGTAAACCAGCGTGCCGCCCGCGCGGTCGAGCGATCTGATGAGGATGTTTCCGTATCCGCGATAGCTGACGGCAGGTTTGCTGAATACGGGATAAGGCGCCTGCTCCATCAGCCATGCTTTCAGTTGGCCCGGAGAGTTCAGCGATACGACGCCGGCCACGGCAGGAGCATGGGTTGCGGCCAGAACGGGCGGAGAGGGGATTCCGTTCTCCTGAAAGAAGGCAGCGGCTTTCAGCTTGTCGTTGAACAGGGCCACCGCATCGCTGCCTTGTACGCGGTACAGCTTCGGCTTGATCCACGAGCCGACATATTCGGTTTTTTGTCGCCACGACAGGCGCGGCTCGAACAGGCGCAGGTCGTAATAAAGATCGGCCGTGATTCCGTGTCCGTAGATACGAAGGCGAATCATGTCCCAAATCTGGGCGATGATGCCGCGTCCGCTTTGCGCCTTTGCCTTACGGGCCGATTTCACGATTTGATCGAGCGGAAGCCCGAGGTTCATAAAGTTGTTTTCCTGTGCAGCGCACGAATCTCGTTTGCAGCGAAGCGCCTGAATTCCCGAAAGTACAACGCCCGATCTCCGGGAAAGTTTAGGTCGGCGTGGATGCGCGGATCGATGAACCGCCACAGGAACGCGCCAAGCCGAGCGGCCTTGCTGCCCGGGCGGCGCAGCGCGTTCGCCAGCCACGCGAATTCGCCCGGAAACGTGTCGCGGCAGACGACATCCTGCCGGGGTTTGATGGGCGGCGGCACACGGCCTTCCAGGAACCATTCGGCGGCAAGGCGGGGGAAATCGACGCCCGCGTGAAGATCCAGGTGCAGGTACTGCCAGAAGCGGGCGTTCACTTCGATCACGTGGAAATCGCCGCTGTCGTCGTCGCGGCGGTATTCCACCATCGCGCAGCCGATCCAGCCGAGCGCGGAGAGGCGCCGCGCGGCATCCTCGTAAATGTCCTGGTGCCATTCGCTGCGGCGCAGCGACATCGTGCCCTTGCTGTGCGGCTCGGCGTGGCAATCGACGACGACATTGCCCGCCAGCGGACCCTCTGCGCCCATCAGCAGGCTGACCCCCACCTGCCGCCCGGTGACGCCGCCCTGTACCAGAACGCTTTCATAGCCCGCCGCGAGCGTGCGGCGGATCGCGTCCTGCGCGTCCTGCGCGCTCAGGCACTGGTGGAAGCCCACGCCCACAACCTCGCCGTCCGCGCCGCGGCCGCCCTTTACGTAGATGGGCAGCGGAAAGCCCGAAAGGTCCGGCACATCGCCCGCGCGCGCGATCAGCGTTTGCGGGTGGTGGTCCAGCAGCCCGGCGGCGCGCCAGCATTCATAGGCGGCGATCTTGTCTCCGCCCGCGTAAACCACGGCGGGATCAGGCGAGACCGGCAGCAGTGCGCTGAATTCGGCGAAGCGCGCGCGCACGGCGGAGAGCAGTCCCCCGGAAGGCACGATCATGCGGATGGCGTTTGCCTTCACATAGGCGGCCAGCCAGTCGCAGAAGGCGGGGTCGTCGTAGTGCGGATGGAGGGCGGCGGCACGCGCGTAGGTGGATTTCAGCCCCATCGCCTGCGGCTCCGAGGACACGGCGTGGGTTTCATAACCCGCGCGGCCGAGCGATCGCAGCGCGGCAAGCTGCGCCCGGGTTTGTACGTCGGGAACGAGGATGGCCGGCTTCACGCGGCGGCATCCTCCTGTTGCGCATCGACGAATTTCGCGTCGAAGGCGGGGTCTAGGCGCCGGGCGGTCATGCGCGCACGGCCAAGGCGGCGGCGGGTGTTCAGGATCGCGACGGGATGCGCGTTGGTCTTGCCCGCGCTCGCAAGCGCGGCGGCGTTGTCGCTGACCACGGCGCTCACCACCCAGCGCATGCCGAGCGTGCCGACGAGATAATGAATGCGCGCGGTCTGCAGCGCGGTGTGCAGGCCGCGCCCCCGCGCCATGGGGTGGATATAGCCGCCGAACATCGTCGCCGTGCGCTCCGGCCAGAGAACGCGCTGGCCGACATGGGTATAGAGCGTCTCGCGGGCGTTGGGCTGCGCGATGCCGAAGCCGAGCAGCGGGCCGTCCGCATGCGCGACCGAAAACAGCAGCGAGGTGCCTGTTTCGATCCGCTGCCGCGCGGCGGCGATGAAGTCGTCGCGGCTCTGCCAGGGCTCCGTCTGCTCGAAGCGCTCGACATGCGCCATGTCGTTGATGCGGATATCCAGCGTATCCGGCGCGCCCGCGCCCGGCGCGTCGGCGGCAAACAGATGCAGCGTGTGATCGCTCCACAACCGGACAACCACGGGTTGCCGCGCAATTTTCGCCAGGACGCCCTTATCGCTCATGCGCGCCTACTAGTGGAGACGCGTTGCGATTGCGCTAATTTTCAGGCGTCCGCAAGCAGCTCAGGTCGAGCCGCCTTGACCCCGAGACGGGCGAAGAGCGCGGCGTCCTTGCTGTCGCCTGCGTTCGGTGTCGTCAGCAGGCGGTCGCCGGTGAAGATGCTGTTCGCGCCGGCCATGAAACAGAGCGCCTGCGCGCTGTCCGACATGCTCTCGCGGCCCGCCGACAGGCGCACCATGCTATGCGGCATCACGATGCGCGCGACGGCGACCGTGCGCACGAACTCGATCTCGTCGATCTTCGCGAGCGGCGTATCGGCCAGCATGTCGCCGAGCACGGTGCCCTTCACGGGCACGAGCGCGTTGATCGGCACGCTTTCGGGGTGGTGCGGCAGCGTTGCGAGCGCGTGCAGGAAGCCGACGCGGTCGCTGCGCGTCTCGCCCATGCCCACGATGCCGCCGCAGCAGACGTTGATGCCTGCCGCGCGCACGTTTTCCAGCGTATCGATGCGGTCAGCGAAGGTGCGCGTCGTGATGACGTTGGCGTAATTTTCGGGGCTCGTGTCGATATTGTGGTTGTAATAGTCGAGTCCCGCCTCGGCGAGCTGGCGCGACTGATCGGCGCTGAGCATGCCGAGCGTCATGCAGGTTTCCATCCCCATGTCGCGGACGCCCTTCACCATCTCGACGATCGCGGGCATGTCGCGGTCCTTGGGGGACCGCCACGCCGCGCCCATGCAGAATCGGCCCGAACCGGCATCCCTGGCAGCGCGCGCCTCGGCGAGCACGCTCTCCACGTCCATCAGCTTTTCGGCCTTCAGGCCGGTTTCGGCGCTCGCGGACTGGCTGCAATAGCCGCAATCCTCGGGGCAGCCGCCGGTTTTGATCGAAAGCAGCGTCGAAAGCTGCACTTCGTTCGCCGCGAAGTTCGCGCGGTGCACGGTCTGCGCCTCGAGCATCAGGTCGGCGAACGGCAGATCGAACAGCGCGGCAATCTCGTCGCGCGTCCAGTCGGTGCGAAGACCGCCGGTGCCGATCGAAGCGTGGATGTTCATGCGGAGCGTTCCTCTCAACTCTGTCATGCTGAACTCGTTTCAGCATCCATACGCCGGTGCCATGCTTTCGCTTACAGCGGAATGTTGTCGTGCTTCTTCCACGGATTCTCAAGGCTCTTGGTGCGGAGCTTGCGAAGGCCGATGGCGATGCGCCGACGTGTCGAATGCGGCATGATGACCTCGTCGATGAAGCCTTTGGAGGCCGCGACGAACGGGTTCGCGAAGCGCGCTTCATACTCGCGGGTGCGGTCGGCGATCTTCTCGGGGTCGCCGATGTCCTTGCGGAAAATGATCTCCACCGCGCCCTTGGCACCCATCACCGCGATTTCGGCGGTCGGCCAGGCGTAGTTGAGATCGCCGCGCAGGTGCTTGGAGGCCATGACGTCGTAGGCGCCGCCGTAGGCCTTGCGCGTGATGACGGTGATCTTCGGCACGGTCGCCTCGGCATAGGCGAACAGCAGCTTGGCGCCGTGCTTGATGATGCCGTTATGCTCCTGCGCCGTTCCCGGAAGGAAGCCGGGCACATCGACGAAGGTGATGATCGGGATGTTGAAGGCGTCGCAGAAGCGCACGAAGCGCGCGGCCTTCTTCGACGAGTTGATGTCGAGCACGCCCGCCAGCACCATCGGCTGGTTGGCGACGATGCCGACCGTATAGCCCTCGACGCGCGCGAAGCCGATGATGATGTTGCCCGCGTGGTTGGGCTGAAGCTCGAAAAACTCGCCCTCGTCCGCCACTTTGCGGATCAGCTCGTGCATGTCGTAGGGCTTGTTGGCGCTGTCGGGGATCAGCGTGTCGAGGCTGGGTTCGAGCCGCTCCGGCTCGTCCTCGGTCGGGCGGAACGGCGCGGGCTGGCGGTTGCTGAGCGGCAGGAAGTCGAAGAACGTGCGCGTGCGGAGCAGCGCATCGACATCGTCTTCCATCGCCACGTCGGCAACGCCGGATTTGGACGTGTGCGTCACCGCGCCGCCCAGTTCCTCCTGCGTCACCACCTCGTTCGTCACGGTCTTCACCACGTCGGGGCCGGTGACGAACATGTAGGAGGAGTCCTTCACCATGAAGATGAAATCTGTCATCGCCGGGCTGTACACCGCGCCGCCGGCGCACGGCCCCATGATGAGGCTGATCTGCGGGATGACGCCCGACGCCAGCACGTTGCGCTGAAACACCTCGGCATAGCCGCCGAGCGAGGCGACCCCCTCCTGAATGCGCGCGCCGCCCGAATCGTTGAGCCCGATGACGGGCGCGCCGACCTTCATGGCGGTGTCCATCACCTTGCAGATCTTCTGCGCGTGGCGCTCCGAAAGCGATCCGCCGAACACGGTGAAATCCTGGCTGAACACGTAGACGAGGCGGCCGTTGATCGTGCCCGATCCGGTAACGACGCCGTCGCCGGGGAAGGTCTGCTCGGCCATGCCGAAATCAACGCAGTTGTGCTCGACATACATGTCCAGCTCTTCGAAGCTGCCGGGATCGAGCAGGATGTCGAGCCGTTCGCGGGCCGTCAGGCGGCCCTTGGCGTGCTGCGCGTCGATACGGACCTGTCCGCCGCCAAGTTTCGCGGCCTCGCGGCGGCGTTCGAGTTCGGCAAGCACCTTCTGCATGGGCGACTGTTCCCTTGAAACCCTCGTGTCGCCCGTGCGCTTAGAGCGTCCCGGCGCTCATGACAACAGCGAGAGAAAGCGTGCCGCCGCGCCGAAAGACTCGCGCCGCCCCGCGCGCGCCGCGCGCGCTTCGCTGTCGTCACCCCATTTTTCGGCCTGATAGAATTCGTCGAAGTGCCCGGCGGAGAACGCGGCGTCCGCATCGATCTCGCCCTCGGCGAGCGCCAGCGCGATGACCAGCGATCCGCTTATCGTGACGAGAGGATGCATCGCCGCCAGCCTGTAGGCGTCCATCGCGCCGAGCGCGGCGGCAAGGCGCTCGATGGCGGCGGCGTCCTGCACGACATGCGTGATGCCCGCCGTGATGCGTAGCGCCGCGTCATACCGCGTGCGCGCGAACGCGACGAGGGGATCCCAGGCCGCCGCCTGCCGCGCGGCGAGATCGGCGGGCGCTTCGGCCCGGTAGCAGACGAGATCGGCTTCGCCGTAAGCCGCAAGGCGCGCCGCAAACGCCTGCGGACCCGGCAGCACATGGTCGATCGCCGCGTTGGCAAGCCCGGTCATCGGCATGCTCGCGGGCGCGATCCTGGCGCCCTGTGCGTCCCACTCGGCCGCAACAGCGGCGGCAAGCGCCTCGGTCGGTAGCATCAGCGGCGCGCGCTTCGGGGTGTTGACCGGGCGACCGTCGAGCGCGATCCGCCATCCACCGCCTTCGGGAACGGCGGCGGCCGCTGCGTAGAAACGCTTCACACGCTGTCCTTGCTTCGCCATGCGCGGCGCAGCAAAGCGGGCAGGATCATCGCTTCAAACAGGCCGAAAACGAACAGGATCTTGCCGACGAGTTCGTCCTGATAGCCCCCGATCCCCTTGCGCCAGATCAGCAGGCCGACGACCATGAGGATGATGCCGCCCACGCGCATCGCGTTCAGCAGCAGCCAGCGGCGCTTCGCCGGATCGTTCATGCCCGCTGTTCCAGTTCGGCGATCAGCGCGCCGAAGTCCCCCACGACATGGTGCGCGCCCGCGGCGGTGAGTTCGTGCGGTTCGTGATAGCCCCAATCGACCCCGATGGCGCGGGTGCGCGCGGCGACGGCCATTTCCATGTCGAACACGGTGTCGCCGATCATGGCGGTGTCTTCGCTGCGGGCGCCGGTTTCGGCCATCGCGGTCTGGATCATCGACGGGTGCGGCTTCGACGGATGCCGGTCCGCCGTCTGCAGCGTCACGAAGCGCCCGTGAATTTCGTGGTGCATCAGCGTCAGCGCAAGGCCCCGATCGGATTTGCCCGTGGCGACGCCGAGCAGCCAGCCCCTGCGTTCAAGGTGGATCAGCCCCTCGCGAACGCCGGGATAAAGCGGTTCGGCGACAAGCCCGCCGTTGGCGCGGCGGCCCTGGAAGGCGAGCTTGTAGTCCTGCGCCAGCGCGGTGTGAAACGCCGCGTCCGCCTCGGGCAACAAGACCGCCATGGCCTCCGCGAGCGACAGGCCCACGACGCGGCGCACGGCATGCCGGTCCGGCTCGTCGAGGCGATGTTTGGCGAACGTATCCGCCATGCAATCGATGATGTTCGCCTGGCTGTCGACGAGCGTGCCGTCGCAATCGAAGATCGCAAGGCGGATCGTCATTTTTTGCTCCGCGTGGGCGCTACTCGTCCGCTGCCCCGGCGGCTGCGATGCGAATCGCGGCGTTCGCGGCGGGCGTCACGCGCCTTGTGCTTGGCGCGGCGGTCCTCGGCGCCGGGATCGACGAGTTCCTCTTCCAGCGGCAGGTCGCCGATCGAGGCGTCGAAGCCGATGGTGGCGAGCGTTTCGGCGAAGTGCGGCGCGGGCTCGGCCTTGATGTCGAGCGTCTTGCCGTCGGGAAGCTCGATCACGAGCCGCCGCGCGTGCAGGTGCAGCTTGCGCGAGATGCTGCCCGCCAGAACCGCATCCTTGCCGCCGTATTTGACATCGCCGACGATCGGATGGCCGATCGCCGCAGCGTGGACGCGAAGCTGGTGCGTGCGTCCGGTCAGCGGCTGCATTTCCAGCCACGCCGTGCGGCTGGCGGCGCGTTCGATACGGCGGTAGCGGGTCACGGCGCGCTGGCCGGAGGCCTCGTCGACATACATCTTCTCGCCGCCCGTGCCCGGCTGCTTGGAAATGGGCAGTTCGATCACGCCGTCGCGAATCTCGGGCACGCGCATCACGATCGCCCAATAGAGTTTCTTTGCCGTCCGGCCCGCGAACGCCCTTGAAAAATGCGCCGCCGCCCGCGACGAGCGCGCGATCAGCAGCACGCCGCTCGTGTCCTTGTCGAGCCGGTGGACGAGCTTGGGCCGGTCGGCGCGCTCGAACATCAGCGCATCGAGAAGGCCGTCGACGTGCGCGGTCAGCTTGGTGCCGCCCTGCGTCGCGAGGCCCGCGGGCTTGTTGAGCACGATGGCGTAGTCGTCGCGGTAGATCACCAGGCTTTGCGCGAACTCGATCTGGTCGTCGGAAAGGGTCGGGCGCTCCGCCTTCTTCACCGACATGATGGTCGGCGCCGAAGCATCGGCCGGGGGCACCCGGATGATCTGGCCGCTTTCGATCCGGTCGCCGGGCTGCGCGCGCTTGCCGCCGACGCGAAGCTGGCCGGTGCGCGCCCATTTGGCGACGGTGGTGAAGCTCGTGTCGGGCAGGTGCCGCTTGAACCAGCGGTCGAGCCGGATGCCGTCGTCGTCTTCGCCGACGGTGAACTGGCGGACGCCGTCGCTTTCATTCGCGCTCATACGAGTGCCTTGCCGAGATAAAGCGCGGCGACCGAGGCCAGCACCGAGAGGAAAGCGTAACCGACAGCCGTGAGCAGGGCGCCGCGATCCGCCAGCGTCACGAGGTCGAGCGAAAAGGCGGAAAAGGTCGTGAAGCCGCCGAGGATGCCGACGCCGAGCAGCAGGCGCAGCGGCTCGCTGCCGCCGCGCGCCGTGAACGCGCCGAACGCGCCGCCCGTGCCCACCAGAAGAAAATGCCCGATCATGCGCGGTGTCATGGCTCAGCGCACGCCGAAGGTCCAGCCTTCGGTGCGTGCGAGGCGCGCGTCGAGCCCGGCGGGGTGCCAGTAACCGGCGTCTTCCGCGATGTGCCGAAGACCCGCAGCGGTGACGAGCACATCAGTCTCGTGGTCCGCCAGAGAGCGATCCGCAGCGAACGGACGCGATCCGAGCCCCGCGAGCGCCGTGTTGAGATCGGCAAGGCTGCGCAGCTTCAGGCCCCTCCCGCCGGACATGCGGATGAAAGCGCGGCAATAGATTTCGACGAGGAGCGAGCCTTTGGCGGGCGGCGGATCGAACGGCCAAATCGGCACCCGCCCGGCCAGATGATGCAGCAGACGCATCCCCGCGAAGCTCGCCTTCGCCACCTGCGCTGCGCCGATCGCGTCGAAAACCGTGGAGGGCTTGCCGCCGCCGGTTGCATTGAATGCGGCCTCGCAGGCCCGCAGATGCATGAAGTCCGCCTTCGTGCCGTCCGCCTTGCCGAAATAGAAATGCCGCCGATAGCTGCGCTCCAGAAAGGACGCCGCACCCAGGTCTTCATCCTCGCACGCGGCGTCCACGAACGCCCAGAATGCCCGCGCATCATCGGGCGCCGCCTCACCGGGCAGATAGGCGCCGCGCCCGACGAAGGGCGGCGCGAAGCTGAAATCCATGCCCACCAGCGTCGGCGGCCCGTCGGCCAGCGCGGCGATCCAGTCCAGTGCCTCCGTGCGCGACCAGACATGCCCCGGCTTCACCAGACGCGGCGCCGCGTCCCCCGCTTCGGCGATCGCAACCGCGATGCCCTTGTGGCGGCTACCCTTTGCGCCGGACCAGTCGATCGCTGCAAAGTATTGGAAACGCTGATTTTTCATGCTAGGCGACCCCATGGAATTTGAATGGGATGAAATCAAGCGTCAGACCAATCTGGCAAAACACGGGCTTGATTTCATTGATGCCCGCATGATCTGGAATAAGCCGGTCATTGATCCATGCGACAGTCGAAATTCAGGTACGGAAATCAGGTACGCGGCGCTTGGTATTGTCGGTCGGGATGAAATTATCGTCGTTGTCGTATATACAAAGAGAGCGGCTCGAATCAGACTCATCAGTGCCCGAAGGGCGAGGCGAAATGAACGGAAAGCTTACCAGGATCGGTTTGGGCGTGGCCTCTGAAGAGGGCCGCACGGACTGGTCGCGTCTCGTCTCGCTGACGGACGAGGATATCGACCGGGCGATGACGCAGGATGATGACGCATGGCCTCTGGAAGGAAGCCGAGTCGCCAAGGGCTATTCGTTCGAAATCACCGAGGACAAACAGGGCGAGTTCCGGGTTGCTTTCAAATATAACTCGGAAAAGATTTTCACGACCGAGGGATATTCCAGCAAGGCGCGTGCGAAACGGGCGATAGAGTCATTTCGCAAGAACGGATCGCTTGCGCCGGTTGTGGATCGTTCCAAATCCGCCGCCTGACCTGAAGGACGCAAACCCTCCCGGTCGATGTCATTTCAGCGTTTTCAGCACGGATGCCACAAAGTCTGCGATGTTGAAGCGCGTGCCTGCGGGATCCTCGCCGCGCCGCACGATCACGATGTTCCGGCTCGGCACGATCACGATGAACTGGCCCCGGTTGCCGAAGGCGCCGAACGTGTCCTTGGGGATATCGTCCCGCGTGTTCAGCAGCCAGAAGGTCGCGCCGTAGCCGGCCTCGTCACCCTCCGGCTGCGGGCCTGAAGGCGTGCTGACATAGCGCGCCCAGCCTTCGGGAAGCAGGCGCTCGCCGCTCCACACGCCGCCGTTCAGATACAGCATGCCGAGCCGCGCGAAGTCGCGCGCCGTCGACCAGACCTGCGAGGAGAGGATGAAATTGCCGCGCCAGTCGGTTTCCGCGAACGTGTGCGTCATGCCGATCTTCCAGAACAGTTCGGTGAATGGGAAGGCGGTGTATTGCGCGTCGTCCCCGATCGCGGTGCGAAGACCATAAGCGGCGAGCAGCGTGTCGTTGTTGGCGTAGCGGAAGCGCGCGCCGGGCGTCGCCTGCAGCGCCTGCCCCGGCACGTTCTCGCCGACATGCGTTCCGCCGAAATAGATCGCATCGGTGCGGTTGCCCGCGAAATCGCTGTGCAGGCCTGATGCCATGCGCAGCAGATTGTCCGTGGTGATCGCGCCGCGCGGGTCGCCCGGCGTCTGCCATTCGGGAACGGGCGCGGGTTTCGCCGGGTCGATCAGGCCCTTGTGCGCGGCGACGCCGATCAGCGTGCCGGTGATGCACTTGGCGACCGACCATGTGCGCTGCGGGATGTGCCGGCCGAAACCATCGGCGTAGCGCTCCGCGACGATGCGGCCGCGCTGCACGATAACGACGCCGGTGGTGTTCGTTTTTGCAAAAGCGTCGTCGATCACGGCGGCAAGGGCGTTCGCGTCGCCCTTGGGTTTCGCCTCGGCGCCGACATCGCCGTAGGGCCAGTCGGGCGCGCGGATGAATTGCGGCGGCGACAGGGAGAGCGTCGGCAGGCTCACCGCTGTTGCACCGATCGGGAGGCCCGCGCAGCCGAGCCACGGGCGCCACACCGCGACGCGCGGCGGCAGCGCAGGGTCGAAGGCCACCGAAACGGTTTTCGCCGCCTCGTCGATGCGCGCTTCAAGCGTAGCGAGCAGCGGCGCCACATTCTCCTGCGTACCGGCAAGCTCGGACTGCGCGATCGCCTCGGGCGCGCGCCGCGCGTTGAACACGCCGCTGCAGATGAACTGCGCCTTGTATCCGGCGGCGAGCGCGCGCGTGTAGGGGTCGGGCTCCGCTGCGGCGGCCGGCGCGCTCAGCAGCATCAGCGCCGCAACTAGGCTATTTCGCACGTTCACGGCGTTCCTCCCACCAGGCCAGCCGTTCGCCGACGCGTTTCTCGAAGCCCCGATCGGTGGGGCGGTAATAGGTTTCCGGCCGCATGTCGTCGGGCCAGTAATTGTCGCCTGAAAAGCCGCCTTCGGCATCGTGATCGTAGGTGTAATCCTTGCCGTAGCCGATGTCCTTCATCAGCTTCGTCGGCGCGTTCAGGATGTTCGCGGGCGGCATCAGCGATCCGGTTTCGCGCGCGCTGCGCCACGCTGCTTTCTGCGCCTTGTAGGCCGCGTTCGATTTGGGCGCGGTCGCGCAGTACAGGCACGCCTGCACGACCGCGAGTTCGCCTTCGGGCGAGCCGAGGAAATCGTAGGCATCCTTCGCGGCGAGGCACTGGACGAGCGCCTGCGGATCGGCAAGGCCGATGTCTTCGCTGGCGAAGCGGACGAGCCGGCGCAGCACGTAGAGCGGTTCCTCGCCCGCCGTCAGCATCCGCGCGAGGTAATAGAGCGCCGCCTGCGGATCGGACCCGCGCATCGCCTTGTGAAGCGCGGAGATGAGATTGTAGTGCCCCTCGCGATCCTTGTCGTAGACGGCGACGCGGCGGTGCAGCAGGTCGCGAAGCCCGGCGGGATCGAGCGGTTCGTCGAGTTGCACCGACATCAGCGTTTCGATCTGGTTGAGCAGGAAACGCCCGTCGCCGTCGGTTGAATGGACGAGCGCTTCGCGCGCTTCGGGCGTAAGGGGCAGGGGGCGGCCGAAATCGGTTTCGGAGCGCTCCAGAAGCGCCCCGAGCGCCGCTTCGTCCAGCCGGTGGACGAGCAGCACCTGACAGCGCGAGAGCAGCGCCGCGTTCAGCTCGAAGCTGGGGTTTTCGGTCGTGGCGCCCACCAGCGTCACCGTGCCGTCCTCCACGAAAGGCAGGAAGCCGTCCTGCTGCGCGCGGTTGAAGCGGTGGATCTCGTCCACGAACAGCAGCGTCTTCTGCCCGATCCTCGCGTACTCGCGCGCCTCCGCGAAGGCTTTCTTCAGGTCGGCGACGCCCGAGAACACGGCCGAGATCTGCACGAAGCGCAGCCCCACGGCGTCCGCGAGCAGCCGCGCGATCGTCGTCTTGCCGGTCCCCGGCGGCCCCCAGAAGATGAGGCTCGAAAGTTTGCCCGCAGCCACCATCCGCCCGATCGCGCCTTCCGGGCCGGTCAGGTGTTCCTGCCCGACGACGTCGGCAAGCGCGCGCGGCCGCAGGCGCTCCGCGAGCGGCGCGTCGCCAGCGTTCCGCTTATCGGGCTGCGGGGAATCCTCGAGGAAGAGATCGGACATGAGTCGGTGACTTTAGTCATCTCTGCCCCCGCGCAAAAGCCGCTTGCATTCGATGAATTAAGATATATCTTAGATGCAACTAGACGAGTCGAAAGGTATCGAAGATATGAAAGAACACCGTGGCCATCACCCGCACGGTCGTGGTCGTCGCAGTTGGGGCGGCTTCGTCCAGGCCCTCGCAGGCCTCGGTTCCGCGATGGAGGGCGACGAGCACACCGGCCACCGCCGTCGTCGCCGCTTCGGCGCGGGCGAACTCCAGGTGCTGATGCTCTCGCTGATCGAAGACGCACCGCTCCACGGCTACGCGATGATCGAGGCGATCGAGGCCCGCACCGGCGGCGCCTATGCGCCCAGCCCCGGCGTGGTCTACCCGACCCTCACGCTGCTCGCCGACATGGAACTCGCCGAGGAACGCGCCGACGGCACCCGCAAGCTCTATGCGATCACCGCAAAGGGCAAGGCGCACCTCGACGCGCGCCGCGACGAACTGAACGCCCTGCTCGAAAGGCTCGACGCCGCAGGGCAGGCCAACACCCGCGCCGACGCCGCCCCGGTGTGGCGCGCGATGATGAACCTCGGTTCGGTCCTCAAGGGCCGCATGTGGGACCGCGGCGCCGACCGCGATGCGATGCTGGAAGCCGCCCGCATCATCGACGAGGCCGCCCAAAAGATCGAAAGGCTCTGAGCATGGCGACAGCGACGGCAGCGGTTCCGACGACCAGCGGCAGCCGTTACATGCAGCAGCTCTGCAAGCACTGGAGCCACCAGTTCGCGGTGACGTTCGATGCGGAGCAGGGCCGGGTCGCGTTCCCCGAAGCGACGGTCATCATGACCGCCGGGCCCGAAGCCTTGGCCGTCGTTCTCGATGCCGACGATCCTGCCGTGCTCGAAAAGATGAAGGGCGTGGTGGCGAGCCATCTCGATCGCTTCGCTTTCCGCGAGGCGCCGCTGACGTTCCGCTGGCTTACCGCCTAGGGTGTGTGGGGATTCAGCCCAGGACGGGCTGCAAACGGCGGCTTTCTGGGCTTCCGGTGCTCACGTACCTTTAGTACGCTCCGCTCCGGTTCGCTAGCGCACCTTTGTTATAAGTCGCTGTATGTTGAGATTTAAGCTATGCTATCGATGAGACAGTCTTTCACTGCGAAGCTTGGATCTCGAAGGCTGCATAGCACAACGCCGTCCCAATCTAAAAGCAATCAGGACGAAAAATGCCGCATTTTCGACGGTTGCCTCAATATTTCCGAGTTCCTGTAGTGCGCGATCGCGGCTGCCACTCCACGGCTTGTCACTTTGCGGCGTTTACTCGACATCGTCGAACTTTCTCATGAGCTGAGAAGTCGCTTCGTCATAGCAATAAATTGGGCTTTCGCCCATTCCGGGAGGAACTACGACCAACCTTACACAGATACCTCCTTCCGACCGCTCCACAGAGACTTCTCGTCCTGTCATCGCTTGGTCGATAGATGTCATACCCTGCTTTTTGGCAAACTCTTTCGCTGCAAGGAGGGCATAGGGTCTGAACTCTTGATCTACGCTATCGAAATCAAAAGTGTGCTTCTGCCTCCCCACCTCAGCGGGCCGCTGGTAAAAAGCCATAAACCCAACAATAAGCGCCGCTATCGCTGCAATTCCGATCAGAATGGTTCGCCAGCCGTTTTTCATGGTTTGGCGCATGTCAAATTCCCAGCTTTGTCAACTGCAGCTACCGGCACACCGAGTGCTGCAGCGCTTCCTCTGTCGCCTCGTCCGACAGGCGAAGGTGGAGGGTTGTTCGGATGCGTATGTATGAAAAGCGTATCCACCGTTTTCGCTCCGCCCTGAACTGAATCCCCACACACCCTAAACCGGGTCGGGCGCGCGCACTGTCCTGTCGAGGTCGCCCTCCCAGTGCGCGACCGTGGTGGTGACGGTAAGGTTCGCGCAGACGTTGGGCACCGTGCGCGTCATGTCGAGCAGGCGGTCGAACGGCAGGATAAAGCCGACGATCAGCGCGGCCTGTTCCATCGTGATGCCGACCGAATTGAGAACGGCGGCGAGCATGAAGAGCGAGGCCGAGGGGATCGGCGCTGTACCGAACGCAGCGAGCGCGCCGGTGACGAAGATGACGACGAGCATCCCCAGGTCAGGGACGATGCCGAGCGCCTGCAGGCTGAAGACGCTGAGCAGGCCGACATACATCGCCGTTCCGTCCTTGCCGATGCTGGCGCCGATCGGGAGCACAGTCGAGGCCACGGCGGTGCTGACGCCCAGATTGTCCCGCGCCACGCGCAGCGCCACCGGCAGCGTCGCCGACGACGACGACGTGGAAAAGGCGACCGCGAGCGCATCCACGATGCCCCGGTAGAAAACCTTGAGCGGCATGCCCACGATGCCGCGGATCAGCGTGCTGTGCACGAATACGATCTGGACCAGCGAACCCAGCACGACGCAGAGCGCGAGCAGACCGATGTTGGTGAAAACGGCAAGGCCGTTCGCGGCGATGGCGCCTGCGGTCAGCGCGAAAACACCGAACGGCGTCGCTTCCATGATGACGCGGATCATCTGGAACAGCACGTTCGCCGCCGATTGCAGCAGGCCCGCCAGCGGTTTTCCGGCATCGCCCGCGAGGATCGTGCCGATCCCCAGCAGCAGCGAAAAGAAGATGATCGCCAGCATGTCGCCCGCGATGAGCGATTCGAAAATATTGGTGGGAACGATGCCCACGAGCTGGTCGTAAGGGGATTTGGGCGTGCCCAGCGGCCGCGGTTCAGCGCCGCCGAGATTGGCGCCGATCCCCGGCTCGACGATCAGTGCGATGATCATGCCGATGGAAACCGCGATGGCGGTCGTGATCGCGAACAGTCCGACCGTGCGTCCGCCGACCGAGCCGAGCCGCTTGGGATCACCCAGCGACGCGACGCCCGATGCGATGGTGACGAACACGATCGGCACCACGAGCATGCGGATCAGCCGGATGAAAAGGTCGCCGAGAATCGCGACCGAGTCCGTTGCCGACGGCCAGAACACACCGAACGCGAGACCGAGCGCGAGGGCGCCGAGCACCCGCTTCCAGAGCGCGATGCGGAACCACCCCCTGATAAGCGTCACGGGCAGCTTCCGGCCTTCGGCGTGCGCGGCAATCCCCGGCCCGCAGCGACGCCCGTCGGCGCGCCGTTTTCAACGGCGACCTTGCCGTTGACGATCACCGTGCGAACGCCCGTCGCAAACAGCGTGGGCTGCGCGTAATCGGCGCGGGACGCGAACGTGGCGGGATCGAAGGCCACGACATCGGCGAACGCGCCGGTTTTCAGCACGCCGCGTCCTTCAAGCGAGAACGTCTCTGCGGGAAGGGCGGTGCTGCGCGCGATGAAATCCCCGAGTGAAATGACCTTATCCGTCTTCACATACTTGTCGTACTTGCGCGCGTAGGAGCCGTAAAGGCGCGGATGGCCGGTTGAGCCGTCCGAACTCGTCATCACCCACGGCTGTTTCATGAAGGCCGCAATGTCGGGCTCGGTCTGGTTGAACGAGGCAACGCCCGTCGGGCCGCGGCGCATGACGGCGACGGCGGCATCGACGGGATCGGCGCCGGTTTGCGCGGCGATCTCTTCCAGCGTCTTGCCGACAACGTCGTCGGGGCCGCGGGTCAGCAGCAGCGACGCCGCGCCTCCCCGCCGACGCAGGTTCTCGCGCATCTCGGTGCGGATGCGGGCAAGCGTTTCAGGCTCGTCGAAGCGTTTCAGCATCGCCTCGCGGCCGCCGTCTTCGGCCCAGCGCGGCAGCAGCGCGGCGGAGAGCGCCGTGCCGGACGCCGACCACGGGTACTGATCGGCATGCACGACCTGCCCGGCGGCGCGTGCGGCATTTATCTTCGCGATGATCGCGGGCGCCTGCCCGTGAACATCGACGCCCAGTGCCTTGATGTGCGCGATATGGACCGGCATGCCCGCCTCGCGGCCCACGGTCAGCGCCTCGTCGATCGCCCCGGAAAGGCCGACCGTGTAGCTGGATTCGTCGCGGATATGGCTGTCGTAGATCCCGCCGTGCGCGGCCGAAGTCTTCGCCAGTGCCACAACCTCGTCCTGCTTGGCGAAGTTCTGCGGGGCGTAAAAGAGCCCCGTCGAAAAGCCGAGCGCGCCGCTGCACATCGCCTTGCCGACGATGGTTTTCATCTCGCCGAGTTCGGCGGCGGTGGGCGCGCGGTCGGCCTCGCCGACAACGGCCTTTCGCACTGCGCCGAAGCCCACGAAAGTCGCATAGTTGATGCCGACGGGCCGCGTCGCTGCGCTGCCGAGCACTGCCGCCGTATCGATATCGCCGCCGCCGTCGTTGCCGATGAACGCGGTGGTGACGCCCTGCATCAGGAAGGGCAGGACGAGCCTCTCGGCCGCATCGTTTCCGGCGATCATGTCGCCGACATGCGTGTGCGCGTCAATGAAGCCGGGCGCAACGACCAGCCCCTCGGCGTCGATGACGCGTTTCGCACCGGCCGGGGCGGCCTTGCCGACAAAGGTGATGCGGTCGTCCGTGATCGCGACATCGCCCACGAAAGGCGCAGCCGTTCCCGTATGGATCGTGCCGCCTTTCAGAACGATATCCGCTTCGGCAGCGGCGGGACGTGCGAATGCCGACGAGGCTGTAAGCGCGCCGGCAGCCAGCACGATGTGCAAAACACCTCTTGAACCTGAAACCGCCATTGCACAACCCCCTCCGGCCCGTACCTGTCGTTCGCGGGGCAGACTGTGCAAGGACGGCATCTGAAAGGAAAGCGGGCAGGCGATTGTTTGGCTTTGCCGCCCCATAACCCAGGGCTATGCGCTGCCCCACAACGACGGCGGGCTCAGGATCCCGTCGGTGCACCTGACGCCGCCGGGTCGGTCGTTCGCAAGCCATACCGGGCCGTCGAGATCGGCGAACGCGGCGTTCGCGGCGACGATGAGCGCGGGCGCGATGGCGAGCGACGAGCAGACCATACAGCCGGTCATCAGGCCCATTCCCTTTGCCGTTGCCGCGTCTGCCAGTTCGAGCGCGGCGGTGAGGCCGCCGGTCTTGTCGAGCTTGATGTTGACCACCTGGTATTTCTGCATCAGCGCATCCAGGTCGGCCGCGACGTGGGCGGATTCGTCGGCGGCGATCGGCACGGCCGAACGGAAGCCTTCGAGCGCGGCGTCTTCGGCCGCCGGAAGCGGCTGTTCGAGCAGATCGACGCGCAGATCGACGAGCAGCGACTGAAGCTCGCGGACCTCCGCGATCGTCCAGCTTTCGTTCGGATCGACGATGAGCCTGGGCTTCGGAGCAGCGGCGCGCACCGCCTTGATCTGCGCGGCGGGATCGCTGCGATCGACCTTGATCTTGATGAGCGGAACCCCGGCGAGCTTCAGCGCGGCGGCGCCCATCGCTTCGGGCGTATCGAGACTGATGGTGAGCGCCGTCGGCGTCGGCGCGATCGGGGGGCGACCGAGCAGGGCGGTGACGCTGGTGCCCGCGAGTCGGGCTTCGAGATCCCAGAGCGCGCAATCGACCGCGTTGCGCGCGGCCGAGGGCGGCATCAGCGCGCTGATTTCCGTGCGGCCTGCTCCGGCTTCAAGCGCGGCGCGCACGGTTTCGATCGCGGCAAGCGCGCTTTCGATGGTTTCGCCGTAGCGCGGGTAGGGCACGCCTTCGCCTCTGCCGACATGGCCGTCGGCGGCGATTTCGACGGTGACGACATCGGCGGCGGTCTTGACCCCGCGCGAGATGCGGAACGGCGCGACTAGCGGAAAGCTGTCGCTGCGGGCGCTGAGAGTTCGCATTTTAGCATCCAGTCGATGATCGGTTCCACGCCCATGGTGACGGGATCGACGCAAGGCAAGCCGAAAGCGTCCGACGTTTCCGCGCAGAACCGCGCCGCCGCATCGGGTGTGAGCTTCGAGGTGTTGAGCGCGATGCCCACGGCTTTCACGTGCGGATTGGTGAGGCGCGCGGTACGAAGGTTGGCTTCGAGACAGTCGGCAAGGTCAGGCAGCCGGTAATGCGGCAGGCCGCGCATGTGGGGCCGATTCGGCTCGTGACACAGCACGAGCGCGTCGGGCTGCGCGCCGTGCAGCAGGCCGGTGGAAACGCCCGCGAACGAGGGGTGGAAAAGCGAGCCCTGGCCTTCGATGAGATCCCAGCCGCCGTCGTGGCGCGCAGGCGAGATGGACTCGATGGCGCCCGAAATGAAGTCCGCGACCACGGCATCCAGCGGTACGCCGTCGCCCGCGATCAGAATGCCGGTCTGGCCGGTCGCGCGGAAATCGGCGCGCACGCCCCGCGCTTGCAGCGCGCGGGCGAGGTGAAGCGTGGTGTACATCTTGCCCACCGAGCAATCCGTGCCGACGGTGAGCAGGCGCTTGCCCGCGCGCGGCTTGCCGTCGCCGATCGGAAGGTCGGACGCGGGGTCGCGCACGTCGAACAGCGCAAGGCCTTTTGCCTTCGCGGCGGCGGCGAGGCGCGGTTCATCGCGCAGGCGCTGGTGCAGGCCCGAGGCGATGTTGAGACCAGCATCGAGCGCGGCAAGCGCGTCCTCCACCAGATCCTCGCCCAGCTTTCCGCCTGCGTTCGCAATGCCGAGCACGAGCGTTTTCGCCCCCGCCGAAACGGCCTCCGCAAAGGTCATGCGGGGGAGGCCGAGCGTGAGGCTGCAATCATCGTGGCGGAATTCGCCGACGCAGTCCTCGCCGCGGAACACCGCGAGCCCGCGCGAGGTCTTGATCCCGATCTCGTCGTTCGAGTGACCGAGATAGAGAAAATACGGACTGGGGATCATCGTGCACCTTTTGCCATGCAGCTTGCTCCGATGCGATAGACGCGGCGGGTGCGGGCGCCTTCATATCAAGCGCCTCCATCCCTATAACGCCCGTCTATAGGGCCTCGATGACCTCGCTCAGCACCTTCAGAAAAGCCGTCGCAAGGCCCGAAGGCGGGCGGTTCTGAAGATGGACGGCATGGATGTCGAACGCCAGCGACGGCTGGATCGGGCGGAAGGACAGTCCGGGCGCCTGCGCCGCCTGCGCCGTGAAATTGTCGACGATCGTCATGCCGACACCGGCCTTCACCAGAGCAGACGCGATGTAGAACGTCCGCGCCGAGACAACTTCGTCAAGTTCGACGCCCACGCGCTGAAGTTCGGCAGAGAGCAGGTTCCCGATCGGCCCGCTCTGCATCGGGCTGATGAACGGTCGCCCCCTCAGCAGGTCGAGCGGGATGCGGGGCGGCGCATCGGGCATGTCCGCCTCGCGGTAGAGCACGACGAGTTCGCCCTCCCCGAGCCAGCGGTGGGAGACCGGCGCAGCGGGCGGCACCTCGTAACTGACGACGATGTCGGATTCGCGTTCGTAGAGCTTGCGGACCATGTCATCGTGATGAACGGTCTGCAGATCGAAGCTGACGCCCTGGTGGTCGCCGAGAAAGCGGGCGACGGCCTCCGGCAGTGCGCCGA
Organism: Sphingosinicella soli; assembly: GCF_014199685.1. Lineage (GTDB taxonomy): Bacteria > Pseudomonadota > Alphaproteobacteria > Sphingomonadales > Sphingomonadaceae > Sphingosinicella > Sphingosinicella soli. Next base: position 9,475 of record NZ_JACHNZ010000024.1, on the reverse strand, counting down.
GGCTGAGCGAGGGCAGAGCGGAAATGCGCAGCGTGCCGCCTCGCCCGTGCCGCAGGTTCTGGCTCGCCTGCCGCAGCGAATAGACGCGCGTCTGGATCTCGGCGACCTCGGCGAACAGCGTGTGCGCGTCCTCGGTCGGCACAAGCCCGCCCTTGGCACGCTCGAACAGCGGGAAACCAAGCAGCATCTCGGCATGGCGAAGCACTTTCGTCACCGAAGGCTGCGATACATTGAGCGCGCGCGCCGCCGCGCTGACGGAGCCGTTGCTGTAAACGGCGTGGAAAATTTCGATATGGCGCAGGTTTATCATGAAGGCCCCATCCTCCCGTCCGTTGCGCCCTCCCGTCAATAGCGATTGCGATTCAGGGGTCGGATCGGGTTAAACGGCAGAGGAACAATCGGGGACAAAACACATGTCGGCAAACCTCGCCGCGATCTTTTACGCACGGCAGGCCGGTGCGGGCGCGAAGCCCGCGATCGTATGGAACGATGCGCCGCTTATCGACTATGCGGGCCTCCCCCTCATGGCGGGACGATATCGGGCGGCGCTCGCCGCACTCGGTGTGAAGCGCGGCGATCGGGTCATCGTGAAAACCGACAACTCGCCCGCATTCGTCTACACCTATCTCGCGGTGCTCGCGGCAGGCGCCGTTTTCGTGCCCATGAACGCCGCGTACACGGCGGCTGAAGTCGCGCTGCTGATCGAAGATGCCGATCCGGTGCTTCTCATTCACGCGTCGGCGACGCCTGTGCCCGACGAAGCCGCCGCGCCGGTCCGGCGCATGACGCTGGAACCCGACGGAACGGGGTCGCTTCCCGCGCTCGCCCTGACGCTCGAACCGGACCTCGCCGTCGAAACCGTGGAGGAGGGCGACCTTGCCGCGATCCTGTTCACGTCCGGCACCACCGGCCGGTCCAAGGGGGCGATGCTGACGCACGGCAATCTCTCCAGCAATGTGGCGGCACTCAACGAGGCGTGGCGCTTTTCGCCCGAGGACTCGATTCTGCACGCGCTGCCGCTGTTCCACGCGCACGGCCTGTTCGTGGCGCTGCACCTGGCGCTCTACAACGCGTGCACGCTGGTCATGCTGCAGAAATTCAGCGCGGAGCAGGTGATCGCAAAGCTCGGGCGGGTGAGTGTTTTCATGGGCGTGCCGACGTATTACGCCCGCCTGCTCGCCGACGAAGCGTTCGACCGGGCCGCTTGCGCGTCGATCCGGCTATTCGTCAGTGGGTCTGCACCTTTGCTGCCGTCGGTGTTCGATGCGTTCGAAGCCCGCACGGGACACCGGATCCTCGAACGATACGGCATGACCGAAGCATTGATGATCACGTCAAACCGCTACGAGCAGGAAGGGCGGATCGCCGGAACGGTGGGGTTTCCGCTGCCGGGCGTATCGCTCGACATAGTCGATGCGGATCGCCGCGCATTGCCTCCGGGCGAAGTGGGAGAGATCGAGATCAAGGGGCCGAACCTGTGTGCCGGATATTGGCGGCGGCCGGAGGCGACGGCGGAGAGTTTCCATCCCGATGGTTTCTTTCGCACCGGCGACACCGGCTTCAAGGATAGCGAAGGACGGGTGAGCATCGCCGGGCGATCGAAGGATCTGATCATTTCGGGCGGCTTCAATGTTTATCCTGCCGAGGTGGAGATCGCGCTCGCCGAGGTGGAGGGTGTTGTCGATGTCGCGGTATTCGGCGTGCCGCATCCCGATTTCGGCGAGGCGGTGGTCGCAGCCGTCATCGTCGATCGTGAAGACTTCGATGTCACGAAACTCGAAACCGCCGCAGGTGCCGGTCTCGCGCGTTTCAAGCAGCCCAAGGCGATCCACGTGCTCGCCGAACTGCCGCGCAACGCGATGGGCAAGATCATGAAATCGGAACTGCGCAAGCGCTACGCGGGCACCTTTACGGCGTAGGAACTGTTCTGCCTCGCGGCACGTATGGCGGCTTGGGTGACCGAGGTGTCACTACGGAGGTTTTCGAATAATATTAGTATGCTAAGGATGTGCTGCTAACCATATGAGGAAAGAGATGGCCCAGCATGTTCCGATCCGTAACCGCCGATGGATTCTCGCAAACCGGCCGCAGACGGAGATCGAGCGCGATCTGCTGACCTTCGAGGATGGGCCCCTCCCCGAGCCCGGCGAGGGCGAGGTGCTGGTACGCAACATCTACCTTTCGATCGACCCGACGCACCGCATCTGGATGTCCGATGTTGACCAGTACATGGAGCCGGTTGCGATCGGTGATGTGATGCGCGGCGGTACACTGGGCGTTGTGGAAGTTTCGCGCGCGAAAGGCCTGGCTGTCGGCGATATCGTGACAGGGCAGGGCGGCTGGCAGGATTATGCCGCCGTGTCCGGCAAGGCGCTGCGCCGCGTCGAGCCCGGCGGCTTGCCGCTCGCCGCCTTCATGGGCCCGCTCGGCAACATCGGCGCAACTGCCTATTTCGGATTGTTCGAGGTCGCAAAGCCGCGTCCGGGTGAAACCGTGCTGGTTTCGGCGGCGGCGGGGGCCGTGGGATCGCTTGTGGGGCAGATGGCGAAGCTCATGGGCTGCCGTGTTGTCGGCATCGCCGGATCTGCAGAAAAATGCGCGTGGATCACGAATGAACTCGGCTTCGATGCTGCCGTCAACTACCGGGACGCCGATCTGGTCGGCGCGATTTCGGCAGCGTGCCCCAAAGGCGTGGACGTCTATTTCGATAACGTCGGCGGGAAGATTCTCGACGCGGCGCTGACGCTCATCAACATCAACGCGCGCATTGCGGTTTGCGGTCTCATCTCGACCTATAATGAAATCGAGCAGGGCGGCGGTCCTGCCATGTTTCGCAACGTCCTGATGAAGCGCGCGCGGATCGAGGGGTTCATCGTCAGCGATTACTGGCGGCGTTACCCGGAGGCGTATGCGGCGATCGGCGCCTGGCTCGAAAAGGGCCTGCTCAAATACCGTATGGATATTCGGGACGGACTCGAAAACGCCCCGGACATCCTGAAATTGCTGTTCAGCGGTGCGCACGACGGCAAGCTGCTCGTGCGGGTTTCGGCCGAGCCCCGCTAGGCGACCTGCTCCTCCGCTTCCATAGCGGCGACGCTGCGGCGGAACGGTGCGCGGCCCCATGCGATGAGAAGCGCGGAGGCGGGAAGCGCGGCCACAGCCACGATGACAAGTGATGAGGCAAGGGCATCGTCCCTGCCGAAGCCGTAATCCGTGATTGCGGCGACGGCCGTAGGGCCGAGGCCGAAGCCGATGAGGTTTGCAACGAAGAAATAGAGCGCCGTCACCTGCGCGCGGAAGCGGTTCGGCGTGATGAGTTGCAATGCCGCGCCGGCAACGCCGCCGTGCATCGAAGCGATGAGCATCGCGGGGGCGAGACACAGGAAGGCGAGCGTAGCGCTCGGCATGAGAGGCGCCAGTACGAGGAAGGGCGCGGCCCCGATCGTCGCGGCGAGGATGGTGATGAGATGGCCGTCCTTGCGTCCGCTCCGAAACAGCTTGTCGGCGAATGCGCCGCCCGCAAGCAATCCGAGGGCGCCGCCGGCGGCGAGGATGATGCCGAACCAGAACCCGGCGTCGGCGGGTGCCATGCCGTGGCTGCGCGCGAAGAAGGTCGGTATCCAGGCCATGTAGCCGTAAATGACGAGCGTGAGCAGTGACAGGCCGAGAAAATGGGGTCCGAACGCGGCGCGGTGTTGCCACACGAAAGCGAAAACGCCGCCGAACCCGCGACCGGTTTTAACGCGCGCACCCTTTCGCGCCGGTTCGCGCACAAGGAGCATGAGCAATGCTACGGCGAGGCCGGGAAGCGCGGCCATGAAGAACACCAGCCGCCATGGCGCCGCGTCTGCGATGCCCGGGAGATCGACGGGCGGCATGTTCGTCGCAATATCGACGATGACGCCGCCGAGCATCAGCGCGATCCCCGAACCGAGCGGCACGCCGATCGAGTAGACGGCGACCGCGCGGCCGAGCTTGTCCTTGCGGAAATAATCGGAAAGCAGTGAATAGGCGGCGGGGGATAGCGTCGCTTCTCCGATGCCGACACCCACCCGGGCCAGAAACAGCGAAAGATAGTTGGGAGCCAGGCCGCACGCCGCGGTCATCGCGCTCCAGCCCGTGATGCCTGCCGCGATCAGCCGCCGCCGGTTACCCCGATCCGCGATATAGCCGAGAGGAATGCCCGCCACAGTGTAAAGAACGGCAAATGCAAAGCCCACAAGAAGGCTCATCTGCGTGTCCGAGATGCCGAGATCCGCGCGGATCGGGGCCACGAGCAGCGTCAGGATCATGCGATCGATGAACGAACACGTGTAGGCGAGCAGCAGGACGAAGACGACCCACCACGCGTAGGCATCCGAGCCTTCCTCGTCTGCTGCGGCAATCGGAACGGCGGGCTCGGACATCGTCTAAAGCAATTCGTGAACGTCATAATCGACGCCGTGAGGGGTGCGCGTCCCTATACCGACAGCGACGAGACCGTTCAGCCAGGAATATCGCGGGTCTGCAGTTTCGAAGAGCGGTGTGATGCGAAAGTAATATTGCGCCCGGTCGAGCGCCCTCAGCGCCTCGGGGTCTCGGAACGCAGGCAAAACTGCCGCGGGGATCGTCAATCGGCCCTGATATGTCACGTAAACGAGCGCATCATCATAAGTCTTCCATAGCGAGCGAACATCGAGAAGCGTCAGGCCGTCGCCTTCCGGAGTCATACCCAATTCCGACCAGTCGCCGCCGCCCGGTTCAACCCTCCCGCGCAGCCGCTCACCGTCGATGCTGCCTCCGGTGATATGACTGACGCGCCGGTTCCGCCACGGTGACGCTCCGATTACGATAGGCGCTCCGGCCTCGAGTGTGATCGATACACGACACAGCGGCCGGCTGCTCAACGACATGATCGTCTCCCGTAAACACCTCGAAAAAACCCTTAGACATCTAATTACATTCGTGCGACCTTAACGCAATACGGCTCTCAAAAGTGGTCGAAAAATCGGGGAGGAGATAAACATGGCGATATGTCGTTTCATGCATGTTGTGTCATGTCTGGCGCTCACAGCCGGAAGCGGCGCGGCACTGGCGCAGGAGCAAACGCCATCTTCGACGCAGGGCCTTGAAGAAATCGTCGTGACTGCGCAGCGCGTCGCACAAAATCTGCAGGATGTTCCTATTGCGATCAGCGCGTTTTCAGCGTCGCAACTTCGCGATGCGCGCATCGAATCCGTGCGCGATCTGGCACAATACACGCCGGGCCTGACATCAAGTGAGGTGAATCCCGGGGAGCCCAATTTCGCGATCCGCGGCATCGGGACGGAAGGCATCAACTCGAACGCAGGCGGCGACGCCTCGGTAGTGATGTTTGTCGACGGCGTCTACATCGGGCGTGGCGGTGGATCGAATCTCAATCTCTACGATCTCGAGCGTGTCGAAGTGCTGCGCGGCCCGCAAGGCACGCTGTTCGGCAAGAACGTCGTAGGCGGCGCGATCAGCCTTGTCAGCCGGAAGCCGGACTTCAAGGAAAACTTCGTCGGCGGAACGGTCTCTTACGGCAATTACGACCGCCTCGAACTGCTGGGGCGTTTCAATTATGGTCTTTCGGATATCGCAGCGGTTTCGGGAGCATTTACAAGAATCCGCCGTGATGGATACACACGCAACGCCACGACCGGAAATCGCGTGGACGATGAAGATCTCTGGGGCGGACGCCTTTCGGTGCGGCTGGCGCCGAGTGATGTCGTCGATATTGTCCTCAGCGGCGACTACACCAAGCAGGATACGCTGGGGCAGCCCCGCGACAATGTATGCAACGCGTCGTTCAATGGCGGGGTACACTGCGTGGGTGTCGATCCCGATCCCCGCGTCGTGAATGCGGTCGATGACGGGTTTCTGAAGCGCGAAGTCGGCGGGCTTTCCGCCACGGTCACGCTCGATAGCCCGATGGGCGAGATCACGTCGATTACGGCATGGAGAAAAGCGGATTACAGCCACCGCGACGCCTTCTTCAGCAATCCGGTAAATCCGCCGACCCAGATCGAATCGATCAACGAGAATGTCGAAGAATCGCAGCAGTTCAGCCAGGAGCTTCGTCTCGCGTTCAAGACGTTCAATAACCGCTTGAGCGGCGTGATGGGTCTCTATTTCCTGACCGAGAATATCGAGCGGAACGAGATGCTCGAGCAGACATTCCCGGCGCCGGCGCAGCAGGGAAGAAACGCGTTCCCGCAGGATGTCGATTCAGATAGTTTTGCGCTGTTCGGTCAGGCCAATCTCGCCGTCACCGATCGCCTGACATTGACCGTCGGTGCGCGCATGACATGGGAATCCAAGCGCGCCCATCTGCAGGGCATTCTGGTCGAGGGGCCGGGTCTTCCGCCGCCGCTCAGCGTACCCTTTGATGTGCGTGCCCGCGAAAGCTGGCGGGCGTTCACGCCGCGCTTTGCCGCCGATTACAAAGTCAGCGACAACGTGATGATCTATGCGAGTGCTGCGCGCGGCTTCAAGAGCGGCGGGTTCCAGGGCACAGCGGGAACAGGCTCCAGCGCCGCGACGCCTTACGATCCCGAGTTTGCATGGAATTACGAGGCAGGCTTCAAATCCCGCTTCTTCGATAACCGCGTGCAGCTGAACGTCGCTGCGTTCCGCACCGACTATACGGATCTTCAGGTCTCGCAGCTGGTGCCGCTGTGCTGTGTCGTGATCGGCAATGCTGCAACGGCGAAGATCGAGGGTGTCGAAGCGGAATTTGTCGCTCAGCTTTTCGAAGGGTTCCGCATCGATGCGAGCTACAGCAGACTCGATGCGAAATTCGACAGTTTCGCGGATGGCGCCACCGCCGACTTTACCGGCAACCGCCTGCCGCGTGCGCCCAAGCACCAGATCGGCCTCGCGGGTCAATATGAGGTGCCTGTTACCGACAGTATCAACCTGTTCGGTCGCGTCGGCTGGTCCTACCGTTCGAAGATATTCTTCGAAGCGTCGAACACACCGCTCGAAGTCCAGAAGTCTTACGGAATGCTCGATGGCCGGCTCGCCGTGCGTTCGGCGGATGATCGTTGGGAAGTCGCCGTGTGGGGCATGAATCTGACCGACAAGCTCGTGAAAAACCACATCGTTGCGTTCGCGCCTTTCCAGCAACAGCTGAACACGTATCAACCGCCGCGGACTTACGGCGCGACGGTGTCGTTCCAGTTCTGAGATCGGCCGTTAAACGGCAGGCCCTCAGTTCTGGGCGAGTATGCAGGGCATCAGCGCCATGCGCCCGCGCGCGAAGCGGAAGCCGTGTTGCGGCTCTGTGACACGCTGCAGCGTCATGCGTCCGTTGGTGTAGGTTTGAGCCGCGCCTGTTTCGCCTTCAAGCCTGGGCAGCACCATTTCGCTGCCGTCGTCCAGAACCACTTCGGCCGTGTCGCCCTCAATGCGAACGCGGAGTTGTTCGTCGCCGCAGCGCATCACGACGTGCGAGGGTGTGGGCATCGGCATGGCCGAGTTCGCGTGACTGCTGCTTTGGTTTGACGGCACGTCAGCCTTGGCAAAGCGTATTGCGCGTCCATCGGGCCCGGTCACGGTCAACATGCTGTCGGTGCCGACCGATGCGGTCGTCGCTGTCTCGATTATTGCCAGGAACCGTGCTTCCTGCGCCATCACCGCCTCGGAGCACGCCATTCTCGTGCCGATTATCGGCGGGTGCACCTGCAGCGCCGCGCCGTTCAGCGCATAGCCTGCCCCGAAACTGTTGCAACCCGAGCGTCCGCTGATGCGTCCGTCGGGGCCGAACATCAACTCGAACCGGGAGCCTGCCGCCGGGGCGTCCCCTGCCACAGTTTGCCCCGTCCAGAGGGTATTGACGACAGGGGCGGGAGCGGGCGCCTGCTCGGAAGACGCCGCACAGCCCGCGAGCGTCAATGCTGCCATTCCGACACACCAGTCACGCATCATCATGGTTTTCCTCCCATAACACCCCGCATTCCGGGGCTGGCGTCACCAGGATAGCGGCTTTCATGCCGCTACGGGAGGCACCATTTGCAATGAGGGCTGGACGAACCCCCGCGATGGGCGGTAAGGCGCTCTCCCCAGCGATGCGGAGCGGTGGCCGAGTGGTCGAAGGCGCTCGCCTGGAAAGTGAGTATACGTCAAAAGCGTATCGAGGGTTCGAATCCCTCCCGCTCCGCCATTTTGCCATTCACAGGCGTTCGCCGCCGTCCGAAAATCCCATCAAACCACTGAAATATAACAGAAAGAAGCCGTACACGTTCGTGGCTATTCGCGCTTGTCCGAAAACTGATGTGGGGCTGAGTGTGGGGCTGGGGTGGCCTCAGGGGGTTCAAAACTGCCTTCGTAGTTGATATATTCAGGCCATGGGAAAACTCACGTCCGACCTGGTCAAGGAGCTGTCAGAACCCGGCCGATATTCGGATGGGGACGGTTTGCTGCTCCAGATCTCGCCATCAGGCGGCAAAAGCTGGCTGATGCGCATCCAGATCAACGGCAGGCGCCGAGACATCGGGCTGGGGCAACTGCGTCACGTGAGCCTACGACACGCTCGTCTTGAGGCTGCCGCGATCAAGAAGCTGGCTGCCTCGGGCGTCGATCCTCTGGAGGAACGAAAAAAAGTCGAAATCGTCATCCCGACCTTCGAAGCGGCGGCGAAATTGGCTCACGCAGAACTCGTCAAGGGCTGGAAGAACGGCAAGCACACGAAGCAGTGGCTGAAGACCCTCGAACTCTACGCGTTTCCGAAGCTCGGCAAGCTCAAGGTTGACCAAATCGATGGGCCGTTGATCCGCGACGTTCTCGCCGAGATCTGGCTCGATATCCCGGAAACCGCGCGACGGGTGAGGCAACGTATCGGGACGGTTCTGGACTGGGCATATTCTAGCGGCTTCAGACCAACAGAAGCGCCGACACGATCCCTCTCGAAGGGGCTTCCGCGCCAGCCAAGGAAGACCGGCCATTTCGCCGCGCTGCCGTATGCGGATGTGCCGGCGTTTCTCGTGAATCTACGGCGACGAGATCTGTGCGCCAGTAGGCTGGCCCTCGAAGCCGTAATTTTGACCGCGACGCGATCCGGGGAGGTCAGGGGTGCCAAATGGTCGGAACTCGATGACGACCTTACTGTGTGGACGGTGCCGGCCGAGCGAATGAAGGCGGGTGTAACGCATGTTGTACCGCTTTCACGCCAGGCAGCCGAAGTGTTTCGGGCCGCCAAGGTGCTTCGCCAACGAGATTGCGATCTGGTTTTTCCAGGGGCTCTATCAGGCGCGGAGTTATCGGACATGGCGCTGCTACAGATGGTGCGCGGCCTGGAATGTCCTGCCACAGTGCATGGATTTAGGTCCAGTTTTCGGGACTGGGTAGCAGAGGAGACCGAAGTACCGCGCGAAATCGCGTGTCAATCGGCGTCCAAAAGGGACCCCCGATCGGCGTGCAAAAGGGACCCCACCGCGGCGTGGCGATCGGTTGATGTTGAGCGCGAGTTTCGCTC
>NZ_JACHNZ010000023.1 GCF_014199685.1 Sphingosinicella soli | reverse complement strand
AGGGATGGCGTAAGCACCCGTTCTCTATTCCAGATCAGTAACTTACACCACGTCCGCCAACCCCATCCCATGCTCCCGGTGAATAAGACGGGCTAAAGCGGTTTATGGCGAGAAAGTTGGAGGAAGAGCGGTCGCTCACAACATAATGGCCGACCATCGCTCGCGCGTGCTGCGCTGCAATCTTGGAATCGACCTGACCATCAGCCTCCATGTACGGGAAATACCGGTCTGCGAACGTCCTGAAGAGAGCGGCGCGCAGGATGTCGGCGGCACCGTCGCGACCGGTGCTGTTGACCGACACGAAGATGCCGACATTCTCATCGACGAACAGATTGAGCTGGCTGTGGAAAAAGCGGGTGTCGCCGTCATGGAAGATCACACGGCGGCCATTGATATCATGTTGGTAAAAACCGAAACCCATGCCGTGCAGCGGCGGCAGCATGGCATAAGGCGTGGTATGCATCAGGCGGGCCGTCGTGGCCTGCAGGATACGGTTTTCCTGCAGGGCTCCTTGGTTGAGATGGGCGATCATGAAACGGGCTATGTCAGTGGCGGTGGAGGCTAGCGCCCCGGCCGGAACATGGGCTGTATATTCGTAGGGAAAAGGCGTATCCGACCCGAGCAAATACCCCTTGAAAGATTCCTTGCGAGCGGTTCGGGCAGAGGTTGGCGAAAGCTCGAACGCGACATGTCGAGCGGAGTAGGTCGGTGTGGTCCCCGGTGCATAAAGCCTGTCGGGCACCCACAGCTTCAGCTTGTCTCCAAGCTCCTGCCATCGGACTTGGAACTGAACAGATCCCGCATCACGAGTTCGAAGCCGGGGGTATGCGTCATGAGGTAGCGCATCGTGAGCGGCTTTCCCCTGTACGACGGAATTTTAAAGTCGAGGTAGCGATTGATATCGGCGTCGAGATCAATCGTTCCGTGCCTCGACGCACAAGTGCGACAACCTGCTCAACGAGACATCCGGTCAAGTTGCGACCGCTGCCACAATACGGTGTTTCTACGAACTCAACCTCAAAAAAACAACAACTGCGGACGGCATGCTGGTGGCCCAATTCGAGCAATTATGGCCGAAGATTGCGCGCAGGAGAGAGCGGTGTAAGAAGTGACAGGGCGGGCTTGATCTCAAGCGCTTCGTGTTTATCGACGAGACCTGGGCCAAGACTAACATGACACCGATCCGGGGTTAGGCATTTGTGGACGGATCCGGGCTCGTTTATCGCTGAGGCAGCCATCCTAGCTTGGTAAGAAACGCATCGGTGCGACGCATCGTGTCCTCTGCCCACTCTTCGGTTTTCACTCCAAGAGACGCGTCTTCCAAACCCATCCAGATTTCGGTGAACCCATGCGGCGCGCCGTCGTAGCTCACCAACTCGCACTGAGACTGCAGGGCCTCGGCGCGAAGGCAAAACTGTTCGGCAATCTCGATCGGCGTAAGCACGTCAGCTGTGCCTTGGAATATGATTGTCGGGGGCAAACCGCGCTCGATGTGGTCGAATGGCGAGAATTCGCGACCGCGGTCGGCGACGGCTTTTCCCTGTAACAGCGCCATTCTCGCGCGGGCGGCCGGTGCGCCGGTGTCGAGCCCGGGATTGTAGAGAATGAGCGCATTAGGCCGCACGTCGATCTTCTCGTCGGCGGGGTCGTCGAAGCCGGGAACGAGCGCCGTCGCTGCGGCCAGATGGCCCCCGGCCGAGCTTCCCGCAGCGGCGATTCTCGAGGAGTCGATACCGAATTCGTCGGCATGCCCGCGCACCCAGCGCATGGCTGATTTCGCATCTGCTATGGAGTCCAAGATCGAAGAACCGTGCCTGCATTTGACGCGGTAGTCGACAAGGACCGTCACGATGCCGCGAAGGGCCAAATGCGTCGCCTGCGTTTGGAATCTGCGGATATCGCCGAAGATGAATCCGCCGCCATAAAAGAAAACAACCGCCGGGGATCTGGCGCCCGCCTTTCGTCCCGCAGGCGTGAAGACGTGAAGGCGAAGCTTGGCCTCACCGATCCGCTTATATACGAAGGGCTTGGACCCGTTGATGTGCAAAGCCTGAGGATCGGTCACCTCGCTCGGCGAACATTTGGCGGCCTCCGCGAACTGCCTGGCGACATCCTCGTCAATGGCGGGTTGCTGCGCCAACGCGGGTACAACACCGCTGCACAGCAACAGCACCGCTACCGCACCGCGAATCTGCATCGAATAACCGGATTGCATATCCTTCACCCTCCATATTGCGATGCCCGGTGCTGAAAAGCACGGAGCTTTGAGCCTGCCGTTGATGTAAGCATATTTTGCGAGACCCGATTGGCGAAATCTTCTCATTCAAATGCGAGAGCAATTTGCGCTTAACGGCAGTGCAGACGACCTTTCAGGCGCGCGAGCGCTCAGCTCGAACTCGCTCGACTTTCGCGGACAATCCGGGGAATCCCCACCAGCAACAGCGGCAGAACGAATATCAGGGCGAATATGATCGACAAATAATTATAGCCCTGCGCGATCAAGTTCACCAGACCGATCGACGAGAGCGCCGCACTGGCCAGAACTGCGGCGCTTGCGAAGCCGGCATGACCAAGCTTGCCCAGCCCGGCGCCTGTACTCTCCTTCCTCCAGCTATCGATGCGCTCGATAGCGCCCTGCAGCATCCCGACACCGGTCTGCACGATCAAAACGAACAGCACGAGTACGTAGGCGTCGAGAAACAGTGCGGGAGTCAGCGCTTCGATCATGACGTAAGTGGGCAGGGTCTGACCAAGCACGTTCGGATAGTCCGCGAGGAATGTAAGGTGAAAGACGATGGCCGGCATGATCGCTGCCACTCCGGCAAACGTGCCCGCTATCAACGTCTCGCGACGGCTCTTCAGTTGCGTTCCACAGAAGAGCAAAAGTGGAATGAATCCGACGTTCGTGATCGAATATTTGAAACCGTCCCGAACGGCACCCGAGAGCGAAGATTCGAACTCGAACGCGCTCGCTATGGCATCGCTCCTGGTTGCGAGGACAATGGCCAGCAGCACAATCAATAGCGCCGCCAGCGCAAGCACGCTGACAACCATCGAACGCTCGACAATGTCGCGCCCGCCATAATTGAGTGCAGCCACGAGCAGTAGCAACAGGAAGCCGCCGAAAAGCGTCGGAAAGCCAAAGCGTGAGTTCAGAACCTCGCCCGACGACGATGCGCAGATCGCCAAAGCGACGATCACGGCAAGCGTGATGAACAGTTCGTATATGACCCAACCGCGTCCCAGGAGGAGCTTGCAAAAGCCGCGATACTCGTAAGCTTTATACAGCCGAGAAAGCTCGAAGCTGAGGAACAGGCAGGTCGAATAGACTGCGGCGATGATCGCGATCGAAATGAATCCGCCGGCAGGGCCGTTATCGCTCATGAACTCGACGACTTCGCGTCCCGATCCGAACGAACCTCCGAACAACACGGACAGGAAGACTGCCGATGGGACCAGTATGACGCGGACCAAGTTGGCGAACATATAATATTATCCGATCACGTCCGACTGAATTTCAGTCCGGCACCACCAAAGGCGATGCAATCTTGTCGTCGGGATGAGCGCACGACACAAGGCCCTTTCAAGTCGACGAATGAGTTTCGAGCCGTCGTGCCTCGCGCTCGATGGACACACCTTCGGGGCCCAAGCTGCAGTGCGCCGAACGATGGTTCAGAAAGGCTTCCGATCTTATTTTCCGACCAGGTGCAGATCGCGTTCGAACCCCTCTCCCGCGTGCCAATCCTTCAGTATGTCTGCATATTCCAGCGAACCGCCACCGTAGATCGTCAGTCGCAAAGTGGAATCGTCCACGTTGCCGTCATTGTTCAGGTAGCCGGGCGTGCAATCGGCCAGAAATTGCTGGATCGGCGGCATCTTCTCCCTCATCGCGCGCCGCCAGCCGTCTTCGGCCTCCTTGGTCACGTCGAAACTCGAGGCGCCGGAATCGATCGTCCTCTTGATGATTTTCGCGACGTGAGTGGACTGGTAGTGAAACGGAAAATTCGAGTTGGTCGTCCCGCCTCCGTCGCGCATGTGGCCGACCAGAACCATGTTCGGGAAACCATGCGTGAGCATGCCATGGAGTGTGCCGAATTGCTTGCTCCACTTGTCCTGCAACGACTGCCCTCCGGCGCCCGTCACCGTATATTCTCCGGTCACGTAGGTGTGCGTGAACACCTCGAATCCCGTCGCGAATATGACGCAATCGAGTTCAAACAGCTCGCCGCCGACGACGACGCCCTCCGGTGCAATCCGCTCGACCCCTTTCCCTTGCGTATCCACCAACGTCACGTTCGGCCGGTTGAACGCCGGAAGATACTCGTCGTGGAATGTCGGCCGCTTGCAGTTCACATAGTAATAGGCCTTCAGCGCTTCGGCGGTTTTTTTGTCGGCGATGATCTCGTCCACCCGGTCCCAGTATCCCGCCATCGTCAGGAAGTCCGCGACCTGCATGAGCTCTGCATCATCTGCGACCGCTCCTCCCACGGCCGCCTTCGCCCGTTCAAGATCCGTCATCGATCGCGCCATCTCCGTCCACGCGTCGGCAACGAGATCCTCCGCGGCTTCGGCAGGCGTGAGCAGGCAGACCTCGAAATTGTCCATGCGCTTTTCCTGCCAGCCCGGCTCGAGCGACTTGGCCCATTCGGGGTCGGTCTTCGCATTCGCGCGGTAATTGACCATCGAAGGGGTACGCTGAAAAACGTATAATTCCTTTGCCCATTGGGCAAGATGCGGAATCGACTGGACGGCGGAACAGCCCGTTCCGATGACGCCCACGCGTTTGTCGCGCAGTTTCGTCATCTGGGGGTAGCCAGGTGAGCCACCGGTATACTCATAGTCCCAGCGCGAATTCAGGAACATGTGACCTTTGAAGGTCTCAATACCCTCTATCGCTGGCAGCTTCGGCTGCAGAAAGCTTCCGGCGCAAAGTGCGATGAAACGCGCACGGAATTCATCGCCCACATCGGTTCTTACGATCCAGCGCTGGCTATCCTCATCCCAGTCAAGTGATTGCGCCTTGGTGTTGAACAATGCTCGCGGCGTGACGCCCCCGAAGGAAGCAAGTTGCTTCAGGTACGCCTGAATTTCCGGCTGGCCGGTATATTTCTGCGACGGCACGTAGCCGGTATCGTCGAGGAACGGCAGGTAGATGTGGGATTCGCTGTCGCACGCAGCTCCGGGATACTGGTTCCAGTACCAGGTGCCTCCGAATTCCGCGCCGCGTTCGATCAAGCGAAGGTCCGTCACGCCGTTCTGGATCAGCCGCGTGGCGGTCATGATGCCGGACATGCCGCCGCCGACCACAAGAACGTCGATTTCTTCGTTACGCGGGGCCCGGTCATTCTGGCGTTTGCGCCACAGATCCTCGGTCAGGCTGCTCTCGTGATCCTTCGCAAGCGCATACTTCCGCCCGGCCGCAGAGTTTAGCCGCTTGTCGCGCTCCTCCGCATATTTTTCTTTCAGCTTCTGAGGATCGATCACAGTTGAGCCCGACGCACTCATTTCATTCTTCCTAGACTATTGGTTCGCCGGAGCTCCGAAAACGCTCGCGCTTCGGAACTCCGGCTGCCAGATTGTCGCTTCTCTTCCTCGCAGCAGTCCCGCGCGTTCTAGAAGTTGCGCGTGACCGTCAGCCCGAACGTACGCGGGCGGACCGTGATGAGCGCGTGCGGATCCTGGTTCGAATTGATCGCGGAGACCTGCGCCCGCTTGTTGGTGAGGTTACGCACGAACAATGTCGCGCGCCAAAGCTCGTTCGATATCCCGGCACGCAGATTGATAAGGGTGTAGGATTTCAGCTCGATGTTGAACGGATTCGCTTCGAAATAGGCGTTGCGCTTGCCTTGGTAGCTGATGTCCGCCGCCAAGGTGCCTGCCCAGTCGCCGTCAAACGGCAGGGGAGCCGTGTAGTCCAGGCCGAGCGAATACTGGACCCGCGGTACATCCGGCAGCTTGTCGCCCGTCACCCCTCGGGTGGGATTTTCCGCCAACTCGGCCGGGGTCGCGCCTTCCGTCAGATAGGCGTCCTGAAAGGATCCCGCGAGGTTCATCGTCAGATACTGGACCGGCCGAGCCGTCAACTCGAACTCGATGCCTTTCGAAACCGCATTGCCGGCGTTGCCGATGTAGTGGAGCGCCGCAACCTGGGTCACTTCCTGCACCTGGATATCCTGCCAATCGATCCAATAGGCGTTGACCTGATATTCCAGAAGACGATCGAACAATCGACCTTTGGTGCCGATTTCATAGTTCCAAAGCGTGTCGGGCCCGAAGGAGGGAGGAATGGGCCCGAAGACGCTGGGCGGATTGAGACCGCCGGAACGGAAACCCTGGGAAGCCGTCGCATATACGAGCAGGGCCTCGTTGAACGTGTAGCTGGCGTTCAGCTTGATGGTGAGTTTATCGTTGGTTTGCTCGTCGTTTACGACAGGGGCCTGGCTTTCGACGCCTTCGGGAAAGCCGCCGACGAGGTGGGTGTTCTGCTGGACGCCGTTCAGCGTCTCCGTAAAGTAGCGGAGGCCGCCCATCAGCTTCAGCTTATCGGTAACATTCCAGGTCGCCTCGCCGAACGCCGCATACTGGGTTCCCGAGCGGTAATCCGTTCGACCGAAAACGGTGCTGCCGACGCCTGGGTTCAGCAGCGCATCCTGAGAATTCAGCGGACTGAACCGGCCTATCGGCCGCCCCTCGCCATTGATGGCGAGCATACCGATATCCAGGTCCGAGGTTTCGCGCTGGCGGAAGCCGCCGATCACGAAATTGACAGGAAAATCGAAGTCCGAAGCGAAGCGGAGTTCGCTCGAGTTCACCTTACGCGTGACCGTTTCAAAGGTCACGACGGGAAGCGGAACTCCGAAGCTCGTCAGGATCGCCGTATTGTCGATATTGTAGTCATGATTTCGGTTGAACTGATTGGTCGTGGCCGTGAAAGTGCCGAACGAGGTCGTGTAACTCGCCGTCAGGCTAAACACTTCAAGCTTGTCCTTGCGAGGTGTCCAGCCGACGTCCGTGTTGCACAGATCACAACCCTGGATGCTGGGGGCCCCCGGCACATCGAAGGCCGTAATGCCTTCCGGCGTGTATCGCGACGAGCCGTTCGTTGTCGCATGCTGGCGCGTGTACGAAGCGTCGATCGTAAGGTCGCTGCTGGGCTGGATGCGCAGAAGGGCGCGACCGCCAAGGACATTGTCATTGTTGACATTGCGAACGAGGCCAAGCGGATTGTTCAAGCCGGCGCCGACACGGATTTGATCGACAAAGCCGCTGTCGTCGATACCCCAGCCGACCAGACGCAGGGCCACCTTATCGGAGACGACAGGAAGGTTGATGGCGCCGTTGGCGTTGTAGTTGGTGCCGCCGTGGCTGGTACTGGAGACTTCGCCGCTCAGATAGCCGCCGAATTCGTTGAGATCGGGTTTTTTGGTGATGAAACGGATCGTGCCGCTCATCGAGCCGGCGCCGTAGAGCGTGCCTTGCGGCCCGCGCAGAACCTCGATGCGATCCAGATCGTAGAGGCGGATATCGGACTGGAATCCGCCGCCGTCATTGGCGTTCGAGCCGCTGATCACTGCCTCGTCATAGTAGACGCCGGTCGTCGAAGCACCGGTCGAGCTGATCCCGCGGATGACATATTTGCGGTCGCCGGGGCCAAGGTCCTGGACGGCGAGGCCGGGTATCTTTCCCGCCACGTCCATGAAGCCGATGACGCCCTGCTTCTGCAGCGTCTCGCCTGAAATGGCCTGGATCGAGGTCGGCGCCTTGAGCACCGTCGTCGCGTCCCGCTTGTTCGCGGTGACGACGATCTCGACGAGATTTTCAGCGGTCTCGACAGTCTGGACGGGAGCGGCCTGGGCCTCGGCGGCCATGCATGAAATGCTCGTCAGCAAGCCAGCGCCGGCAACGCCGGCAATGAGCAACGCGCGCTGGGAGATGGTGCCTTGCCGGCGCGTGGGACCATCCTCGTCTGTGGCCGCTGCTGCGGCAATACCGGTTGTGACGGTGAACGGATGCATCATTTTTCTACCCCCCTTGCTTGGATGAAGGTGGCCCAAACTGGATTTGCTGTTTTCTTCGGGCCGCGCTTAAACTCTGTGAGTTTCTCACTGGTCGTAAGTTCGGCTAGTTTGTGGTTGTGGCACAAGCGAATATAATTGCTCGCCATTGATGAATAGCATTTCAGTCGCGCCTGGACCGGAGTGCCGTCCGCCTTCCCAGATTTCTTGAGTGCGAAGTTGAAGTTCAAGAGGCATGTCGCATGTATCTGGTCCGTTCCGCCTGATCTCTCAGTGGTTTGCAGACGCCGACGGTCGCCCTATTTTCGTATGCGCTCACGATCACTCAGGCATGATTGCACCTGCGGCTGCCACAGGCTTGACTCGCGACGGGTGTCGGATCGCCGCAACTTTAAACTGACGGGCGGAACTCTCTAAAAAATCGTCAGCTGATCGAATAGGAATCTTTTCGCGCCGCACTGTCCTGCAGCCACTCGGCAACCGCATCAACAGCGGAGCCGGGTTTTCCTTGCGACGGCGCGAACAGCCAATAGGAGAGCCCTGGCCGGCTGAGGTCCGGGAACGGGGCGACGAGGGTTCCGGTGAGCAGTTGACGCTCAACGAGGATACTGCTCTCGAGGATGACGCCCATACTGCGGACCGCAGCTTCAATCGCGAGGTGGGAGGGATCCATCTGCAAGGTGCTGATTGAGCTTCTGTCGGGCGCGATACCCTGCCAGTTCAACCATTCCTCCCATGTCACCGGGTTCAGGGAGGTACTCAAGAGCGTGTGTTCAAGCAGTTGGTCGGGAGACTTCATGCGCCCTTGTGCGAGGAGTGCAGGCGCGCAAACCGGCTGGAAGTCTTCTGTCAGCATACGCGAAGCTCTATCGGACCAGAGCTTGTCGTCGCCGTAAACAATCTGAAGATCCGCTGGTGCGTCGGTCAAAGGGGGCAAGGGCGATCGATCTCTCTGAACAGGAGATCCCTGCGCATTGACCCGGATATCCAGGCCCGGGTGCTGCGCGATCAGTTCCGCCAAGCGAGGCAACAGCCAGCAGTGAGCCAGCGAGGGCGGAAGCTCAATCCTGACGACCTCCAGAGCGCCGCCCGCCTTCGCGCGTGCCCTGATCTGGTTCGTGGCGATCCGCAGCCGTTGCATGCTGACCCGAACGGAGAGCGCGTAGTCAGCACCTTCGGCCGTCAGGGTCACACCACGTCCCACGCGCTCGAAAAGCCGGACGCCGAGAGTTTCTTCGAGCAGCCGGAT
Source organism: Sphingosinicella soli (assembly GCF_014199685.1). GTDB lineage: Bacteria > Pseudomonadota > Alphaproteobacteria > Sphingomonadales > Sphingomonadaceae > Sphingosinicella > Sphingosinicella soli. The sequence goes on along the minus strand of NZ_JACHNZ010000023.1, from coordinate 55,202 downwards.
TTGGTGACTTACAGCGGACGGTGTCAAATTCAGTTCTTGGGCAGCCGCATGAAAGCTGACCGCACGCGCCGCAGCTTCGAAAACGGCAATACCGCGCACCGGAAGCGATCTTTCTCCCATTCCTACCTCCGGCGACCGTTCTTCCCGCGAGACACGATGATCGGCACGCGGCGCTCCCGTCAACCCCCCTCGTTCGGCATCGCATCCATGAGCAAAGTCTTGGCTTCGAGGAAAGGCAGCAGCCCCTCGCGTCCACCCTCCCGTCCGAGGCCCGATTGCTTGAAACCGCCAAACGCAATCCCGAAATCCGAACGAACGGAATTGTGGCCCACCGTTCCCGAGCGGAGCCGCCGCGCCGTTTGGTATGCCCGGTTGATATCGTTGGTGAAAACCGAGTTGTTCAAGCCGTAAATCGTGTCATTGGCGATCTGGATCGCAGCCTCTTCACCATCGGCTGGAATCACGGCCAGGACCGGGCCGAAAATCTCTTCTTGCGCAAGACGCGAGCTGTTCTCGACGTTCGAGAACACCGTCGGTTCGATGAAATAGCCGCGGTTCAGGTGCGCTGGGCGCCTGCCCCCAGCCGCGAGCGTGGCGCCTTCGTCCTGCCCCAGTTGGATGTAGGTTTCGACGCGATCCCGCTGCTGCCCCGTCGCCAGCGGGCCGAGCTGCGTGGTCAGATCAAACGGGTCTCCGATTTTCACCGTGGAGAAGCAGGCGCTGAGCGCATCGACCAGATCATCGTGCCGCCGGCGATCGACGATGATCCGTGTCAGCGAGGAGCAGACCTGGCCGGTCAGGAACGTAGACATGCCGGAGATGGTTCTTGCCGCCTGCTCAACGTCATAGTCGTCCAGAATGATCGCTGCAGACTTCCCGCCGAGTTCCAAGGTGCAGCGGGCGATCCGCTCACCGCAGATGGAGGCGATCCGGCGGCCAGCAGCAGTCGAGCCCGTGAACGTCACCTTGTCGACATCCGGGTTGCGGACCAGAAGCTCGGAGACTTCCCGGTCGGCGATCACGATGTTGACCACGCCAGGCGGTAAACCGATCTTCTCGCACACTTCGGCGAACAAATATGCGGCCCCCGGCGCCTCGGGCGAGCCCTTTACGATGACGGTGCAGCCGGCAAGGAGAGCCGGCGCGCACTTGTAGGCCAGCATCAGCAGGGGTCCATTCCACGGGATGATCGCAGCCACTACGCCGACCGGCTCGCGCACGAGCAGCCCCACCTTCGCGGCGGCCGGCTCGTGTACTTCCTGGAAAGGGAACGTCTCGGCCAGCCCCGCGTAATACTCCCAGACACCGGCAACGGAAGCGGCTCTCCCGCGCGCGATCGCCAGCGTCACGCCCGACTCGATGACCCACGTGTTTGCCTGGTCATCGGCCCGCAAGGCCAACTCGTCGGCGATGCGCTTCAAGTACCTCGCGCGTTCGCCGTGCGTCATTCGCGGCCAGGGGCCATGGTCAAAGGCGTGACGCGCAGCCGCAACCGCCGCGCTCATATCCGGCGCCTGCGCCTCGGCGACGCTGACGAACAGTTCCTCGGTGGCTGAATTGAACACGTCGAACTTTGTGGTGCCGGACGGCTTCACCCATTTACCGCCAATGAAGAATTGGTCCGGATACTCGATGGGGGGAATGGCCGACATCACTTGCTCCACTTCCATTGGCAAATCTTCCATAGAAGATCAGGTGCTTACCTCGTTCCCGGCACGGGGTTCTTCAGAACTTCCCGGAACGGACGATTTGCATCAAGGTTGCCCTCCTTAGGCATACGGAGAATCCTCTCTGCAATGATGTTGCGCTGAATCTCGTCCGTGCCGCCCGCAATCGAAACGGCCGGGACCGAAACCAATATTTCCGCAATCACTCCGTCTCGGGGTGCGTCCGCACCTGCCAGCATCGCATCCGCGCCGGAGATCAGGGTGTGCACCCTGGCAGCGCTGCGCGCCACATGGCTGGCGACCAGCTTGATCAGCGACCCTGTAGGTCCAAGACCTTCACCCGGCGCCAAATCGGCGCGCGCTCTGAGCGCGGTCCATTTGGCGCTACGATCGAGAACCAGCAGTTTTGCGATCTCTTCGCGAACAACGGGGTCATTGATCTTTCCGGTTTCTCGCGCGCGCTCGAGGACGAGATCGACCCGCCCGGCGCGTTGTGGATACCACCCATAAGGCTCTGTCGCGATCGCGATCTCTTCGCGTTCCTCGTCGTAGACGCGCCCTTGGCGGCCGCCGGCCTCAGTGGGCTTTGCGGCTGAGGGATCTCCATGGCTGCGCTCGTGCATCAGCGTGGTCGTCGCCACGGCCCATCCGCCGCCGAGTTCGCCGACGAGGTGTTCAGGCGCGACCTCGGCGTCGGTCAGGAACACTTCGTTGAAGGATGCGTAGCCGTTCATCTGCCGGAGCGGCCGCACTTCGATGCCGGGCTGGCGCATGTCGATGAGAAAGAACGAAAGCCCCTTGTGTTTGGGCACATCCCAGTCCGTCCTCGCGAGGAGCAAGCCCCAATCCGCGTGGTCAGCACTCGTCGTCCAGACCTTTTGCCCGTTGGCGATCCACCGCCCGTCCTTCAGGTCGGCGCGCGTCACCGCGCCCGCAAGGTCAGAACCGCTGCTCGGCTCGCTGAACAGCTGACACCAGCTGTATTGACCCGTCAGCGTCGGGCCGAGGAAAGCGTGCTTCTGAGCCTCGGAACCGTAAGCCAGCAGGGTCTGGATCGCCAGATTCCGCGCACCAGACCTTGCGACGCCCACTGCGCCGACGCGGCGCATCTCCTCCTCCACGATTGATGCCAACGCCGGGTCAAGGCCGCGACCGAAAAGGGTGGCCGGCCAAGTGGGGGCACCCCATCCGGAACTCACCAACCTCTTGCGCCACTCAACGAGGTTCAGGTTCGGGTCCCATTCGGCGGCCAGCCAATCCTTGATCTCTGCGCGCACTGCGGCTTCCATCGACGCGGTCATTGGACTTCCCTCCCACCATCAACCCAAGCGCGCATCATGGCCTCCCGGTGCCAGACTGCATCGCCAAGGAGAACCTCCGAGCTCTTGGCACGCTTGAACCAGAGGTGTGTGTCATTCTCCCACGTGAAGCCGATGCCCCCATGGATCTGAATGGTGTGGATGGCGGTCTGCAGGTAGACATCGGAAGCCGACGCTTTCGCAAGGGAGGCGACCGCCGGGAAATCCGGCTGATCATCCGCAACCGCCTGAGCGGCTTGATAAGCGGCCGATTTGGCGAGCTCCAAATCCACCAGCATGTCAGCCTGCTTGTGCTTCATCGCCTGGAATGAGCTGACCGGCCGCCCGAACTGTACGCGCAGGTTGGCGTAGTCTAGCGCAGACTCGCGGAGCCTCTCTGCCCCGCCCACCATTTCATTTGCCAGCATGGCGGCAGCCTGCGCGAGCGTCCTTGCAATCGGCCCCGCAGCCTCTCCGGGTTTACCGAGCAATTCCGCCTCTGCGCCATCGAATTCAATCCTTGCGAGCTTGCGGGTGGGATCCAGAGTTTGCAGCGCCGTGCGCCTCATCCCCTCGGCGTCACCTCGGACGACGAACAGCGACAAGCCCTCTTCGCCTTTGCTGCCTGGCAAGCGCGCCAAAACGATGAGAAGATCCGCACTGTGACCATCAATGACGAAACTCTTCACTCCCGACAGCCGGTAGCGTCCATCGGCCTGCCGGGCCGTCGTCGCGACCGCACCCGGATCCCAGTTACCATCCGGCTCAGTGATGGCCAAAGCCGCCACCGTGTCGCCGGAAACCAGACCCGGCAGCAGGGCTGCCTTCTGCGCCTCGTCGGCACCGTTCAGGATCGCGTTCGTCGCCAAAACTGCGGAGCTGAAGAAAGGCGCGCAGAGCAAAGCACGTCCCATCTCCTCAAGGACGATGCCAAGCTCGACAAAGCCGAAGCCCATTCCGCCATACGCCTCCGGCACATGCACGCCGCAAAGACCAAGCTGGGCATTCAGGTCACGCCAAAGTGCCCGGTCCCAGCCAGCCTCTGTTTCCATTAGCCGCCGTACGACGGGGGGCGGCGAGCTCTGCTCGAAGAAGCGGCGGAGAACACCGCGGAACTCGTTCTGCTCAGTCGTGAATGAATATTGCATGGGGGGCTCTGCTGTCAGCTGGATGGGCGGGAATCGTCCGCAATACGCGGGACATGGCCGACCTCGGCCAAGACCTCAGCCGTATGCTCGCCAAGGCCCGGCGCATGTCGGCGCAGGCGGTACGGGGAAGCCCCGAAGCGTATGGGTTGCCTGACGGCATAATAAAGCCCCTCAGTAGGATGCTTGAGAATGGGCATCAGATCGACTGCGCGAACATGTGGATCTTCGGGGATGTCCTCCACCGTCAACACCGGCATGAAGGGAATATCGGCCTCATCGCAAAAAACGCCCCATTCTGCAGTCGTGCGCTTCGGCGCCTCTTCCCGGATCATGGCGTATAGGGTTTCGATCTCCGCAATGCGCTTTTCGCCATCAGCATAGCGCACCTTCCAGTCGCTGCGTCCGACGGTGTCGAAGAAGGCGAACCAGTTCCTGGACGAGTAAGGCAATATACAGGCAAAGCCGTCGGCGGTCCTGAAGGGTCGGCGTTCAACGGTCTTCATACGCGGCCAGCCGGTGGGGCCCCGAGGCGGCGTGTAGACCCCGCCGCCCAATCCTTCGACAAGGTTGAAGTCGATGGCGACTTCGAACATGGGCACTTCGATCGATTGCCCACCGCCGCCGCGAGCGCGATGCAGCAAACCGCCCAAGATCGAATAGGCAATGGCCTGACCGACAAGTTTGTCGCAGATCACCGCAGGCGCGTAGGCTGGCTCTCCTGTAAGCGGAAGACTGGCTGACGCGAATCCGGAAGCCGCCTGGATCAGATCGTCATAGGCAGGCTTTTCACTGTAAGGACCGTCACTGCCGAAACCGGTCGCCGTGCAGTAGATGATGTCCGGATTGATCGCGCGAACGACCTGATAGGTGAAGCCAAGCCTGCCCATCACTTGCGGGCGGAGGTTGTGGACGAAAACGTCAGCGGTACGGATCAGCGCCTCGAGCGCAGCCTTTCCCTCCGGCTGCTTCAGATCGAGCACGACGCTGCGCTTGTTGCGGTAGAGGTTCATCATCACGGGCGACAATCCAGAGCCACCCGTGGTGCGCAGCATATCACCTTCCGGCGGCTCGATCTTGATGACGTCGGCCCCCATGTCTCCGAGTATCCGCGTGGCCAGCGGGCCCATGAGAACCGATGTAAGGTCGAGGACTCGCATTCCGTCCAACGGGGCCGAAGGCGCTTGTGGTCCGGAATTGGTCATGGTTGCTGCTACTGACTCCACGGTCGGCTGCCGCTGGCGCATCGACGCGGGCGTCGTCATCAGGGCTGACGCAAACATTAATCGGTTATTCCCTTGCGACAAGTTTTTCACAACTGTAGTGTACATTTTCATATTGATGAAAAAGTAAGGAGACTGGTGGCGGAGGGCAGCATCAAGTCGGCACGACGGGTCTTTGAGGTGCTCGAATATTTCGATCGCATCCGGGCGCCGGTGTCGCTCACGCAGATATGCAATCAATTTGGATATGCGCCTTCGAGCGGCTCAGCACTCCTCAAGAGCCTGGTTCAGCTCGGCTACCTGGAGTACGATAAGCGCAGCCGCACGTACCTGCCGACCATGAGGATTGCATTGCTCGGCAGCTGGGTTGCGACCGATCTTTTCGGCGGGCTGAACATTCTGCGTCTGATGGAAGATCTCCGCGACGCGACACGCGAAACGGTCGTCCTTGCCGCCCGGAGCGACCTTCAAGTGCAATATGTTCATGTGGTCCATTCCAACGAAGCGCTGCAGTTCGCCGTCGCGCCCGGCACGCTGCGGCCGCTGGCTGCTTCGGGATTCGGGCGCCTGCTATTGAGCGCGGAGAAGACCGCGGACATTGAAGCGACCGTCCGACGAATAGATGCGCGCCGGGCGCCCCAAGAAGCGAAAATAGATCAACGGGCGCTGATGGCTGACCTTCAGGCCGTGCGCGACCAGGGGTTTGCGACGTCCGACAGTCGTGTCACACCCGGCGTCTGCACGATGGGCGTTCTGCTTCCGCCTACGCCTTTCGGCCGCAGGTTCGCCCTTGGCGTAGGAGGGCCTTCCGCCCGCATCACATCCAAAAGCATGACCATCCTGGGCTTCCTTCGCGAGGCGGCGAATATCTTCGACAAGGCAGTTAAGCAGGCGAGCACGACCTGCGACTGATGTCGCGCGCTCGGCAGCGACGCCTCGAGTAGATTCTCCGCCGGCGGACCACGCTAAGGCCGATAGGTCGGCGATTGCTTACTCTCGAGAACCCACCTCAGCTTTTTTTAGTGTGAACTCCCCCTCCCGCGCGCAAGCTTACCCGCGATTAGAAAATCCTGTTCACCAGTCAGGGCGAAGTATTTGCGTTTAAACTCGCGAAGGTTGGCCGCTACATCTGAATTCGCAAAGGCAGGGGTGGGCATCGTGACAACTTCAACGCGGATGTATCCGGGGCATGATATTGCCCTCTGCATTTGCGACGAGGTCGCTACCTCGATCTCAAACGCAGCGGAATAACCGGTAATGGATACTATGCTGAACAACTCGGAAGCCGATATCTGGGAAAAAGCGGATCGCCATCTGCTGAAATACATGGGCGTGGGCGGTGCTTTCACCTCGTTCATTCCAACCCGGGCCGAGGGGTCGTGGCTCTACGACGATACCGGGCGCAAAGTGCTTGACTTCACCTCCGGGCAGATGAGCTCCGTGATCGGGCACGCTCATCCGGATCTTGTTGAGGCTGTACGGCAAGCCGCCGGTACGTTGGACCATCTGTTCAGTATGATGATCTCCAAGCCGGTCGTGGATTTGGCTGCCGCCCTGGCGGAACTGGTGCCCGCTCTTCCGCGTGCGATGTTTCTGTCTACGGGCGGGGAATCGGTCGAAGCGGCGATTCGGCTCGCGAAGGTCATTACGGGCAAATGGGAAATCGTCGGCTTCGCCCAATCGTACCATGGATCGACCGGGGCTGCGGCGTCGGCAACGTATTCCCTGGGACGAAATGGCCAGGGGCCGCTGATGCCGGGATCTTTCGCCATCCCCGCGCCAAACCCCTATCGGCCGCGATTTGCCGGAGTGACGTGGCAGCAGGAACTCGACGACAGCTTCGACCTTCTGGATCGTCAGTCCACCGGCAATCTCGCCGCCTTCATCGCGGAGCCGGTTCTCAGCACGGGCGGCATCATCGACCTCCCGCTCGGGTATCTCGCGGCACTGAAGAAACATTGTGAACGACGCGGCATGCTCCTCATCCTCGACGAGGCGCAGACAAGCCTGGGTCGCACCGGAGAGATGTTCGCCTTCGAGCGCGACGGGGTTGTGCCGGACGTGCTCCTGCTTTCGAAGACGCTCGGTGCCGGTATGGCCATGTCATCGGTTCAGACGTCGGATGCGATCGCGGAAGAGGCCGAGCGGCGCGGGTTCTTTTTCGTCACCACGCACGTCAATGATCCGCTGCCCGCCGCTGTCGCCTTGAAGGTCCTAGAGATTGTTCAGCGCGATCAGCTTGTCGAACGATCGAGGGTTCTCGGCAGCCGTCTAAGACAAGGATTGCAGAACCTGATGCAACGACACCAATGCATCGGCGACGTTCGCGGCAGGGGTCTGTTGCTTGGGATGGAGTTCATTCCGTTCAAGGGCAAAAGCGCGACTGATCTTGCCCGGGAAGTTACCGAGGTTGCGCTGGAGCGCGGTTTGTTTGCAAACATCACCGGTGCATATTCAGCCGGCATTCTGCGGTTTGCTCCACCAATCAACTCGACTGACGAGGAGATTGATTTCGGCGTGAGCGTTCTCGATGCTTCCATTTCCCAAGTCGCGGAGTCTGCGGGCAAATAAAGCCCCCGTCGGGCGTACAAGGGGTCAGGAGACCTGCATGCACGAATATACGGACGTAGGATTTGAGGTCGTCGGGAACGTTGCCGTTGTGGAGATGAGGCGACCGCCGCACAACTTCTTCGACGTCGCGCTGATGGACGCGCTCGCTCAGCTTTTCGAAGACATAGATGAAGACGCTTCACTTCGCGCGATCGTTCTGGCGGCGCAGGGGACCGCGTTCTGCGCCGGCGCAGACTTCAACACGCCGGGCGGCCCGTCCCGAGATATCTACCCCGCCGCAGCACGACTGTTTGCGACGCGCAAGCCCATCATCGCTGCAATACAAGGCCCCGCCGTCGGGGGTGGCTTCGGACTGGCGCTCGTTGCAGATTTCCGGGTTGCAGCTCCGGAGGCCCGATTTTCCGCGAACTTCGTGAAGCTGGGTATCCACCCGGGCTTTGGCCTGACACATACCCTTCCCCGTTTAATCGGCATGCAGAAAGCATCGCTCCTCATGTACACGGGTCGGCGTCTGAATGGGGAGCAGGCGCTGGCTTGGGGGCTTGTCGATGAGCTGGTTGATCAGTCGGATTTGCGTGAGGGTGCGCTGAAGTTAGCAGGCGAAATCGCCGAGGCAGCGCCGCTCGCCGTCATCTCGACACGCGCAACGCTGCGCCATGGTCTCGCCGATGCGTATCGCACGCAGGTTCGGCACGAAAGCGACGAGCAGACCAAGTTACTGGCCACTGCGGATGCGCGCGAAGGAATGGCCGCAGTCGCTGAACGGAGACCTGGTCGCTTCATCGGCGCTTGACCTGATAAAGGCAGCCCTCGCCCTACGCATAATTCACTGAGAACCGGCAGCACGTGCAGTTTGCCGAACATCACCGGCGCCGTCAGATACAGCTGGCCCCGCGGCACGGATCGGCCGCCCATGGCGACCTGTTCGGCTTCCCGCAAATCGATGAGAATCCGGCGTGCGCGTTCCAGGAATGCCGCTCCGTCGTCCGTCAACGAGACCGCGCGGGTCGAACGGTGAAAAAGCCTCACACCCAGATGATGCTCGAGAGAGGCAATCGCGCGCGTGATCGCCGGCGGTGAGGTAGCGAGCGCGCGGGCTGCAGCCGCAAAGCTTCGCTGATCAGCGACCGCTACGAAGGCAGTGAGGGTTTCGAAGCGATCCATAATTCTAAAAAATGAAACAGTGAATGCCAATATTTGATTATTATCGTGCGAAATGCAATGCGCTATCTACCGGTTCATGGCACAGACATTCCTTCACACGATGTTCGGACCCCGCAGCCGCGCGCTTCAGGAGGCCGCCGGTTCACGCGCATCCTATGCCCGCATGGAGGCCGGCGCCGGGGACATCGATGTCCTCACCGACCGTGAAATCGAATTCATCCTCGCGCGCGACAGCTTCTACATGGCGAGCATGAGTGAGGGTGGCTGGCCTTACGTCCAGCATCGCGGCGGGCCTTTCGGCTTCCTGCGCAGAATCCAGGGCAACCGCATCGGCTTTGCGGATTATAGAGGCAATAGGCAGTATCTCTCGGCTGCGAACCTGGCGGCCGACGATCGTGCCGCCTTGTTCCTGATGGATTATCCAAATCGCCGGCGGCTCAAACTTATCGGCCATGCGCACGGCAGTGACGATCCTGCGGACATCGCGGCGCTTATGGCGCCGGATTACGGAGCAGTGCCTGAACGTGCCTTCCTGATCGACGTGGTCGGGTTCGACTGGAATTGCCCCCAACACATCACTCCGCGCTTCACCGAAGCCGAGATCGAGCGTGGCACGCAGCCATTGCTTGATGAGCTTGCAAGGTTGCGCGCCCGGGTCGAGGAATTGGAAGGAAACAGACATGACTGATAAGCTCACGATCGGCGTCCATCATATTGGACTGACGGTGCCGATCTCGATCAGGCGCGAGGCTTCTTCTGCTGGCTGCTCGGCTTTGATGACGTCGGCGGCGTCCCGGCCTATCCTTCGATCTTCGTGTCCGATGGCACAATCCTCCGGCCCCTCTGGCGTGCGGCCTTCTAAATTGATCTGCCGCTCCGCGTATCGGCTGTCTTGCGAGAAAATATTGACCGCTGTGAAAGGGCTCCCGGTGCCGGGAGATGGCCTCAAACGGAATGGAAAAGGGTAACGTTAATTTCTGCCCCGGCACAAAGTAGCCGATGCCTGTCGTTGTGCCAACTTAACTGAAAATTATGGTTGCGAATAAAGACGCACTATTCCCTGTCACGACAAGTCAACTTTCGTTCAGGTGACTTCTCAGTGTGTTGCCTTCGTATTCGGTGCGGAACAGGCCGCGTTCCTGCAGGATCGGCACGACGGACCGGGTAAAGGTTTCCATTGCGCTCGGCGATGTCGTCGACATGACGACGAAGCCGTCGCAACCGTCTGCGCGAAAAATGCCGCCCATCCAGTCCGCGATGTCTTCAGCCGTTCCCACGATCTCTGGACACAAGGCATTGCAGGCGTATCGACGCGCGGCTTCCACGATGCTGAGATTTTCCCCTGCGGCTGCGATCTTCAGAATGTCCATTGCTCCGCTTGAACCGCCTTCCGCCGACAGGTCGCCCAGCGACATTCCCGGCTTCAGTTTTGTAAGGTCGAAGCCGATCGACATGGATGTGCGGGCAAGCGCGACGTCATCATCGACCAGACTGTACAGGTAGGCCTGCTTTTCCTTGGCGATACTCCGCGTTTCTCCGACGATCGGCTGAAAAGAAGGCAGAATAGCGCAGGCATTGGCGGGCCTGCCGAAAGCGGCCATGCGACCATGCATGTCCTTGTAGAATGCCTGCATGTTCGCCAGCGAGTGCTGGTACGTAAACAGAATCTCCGCCCATCGTGCAGCAAACTGCCGCCCGCGCTCGGAAGACCCGGCCTGCATGATAACGGGTCTGCCCTGCGGGCTGGGCGGCACGGTGAGGGGGCCCTCTGTCTTTACATGCTTCCCTTCATAGGTGAGGTGCACGAGCTTGTCTGGATCGATGAAGAGTCCGCGCTTCTTGTCGGCAACGAGGGCATCGGGCGGGAAACTGTCCCACAGCTGCATGCATGCCTCGATGACCTCGTCGGCGCGGTCGTACCTTTCGTTCTTGGGAAGCAGCCCGGGCATCCCGTAGCGGTGGGCTTCCTGATCCGAAACGGAGGTCACGACGTTCCACGCGATACGTCCGCCGCTGAGCACGTCGAGCGTGCCGAGCGCGCGGGCGATGCCAAAGGGCTCAAACAGGCTCGTGGAAATCGTGATGCCGATGCCGAGTTTTTCAGTTGCGCGAGCAACCGACATCGCAAGGGGGACTGGATCGAGCAGATAGACGTCCCCGCCCTTGCGGGTCATCTGCTCGTTGTAGAACGTCTGCGCGTCGGCAAAGAAGATGGCGTCGAACCGGCCGTTCTCGAGTGTCCGCGCAACCCGGTCCCAGCATGCTGGATCGAGATAGTCAGCATGGGCTTCCGGGTGGCGCCAGCCTCCAACCAAAGGGCCGGAATGGTTGAGGCCAACGAGGTGCATTTTTTTCATTGTCTACGCCCTTTCTGCTGGTCGTCGATGTCGGGATGTCAAAACGAGGCCGGCTTCGGAATAGGCAGCCATGCATCGGCGTCGGCGCTGCGCCCCGCCTTGAAATAGCAGATCGATGCGCAGAGGCCGGCGATTATCACAACGGGGAGCAGTGCATAGCGGAGTGACTCAGTCTGACCGACGATTGGTGCAAACGTATCGCTCAGAATGCCGATGGAAAGAGAGCCGATGCCGAGTCCGAGCTGCATGAGAAGGAACAGGATGGCCGATGCTTTGGCATGGCTGTCTTCGGGCGTCACGTCCTGAACAAAAGCGAGAAGTGCGCCGTAGCACGATATCGTAAGAAAAATGACGATTGCCAGCATTCCCAGAGTGATGGCGGCGGAGCTTGACAGGCAGGCAACCGTATAGGCCAGCGATATGCAAATTGTGACGGCTGTTCCAAGATATTGGGGCGAACCAACCGACCTCTTGCGCAGCCGCGTGGCAAAGACGGTCCCCACCACGATGCCGGCGAGACCGAGGATGCCATAGCCGATGCCGAGGAACCACGAAATGTGCAGCTGACTCATTGCGAGTGATCGTGACAGGAAGAGCGGCAACCATTGTACGGTCGATTCGGTCAGAATGGTGTGCAGAATGGCCGCGCCCATTGCCCAGCGGAAACTCTTGATCCTGAACAATGCCGGAAACTCGCGAAGATCGGTGAGCTTCATCGCGCGGTTCGCGCGGTTGGGTGTTTCCCGCAAACTGATGAGAACGCATGCGGCGACGACAAGACCCAGTGCGCCGGCACAATAGAACGCTACGCGCCAGCCGAACCAGGCGCTGATGCTTCCGATGAGAATATAGGCGCCGAGCATGCCGAACACGCCGGCGGTTGCATAAACCGAGTTCGCCCATTGGCGCCTAGGACCATCGAAATGATCGGCGATCAGTGAAAGCGACGGGGGCGCGGTTCCGCCTTCTCCAATGCCGACGCCGAGGCGGGCGATGAACATCGACCAGAAGCCCTGGGCTGCTCCACAGCCTGCTGTCATCACTGAAAAGAGCGCAACACAAAAACCGATCAGCCTGATCCGGTTGAGCCGGTCCGCCACGACCGCTGCGATCAGGCTGACGAGGGCATAGACGACTGGAAAGGCGATGCCGGTCAATTGACCGATCTGCGTGTCGGTAAGAACGAAATCGCGATTGATTTCAGGCAGAAGCAACGCGAAAATCTGCCGATCCATATAGCTGACGACATATACGGCAGTGATCATGACCAGCACGAGGATCGCCGACTGCTGTCTCGCCGGACTGCACTCCGTCGGCTCGACAACGACCGCTGACGAAACTTTCAATCCTTCAGAAAACGCCGCTTCTGTCTGGCCGCTCATCATAGGCAGGAACTCTGGCACCGCACGACACAGCTCCGTTCTTATAAGGGCCGTGGGCCAGCCCAATCGCCCCCGGAAGTCAGGGAACCGCCGAGAGTCTCTCCTGCTCGTGCCATCGGACTCGCAAACGACAGGCAGAACAATGACGACGATATTCGCATGCGTCAACATTATATTCGCAATGTTCACAAAAATGACCAATCGGTATATCCTTTTAGACTGATAGATGCGCTGCGTTTGATTCTGTTGAGAACATCAACGAAAAACCGGCTTGCGATCATACCAATTGGTATATATTCAAACCCTGAGGAAGTTGAATTAGATTTGGACGCCCGGTCTGATTCGAAGCGAATGACATTGCTGGAGGGACGTGCACCATGGAGTTCGGGATTTTTCTGCCGTCTGCGCGCAACGGGTTCATCATCTCGGAAACGTCGCCGCAGTATTCGCCAAGCTATCCGATGATCCGCGAGATCGCGCAGGCGGGCGAGGAAAGCGGCTTTTCGTTTGCACTTTGCCTGTCGTGCCTTCGCGGTCTCGGCGATGGCGGCCCCACCGGCTTTTGGGACGACGCGCTCGAGGCGATGACCGAGATGGCGGCGCTTTCCCGCGACACGACGTTCATGAAACTGATCGGCTCCGTGAACATCCTGGCGGTGCATCCGGCCCTTGCCGCGCGCATGGCGATGACGATCGATTCGGCAAGCGACGGACGCTTCCTGCTCAACATCGTGCCGGGTGGCTGGCATCCAAAAGAGCTTGAGGTTCTAAATACGTGGCCCGGCTATGACTACAACAGCTATCGCTGGGAGTACGCCGGAGAATATTGCCAAGTCGTGCGCGACCTTTGGGAGAAAGGCGTGACGAACTTCAAGGGTAAACACTTTCAGTTCGAAGACCTCCGCATGGGGCCGCGCCCGCCGCGGCACATCGACATCGTCTGCGCCGGCACGTCGGACAAGGCGATCGAGTTCACGACGCGCTACGCCGACTACCAGTTCCGCCTTGCTTTCGGCGGCAAGGAGAAGCTGGCAGAGGTAATGAAAAAATATCATGCCCAGCTCGAAACAGCCGGCCGTTCAATCAAGGCCTATGCCGCGCTCGGCGTCGTCATCGCAGATACGGACGAGGAAGCGCAGGCGCGCCTTCGCGACTTTGAGGAGCATCCCGACCGTGCGGCCATAAACTACATGGTAGCACAGGCGTCCACGGACAGTGGCGCCACGTCCCACAATATTGTCAATGTCGAAATGGGGGACATGGTGCGCATGTCGACCGATTTCATCGCCGGCTCGCCCGCGACGATCGCGAAGGAACTCGACAAGTGGGCGGAAGTTGAGGGGGTGGAGGGCTACATGCTCATCTTCCCGGACTATGTCGAGGACATCAAGCGGATGGGCGAGGAGGTGTTTCCGCTGATGAAGAATTTCACCCCGCCGATCCACGCTTAGCCGACGGTGAAGCCAACCCGGCGGTCGGTCATGCAGGCGTTCGACGTGATCGTGGTCGGCGGCGGCACTGCGGGGTGCGTGCTCGCTGCGCGGCTGAGTGAGGATCCGGTCCGGCGCGTGTTGCTGCTCGAAGCCGGCGGCGACGACCGGCTTCCTGAAATCGAGAACCCGACAGCTTGGCCCGCAACACTCGAATCCGCTTCTGACTGGAATTATGCGACGATACCGCAGCGCGTGACAGGGCGGTCCTATCCCTGCCATCGGGGCAAGGTGCTGGGTGGCTCGAGTTCAATTAACCTGATGACCCATATTCGTGGGCATGCTCATGATTTCGATCGTTGGGCGGAACTGGGCGCTGAAGGTTGGGACTACGAATCGGTTCTTCCTTTTTTCAAACGATCCGAACATGTGCCTGACGGTGATCCCCACTATCGCGGGACGGGAGGTCCGCTCACGCCTCGGCCGGTGGAGAACCCGCACCCTTTGGCGCTCGCCTATATCGACGCGGCACGGTTGGCCGGCCACGCTGTTGTGAAGGACCTGAACGCTGCATCGCTGATGGGAGCGAGCCGGCAGGACGTTTTGATCGCGGGTGGGAGGCGTCAGAGCACGGCAACGGCGTATCTACGACCGGCTATGGGCCGGCCGAACCTGGTCGTAGAGACGGGCGCGTTCGTGCGCCACCTGACATTTGACGGCGCGCGCTGTACAGGACTTGGCTACCAGATGTCAGGGACGGCACTTCACGCGGAGGCAGCCGAGGTGATCCTCTGCGCCGGAGCGATCGATTCGCCGCGTTTGCTGCTGCTGTCCGGTATCGGCGCTGCCGCGGAGCTGAATGCACTGGGCATTCCCGTGGTAGCCGATCTTCCCGGTGTCGGTCGCAATCTGCAGGATCATGTCCTGCTTGCCGGCATTCGTTATCACGCATCAAAACCGTTGCCGCCGCCGTCTGGAAATCTGGCGGAATCGACGTTATTCATGAAAACCGATCCAGGGCAGAGCCGGCCTGAACTGCAGATCGTGCATGTTCAGGTGGATTATCACACGCCCTGGCAAAGGCCGGTCGCGAACAGCTTCACCTTCGGCATCGGCCATATGCGCCCGCGCAGCCGCGGCAGCATATCCCTGCGCGACAGCGATCCGCGCACGGCACCATTGATCGACTTCGATTATCTCAGTCATCCTGACGAAGTCGCGCAGTTAATATCCGGCGTCGAGGCTGTTCACAGGATGACCCGCACGGATGCCTTCGAAGAATGGGGTGGGTACTCCGGAACGGACGCACTCCTGTCGCTTGACCGCCACGATCTCGAACAGACGATCCGGGACGGCCTCAGCACGTATTTCCATCCGGCGGGAAGTTGTCGCATGGGAACTGATGCATTGGCAGTCGTGAACCCTCAGTTGCAGGTTCATGGGATTGCCGGACTTCGCGTGGCTGATGCGTCCATTATGCCGGAGATCGTCTCGAGCAATACTGCTGCGGCGACTATAATGATTGCAGAGAAAGCAGCATCGCTCTTCGATTGATATCGATCCAATCGACTCATTCTGTGTAGGCGTCACAGGGCCATGCGAGCGAAAATCGATGGCCCACGCGCGCATCTCTGACCCTGTAGCGATATACCTAAAGGTATTACAAGTAAGTTTTTGATTGCCAGATAATACCTAATGGTATATTTTTCTAACATATAGATTTTGCAAGGGTGAGAGATGGCTGAAAATCAGGCGGTCGCGTTCAGCTTTCAGGTGGGCGCCGTAGGCGAACCCGGGACATCGGACGAGCAGCTGTACCGGGATGCGATTGAGGATGCGAAACTGGGGCAGTCACTCGGTTTTGAGGCGGTGTGGGTGATCGAGCATCACTTTACCGATTATTTCCCAACTCCAAATCCGGTCACGCTTCTCTCGTACATCGCTGCCGCATGCCCGGGGCTCGATCTGGGCACATGCGTTCTTGTCCTGCCATGGTACAATCCGCTGCGGCTGGCCGAAGAGCTCGCGATGCTGCAGATGCTGTCGGGGGCCAATCTTCACATTGGCATGGGCCGGGGCGTTGCGAAACTGGAATATGATGCGTTTGGCGTCGACATGTCGGAAGCGCGTGAACGTTTTCGCGAGGCTTACGAGATTATTGAGCTTGCGCTCAAGGGAGAGCCCTTCAGCTACAAGGGTGAATATCTGAGCGTCGACCGTACAATCACAGCGCGTCCCCGTCTTACCGGAAAACGCCCCAACTTCTATGGCGCGATTGGCAGTGCCAGCAGCGCCGGCCTGATGGCGGACCTGGGATTGCCACCGATCGCCATCGGCCAGTTTCCAGGAAAGGTTCTCGAATCCATTCAGTCCAACTGGAATGAAAGAGCGAAAGAGATTGGACTGCCTGCCGCGGAGACCCGCCCGATACTGGTTCAGTGCTACATTGGCGATACGGATGAAGAGGCCCGGCAAGAAGCAATCAAATACCTGCCATCTTACTTCCAGACGCAGGTCGATCACTATCAGGGCGATCTCACCAATTGGTCCGATATTACAGGCTATGAGCAATTCGAACGGACGTTTGCTAATCTGAAGAAACTCGCGAACCCAGACAATCTTGAGGATTTCCTGAGCTTCAACATCGTCGGCAGCCCGGATACCGTAGAGCGACGCGTTCGCGAATTCATGGAGATCGGGTTCAACCATATTATCGTGAACAACTGCACGCCCGGGGTTCCCAAATATGTGCGTCACCGGATGTTGAACCGGTTCGCAGCCGAGGTCATGCCGCGCTTTGAGGGGAGTTCCCGCTTGCAGAAGCGTTTGGCGCAGTAGTGATCCCCAACAGTTCGTACGCGTCGCCTGGAGATGCACGGCGATGAGTTGGCAATTACCGACTCTGCCGTTCTTCGAGGAAGAACATGCCCGGCTTGCGCTTGAGGTGCAGCGCTGGTGCGTTGAGCACCGCGAACTTCTGCACGACGCCAACGGGAGTTTCGCCGGCAGATGCCGCCGGATCGTGGCAAGCCTCGCTGCGGGCGGATTGCTGGAATATGTCCTTCCTAACTGTAATGACGGCGCCGTCCCTCGTTTCGACCAGCGCACGATCTGCATCGTCCGCGAAGCCCTGGCCTATGAGAGCAATCTGGCCGCGTCTCTGTTTGCCACGCAAGGGATCGGACTTTCACCCCTGACACTTTCCGATCATCTACTGCGCGAGCGCTATATCGATCGGGCTCGCCGCGGCGAATCCGTCAGTGCAATTGCGATCAGCGAGCTTCACAGCGCTTCTGATGTTGCATCCGTCGAGACGACAGCATCGCCTCAGCCCGGAGGTTATCGTCTCAACGGCGAAAAGGTGTGGATACAAAATGGGCATTTTGCCAATCACTATTTCGTGCTGGCGCGCTCCGCAGACCGGGATCGTCCGCCGCAAATCTCGGCCTTTATCGTCGATTCCGGCACACCGGGAATCCGCATTGATCGTGAAATTCCCATGATCGACGATTGCCCACTCTCCACTGTCGTATTCGACGATGTATTCGTTCCGGACAGTCAGCGGATTGGTGGTGAAGGGGACGGAATGCGCATGGCGATGGCCGGGTTTGATATGTTCCGGCCTTCCGTCGGGGCAGCCGCGATCGGCCTTGCAAAGCGCGCTCTTTCCGAGTGTGTCGTACGGGTCTCGTCACGGCGCATGTTCGGAACCCGCATGTCAGATCTGGATGGCGTGCAGACGCGTCTTGCCGAAATGCGCGCCGATATCGAGGCTGGCATGCTCGCGGTCTATAGTGCGGCGTGGACAGCGGATGTTATCGGTGGGCGTCGATCGACCGAAGCTGCGCTTGCCAAGCTGATCGCAACCGAGGCTGCCCAGCGCGTGGTCGATGCGGCGGTACAGCTGTTCGGCGCGGAGGGCGTAAGCGGTGAAAGCGTCGTTGGACGCCTCTACCGCGAACTCAGGCCCATGCGCATCTATGAGGGCGCATCCGAGATTCAGAAAAAGATCATTGCGCGCGGTATTCTCCGCGCCGGAGCCCCAACATGATCGAAGCTGTCATCGTCGATGCGCTGCGCACGCCCATGGGGCGTGGCAAGCCAGGCGGCGCATTGTCCGAAGTGCATCCGGTCGATCTGCTGGCAGGGGTGTTGAGGCAGATCGTCGACCGCAATGGACTCGATTCGGGCCTGATCGACGACGTTATCGTCGGTTGTGTCTCCCAAGCCGGAGAGCAAGCGAATACGCCGGGGCGCATGGCGCTCCTTTCAGCGGGGTTTCCAACTCATGTGCCGGCGACAACAATCGACAGGAAATGCGGATCGAGCCAGCAGGCCATCCAGTTTGCCGTCCAGGGGATCATGGCCGGCCATAATGAGATCGTGATTGCTGGCGGAATCGAATCCATGAGCCGCGTCCCATTGGGATCGGCCCGCATGGGTGCCGACATTTTCGGATATGGCGTGAGCGCGCGCTTTGCCCCCGGGCTTGTCTCGCAAGGCGTCGCCGCCGAACTGATCGCGCAGCGCTGGGGGCTTTGCCGCAGCCAGCTCGACGCTTATGCGGCGGCCTCGCACGCGCGTGCGGCAAGGGCACAGGACGCCGGCCTTTTCGATTCCGAGACCGTTTCCGTCGCTACGCCCGGCGGGATCATGTCGCGCGACGAAACGATCCGACCGGGAACCACCTCGGAAGCTCTTGCGGCACTGCGTACATCGTTCGTTTCCGCTGAGATGTCGGCGCGCTTCCCGGATATCGAATGGAGTGTCACAGCCGGAAACTCTTCGCAGCTGGCTGACGGTGCTGCTGCACTGCTCATCATGGCTGAGCCCGTTGCGCGCCGATTGGGCCTCACGCCAAGGGCGCGATTTGTCGCTTTCGATGTTGTGGGCGACGATCCACTGTTCATGCTGACCGCGCCAATCCCCGCAACGCGCCGAATTCTCGCCAAGAGCGGCCTTGGAATCGATTCGATCAGCCATTTCGAGGTGAACGAGGCGTTCGCGTCCGTGCCGCTCGCCTGGGCCGCCGAATTCGGCGCCGATCCGGACCGTCTCAACCCGCGCGGTGGTGCGATCGCACTTGGCCATCCTCTCGGCGCTTCGGGGGCACGGCTCATGGTCACGATGCTCCATGCGCTCGAACAGAACGGAGATCGCTACGGCTTGCAAACCATGTGCGAGGCCGGCGGAATGGCCAATGCGACAATCATCGAGCGTCTTTGAAGACGGGCCTTCAAAATCGCATCAGGGCTGCTCCGTGAATACGGGCTTGAGCGTTTCGGACAGGAACGTTGCCCAGTGCGCCTGAAGCGTCTCCGTAAACTCTCCGGTGAACATGAACACGATCCGCGTGCGGCGATCGGCGTCTGGCCAAGCCTTGAGCGCGACGGGAACGTGCAGGGTCGATTGAACCGCGTGGACCACAATCGGTTCTGCGCTGCCTTCGACATTTACGATGCCCTTCACCCGCAGCAGATTCTCGCCGAACGCGCGCTGCATTCGCCCCAGCCAGAGGTGAAGTTGGCGCCAGTCGAGCGGGGCGTCGGCAATGAGCGTGGCGGAGGCGGCCTCTGCCGTGTGTGAATGATGATGGACATGTGCGTTCTGGTTATCGCAGGTCACCGGTAGCGGGCGGACTCCTCTGGTCCATTCGCTGAGCATCGAGGGATACTGGTCTTCATTCAGGAAGAATGGGGAAAATATCCGGTCAATGGAGAGGGCAGGGTCCTTTCGAAGCCACTGAGTGGCATTGCCGTTGATTGTGCGCAGCGTTTCCTGAAGCGCGTGCACATCTTCTTTCTCCGCAAGATCGGCTTTCGTGATGATAAGCCGGTCCGCCAGCCGCGCCTGTTTGCGCGCTTCCCGATGACGTTCGAGTTGCTGCAGTCCGTGCACGGCATCCACGGTCGTGACGACCTGATCGAGCCAAAGGAAGCGCCCTCCGAGCGGATTGTCGAGGATAGCCTGCAGCACGAATTCAGGATCGGCGAGTCCTGACGTTTCGATGATGAGGCGCTTGAAGCGAGGGATATCGTCGCGCTCGCCATGGCGGAAAATCCGGGCAAGCGCGGCGCCGAGGTCGTCGCCTGCGAAGCAGCACATACAGCCGTTCGCAAGCACGATGACATCGTCGGGGGCCGCCTCAACGAAATTGTGATCGAGTGGAATCGATCCGAACTCGTTGATGGCGACCGCCGTATCGCTGAGCGACGGATTCTGCAACACCCAGTTGAGAAGCGTCGTCTTGCCGCTGCCCAGGAAGCCGGTCAGCAGCGAGAACGGCAGGTGACGGTCAAAATGCCCTTCCGGCGCCCATACCATCGGCCTGTACTTTCCTCAATCAACGTCCACGATTGGACCGCGCAGCTTTAGGTCTCGTCCGCGTTCTTCGCGGCGACTGCCTCGATCTGGACGCGCAGATTGGAGGCAAGGCCGAGCACGAAGCTGCAGCGCGCGGGGTAGGGGCCGGGATCGAACACGGCTTTATATGCAGTGATGAATTCGCCGCGATAGGTCTCATCACGCAGGTAGCAGGTTGTTTTAACGACATTGCGCAGGGTCAGGCCTTGTTCGGCAAGGATGATGCCAATGTTCTCAAGGCAAATGCGGACCTCGTCCGCTATAGTCTCGGCATCCGCGCGTCGCTTCATCGTGTTCTGATCGAGCGCGAGGCCGGCGGCATAGACGAACCTGTCGGTCGCCGTTCCGGACGAGAGGCCGGATCCGCTGTAGTCGCCGAGCTGCGGGGGATTGATGTATGTGATCATTGGTTCACCATCATGTCGAATGGACGATTGTAGAGAATGTCTTCCAGAACATCGCGCGGGATCGGAAGCGGCATGCCCAGATCGGCGATCGCGAGAAAGTCGTCGGCAGCCTGCCGGGGGTTGAACGACGGGAAGTCGGAGCCGAAGACGAGCCGGTCGGTGACGCGCCCCTCGATCGCGAGGCGCAGGCCCGTGTACATCTGCCACGTCTTGATCGGCAGCGTCGAGATATCCGCATAGACGTTGCGGTTCTTCATCATCAGCTCGACGGTCTCATTCATCCATGGCTTGCCGAAATGGGCGAGCAGAAGCTTGGTGTCCCGGAACTCGCGCGCGACCTTGTCCAGCAGGCTCGGGCTCGCATACTCGTGGAAACCGATGGGCGAGAACACGCTTGCCTGATGAAACATCAGAAAAATGCCGAGATCGGCCGCCGCGCGGTACACGGCGTAGCCCTCTTCCGAATGGGGGTGCCAGCCCTGGTACGGCGGCGACAGTTTGACACCATGCAGCCCCCATTCGCGGACAGCGGTCTTCAGCGCTTCCGCCGCGCCGGGCTGGGTGGGATCGACGCTTCCGATCCCGATGGCGCGATCCTTGTTCGCGTGCAGATAGGAGCCAATGAAGTCGTTGGGAACATGCATTCCCATGATGGCGATCTGGAGGCCGACGATAGCGAAGCGGTCGACTCCGGCTTCGTTCATCGTCCGTAGATGTTCCTTCGGATCGGCAGGCCCGAACGCGGGGCGCCCGACAAGTTCGGTGCCGCGTTGGGTCCAGACCGGGCCCGCGTGTTCCGGAAGATATATATGTGTATGCCAGTCCGTGAACGTGCGGACGGCCATCACGCGTTCGCTTTGGGCTGGACCGCGATGGCGTCGAGTTCAACCCGGCACCCACCCGCGATGCCGACAACGAACGTGCAGCGCGCGGGATAGGGACCGGGATCGAAGAATTCCTTGAAGGCACCCCAGAACTCGGCCCGATAGGAATCGTCGGAAAGGTACGCGGTGACCTTCACGATATCGCGCTTCGTGCATCCGGCTTCGGCGATGATCTCCTCGATCTCTTCCAGGCAGAGCCGGGTTTCGACGGGGACGGAAACCGCGTCGGCGCGGCGTTGCATCGTATCGAAATCGAACGCCATGCCGCCGGCGAACACCATGCCGTTCGCCGCAGCCCCGGGATTCAGGCCGTACTGCGGGAAGGGAGCATTTCGGGGATTGAGGAACTTGGTCATATCTGCTCCTGTGTTGCGTGCGGAAACCCTGGATGCCTGCCAACAGACACGGAAGGGTAAGCGCACTATCGGCATTTAAAACGATTTGAGCGCGGGGAGAACTTCCTTGCCGAAAAGCTCGAGCGACGATTCCAGGTCCGCGTTGCGGATACCGGGGAAGCCCATCTGCAAGAGCCAGTGCTTGACGTTGTGAGTTCGGGAAAGCCGGGTCATGCGTTCGATAACACTGTCGGGTGAACCGATCATCAGGTGATCGCGTTCCATCAGCAGGTCGAACATCGGGATTTCTTTAAAGCGAGGGTCATTCTGGTCCTCGTCGACGTCGAGCCACATGTTCGCGCGTCGCACGTAGTTCACGAACTTTGCAAATCCATCAATGGCGTCTTCTGTGACCTTCCGCGCCTCCGCGTCGGTCTTGGCGACAAAGGCCAGCCGCAGGACCGCGCAGCGTTCGCCGAGCGCCAGTTCCCTGTTATGAAGCGTCTTCACTTCGTTGCGATAGGTTTCGAACAGTTCTTTCAGTCCCTTGCCGGTCGGATACCAGGTGATCGCGCCAATATCGCGGCGCGCCGCACCCATGAACCCGCCCATGCTTTCGGTGACGACGTACATCGGCGGGGTGGGCTTCTGCAGCGGCTGCGGGACAATGCCAAGGCCACTGAGAATGCCGTTCTCATCCGGTGTATTGCAACCATGATCAACCGGGTTGTGATTCTCGATGGCGCCGAAGCCATGCTTGTACTTTTGGTTGGGGTAGGGGAACGTATAGCGTTCTCCCTTGAAATTGAACGACTTCATCGTCATCGCGGCCTTCAAGGCCTGGAAGTTTTCTTCGAATATGGCTTCGCTGGTTTCGGGGCCCTTGCTCCAGCGGTCCGCTGCGGGGTTGATGTTCATCACCTCGAAGTCGACGATGCCGCGCGCAAACGCCGGCTCAAGACGGCCGCCGCTGAAATGATCGAGCATGGAGAGATCTTCCGCGAGCCGGACCGGATGCCAAAGCGGCAACTGGACGGCCGCGAGGCCGAGGCGGATGCGCTCCGTCCGTGCTGCGAGGTCGGTGGCCAGCATGATCGGATTCGCACATGCGTCCACGCCGTCGGCATCGAAGTGGTGTTCGCCGAGCCAGATTCCATCGAAACCTATCTTGTCCGCCATGATGGCATGCCTGCGCGCGGCTTCCAGAACCTCGTGCCAGCTCATTTGGCCCGACCGGTTTGTCAGCGCGTAAAGCAGGTCGACTCTCATTTCCCTCGTCTCCGTCCCTCAAATGGCTTGGCATGATCGCGAGGCTCTGCGCGGATCAGCACAATTCAATACCGTTGAATAGCGTATGATACCGATCAGTTTTATGTCAAGACCAATCGATGCCAAGGGTCGGAAAGCCGCGACCTGCGTTAGCCGCAGTCAAGATGTGTAACGCTGGGTGAACACATGGGCGAACAAAGTCGAATCGGCGGCGTTTCCGACGGCTCCCAAAAAAAGGCGCCGTTGTCAGCACCCTCTTGATCCAGATTTATGGTGTGTGGTAGGCATTTAAAAATAAGGGTACCAAAATATACTGAATGGTTTCACAGCACAGAGCCCCATGCTGGCACGTGGGGTGTTGCGAAATGGAGAGTGTTTCGTGTTAGGAAATTTTGAGCTTCAGGGGCTGCCGGGTAGCGCGGAAGCGCTGCGGGCTCCGCTGCGGCAATTGCTTGCGAAGCACGTCGGGCATCTGCCTGTCGATGTCCGTGCCAGGTCATGGATGGGATTCGACCGATCTTTGAGCCGAACGCTCGGCGCCGCAGGCTATCTGGGTCTCACCCTGCCTCGTGAATATGGGGGACAGAACCTCGACCCCTTCTCTCGCTTTGTGATTGTCGAGGAACTGCTCGCGGTCGGCGCCCCCGTGGCGGAGCACTGGATCGCCGACCGCCAGTCGGGACCGCTCATTCTGCATTTCGGGACGGAAGCGCAGCGTGAACGCTATCTGCCTGGGATCGCCAAAGGCGAGCTTTGCTTTTGTATCGGGATGAGCGAGCCCGGCGCAGGCTCCGATCTCGCGAGCGTGAGAAGCCGGGCCGAACGTACGGACAACGGCTGGATACTGAACGGCCAGAAGATCTGGACGACCAACGCCCAGCATGCCGACTACATGATTGCGCTCGTGCGCACGTCGGGCACTGCGGCAGACCGGTCCGAAGGACTTTCCCAATTTATCATCGATCTCAAATCACCCGGCGTGACGGTACGGCCGATCAGAGATCTTGGCGGCGATGAGCACTTCGCCGAAGTTTTCTTCGAGAACGTCTTTCTCGCTGAGGACATGCTCGTCGGCAACGAAGGGGCCGGGTGGGCGCAAGTGACTGCCGAGCTTGCGCTCGAACGCAGCGGCCCGGAGCGCATATATTCAAGTGTCGTGCTTCTGGATGCCTGGATGGCACATTTGGAGGCCAACGGCCGACGGAACGAGGCCGGCACAACGCTTCTCGGACGCCTGACGGCGCAGCTCGCAACGCTTCGGGCCGTCTCCATCGCTGTCACTGCGCACCTCGCCGCAGGCGAGCGGCCGGTCGTTGAAGCATCGATCCTGAAGGATCTCGGTACGGGGTTCGAGCAGTCCGTGCCGGACCTGATTGCCGACGATCTGGCGAGCCATCCCGAGGAGGACGCTAGCGACGCACTTTTGCGGACATTGTTCTATCTCACGATGATGGCGCCAAGCTTTTCGCTGCGTGGCGGAACACGGGAGATATTGCGCGGCATCATTGCGCGCGGATTGGGGCTGCGGTGATGGACGATCTAGTGCTCGATCATTTCAGGAAGCTCCTGGAAGATGTCTGTTCTCCAAACGAAATCCGTGCCGTCGAAAACGGTGGCTCCACGGCGGTCATGTGGACGGCTTTTCAGGACTCGGGGTTTCTCGATGCCCTCATTCCCGAAGCGGACGGCGGCGCGGGTCTCGGCCTCGCCGATGTTGCGCCACTGTTTCTTGAACTCGGAGCGCACGCCGTGCCGCTGCCCGTTGCCGAAACGATGATCGGTCGCGCGCTTCTAGGCAAGGCTTCGATCACCTCGCCGTCAGGGCCACTCGCTCTTGCCGACCTGACGCTATCGCGGTCGGCGCTGGTGTTGTTCGCAGACCAAGCCACGCATGTACTCGCGGATTTGGGGGATCGTGCCGCGTTGTTTGAAATGGCAGGTTTCGAGGCTACCGTGCCGGATTCGCGCGGGTGGTGCGGCGCCCGACTCCGGATTCGGACGGATGCGGTTCCCGTTGCTGAACTCGGCCAGCCTCGTCCCGGATTGCGGGCCATCGGCGCCGTGGCTTGCGCCGCGCAAATCGCCGGCGCGACGCGACGCGTCCTCGATATGTCGGTCGCCTATGCGGGCGAGCGTGTCCAGTTCGGAAAACCGATCGGGAAGCAGCAAGCCGTCCAGCAGAATCTGGCGGTGATGGCCGAACATGTTGTGATGGCTGGGATGGCAACGCAAATCGGCTGCGCCGATGGCCTTGACCCGACGCTAGAAGCCGCCGCCGTTGCAAAGCAGGTAGCAAGCGCTGCTGCGGCGGCGGTCGCGGATATCGCGCACGCCATCCACGGTGCCATCGGCATCAGCGAGGAGTATGATCTGCAGCTGCTGACCCGGCGCCTGCACGCGCTTCGCCTGGCGCACGGGTCGGAAAGCTGGTGGGCCAAGGCGCTAGGCGTCGCGCGACTTGAGCAGGGATCGACATCGACCGTGGATTACATCCGCGCGATCGGTGCAGTATGAAAAGGAACAACTGTGACTGACCTGCTCCTCACGGAAAAAACCGGCAGTATCCTCACCATCATACTGAATGCGCCCGAACGCCGTAATCCGATCTCGGATTTGCCGATGGTCGATGCGCTGTGTGAGGCTTTCAAGGCGGCCGATACCGACCCGGAGGTCCACGCGGTCGTACTCACAGGTGCGGGCAAGGCATTTTCCTCGGGCGGCGATGTCAAGAAGATGGTGGCAGGTGCCGGGCTAAGAGATGCACTGCCTGTCAACACCCGCTCGAACTACAGGGAGGGAATTCAGCGTCTTCCGCTGATGTTCCAGTCCATTGACGTTCCGGTCGTCGCTGCCATCAATGGTCCGGCGATCGGAGCAGGCTGTGATCTTGCGTGCATGTGCGACGTCCGCATCGCGTCCGAGACCGCAGTTTTCGCCGAAAGTTTCGTGAAAGTGGGACTCGTCCCCGGGGACGGCGGTGCATGGCTGCTGCCCCGGATCGTGGGCTTTTCCAAGGCCTGCGAGCTTGCGCTCACCGGCGAGACGATCGATGCTGCCGAGGCGCTGCGGTGCGGCCTCGTATCCCGTGTCGTTGCCCCGGATCAGTTGATGACAGCAGCCAGCGACGTCGCACTGAAGATTGCCGCCAATTCCCGGCCGGCGACGCGGCTCACGAAACGCCTCCTGCGGGAGGGCCAAACGACAACGCTCCTCACGCTTCTGGAGCTCTCAGCAGCTTTCCAGGCACTTGCGCACATGACAGACGAGCATGAGCAAGCCGTTCATGCTTTCATCAACCGGGATACGCCGGTCAGGAAATGAGGTGACAGGTCGCGAGGATCCTGGCCGCGTGCTGATGTCTGTCTTTGATTCTCGCGGGGCAAGACGGAGGGCGGAAATATGCTGACGGGATCGCATTCCTCCGACGGTACGGTCTCCGTGGTGAAGCCCGGCAACGGACTGCGCTGGTATCAGATGTTCTTTCTTGCAATGGGTATTCCGGGTACGGTTTTTACGCTTTTCGGCTACACGCTCGGCAAGGTGGGAACGGTGCCCGCAGTGGCGCTCTGGACGGTTGCCGGAATCTTTGCGCTGGTGCAGAATCTCCTCTGGCTGAGGCTCGCCAAAGCGCTCGGTTTCCAGAATGGCGGCCTTGCCCTGTTCGCTGCGGAAGCCTGGAAGGGGCGCGTTCCTCTTGTCGCGCCGGCGGCATCGATGGGTTATTGGTTGGCTTGGGTCGTCACTCCGGCCGTGATGGCGCAGATCGCCGCAGCGTTCATCATTGAAAGATGGTTCCCCGGCTTTGACATCGCGCTGGGCTTCGCCGGGTTCCAACTGCATTTGGCCAATTTTCTGGCGATTGGCATTGTCGTGATCTTCGCCCTTGCGAATCTGCGCGGTGTCGAAGCCTTGTCTGGATTCGCGTATCTGAGCGGTATCAGTTTGCTGGTGCCGATCGGACTTTGTCTTGCAGCGCCCTTTGTGGTTCCTGACTGGTCCTTTTCCGCACGTCTAATGCAGCCGCTTGCCGTGCTTGATCTGGAAACGCAGGTACAGGCGCTCCTCGCCTGGATGCTCATGGTCTGCGCGTCGGCCTACGCCTCGGAGATGGTCATCACCTTTGCAGGGGAATATCGTTCCCCGCGCGACATGAAAACGGCGACAATTGCGATCAGCCTGTTCAGCATCGTCGTGTTCTCGGTCGTTCCCCTCAGCATGGCCGGCATGATCGATTCCACGGCCTTTGCGTCCAACCCGGCCGGTGCTTTCGTTCACCTGTTTGTCGAGCTGACCTCGTTCGGCTACGCAGCGGATGCGGTCGTGATCATACTGGTGGCGAACATGCTCGTCGCAACCAACGGCGCGATAGCCGATTCGGCGCGGGGGCTCTGGTCGAATGCAAAGGAAGGCTTTGTTCCAAAGCCGCTTGGCCGCCTCAATCGCCACGGTGTGCCGGGACGAGCCATACTGTTCGGCCTCCTGCTCGAGGTGGTTTTGCTGGCGACCGAGACGTCGCCGGTGGGCATGGTTGCGACGGGCACGATCGGTTACATGACGGCAACTGTCCTCAGTCTCTCGGCGTTCCTGATTCGTACGCCGACCGGAACGGCGCCATCGTGGCGCCTCGCGGCAGCAAGCCTGCTGGTCGTTAATCTCGTGATTTTCTTCGTCGGTGTCTATGCGTTCTCGCTCACCGGTTACGGAGGGCCGCGTGAGATTGTCATCGGTTTCCTCATACTGCTGGCCTCGGTTGTGTTCTTCGCCTGCCGCCGAACGCCGGCGATAAAATCTCGCCCATGAATGTGGAGAATTCCATGCAAGGCTACCCACTTCTGGCCCTGGCCATCGTCTGCGAGGTGATCGCCACGTCCTGCCTGAAATTGTCGGATGGCTTCACGAGGCTGGTGCCTTCGGCGATCACTGTCGTCTTCTACGGCATCTCGTTCTTTGTTCTGTCGCTAACGCTGAAATTCATTCCCGTGGGCGTCGCCTATGCAATCTGGTCAGCCCTCGGCATCGTCCTGATATCGATGGTCGGCTACGTGGCCTTCGATCAGAAGCTCGATATCGCGGCAATGGTCGGCATGGCACTGATTATCGTTGGCGTGCTCGTGGTCAGCGTGATTTCAAAAGCGGGGAACTGATCGCCGGAAATCAATCGCCGACAGCGACGGTTTTGGGCTTTCTGTCGCTTTTGACGATGATCGGTGGCGCATGGCGATCGATGATCAGAGTGCCGATCATTTCGACGAACAAGATGGCCGCGACGAACGCTAGAAAGACGAAGGGCGATGGTTCGAGAAAAATGAGCCAGCCTCCGATGAGCGTGCTTGCAAGACCGCCAAGTCGGCCGACGCTGTTCGCCCAGCCAAGTCCGGTCGCGCGGGCGCGGACAGAATAGGCATGGACAGAAAGTGACCAAAGGCTGGCGGTGGCGCCCGATACACCCCAGTAGGCAAGACAGGCTCCAGCGAGGACCATCAGCGGCGCCGGAATAGGCCCGGCTGCCCCTTCGCCCAAGGTTGACAGCCCGGCGATCAGCACAGCGGCAGACGGTACGAGCAGCATAAGGCCAAATGTTCTGCGCGACCCGAGGCGCGGATAGATGAGCGCGGCAAGGACGAGGCCGACGATTCCCGCGAGGTTCATGTAGAAGGAACCGCGGATCGCCTCCGCCTGCTCCGTGCCGAGCATGGTGAGCAGCATGGGCAGCCAGTTCATCACGAGATACGCGACCGTGAAGTTGCAAAAGAAAGCAAGCCAGAAACCTGCTGTGACACGCCGGTTTCGGGCGGCGAGTATGGAATCCCGTTCGCTATGGTCTGTGGTCTGCGCCGACTCTTCATTTCCCATGACGATGTCGGCCTCGGATACACTTCCCTTACTGATGCGCGCCACTATCTGCCGGACCAGCGTATGACGTCGATCGTCCCTGGCCATGAACGCGAGCGATTCCGGCAGGCTGAAATACATCACGACGGCAATCACCAGCGGCAGAATGCCCGCAGCAAGGAAAGTCATCCGCCAGCCCAGCGCGGGGATCAGGTACGCCGAGATGGCTGACCCGATCAGTCCACCGATGGGAAGGCCGAGCGTGAGCAGCGCAATGGCCTTCGCGCGAACACGCAGGGGCGTCCACTCGCCCACGAGCACCGCGGCGTTAGGATAGGCCGCCCCGAAACCGATGCCCGCAATGAAGCGCAGCGCAGTCAGCTGCCAGAGGTTGCTTGCGAGTGAGGCAAGGCACGTCGTGACACTGAAAATCACGACGGCGAGGATCAGGGTCGGACGCCGCCCGATGCGGTCTCCAAGCGAGCCGCCGACCGCGCCGCCGATCGCCATTCCGACCATGACGGCAGCGAGCATTGGCCCCATCGCAGATACCGCGAGGCCCCATTCCTCCCGTATCGCCGGTGCAGCGAAGGCCGCCAGCTGGATGTCGAAACCTTCCAGTATGAGCGCCAGTGTGACGAGAGCGACGACGCGCAATTGCGTGGTCCCGAGTGGGGCGTTGTCAAGGACGTCCTGAATTGTTGCCTTCATGTCGCCGCCGCCTCCAAACCCACGGACAGATACCTACCGGTTTTCTCTCTTACTTAACGGTACGAAGAGAAACGGGGTAATGCAAGAATGCAGAGGGCTGAGCATGTCAGGTCTTCCCGCTCTTTACAGTCAGCCGCTCGACGACGCGCCGTGCCGAAAGCACCGCACCTTCCTGCCAGTGACCGGAGTAGGCGGAAAGATAGGAACCTGCGAAGGAGAACGGGCCGTCGCCTTCGTTAAGCGCTATCGCGGATTTAGGATCATTTCCGGTAGCGCCCCACTCGATCCACGCGCCCTCGCTGTAGGGGACGCGCCGCCAGTTGACGACGACCGGCTTTTCGAGATCTTTTCCATGTCCGGGATGCATACGTTCGATAACGCGCCGTGCTGTCTCTATCCTCTCTCCGAGGGGGAGCGCCGCGAGACGGGATCCGAGGTCATCCCAGCCGTAAGCAGCGACCAGAACCTGACGAGGCGATTGAAAACTGCCGCTTGGATACCAGATGACCCCCGTGTCGCCGTCGACATAGCTGTTGCCGCCATAGATCTGCTGCCGTTCCCAGAAGGGGATGCTTTCGAACGCAACCTTCACGGCATCCGAATAGTTTGCTTCGGCGATCGCCCTTGCGACGGCCCGGCTGAAGTCGTGCCGCGCTTTTCTGAGGACGGGAAGAGGGGCCGTTATGACCGCGTGGTCGGCCTCGACGGTTTCGAAGCGCTCCGTTGCCATGTTGCGATAGACGATACGGACACCGTCGCCTTGCCGCCGGATTTCTTGCACGTCGGCGTGCAGCCGCACTGGATTACGCAGTCGTCCGGCGAGGGCGAGCGGCAGTCTGTCCATACCGCCGACTGGCTGGAGCATTGTGGGCTGCATGAGGATATCCTCCTCATAAAGTAGCGTCGTCAGTTGCACGTCTGCCAGCAGCGAATCGAGCGTCAGCGGCTCAACGGGCGCAGGCTGTTCCGCCACGGTCGCGCCCGGCATGCGCGCGTAGCCCGAGCGCGTTGTCCCCAGAAATCGACTGTCTGCCGAAAGGTCGCCGTAGAGCCTGAGAAATTCTGACAGTCGACTCCGAACTGCCGGCGGCAGCGTCCGGTCGAGCCCGCCTGTGCGCAGTGCTGATTCCAGCAAGGCGGAGAGGTGTCCTCGCAGATCGTTCGCCGCCTGCCTCAACCTTATCTGGTCCGTTCTCCCGCCTGCGCGCGTCCGGAGCAGCAGGTTGCCTCGGCTTTCGTTGACGAGAACTTCGAGCGAAACGCCCAGTTCGCGCGCGTAGCCGAGAATATGATCGTGATGGCTGGGGATGCGCCCCGCGCCGGCATTCAGGTAGTTGCTGCAGGAAAACCCGACCTGCTGCTCCTCCTCGCCGATGTGGCTGACCTTGTCGCCCCCGCGCAGGGCCCAAATGATGCCGCCGACCCTGTCGCGTGCTTCAAGGATGGTGACGTCAATGCCGGCTTTCTGCAGCTCATAGGCGGCCGAAAGGCCTGCCCAGCCAGCGCCGACGATCACGACGCTACGGACCGCGGACGGCCCTCGCGCAGCGACGGGCTTCGAAAACAGCGCTGACGCGGCAGCCGCGCCGAACGTGGTAAGAAATTTGCGGCGGTGCATGCAACTCTCGTTTGAGACGAGGGGGCGTCGTCGACAGACAAAAGCCCTGCCACCGCTTGCGAAGGGCGGCAGCAGGGCTTCCTGCAGACTACTCAGACACCAAACTTGTAGCGAAGTTCCAGTCCGAACCAGCGCGGTTCGACATAGTGGTTGGCCACGCTGCCGAATGCCGAGCTGTCGAGCGTGTAGGTGCGGTAGAACTCCTTCCAGATGTTGTTTCCAAACGCCGAGATCGACCACCGATCGCCGATGTCGGAGATGCTGAGCCTCAGGTTTCCTGAGGCGTAGCCAGGCTCCTTGTTCACTTCGGCCGGGAACAGGCCGAAAGTGAAGTTATCGCTCCATGTCATCGCGAAATTCGCGGAAACCTTGAGCGCATCGGACACCGGCGTTTCATAATTCACCACAGCGTTGCCCGAAATACCCGGCGACTGCGGCAAGTCGGTACTGACGACTCGTCCGCTCGGCAGCTCAACGTCCTTGACCTTGCTCTTCATTGCCGACAGTCCGCTCGATATGGTGAGACCTTCGACAGGGATCACCGTTAGCTCGGCTTCCAGCCCCATAGCCGATGCGGGCTTGTTACGGATCGCCGAAACGAGATCCTTGTAAGAATAGGCCTGATAGTCCTTGTAGTCATAGATGAACCCGGAAAGGTTCAGGCGGACGCGGCGGTCGAGGAAGGAGCTTTTCAATCCGGCCTCGTAGGACAGCAGGGTTTCGCCCCCGTGCGGCGCGTCCTCGGCAATGAACGGTGTGAACGCGGGCGCGATGAAGTTCGGGCCCTTGATGCCGCGATTGAAGCCCGCATACAGCAGAACGTCGTCGTTCACCTTGTAGTTCACTTGCACCCGCGCCGCGTAATCAGTCCACTTGCGCTTCGCAAGCTCGGGATAGGTGGTCGGATTGAAGAAGAGCTCAGCGGTGGTGACGCCTGCGAATGTTTCGAGCGAATGCACGTCAGCCGTTTTCTTGTCCTCGACGTAACGCAAGCCCGCTATCAGGGTAAGGGACGGCGTGATGTCGTATTCGGCCTGACCGAACAGCGACCAGGATTTGGTCCGCATCCTTGCGTCGTAACCGCTCACGAAATCGGTGAACGAGGCGAGATGCAAGCCGTTGTTGGACCGCGTGTTCAAGTAATAAAAGCCAGTCGTCCAACGGAAATCGGCACCTTGGCCTGACAGTCTCAGCTCCTCGGAAAACTGCCGCGAACGTTGGTAATATTGGCTTTCAAACAACGGATTGGGTGAGCCATCATCATCGCTGAACGTCGTCCGGCGGTTCCAGAGCACATCGGTGATCGAAATCAGGCTGACGCCGCCCAGGTCCCATTCTATCCGGGCTTGCCCGCCGTAGAGCTTCCGATTGAACGTGCCGGCGGTGTCTGCGGACACGGCGTAGGGATTGCCGTCGGTATCCCGCCAGCCAACCGCATCGCAGCCGTTGCAGGTTCCCCACGGGTTTTCGTCGGGACCGACAAAGAGCCCGAGACCGTCAGCATCCGGATAGGCGGGGACGCCGGCGGGCGTTGTCTGTTTCTCGTTATCGTTCTTGGAGTAGCGTCCGATAAAAAGAACATTCAGGGTCTCGGATGGCTGAAAGGCAAGCTGACCACGGAAGGCGTAGTTGTTGAGCCCCTGGCCGCCATTGCCGAGGTCATTTTTTAAATAGGGCCGCCGATACGTATAGGCTCCGGCGAGGCGTGCCTGCACGTTTTCGGCTAACGGCCCGCTGATGGCGCCTTCGAGATTTGCATGACCATTCGTTCCGCCCATCACGCTGAGATAGCCGTCGAGTGTCTCTGTGGGACGCTTGCTGATGAAGTGGATGAGGCCGCCCGTGGCATTGCGGCCGAAAAGCGTTCCTTGCGGTCCGCGAAGAACCTCGACACGCTCGATATCGAACGTTGGAACGCTCTGCGCGCCCGCGAATGCGACATAGGCGTCGTCGATATAAACCGCGACGGGTGTTTCGAGGTGGTCATCGAACGAGTTCTGTGACACGCCGCGGATATTGAACACCGGGCTGGCGCTCGAATACTGGTTCATCCGAAGACCCGGTACCTGCCCGACAATATCGATCGTCTGGCGCACGCCGAGCTCTTCCAGCGCCTTGCCGCCAAACGCTGTTACTGAGATGCCGACGTCCTGAAGGTTCTGCTCGCGCCGTGAAGCCGTGACAACGATTTCATCGAACCCCCCGCTTGTTGTTTCGACCGACTCGGTGGATTGCGACGGGGCCTGATACGCGAGCGAGGTCCCCGACAACAGGCAGGCCAGTGCGCTGCCGAAAGATACGAAAGCCGTTCTTCTGGTATTGAATGACATTGCAGTTCCCCTCCCTTGATCAGTTGTTACTCGCAGAGATTTTCCAGCTGAATGTGTGCCGGGTTGTTGTTGCTGTTACTCGCTCGGGCAGATTGCTCGTGCTGCCGCGACAAAGTTTCCGGATACGCGGTAAAGGCCCTATTCAACAGCGATCGCCTCGATTTCGACCAGATATTCGGGATGCGCGAGGGCGGCGACCTGCACCACGGAACGCGCGACTTTATGCGGCTGATTCTCCGTTCCGAAGAATTCCGCATAGGCTTTTGAAAAACCCTCGAAATCCATGGTTCCACCCCTACGGGGATCGCCCGCGAGGAAGACGGTCAGCTTGACGATGTTGCCAAACCCCAGCCCGCTTGCAGACAGGATAGACTCGATTTCGCGGAACACTGCGATGCTCTGAACGCGCGTATCGATCCCAAATGTCATGGCCTCGTATGGTGCTTTTGGATCAAGCGGCGGCGGCACCTGTCCACTTAGAAGGATAAGCTTGGATCCCGGAGGAATGGTGACAGCTGCAAGAATCGGCGACTCATCCGGCCCATGGTGGCGGAGTGGCTGCGCGTGCGCCGAAAAGGCACCCAGGCCGAGCATGCCGCACAGCGCAACCAGGAAGGAGAGCCCCCGCGTCGCGCGACAACTCTTGCACGAAGAGGTTATAGGTCCGCTCGGACTGGAAGCCGGAGCAGAACCTCGCATGGCAATTGTTTCCACCCTCGTCCCCATTGCCTCATCCCCAAGCGAAAGGCAGCGCCTCTCGCACTCCATCCCGCTCAACGCGTATATACTATTCGGTTGACGCGAATACCATATGGTACATAATAGTACGTACGATGCAAGTGAAGATATATCGAGGTATCAATCTGTGCTAACAGCGTCGGAAAATTGTACGAATGGTATTACCACGCCAAATGCGGCGGCGGGCTTGAAGGGAGTTTGGTCTTGATAATCCATGTTGACGCTTCGACTCCTCCATCGCTTGAGGATGCCGAGAACTTTCGCGCCTTCAAGGTGGAATGCGCCTCCGACCGGAACGACTGCTCGGACGCCTTCGCCGAAGTGGGACGGCTCGACGGCGATCACCTCTGGGTCGACCCGGTTTGGCTGCGCAGCCAAGGGCGGCCAGACGCGGACTGGGTGACGGGCCTTCAAAAGATGATCGACTATGCAGCAAGTGCGGGCTGGGTTGATCAGGCTGGTGCCATCCGCGCCCACATCGACGACGTCAGGGGCTGAAACGTCGTGCTGCCTTCCATCGACAATGCAGCTTTCAGGCGCGTTCTCGGGCACTATCCCACGGGAGTGTGCGCGATCACGTCGGTTTACGACGGCAAGCCTGCCGCAATGGTTGTAGGTTCATTCTCGTCGGTTTCTCTCAATCCGCCTTTGGTCGGTTTCTTTCCGGACCGGGGCTCGACGAGCTGGCCGAAAATCCGGTCGTCGGGGCGCTTCTGCGTGAACGTGCTGGCCTCCGATCAACAGGGCGTCTGCAAGGCACTTGCCTCGAAATCGGACGATAAGTTCTCGGCCGTCGGCTTTCGGCTGTCGGACCGGGGCACGCCTGTCCTCGATGATGTCGTAGCGTGGATCGATTGCGATCTCCATGCCGTCGGGGATGCCGGGGATCACCATATGGTGCTCGGGCTCGTAAGGGACCTCGAAACTGGAA
Source organism: Sphingosinicella soli (assembly GCF_014199685.1). Lineage (GTDB taxonomy): Bacteria > Pseudomonadota > Alphaproteobacteria > Sphingomonadales > Sphingomonadaceae > Sphingosinicella > Sphingosinicella soli. The sequence continues at coordinate 19,547 of NZ_JACHNZ010000023.1, read as the reverse complement.
GCCGCCGGGACCCGCTCGTCTTCTTTCAGGGCGGATATGGACAGTTCGCGCCTCTGAATTTCGAGAGTGCCTGAAGGATCGAACTCGCAAGGATGATGTCATGCGCAAGGATTTGAAATTTTATATCGACGGCCAGTGGGTCGATCCCGCGGGCGGCCGCGTGATCGAGGTCATCAATCCCGCGACCGAAGCTGCCGCGGGCGTGGTCGCACTTGGTACGGCGGAAGACGCGGACAGGGCGGTGAAAGCCGCGCGGCAAGCGTTTGGTGCTTATTCCCGCGTATCGGTCAAGGATCGCCTCGCGCTGTTCGACAGGATCATCGACTCCTATCAGAAACGCATGCCCGACCTTTCCCGGGCCATGACGGACGAGATGGGCGCGCCGGTCTGGTTGTCCCAACAAATGCAGTCGGTTCTCGGTCTCGTCGCCTTCCAGAACGCGCGCGAGATACTCGCCCGCTATTCCTTTTCTCATCTGCAGGGGACAACGCGCATCATCAAGGAGCCGATCGGCGTCTGTGCGTTGATCACACCTTGGAACTGGCCGGTCAATCAGATTTGCGTGAAGGTCGCACCCGCGCTTGCCGTAGGCTGCACGATGGTTCTGAAGCCATCGGAAATCTCGCCTTTTTCGGCAACGATATTCGCCGAAATCATGGACGAGGCTGGTGTTCCGCCCGGCGTCTTCAACCTCGTGCACGGGGATGGGCCGGGCGTGGGCGCGGCGATGAGCGTGCACCCGGATGTCGATGTGGTCTCCTTTACCGGATCGACGCGTGCCGGCGTCGAGATCGCGCGGTCGGCGGCGCCCACGGTGAAACGCGTACTTCAGGAACTTGGCGGGAAATCAGCCAACATCATCCTGCCTTCGGCCGATCTTGAAACCGCTGTTTCCGGCGGAGTCGCGATGATGATGATGAACACCGGGCAGAACTGTAACGCACCAAGCCGCATGCTGGTGCCCGCAGCGAAAATGGATGAAGCCAAACGTATCGCAAAACGCGCGGCCGAAGATCAGGTGCCCGGTCCGCCCGACAGTAACGCCAAGATGGGGCCGGTCGTGTCCGAGACGCAGTGGACCAAGATACAGAAGCTGATCGAGATCGGCATCGCTGAGGGCGCGACGCTTGTGGCGGGTGGTGCTGGCAGGCCCGAGGGCCTGGAGACAGGATATTACGTGAAGCCGACGGTGTTTGCGGACGTCACAAATGACATGGCGATTGCACGCGACGAGATCTTCGGCCCGGTGCTTACGATTCTCGGTTACGATAGTGTCGAACAGGCGATCGAGATCGCGAACGATACGCCTTACGGGCTTGCCGGTTATGTGCAGGGGAAGCATGAGGAAGCCGAAGCCGTTGCGGCCCGGCTACGCGCCGGACAGATCATGTTGAACGGCGCGGATTACGACTTCAACGCACCCTTCGGCGGCTACAAGCAATCCGGAAACGGCCGGGAATGGGGCGAGTATGCGTTCATTGATTTCCTTGAGTACAAAGCGGTGATCGGGGCCGTTCCTGTTCCACAAGCTGCGGACTGATGCGCCGTGCGCCCTGGGGCCGGCCGCAGCCCTTGCGAAATCCCTTCCCGACTAAGCTTTTCGAGTCGACGGCTTCTTGCGGGTTGTCGAATAGCAAACGACGTTCAGAGCATAGACGGCCATTTTGTCTGCGAGTTGCTCCGGTGACAGTCTGCCGTCGGGACGGTACCAGCGGTGAACCCAGCGCACCATGCCGCTGATCGCAAGGGATGCGAGCATGGGATCATCGACTTCGAAGATCCCGGCCTTCGCACCTTCCGCAATAAGATTCGCCAGTTTTTTATCGAAAGCATGATGGCGCGCGCGCAGGTTTTTCTGGGATGCTTCCGACAGGTTTCTTTCTTCGTTGAGAAATATGGTCGTTATGTCCGTGCTGCGAATATTCTCCAGTACATAATAACGGGCAAAGGCCTTCAGTCTCTCTTCCGGTGGGGATTTGATCGCAATGACCTGTTCCGCGCCAATGAGGATATTGTCGGCAGCGCGCTGGAATATTTCCTCAAGAAGCGAGTCCTTATTTTTGAAATAGGTGTATATGAACGGCTTGGTGACCTTCAGTTTTTTGGCGATTTTATCGATGCTGACGCCCTGAAATCCGTGTTCCGCGAAGAGAGGCACGGCTTCATCTAGAATCCGTTCCCGTTTGAATTCCCTGACTTCGTCTTTCATGGCCAAGCGTACCCCTGATCCCATCAACAACCTGAGAACCCCGTCAATAGCCTCTCTCACAAGAGGCTGTCTATACCGAAGGTAGAATCTTATACTATAGAGTCCGAAAATCGCGCCCTTCGGCGGAATTCAGTGTTGGCCTCCCCCCCTGGCGACAGCGTGCTCGTGCAAGGTCGTCAAGGGTTTCCGAAAAATAATATAGGTACCAATATATACTATGTGGTATTTTCATGGTACTGAGAATCATATATTGAGTGTAGGGTATTCTCGGGCTTCGATCTGTGTCTCGGTGGGTGCCCACTATGGGCACGCGGAGGGAAGCAATGGAAATGTGGGAGGGTGAGTTGGACAATCTCGATGGTGGTGCCGTTGTCCCTGCTTTGGTACCGTGCACCGCAGCAGAGCAGGCGGCTGGCGAGTCCGTGGTCAATTGCACGCCCTCCCTCGTTTTGTCGAGCATTGAAGAACTTCTCGACGAGGCGATGAACGGCAGGATGTTCATCCTCGTTGATGATGAAAATCGCGAAAACGAGGGCGATCTTGTCCTTCCGGCGCAAATGGTGACGCCGCAGGCGATCAACTTCATGGCGAAGTATGGGCGGGGCCTTATATGCCTCGCCCTCGAAGCAGAGCGCTGTGATCAACTGGGCCTTCCGTTGATGGCGCGTGAGAACGGAACGGCTTTCGAGACCGCGTTCACGGTCTCGATCGAAGCGCGCGAGGGTGTGGACACAGGCATTTCCGCCATTGACCGCGCAAAAACAATTTCCGTCGCGATTTATTGCGACGATCCGGCGGAAGCGCTCGTGAGTCCCGGTCATGTATTTCCGCTGCGTGCCCGGCCGGGTGGCGTTTTGGTACGCGCTGGACACACCGAGGCGGCGGTTGATATCGCACGGCTCGCGGGCCTCAATCCCTCTGGTGTGATTTGTGAGATCATGAGCGAGGATGGCACGATGGCCCGGCTGCCCGAGCTTGTAAGATTTGCTCAGAGGCACGGGCTGAAGATAGGGACCATCCGAGACCTGATTGCTTACCGATGCCGGCACGATCATATGGTGGAAGCGTGCGGCGATGCGTCCTTGACGAGTAAGTGGGGCGGTAACTGGGAGGCAAGGAGCTTTGCAAATCGGGTGAGTGGCTCAACTGCTGTTGCCATGATTCTGGGGAATCTCGATGCGTTGCGGCCGGCGCTTGTGCGCATGCACGCGCTTGACGTGATCGCCGATGCATTCGGATCTGAACAGCGGCGCAGCAGCGACCTGCTGCAACGGTCAATAGAGGCGATTGTCGCGAACGGCTCGGGCGTGATCGTACTCCTCGGTCAGTCCTCGCCAGATGCCGTAAGGGGACTCATGCATTCGTACGCCGATAAGGGTGGCCGTTCGGGAATGGGGCACCTGCGTGACTATGGATTCGGGGCGCAGGTTTTGACCGAACTCGGCATTCATGAGATTGAACTGCTTACGAATTCGGACGGAACGCCTGTGGCGCTGGAAGGCTACGGCCTCTCGATTAAGGCAAAGCGCTGCCTCAAATGATCCTGGCGCGCCAATGGGTTCTACCTTGCCGTCAGGGCTCGGTGGCACGTACGTCGGCTTTCTGTCCTGTCGTGCCGTACATCATGCCGGCGCGATCCTGAGGTGGATTCACCATAGGCGTATCGGCCAGCGGCCCGGCGGTGAGTAAGCCCCCGTCCACCGTAAGACATATTCCCGAGACAAATGCGCTCTCGGTGCTCGCCAGATACAGCGCGGCGTGCGCAATATGCTCAGGTTCGCCTCTGAACGGCAGCGGCTGTGACGAACGCATAACCGCATCTGCCCGGTCAGGTTTTCCGCGATGCATCAAGGGTGTGAAAACAACGCCGGGGCATATCGTGTTAACACGAATACCATGGTTTCCCAGCTCCAGTGCGGCTGATTGCCCAAGGCGGATCACGGCGGCCTTGGACGCAGAATAGACCAATGCGCCTGAGCCTGAGGTGAGGCCGGCAAGCGATGCAGTGTTGATGATCGAGCCGCCTTCGTTCTGGCCGATCATAATTCTCGCCGCATGTTTGATTCCGAGAAAGACGCCCCGTGTGTTGATCGCGAAGGTGCGGTCCCAGTGATCGGCATCGATCTCGGTGATTGCACCGAAAGCACCTTCGATGCCTGCGTTGTTGAACATAATATTGAGATGTCCGAAGGATTTGACGCAGGTTTCGACGAGCGCCTTGATGTCCGCTTCATCAGAAACATCGCATCGCAGGAAGGTCGTGCGATCGCTATATCCTCTGGCCGCCATTTCGTTGAGGAAAACAGTTCCCTGTTCTTCGTTGAGATCGCCGACGACAACGTTGGCGCCGTGCTCGAGAAACAGCTCGGCGGTCGCGCGGCCTATCCCGCTCGCTCCGCCCGTAATCACGGCTGATGCACCCGCCAGTCGGTTCATTGCGTCCTCCTTTCATAGCTGCTGCGCGCGTTTCGTTCATGGTTGGATCGACACTTCGCCCTTGACTCGCTCTTTCGGCAGATTTAGTAAAGGGTACTATTCAGTAGATTTCCATACTAAATGGAAATTCTCATATTGTCCGGATAGCAGCTCCTAGGAAAAACCATGCACGGAACGATGAATAAGATTACCACGCAGCACCTGATCGGTGGCCGTTGGCAGGCGGGCGAAGGTCCGAACACGATAACGATATTTGATCCGGCGACCGGCCGCCCCGTCACTGATATGGTGGAATCGTCGCTCGATCAGGCCGATGCAGCAATTGAGGCCGCCGCAGCAGCTTTTCCGGCATGGTCCGCGCTTTCCATCACGCGCCGCGCAGATATCGTTCTTCAGATGAAAGTCCTCGTGGACAGAAACGTCGATGAGCTGGCCCATCTGCTAAGCCTCGACAACGGCAAGACGCTGACTGAAGCCCGCGCTGAGGTCGGTCGGGCGGCCGAAGCCATTGCGGGTGCGGCCGGGGCTCCCGGAATCTATCACAGCCAGTGCGGTAACATCGCCCCCAATCTGGATGCACGCCGCGTTCGGATACCTCTCGGAGTCTGCGTTGCGATCACGCCGTTCAACTTTCCGGTGATGAATCCCAGCATGTTCGCTGCATGGTCGATCGTGTGTGGCAACACGCTCGTTCTGAAGCCCTCCGAACAGACGCCCATGATCACCAACATGCTGTTTGATCTGTTTCGACAAGCGGGTGTTCCCGACGGCGTTCTCAACATTGTTCACGGTGGCGTTGCACTCGGCGAGCGACTGGTCTCACATCCAAAGGTCGCTGCGGTTTCGTGCATAACGTCCTCGCCGGTCGCAAAGGCAATCTATGCGAACGGGACTGCCCACGGAAAGCGTGTGCAGGCCAATGGCGGTGGCAAGAATCCCTTTGTTGTTCTTGCTGACGCGGATCTTGACAAGGCGGCAGAAGGAATTGCTGACGCGGCGTTCGGCATGTCCGGGCAGCGGTGCCTTGCGGCGAGCCGCTGTATCGTGGTGGGAGATGTCTACGATCGCTTTCTGGACAAGCTCGCGGCGAAGTCCCGTGAATACGTGCTCGGTGGTGGGCGTCATCCCGGAGTGACCATGGGGCCGGTCGTGTCAGCGGGTAGCAAGGCGCGTGTGATCGCTGCAATTGAAAATTCGGTGCGGAGCGGGGCTACGCTCGTTCTGGACGGGCGGGCGCATTCGGTGGTCGGAGGTGAAGATGCAGCGGGGGGCTATTTCGTAGGCCCAACAATCGTCACGGGTCTCTCCTCGAAGGATCCGGTCGACTGCCAAGAGGTGTTCGGGCCGTTCCTTGTCGTACATAAGGTTGCTTCGTTCGACGATGCGATCGCGATGGCGAACGACACGGAGTTCGGCAATGCCGCCGCGATTTATACGTCCAATGGTTCCAGTGCACGTGCCTTTGAGATGGCGTGCAGGGCAGGCAACATTGGCGTGAATACATTTCCGGCGCCGCCGATGAATTTCCAGATGGGCGGCATAGGCGCATCATTTTACGGCGATATCCATGTTCTCGGGGACGGCTACATGTTGTTCTATACCGACCATAAGGTCGTTGTCAGTCGTTGGTGATTATGCCGGTCGTCTAAGCTGAGCATGACCTCGACGTGCCTGGGACGGCGCGATGGGGTGTTTACCCCTTGTAAACTTGCTGGTTCACGCGAGTGGGCTGTCCGCCGCATTGTGCCTCTACACTTCAAAGGGGTGTCTTTTGGCACGATAACAAAGGGTTCGAAAATATACTAAAAGGTATTGACAGAATATTGTCGGTATAACATTCTATTTCCGTTGGTTCGCGCTCGCCGTCCGTTGGAATGTTGGCGGCGCAGCCACATCTTTGCGGGAAGAATAAGCATCCAAAAGTGATGCGGATAACCGGAACAATGGAGGGATTAATGGGGATCTACGGGAGTACTGGGCGCTGGGCAGGGGCATGCAGTCGAGCAGCGCTCCTCGCGGTGATGGCGCCCAATCTTGCTTACGCACAGACTGCGGAATCAACGGGCAACGAGAGCGACGCGAACGAAGCGATCGTTATTACTGCGGAACGCAGAAATTCGACTGCGATCGAAACGCCGATCACGCTTACCGTTCTTTCAGCCGGTCAATTGCAGGAAACCGGCGCGACCGGTGTCCGCGATTTGTATACCGTTACGCCCGGTCTGAGACTCGATCAATTCGGGTCCAATATATTGCCCGCCATTCGTGGCGTCAGTACGACGGCTAGCGGTGTAGGCGTATCGCCTAACGTCGCGGTTTATTTGGACGGATTCTATCTGCCGAATCCGGCCTCGCTCAACTTCGAGTTTCCTGACATCGAGAACGTTCAGGTGCTCAAGGGGCCGCAAGGGACACTCTTCGGCCGCAACGCGACTGGCGGCGCGATCCTGATGAAGACGCGTGACCCCGGGTCGACACCCGAAGGGCAGGCCACGCTGGGATACGGAACGTACGATGAGAGGGTCGCGAACGCCTTTGTCAGCGGACCGCTCGCGGACCGCCTCTATGCAAGCGTTGCAGTATCCTATCGTTCCACGGACGGTTACACGCGGAATATCGTGACTGGCGAAAAGGACGGTTATTACGAAGGATGGTACATCCGCGGCAAGCTGAGGTTCGAAGCGACCGACTGGTTGAATTTCAACCTGCGCGCGGAACATGGTGCGATCGACGATCCCATTACTTGGGTTTTTCGAAATGGTGCGGGCAACGATCTCGCATCCGCATTGAACCCCGATGCGATCATCACCAGCGAGCGCTACAAGAGCTCGGCTGATATAAAAACGATCGGCAGAAAGCGCCTCGACGGTATCTATCTGTCAGCCGATGCTGATCTTGGCTTTGCAACGCTGACATCTTACACTGGCTATCAGGACGAGTATAATGTCAATCAGTTCGATTTCGATGGTTCCGATCAGGCGCTGGTGAACTTCAGATACGATCTCGATCTGACAACCTTTACGCAGGAATTGATACTGGCCGGCGAAACGGGATCGCTGGAATGGTCGACTGGCGCGTTCCTGCTCGCCAAGAACGACAAGATGCCTTTCATGAGGATCAACGGCGCCACCTTGCTGCGCGACAGCGTCAAGACCGATGCCTATGCCCTGTTCGCGGACGGCACGTACAACCTCGTGTCCGATCTTTTCGTTACGGCGGGCATCCGCTACAGCCACGAAAAGAAGACGTTCAAATTCGGCGGTGCGACCGGTCCACTGGTGAGCACGGACAAGACCTGGGAAAGCTGGACGCCGCGGTTCGTGCTTCGATATCAGTTCGATAACAACACCAGTGCATTCGCGTCCTATGCGAAGGGCTTTGCTGCGGGCATCTATTCGGCATTTACGCCGGCGCTAGAACCTGCGGACCCCGAGAAGCTCGATGCCTTCGAGGTGGGGTTCAAACACAGCCGTTCCGGTTTCTCGATCGATCTATCGACGTTCTTCTACAAGTATAAGGACATGCAGTTCGTCAGCTATACGACGACGGAAACGGGGGTGGTATCTGCGCTTCGCAACGTCGGCCGGGCGGAAACCTATGGTCTCGAGGCAGCTGCCAGTGTCGATCTTACGGATTCGCTCACGTTTCGTGTAAACGGTGCTTACACGCACGGTGAATACAAGGAATTTCCGGGCGCAGTCGGCTATGACCCGGTTCCCAGCGGGGGGTGGACAACAGTTCCTGTTGATGCTTCAGGCAATCAGATGTTGCGTACCCCGCGCTGGAGCGGAAACCTTGCCCTAGTCTACAAGCAGGCGCTTGCAGGAGGTGAGCTTCAGCTCGGGACGAACCTTTTTCTGACCAGCAAAATATATCATGATCCGGCAAATCAATTCAAGATCAGCGGTTATCATCTTCTCGATGTCAACGTCAGCTGGACCACGGGAGATGGTAACTGGACGTTTGCGGTAACCGGTAAAAATGTTACTGACAAATACTATATCAACTACTGGGATCCCACGTCAGCGGCATTGCTGGTGAACGATGGCATACCGGCAACCGTCCGAGGAACCATTACGCGGCGCTTTTAGGGCTGTGACCAGTCTCACCGGGTGATATGGCCGAATTTTTGGCGTTGAGGCCTTGAATTGCTTTGGCTACTCGGCCGGTGTTGGTTTCCAGCTTGCCGGGCCCCGATCGGGGCCCGGCAAAATCTGATCCAGAAAGTCGTTTTCAGGACAGCCTAACGCGGGCCGGAACGACCGCCATGTTGGCGAGAGTGTCAGGCCGCCCGAACGGACTTCTCGACCCTGATGTCGGCTTCATTCCGACGTGCTTGGGCAAAGTCATAGGCGGTCTGCATCCGCAGCAGCGTATCCGCCTTCACGCCAAAGGCCTTCTCGAACTGAATCGCCATATCGGCGGAGAGACCAGTATCGCCGTTGAGCAATGTACTCAGAGCCTGCCGTGAGACGCCAAAATGCTCTGCCAGCGCGGTCACACTGACTCCCGCAGGCTCAACGATTTCCGTCTTCAGCCAGTCGCCGACATGGACGGTAAGCGTTGGATGGATCTTAAGCGCCATGAGAATCCTCCAGATCCATATCTATGAGCGCACCTTCGGCATTCACACTGAGGGTGAGCCGCCAGTTTCGCGTCACGGTCATCGACCAGCAACTCTTCGGTCCCCGGTCAGTTCATGCAAGCGGAAGTTTGGCGGCCCCGACGGCTCAGTCAAACTCTCCGCTGCATCGATGAAGACAGGCATCTTGCGGAGCGGTCCCGCCTCTCCCACCAAGGCTTTCGCATTGCCCGTTTCAAAGAAGCGCCGAAGGCCCTTATGCCTGATGCTCACGATTTGCATACATATTGATATGTTGGAAAATGCGAAAATGTTAAGTGTTGCTTGACGGATGCCGTTTGATGTTCGTAGTTTGAAGGTTCTGCTCTTTGCAAGGCCGATGCAGCCTTTGGGGAAAGCAACGGCCTGACCGAAAATTCTCAATGGCGCGAACACAATTCTGGAGTAGGGGAGAATAGGGCGGCAGAGCGCGTGCAAACCCGCCGAGTATCCAGCCGAACCTGGCAAGGATCATCGACCGCGATAGGGCTCGCACGCGACGCCGTCACCGTCCCGGTCGAGATGGGGCCCGTACCCGGTCTCGCCGATGCGGATCGGCGCTGCGCCCGCGGCGCGCGCCTCGGTGCAGTTTCGGTAGGCCCCGCCCGAGGCGCCGAACAGCCGGGAAGGCGTTTCGGACCGAGGCGATGCGGACGGCCGGTGACAGTGATAGTCGCCGGTCTTGCGGTTGGTGTGGCAGCCCTCGGCATTGAGGCCGCCCGGATGCGAGAACGCAGGGGCGGGCGCAAGCGCAAGGCAGAGGATCGCGAGATAGCGCATGTCCGCTCCCGATGATGCGTTCGACCGAGCGTGACACCGCCTGCATTAATATCGCGTTTCCCTGTGATGACTTGACCTTGCCGTGCGTTTTTCGGATCGAACCGGGCGCGCGAGGCACGGTCGACGGGTCGCGGAATCTGTCATGGCCCGCATTGCCGCATGGTGAGGCGAAGCGCAGGAGAGGGGGCAGGCAGATGGCGTCGTCGATGCTGAGCGACTGGGAACTCTGGGCTGTCGCGAGGCGGTTCATCGAAGAGCATGGCGACATGGCTGCGGGCCATGCGAGCCTGAAAGCCGCGGCGCTTGAAGCGCAAGGCGACACGCGGGGGCGGGATGTCTTCCTCGCGGTTGCGGCCAGGATCAACCAGCTGGGATCGTCCGGTACCCGGCACTAACGGCTAGAAGCCGGCATCCTCGAGACTGACCGCGCGGGCGCGGATGGCCGGTTCCAGGAACGTCTCCCCGGCAGGCGGGGCGAAGCCGAGCCTGCGCGCGACCAGCCAGAGCGCGAGACGCAGTTCTTCCTGCGGCTCATTTGCAATTGCCGTTAATAAAGATGAAATACCGCGCTCGTATTCGGCAGTCGACAGGCTTGTGATGTCCAATCGGCCAAAGTGCTCGGCAATGATGGTGTCTGCTACCATCGGGCCTCCACGAGACTTCAAGCGTCTATTTAGATCCCGCGTACCTTAACGGCAAGTTAAAGCAGGCCCAGTGTCTTGAAGCTTTGGGTGCCGCCTTCGCCGACGACCACATGGTCGTGGAGGTGAATGCCCAGAACGCGCGCTGCGTCGCGGACATGGTTCGTAAGCTGGATGTCGTCGCGGCTGGGCTGGGGATCGCCCGAGGGATGATTGTGCACGAGGATCAGCGCCGTGGCGCCGAGATCGAGCGCGCGGTGGATCACCTCACGGACATAGACGGGGGCCTGGTTGACCGTACCGACGCCCATTTCCTCGTCGGCGATCAGCGCATTGCGCGAATTGAGGAACAGCACCCGGAAATGCTCGCGGCGGCTGTGTCCGAGGCTCACATGCAGATAATCGAAAAGCGCCTGCCAGCCTGAAAGAATATTGCCGTGCGTCAGTTCCCGATACAGCGCGCGTTCAAGGCTCTGCGCGACCGTCGCCAGGATGTCGAGCCCTTCAGGGGGAACCCCGAGCTTGATGAGCGTCGACGGCGCGCTCGTCAGCACGCGCGGGTAGTTGCCGCGCTCCGCAATCAGCTTTCCAGCGAGGCTGTCGGCTTCGCGGTTCGGCATGACGAAGCCGAGCAGATGCGCAAGCAGGGCCCGGTCCGCGTCCGGCCCGTGGGCGCGGTCGCAGGTAAATGGTACGTTCCTGACATCAGACAAACTTCTCACGGCACGTCTCCCAGAAACTCCAGGACGTGGCCGCGCAAATGTCGTCCTCGGTACCGGCCGGATTGTTCCAGCTCACCGCCGGCAAAGCTCCGGCGAGGTATCCTCTATTGCGCGGTTTCAGCAGTACCCCGACTGTCGAACCGGTCGTTCTCAATCATTCCGGACGCAGATTTCCTGACGCAGTGCGCGTTCGGCGACGGACCTGAACCAGCCCTCCCTCCGCAAGATTACCAGCATGGCGCGCTCCTCCTCGATTTGTTCTGTGTGCGATTGTATGCGTTCGAGAAGACAAGATCATATCTTACCCGTATCGATTCGCGAGTGGAGATTTTTACAGGCGCCATACCTGCAATTGCTTCGATGGAACCCGTGCTGATAACGCGCATTTGGGCGCGATTACACGATCTTTGTTCACGCGATATTGGTCGAAGCCTGAAACGGACGCGAAGACTGCAGTGATCAGCAGCGCGTGATCGTTATGACCGAAAGCCTGTCGAAGCCGATGCGCTGCCCCGTGACGCGGACGCTGTGCCCGACAAGCGCTTCTGCGCTTCGCGGCGCATCGAGTTGCCAGGTTCCGCCGCCGTCGCGCGACAGAACGAGGCCCGTGGGACTGTGCAGAAGCACTCCGCTCTCCTGGCGGGTTCGCGGCATCATCGCGCGCAGCGCCGGTAGGCGCCTTTCGAATAGCGCAGCCATTCGAGGACGGCCCCGCCTGCGATCAAGCGGCACGCAAGATCGCTGCCGTCCTCAAGCGCGCAGGCGGCGGCAGTCCGGTTTCCGTTCGCCCCGCCGTGCGAACGGCAGGCAAGCGCGGGGGCGTCGGTCAGCACAACATGGCCTGTTGGCGCCGTGCCTGTTTCCGCCGGGCGCAATAGCGTGATGAGCGCATCTCTCGCCGCCGCCGGTGCCATGTCGGGGCAGGGGTGGCCGGGGCGGCAGGTGCCGTCCATCTCGCGCGCGGCGATACCGTGTATCCGGACGCGCGGGCCTTCCGCGCACCAGATCGGGCCGTCGGCGTCCCAGACCCGCACAGGCGTACAGGTAAAGGCCTCGCCCGCCGGCACGACGAGCGCAGCAGCGGCAAGCACAAGCGCGATCATGTCCGGTGTCCCGACGTTGCAAATCGCCCCTGGCGCCGGCGCCGACAGAGGGTTTGACGGGTCTTCATATGGTGTTTCCGCCGCACCGGCTGACTCTGTATGTCCATTTCCAGATCTGACATCAGACCGCGACGCGGGCGTCAACAGGCAAACCTGCGCGCTGCGAGGCGCGGCGGCGAGAGCGATACGCGGCGTGCTGCGCGCGGGGTCCGCCTCCAAACCGGCCACGTCTCGAATCCGCGGGGCCCTGAAAAACGAAAAAGGGGCCGCGCGGGAAGCGCTGCCCCTTCGCCGTCAGGACAGGAGGCTGCCCTTAGAAGCGGAACAGCACGCCGACGACGCCCTGGTTGTTGATGACGTCGTCTTCGAAGTTCACGTGGTTGAACTCCGCCCGGAGCGCGGCATTGCCGCTGATCGCGGTCTCGACGCCGCCGCCGAAGCGCACGCCGTCGCCCCAGGCGCTGATGCCGCCGCCGCTGATCTTGTTGCGCTGATAGCCGACGCGGCCGTAAAGGCCCGTCGCATCATTGATCTTGAAACCGACGCGCGCGCTCGCGCCCCAGCCCCACTTCGCCTCGATGCCCGCAGCATCGGCGGTGTTGAGGTCGATATTGCCTTCCAGGCCGACGAAAGCGGCGCCGAGGGGCAGGTCATAGCCGACAAAACCGGTGAGGCCGGCGCCGCTTGCGCCCAGGCCTTCAAGGGGGCCGGAACCGTTCACGTTGTCGAGTGTCGCGCCGAGACCGGCATAACCACCGTTGAACATCTCCGCGGACGCGGGCGACACGACAGCGAGCGCCGCGAGCGACGCCAGAACGAGCTTCTTCATTTGAATGTGTACCTTTATTTGAATCAACGAACATTGCCGCCGTGCGAGACTGTATTTTTTATCCAGCGGCGGCGGGGAAATAGGAAGCGCCGCAACATGCGACAAGACTGTAATGTCTTTGATCTAAAGCGATAAATTTGTGTGTTGCAGATTTACGACACATCGACCGAGCATGCCGATTGGATAGATATTTAAGTATATCGGGCCAATTTTGATAAATCTCCCGGTATTCCGCGAAGTCAAGTGCGGCATGTCTTCGCGCTTTCTATGAAGTTGTTTGCACCTCACCCGAGTCCAGAGATGTGTCGTCAAGAAAAATCGCGCGTGACTACGGAAAATATACTTCCTGCGCTCCGGACGTTGCCCGGGCCGAATGTCGACCCCTCTTAAAAGAGCAGCGGCGTTCCGTCCGCCTGCGACGCGGCGAAGTTCGAGACGGTCACGCCCACAAGCCGTATGCCTTTGTGCGTCGGCAGCACGCTGCGGATCAGCGCAAGGCTGGTTTCGCGCAGACGTTCGCGGCTCGCGACCGGCACGGACGTGCTGCGGCTGCGCGTGACCTGCGTGAAATTCTCGTACTTCACCTTGACTGTCACGGTGCGTCCGAACGCCTGCGTTTTCTCGCACCACGCCCAGACGGCATCCGCCTGTCCGAGCACACCGGTCTCGATCTCTGCGCTGTCGGTGAGATCGCGCGCGAACGTCGTCTCGCTGCCCGAGGACTTGCGCACGCGGTCGGGATCGACGGGCCTATCGTCTTCGCCGCGCGCGATGGCGTGATACCACTGCGCCGAACTCCCGAAATGCTGACTGAGAAAGCCGACGGATTTCTCGCGTAAGTCGCGGCCGGTTTCGATGCCGAGCCGCTTCATCTTTGCCGCCGTCACCGGACCGATGCCGTGAAAGTGCGCGACGGGCAGTGTTTCGACCCATGCCGCACCCATCTCGGGCGTCACCGCGAACTGGCCGTTCGGCTTGCGCTGGTCCGACGCGAGCTTTGCAAGAAACTTGTTGTAGGAGACGCCCGCCGATGCGGTGAGTCCGGTTTCGGCGTGGATACGCGCGCGGATGTCCTTTGCTGTCTCCCACGCCGTCGCGATGCCGCGGCGGTTCGCGGTCACGTCGAGATAGGCCTCGTCGAGCGAGAGCGGCTGGATGAGATCGGTATAGTTGGCGAAGATGGCGTGTATCTGCTTCGAGACGGCGCGGTACACCTCGAAGCGTGGCGGCACGAAGGTGAGTTCGGGACATCGCCGGAGCGCCGAGACCGACGGCATCGCCGAACGCACACCGAACGTGCGCGCCTCATAGCTCGCGGCCGCAACGACGCCGCGCGCCGCGCCGTGCCCGACCGCGACCGGCTTTCCCTTGAGCGTGGGATCATCGCGCTGCTCGACCGACGCAAAGAAGGCGTCCATGTCGATGTGGATGATCTTGCGGACCGTGCTCACGTGGTACGTTTAGCGCGTCAGGAACAGATTGTGAACATGGCGCCGGCGCATGGACGTTTGCAATCCTGCGCACGTCGTCGTCGAAGCTGACGGAAACGAACGGCTGTCTTTCCAACGCCGGGCGTGATTTTGCGGCGCGCAGTCGCGGCGGTTTTTTTCGGCGGGTCGCAAACGCCCATGTCTGTTTGCGACTCTGGTCCCGGGCCTGACGTCGGTCAATCTGCGGACACCCTCACGGTTGGAGCCGACGCTGATGAGCGAGAACACCCGCAGCCGCGTTGCCGCGATCAGCAGCGCGAGCCCGTTTCTGAACACGCGCCAGGCCGCGCATTATCTCTGCGTGTCGGTGCGTCATCTCGAGCGGCAGCGACGGTGCGGCGCCGGGCCGCGCTTTCGCAGGCACGGCCGCTTCGTCTTCTATCATATCGACGACATCGACAGCTGGTCGCGCGCGAGCGCCGGCGCCGGTCGCGATGGCCGGGGCGATGACCGGGGCTGAGGACTGCCGCGGCGTCCGGCACGCGGCCCGGTGCGGTACGGCACGGTCCCGGCGCGTCCGTCTCCGCGCGCTCATGCTCGCGGGGCTCGGCGGCGGTCTTCTCCTCACGCTCGTGTGTCCGCCGCGTCCACGGCTCGTCTGGAACGTCTCGGCGAGCGCGCCGGTCGGCCTCTATGCGATCGGCGGGCGCGATGCGATCGCTGCGGGCGATATGGTGCTCGCGCGAGTGCCGGCGCGGTGGCGCGGGCTTGCCGCGGAGCGGCGGTATATTCCCGCGAACATCCCTCTCGTGAAGCGGGTCGCGGCCAAAGACGGGGACAAGGTCTGCGCGGAGGGCGGAACTGTGGTCGTCAACGGGGTACGGCGTGCTGCGCGGGCCGCCCGCGACAGCCTCGGCCGTCCAATGCCGTCGTGGAGCGGCTGCGTGACGCTTCGCCGCGGCGCGTATTTTCTGCTCATGGACGATCCCGCCTCGTTCGACGGGCGTTATTTCGGGCCGACCCTGCACGGCGACATCATCGGCGAGGCCTGGTCCCTGTGGTCCCGGTGAGGATCGTGATCGCGGGTCTGATGCTGGTGGCAGCGCCCCCGCACGCAAGCGCGCACGCGGATTCCCTCTCACGGTGGCGGCCGCATATCGAGGCGGCCTCAGCGCGTTTCGGGGTTCCGGCGGAATGGATCGAGCGTGTCATCGAGGCGGAGAGCGGCGGACGGACGACGCTGAAGGGCCGCCTGATCGTCAGCCGCGCCGGCGCAATGGGGCTGATGCAGCTGATGCCGGGAACCTGGGCCGAGATGCACGCGCGCCTGCGGCTCGGGGACGACCCGCATCATCCGCGCGACAATATCATGGCGGGCACCTTCTATTTGCGGCTCATGTACGACCGCTTCGGCTATCCGGGCCTGTTCGCCGCCTACAATGCCGGGCCGCGCCGCTACGCGCAATATCTGCGGCAGGGACGCCCGCTTCCCGCTGAAACACGCGCCTATTTCGCGTCGCTCGTTCGCCCCGGACCCGCGCGACCGCGTTCGGTCGCAGGCACGCGCCTGTTCCACATGAACGCGCGATCCGCCTGCGCGGGAAACACGAACACGCTCTTTTTCGGGTGTCCGGGCAGGCTCGCTGCCGAGGCATCAGATTCGGCCGGCACCGGCACGCTGGCGCCAGACATGCGGTCTGCGAATTAAGCAGCAAAGCGTGATGGTGTGATGCCGGTCCGTGTTTGGTGATGGGACGATGTCGCCTGTTCAGGGAGACCGGTCGTGAGTCCCGTCTCAACGCGGACGGCATTTCGTGCGTGCTTGCCTTGCCGAGGTGGGGGGGAACGTACCCGATACGCGCTGTCCGCGTCATTCAGGAGGGCGCGGCAGGCGGCAATATCGGTACGCATGTGTTCGCGCGTGAGGGTGTGAAACGGCTCACCGGGTGCGCGAGCGCGAAGCGGCGCTCACGGCATATGCTCAGTATGCTTGCGCGCCCATCGATCGGCCGCCAATCCAATGCTGCCCAGCACGGTCATGATCAACAAGCGGAGACGCGCCGCGGCCTATTTCGGGCCGCGCGCGTCGCGGTTCTTGATCGGGCCTTCCCCGTGTCCGCGGGGGTGGGCGGCGCTCACCGCTGGGCGCGGCCCGGCGCGCGCCAAGCCGGGCCTTGCGGCCCGGCGCCTCCACATGCGTTCCGGCCCTTCGGGTGACGCGCGCCTCGCCGGCCGCGCCCTCTGGATCGCGCGTCGCCGCCCACCTCCCGCGTCCGGGGGGAGGCCCCGCGGGCTTTTGGGGGCGGCGATGGGAGGACCGTCATGCATCAGCCGTCTCGCCGCAGCGACCGCCGCACGCGCGCGGCGCCGCGCGCCGCGCGCGCCGACCTTTATGAGGACGTCACGCGCCGCATCATCGCCCAGCTTGAAGCCGGACGCGTCCCGTGGGTGCGGCCTTGGGAGGCAGGCGGCGTCGCGCCGGGCCTGCCGCGCAACGCGCTTACAGGGCGACCCTACAGCGGCATCAATGTGCTCATTCTCTGGAGCGCGGTCGCCGAGAACGGCTGGCCATCGCAGGCGTGGCTGACCTTCCGTCAGGCGCTCGCCGCAGGCGGCAGCGTCCGCAAGGGCGCGCGCGGGACGTGCGTCGTCTATGCCGACCGCTTCACGCCCGAAGCCGAGGCGGAGAAGGCGCAGGCGCGGGGCGAAGAGGCGAAGACGATCGCGTTCCTCAAACGCTTCACCGTGTTCAACGTCGAGCAGTGCGAGGGCCTCCGCGCGGACCTCGCGCCCGATCCCGCGCCGCTTGCCGATGACGAAATCGTGCCCCACGCCGAGGTGGTGATTGCCGCGTCGGGCATCGATGTGCGCATCGGGGGATCCCGCGCCTTCTATGCGCCCGGCGAAGATTTCGTGCAGCTGCCGCCGAGGCATGCCTTCCGCGAGTGCGTCAACTTCTACAGCGTCGCGCTCCACGAACTCACGCACGCGACCGGGCACAAGACGCGGCTTGACCGGCAGATCCTCAACAGCTTCGGCAGCAAGGATTACGCTCGTGAGGAACTCGTCGCCGAAATGGGCAGCGCCTTCCTCTGCGCCGCGCTCGGCATCGCGCCGACCGTGCGCCACGCCGATTACCTTGGCGCATGGCTCGACGTGCTGCGCGCCGACAATCGCGCGATCTTCCGCGCGGCAAGCGCCGCGAGCAAAGCCGCCGACTGGCTGCTCGCCCGCCGCGCCGACAGCGAAGGCGGCGCGGTATGATCACGCTTCCCCATGCGCTGCATTTTGCGCTCCGCGCCAATGCCGTCACCGCCCGCATTTGCGAAGAACGCGGCGAACGCTTCGACCCGCTGCCCGTGCTCAAACTGTTCTCGCCGCTCGGCGCGGCGACATGGATCGCGACCGAACTTTACGATGACGGCGACACGCTCTTCGGGCTTGCCGACCTCGGCTTCGGCTGCCCGGAACTGGGTACGTTTTCGCTGCGCGAGATTGCCGCCGTCCGTCTGCCGTTCGGCCTCACCATCGAACGCGACATCGCCTTTACGCCGCGCGCGCCGCTCTCGGTCTGGGCCGACACCGCGCGGCGCTGCGGCTCGATCATCGCGGCCGAGCAGGCGCTCCGCCGTATCCCGATGCCGCCGGGCAAACCGCTTCCGCCTTCCTGCGGATGACGTGCGGCGCGTTTCGCCGCGATCAACCGGTCCCGCCCGCCTGCGCTTTGGATTTGAGCAATCAGGCGGAACCGGCGCTCACAAGGAGTAGTCCCATGAAACTCGACTTCATCGACCTTGGCAAGCTGTCGATCAGCAAGGCCAATATGCGCTGCGCGAAGACATTGCCCGACGTTTCCGACATATTGCCGACGCTCCGCGCGCGCGGCGTCATCGTGCCGCTTCTCGTCCGCCCGGGCGCGGTAGAGGGTGATTATGAGATCGTCGCGGGCGCGCGGCGCTACATCGCCGCGCGGATCATCGCGAGGGAAACCGGCGAGGCCGAGCCGCTGCCCTGCGCGATCCTCGAGGACGGCGATGATGCCGACGCGCTCGAGGCCTCGCTCATCGAGAATGTCGCGCGCCGCGACGCCGACGCGGTGACGCAGTGGGAAACCTACACGCGGCTCGTCCGCGAAGGCCGCTCGCCCGCCGACATCGCGGTGACCTTCGGGCTTCCCGAACCCGGCGTCCGCCGCATCCTCGCGCTCGGCAATCTCTTGCCGCGCATCCGCGACCTTCACCGCAAGGACGCGATCGATGCCGCGACCGTCCGCCACCTGACGCTCGCGAGCAAGGCGCGCCAGAAGGCCTGGCTCGCACTGTTCGACGACGGTGACGCGTGGTGCCCGACCGGTCATCAATTGAAGGACTGGCTCTTCGGCGGCGCGGCGATCAAGGCGGAGCACGCGCTGTTCAATGTCGAAGCATCGGGGCTCGCGCTCATTACCGACCTTTTCGGGGAGGACCGCTACTTCGCCAACAGCGACGCGTTCTGGCAGCATCAGGACGCGGCGATCGCGGCGCGCAGGGACGCCTATCTTGAGGACGGCTGGAGCGATGTCGTCGTCCTGCCGCGCGGCGAACATTTCTCGGTGTGGGCGCACCGCAAGGCCGCGAAGCGCAGGGGCGGACGCATCTATGTCGAGGTGCGACGCAGCGGCGAGGTGACGTTCCACGAGGCCTATGTGTTTAGTCCCTCGTTTTGATGGTGCGGTTCTCTGATAAACCGTTTTGGCTGCTCGGACCATATTTTGCAGACATATTCATATGGGGTGAG
>NZ_JACHNZ010000022.1 GCF_014199685.1 Sphingosinicella soli | reverse complement strand
CACCCCATATGAATATGTCTGCAAAATATGGTCCGAGCAGCCAAAACGGTTTATCAGAGAACCGCACCATCAAAACGAGGGACTAAACACCTAGCCTACCGGAAGTTCACGACCCCGTGCCGTTTCTTGCCTGCCGACACGCGCACCGCGCCGGGGCCTGAAACCGTGGCGGCTGCGTCCGTCACCGCTTCGCCGTTCACGCGCGCGCCGCCCTGCGTGATGAGGCGCCGTGCTTCGCCCTTGGAGGCGGAGAGGCCGAGGTCGACGAGCGCATCGACGAGCGGGATCGCGGCCGTGGCGGAGATGTGCGGCAAATCCTCGCCTGCGCCGCCTCCGGCAAACGTCGCACGCGCGGTCTCCGCCGCGCCTTGGGCCGCATGTTCACCCCGGCACATCGCTGTCGCCGCGTTCGCGAGCGCTTCCTTGGCGGCGTTGATCTCCGCGCCTTCCAGCGCTTCGAGACGCGCGATTTCATCCAGCGGCAGGTCGGTGAACAGCTTCAGGAAGCGGCCCACGTCGGCATCGTGCGTGTTCCGCCAGAATTGCCAGTAGTCGTAGGCCGGCAGCGACTCCTCGTTCAGCCACACGGCGCCCGCCATCGTCTTGCCCATCTTGCCGCCGTCGGCGGTGGTGATCAGCGGCGTCGTCACGCCGAACACTTCGGCGCCGTCCACGCGGCGGGCGAGTTCGACGCCGTTCACGATGTTGCCCCACTGGTCGGATCCGCCCATCTGCAGGCGGCAACCCGCGCGGCGCGACAGTTCGAGGAAGTCGTAGGCCTGCAGGATCATGTAGTTGAATTCCAGGAAGCTCAGCGACTGCTCGCGCTCCAGCCGCAGCTTCACCGAATCGAAGCTCAGCATCCGGTTCACCGAGAAATGCTGGCCGATATCGCGCAGGAACGGAATGTATTCGAGGCGGTCGAGCCAGTCGGCATTGTCGACCATGATCGCGTCGGTCGGCCCGTCGCCGAAGCTCAGGAACTTCTCAAAGATGCGCTTGATCGAGGCAACGTTGCTCGCAATCGTCTCGGTCGTCATCAGCCGCCGTGCCTCGTCCTTGAAGCTCGGGTCGCCGATCTTGCCGGTGCCGCCGCCCATCAGCACGATCGGCTTGTGCCCCGCCTGCTGAAGCCGCCGCAGCAGCATGATCTGCACAAGGCTGCCGACATGCAGCGAGGGCGCCGTGGGATCGAAGCCGATATAGCCCGGGATCACCTGCTTCGCCGCGAGCGCGTCGAGCGCCGCAGCGTCGGTCTGCTGATGGATATAGCCGCGTGCATCGAGCAGGCGTAGGAGGTCGGACGTGAATTGGGTCATAGCGGGCGGGCGATAGCATGAGGGTGAGCGTATGAGTAGCGGGCTTTATCGCGCCGTCGGTCTGATGTCAGGCACGTCGATGGACGGCATCGATGCCGCGCTGATCGAAACCGACGGCGAGTCGCATGTCCGCCCGCTCGGCTTCCTCAGCGTTCCTTATGCCGACACGACCCGCGAAAAGCTCCGCGCGTCGATCGAACGCGCGCTTGCGATCGAGATGCCGGGCGCAGACCCGGTGATCGACGCGGCGGCGCAAGAGATCACCGCGCTCCACGCCGACGCCGTGCGCGCTTTGCTGAAGGGTGCGCCTGCGGACGTCGTCGGTTTCCACGGGCAGACCATCGCGCACCGCCCGGAGCGCGGCTGGACCTGGCAGATCGGCGACGGCGCGGGTCTTGCGCAGACGCTCGGGATTCCGGTGGTCGCGGACCTGCGCTCAGCCGACGTCGCGGCGGGCGGGCAGGGCGCGCCGCTGCTTCCCGTCTATCACCGCGCGCTGGCTTCCGGGCTTGGCGGTCCGGTCGCCGTGCTCAACCTCGGCGGTGTCGGCAACATCACGTTCCTGGGCGCGGACGATGCCATGATCGCCTTCGATACCGGCCCCGCCAACGCGCTCATCGACGACTGGGTGCTCGCTGCGCGCGGGCTCAGCCACGATGCGGGCGGCGCGATCGCGGCGTCGGGGGTGGTCCACGAGGAGGTGCTGGCGCGCATGGCGGGCGTCGACTGGTTCGCTGCGCCGCCGCCCAAATCGCTCGACCGCCAGGCGTTTTCTCTGAACGCCGTCAGCGGCCTGTCGTTCGAGGACGGCGCGGCGACGCTCACCGCGTTCACGGCGGAGACCGTTCGGCTGGGGCTCGATCATCTTCCGGCCCGTCCGGCGCGGCTGCTCGTTACCGGCGGCGGGCGGCATAACGCCACGCTGATGCGGATGCTCGCCGCGCGCACCGGCATTCCCGCCGATCCCGTGGAAGCTGTCGGCTGGCGCGGCGATGCGATGGAAGCGGAGGGGTTTGCCTATATGGCCGTCCGCAGGCTCTGCGATCTGCCGATCAGCTTTCCCGGCACCACGGGCGTTCCGGCGCCCACCGTGGGCGGTATCGTCTTCCGTTCCTGACACATCTGTATGGACAGTGGCTTGCCAAAGCCCCACGCAATTTTCTAAGGCAGCGCACGAGCAGGCGCTGGGACCGCGTGCCGACATAGCGAGTATTAGGAGAGCACCATGACATCCGGTCTTGAATTCCGCGTCACCCCTGCAACGCCGGTCCCCGCTGCGGAGCGTGCGAAGCTGATTGAAGACCCCGGCTTTGGAAAGCTCTTCACCGATCACATGGTGACGATCGAGTGGACCGAGGGCAAAGGCTGGCACGATGCGGAGCTTCGCCCGCGCGCGCCGTTCTCGCTCGATCCGGCAAGCGCGGTGCTGCACTACGCGCAGGAAATCTTCGAAGGCATGAAGGCCTATCGCGGGCGCGGCGGCGAGATCACGATGTTCCGCCCCGAACAGAACGCACGGCGTTTCAACGAATCGGCGGCGCGCATGGCGATGCCGCAGATCCCCGAAGACCTGTTTCTCGAGGCGGTCGAGAAGATCGTCGCCGCCGATCGCGACTGGATTCCCGATGGCGACGGCAGCCTCTATCTCCGCCCCTTCATGTTTTCCGATGAAGTGTTCCTCGGCGTCAGGCCCGCCGCGCACTACATCTTCTGCGTGATCGCGAGCCCCGTCGGGCCGTATTTCAAGGGCGGCGGCAAGCCGGTCACGATCTGGGTGTCCGATACCTACACGCGCGCGGCGACGGGCGGCACCGGCGCGGCGAAGTGCGGCGGCAATTATGCGGGCAGCCTCATCGCGCAGGCCGAAGCGATTCGGCAGGGCTGCGATCAGGTCGTGTTTCTCGATGCGGCGGAGCGCCGCTGGGTCGAGGAACTGGGCGGCATGAACGTCTTTTTCGTGATGGACGACGGCAGCATCGTCACGCCGCCGCTCGGCACGATTCTTCCCGGCATCACGCGCGCCTCGCTCATCGAACTGGCGCGCGCCGACGGCGTGAAGGTGGAGGAAAAGCCCTACAGCTTCGACGAGTGGAAGGCTGACGCGGAAAGCGGCCGTCTGCGCGAGGTGTTTGCTTGCGGCACTGCGGCGGTCGTCGCCGCGATCGGCAAGGTGCGTTTCGTGGGCGGCGAATTCAGCATCGGCGATGCCTCCACGGCCGGCCCGGTCACGCAGAAGCTCCGCGAAGCCCTCGTCGGCATCCAGCGCGGCGAGTCGAACGACGAGCGCGGGTGGATCCGCAAGATCGCCTGAAGCTGTGGCGCGGCCGACCTTAACGGTCGGTCGCGAGCCGCATGTCGAGATAGGGGTCGATCACGCTCATCAGTTCGGTCATCTCGTTGGCGAAGAAATGGTTCGCGCCGGGGATGGTCTCGTAGGTGATCGTGATGTGCTTCTGCGTCTTCAGCTTGTCGACGAGCTTCTGAACCGCGCCGTGCGCGACCACCTCGTCGGCGAGGCCCTGGACGATCAGGCCCGAGGACGGGCAGGGGGCCAGGAAGCCGAAGTCATACATGTTCGCGGGCGGCGCCACCGAGATGAAGCCCTTGATCTCCGGCCGCCGCATCAGCAGCTGCATGCCGATCCACGCGCCGAAGCTGAACCCGCCGACCCACGTGACGGGCGCTTCGGGGTTGAATTGCTGCAGCCAGTCGAGCGCGCTCGCCGCGTCCGAAAGCTCGCCGATGCCCTGGTCGAACATGCCCTGGCTGCGACCGACACCGCGGAAGTTGAAGCGCAGCGTCGCGAAGCCGCGCTTCACGAACGACTGATACATCGCCTGCACGATCGCGTTGTTCATCGTACCGCCGCCCTGCGGATGCGGGTGGAGCAGGATCGCAACGGGCGAGCGCGGCTTGTTGCCGGGCTGGTAGCGTCCCTCGAGCCGGCCTTCCGGTCCGGGGAAAATCACTTCGGGCATCTATGGTCCTGATACTGTGCGCATGAAAGCGCATGCCTATATAGGAAACATCCGTCCGGACTCAATGATGAGTCGCGGCAGCGGCAAGGTTTGAATTTGAAGACGCGACTCTATCTCGACTGGAACGCGACCGCGCCGATGGATCCCGCCGCCCTGGATGCGATGGCGGAGGCCGCGCGCGCGTGGGCAAATCCCTCGTCCGTGCATGCCGAGGGGCGGCGCGCGAAGGCGCTTCTGGAGGATAGCCGCGACCGCATCGCCGCCGCGCTCGGCGCCTTTCCGCAGCAGCTTGTGTTCACGAGCGGCGGCACCGAGGCGCTTGCCCTCGCGCTGAATGGGGCGGTGGCGAAGCGCCGCCTCGTCCTCGCGACCGAACATGCCGCCGTCCTCGCCGCCGCGCCCGATGCAGAGATCGTCGCGGTCGATGCGACCGGCGTCCCGTGTTTGCCTGCGCTGTTCCCCGGCGATCTCCTCGCCGTCAGCCACGCCAACAACGAAACCGGCGTCATCCAGCCTGTCGCCGAAATCGTCGAGGCCGCCCACGCGGCCGGTGCCCGCGTCGTGTGCGATGCGGTGCAGACCGCCGGCAAGCTGCCGCTTCCGCCCGCCGACTTCGTTGCCGTTTCGGCGCACAAGCTCGGCGGCCCGCCCGGCGTCGGCGCGCTTGTCGTGCGCTGCGCCGATGATTTCGCCGCGATCCAGAAAGGCGGCGGACAGGAACGGGGGCTTCGCGGCGGCACCGAGAATCTCGTCGGCATCGCCGGTTTCGCCGCCGCGATCGAAGCGCGCCGCGCCGACACCGCCTGGCTCGACCGCGCGGGCACGCTGCGCGATCGCATGGAAGCCCGCCTCGCCGCGCTCGGCGCCGAGATCGTCGCGGCGTCCGCGCCTCGCCTCCCCACAACGAGCATGATCCGCATGCCCGGCATTCCCGCCGCCACGCAGCTCATCCGCTTCGATATGGCGGGCATCGCCGTTTCCAGCGGTTCGGCCTGCTCGTCGGGCAAGGTCGGCGCCAGCCATGTGCTCGCCGCGATGGGGATGCCGCCCGCGAGCGCTGCGGAGGCGATCCGCGTCAGCCTGGGCTGGAGCACGACCGAAGCGGAAATCGATGCGTTCTGCGCCGTGTGGGAAACGCTCGCGGCGGCGCGGCAGGCGGCATGAACAT
The DNA here is from genome assembly GCF_014199685.1 of Sphingosinicella soli. Taxonomy (GTDB): domain Bacteria; phylum Pseudomonadota; class Alphaproteobacteria; order Sphingomonadales; family Sphingomonadaceae; genus Sphingosinicella; species Sphingosinicella soli. The sequence continues at coordinate 64,320 of NZ_JACHNZ010000022.1, read as the reverse complement.
CTACCTCGATTATCAGGCGACAACGCCCGCTGACCCCGCCGTTGTTGCCGCGATGGCGCCGTTCTGGACTGCGAAGTTCGGCAATCCGCACAGCAGCCACCGCTACGGGTGGGAGGCGGAAGCGGCAGTGGATGTCGCGCGCGGCCACATCGCACGCCTATTGAATATGCAGCCTGAAGCCGTTGTTTTCACGAGCGGCGCGACCGAATCCAACAATCTGGCGCTGAAGGGCGTCATGGCCCGCGCCGCGCGTCGCCGTCTTGTCACGATTGCGACCGAGCATAGCTGCGTGCTTGAAACCGGCCGCTTCCTCGAAACGCAAGGCGCTTCCCTCACCGTGCTCGGCGTCGGCGCGGACGGCCTCGTCGATCTCGCAGCGCTCAGGGCAGCGCTCGGTCCCGATGTCGCGCTCGTCTCGGTGATGGCGGTCAACAACGAGATCGGCGTGATCCAGCCCTTCGCCGAAATCGCGGCGATGACGCACGCTGCGGATGCGCTTTTCCACTGCGATGCCGCGCAGGCCTTCGGCAAGGTTCCGCTCGACATGCACGCGCTCGGCATCGATCTGATGAGCCTGTCGGCGCACAAGGTCTACGGCCCGAAAGGCATCGGCGCGCTCGTCATCCGCCCCGGGCTCGATCTGGAGCCGCAGATGCACGGCGGCGGTCAGGAGGGCGGGGGCCTGCGCTCCGGCACGCTCGCGGCGCCGCTCGCGGTCGGCTTCGGCAAGGCCGCCGAGATCGCCTGCGCAGGCATCGCGCAGGATGCCGCCCATGTGGAGGCGCTGTGGGATGCGTTTCTGGCGGCGCTGCACGTGCCGCATGCCATCAACGGCAGCACGGCGCAGCGCTGGCGCGGGAACATGAATGTCCGCTTCGAAGGGCTGGATGGGGATCGCCTGATCGCGGATCTGCGCCGCATTTCCATTTCGTCGGGCGCGGCGTGCGCAAGCGCGCAGGGACGCCACAGCCATGTTCTGGAAGCGCTCGGCCTGTCCCGCGCGCAGGCAAAGGCGAGCCTGCGCATCGGATGGGGGCGTTTTACGACGCAAGACGATGTGCGGACCGCCGCCGCGATGATCGGCGATGCTGTTCTGCTCCAGCGGAGGAGCGCGGCGTGACGCTGGTGCGCTTCATTTCCGCCGATGGTTCCCGCATCGTCGAGGTTGATGCGAAACCGGGCGAGCGTGTGCTGGAGATCGCCCAGACGCACGATCAGCCGCTGGAAGGCGTCTGCGAGGGGCAGATGGCGTGCTCCACCTGTCACGTCATCGTCGCCGAGCGGCACGCCGCGCTGCTCCCGCGTCCGAGCGTCGAAGAAGAGGACATGCTCGATTTCGCCTGGGGCGCATCGCGCCATTCCCGGCTGGCCTGCCAGCTTTACACAGCGGCGGATATGCCTGAACTTGAAGTGCGGATGCCGGGCGCGGCCGTGAACATGCAAAGTCGCTAGAATCTGCCTTTCAGTCGGCGTTTTGCCCGCGTCGTCGAAAAACTCTGCTCAAAGGAGAGGTTTGTTTAGCACGATCTGCCTCAATTTTCGCCTTTCGATGCCCGGATCGTCCAAAAACCGGGCCTGAACGCGTTGTAATTTTCTTGCGCGACGGCGGTTAAGGCAGTATGGCTTACCTATTGAGGGAGAATCGACCTATGTCCACGAAACCTGCCGTCACGCTCAGCGACAAATACCTGCTTGAAGACGGGCGTGTGTTCATGAGCGGCGTTCAGTCGCTGGTCCGGCTTCCCCTCATCCAGAAGGCGCGCGACCGCGCTGCGGGCCTCAACACCGCCGGTTTCATTTCCGGCTATCGCGGTTCCCCGCTCGGCACCTACGATCAGGAACTCTGGCGCGCGAAAAAGCTTCTCGAATCGCAGGACGTCCGCTTCGTCCCCGGCGTCAATGAAGAGCTTGGCGCCACCGCCGTGTGGGGCACGCAGCACGTCGGGCTCAATCCGCACCGCAAGTTCGATGGCGTGTTCGGCATCTGGTACGGCAAGGGCCCCGGGCTCGACCGCGCCATGGACGTGCTGAAGCACGCGAACGCGGCCGGCACCTCGCAGCACGGCGGCGTCCTCGCCATTGTGGGCGACGATCACGGCGCCAAGTCCTCCACGCTGCCGCACCAGTCGGACCATAATTTCCTCGCCGCCTTCGTGCCGTTTCTCTACCCGGCGAGCGTCGACGAATATGTCGAATACGGCCTTCTCGGCATTGCCATGTCGCGCTTCGCCAGCACGTGGGTGGGCTTCAAGGCGACCGCCGATACCGTCGAAACCTCGGCGACGATCGATCTTGCCAAGGAACAGCGCCGCATCATCATGCCGGGTGATTTCGAAATGCCCGAAGGCGGTCTCGGCATCCGTGAAGGCGATATCTGGCGCGAGGAAGATACCCGCCTGCAGCGCTACAAGGGCTTCGCGGCGATGGCCTTCGCCAAGGCGAACGGCATCGATCGCACGGTGTGGGATACGCCGCGGCCCCGCTTCGGCATCATCACCACCGGCAAGGCCTATGCCGACACGATGGAGGCGCTCGACGCGCTCGGCATCGACGCGGCGGTCGCGCGCGACATCGGCCTTCGCATCTACAAGGTCGGCATGCCCTGGCCGCTGGAGCCGGACGGCATCCGCCAGTTCTGCGAGGGGCTGGAGGAAATCCTCATCATCGAGGAAAAGCGCGAATTCATCGAGCATCAGGTCCGCTGGCAGCTCTACAACTGGCGCGAGGACGTGCGCCCGCGCATCGTCGGCAAGCAGGACGAGCAGGGCGAGTGGCTGCTCAATCCCGATAACGAGCTGACCCCCGGCATGATCGCGCATGTCGTCGCCAGCCGCATGCAGAAGTATCACGATACCGATCGCATCCGCGCCAGCCTCGCCTTCTTCGAGGAGCGCGCGAAGACGTCGGAAAATTATACGCCGCCGACCAAGCGCGCGCCCTATTTCTGCTCTGGCTGCCCGCACAACACGTCGACCAAGGTGCCCGAAGGCAGTCGCGCTATGGCCGGCATCGGCTGCCACATCATGTCGATGTGGATGGACCGCGAGACGGGCAACTTCACGCAGATGGGCGGGGAAGGCGTGCCGTGGATCGGCGAGGCGCCGTTCGTCGACGAGCCGCACATCTTCGCGAATCTCGGCGACGGCACCTATTTCCATTCCGGCAGTCTCGCCGTGCGCCAGTCGATCGCGGCGGGCGTCAACATCACCTACAAGATCCTCTACAACGACGCCGTCGCCATGACCGGCGGCCAGCAGCATGACGGCGAGATTTCGGTCGGCCAGATCGCCGCGCAGATGCTTGCCGAAGGCGCGAAGAAAGTCGTCGTCCTCACCGAGGACATGTCGCGCTATGAAGGCGAGACCGTCTCGGGCGTGCCGGTGAAGGACCGCGACTATCTGCCCGCGATCCAGAACGAGTTCCGCGACACCAAGGGTACCACGGTCATCATCTTCGACCAGACCTGCGCGGCGGAAAAGCGCCGCCGCCGCAAGAAGGGCAAGTTCCCCGATCCCGATCGCCGCGTGTTCATCAACACCGCCGTCTGCGAAGGCTGCGGCGATTGTTCGGTGCAGTCGAACTGCGTGTCGGTGGAGCCGGTGGAGACCGAATTCGGCCGCAAGCGCCGCATCAACCAGTCGAGCTGCAACAAGGATTTCTCCTGTCTCAAGGGCTTCTGCCCGAGCTTCGTGACGGTGGAAGGCGCGCAGATCAAAAAGGCGAAGTCTGCGGATGTCGATCTGTCGGAGGTGCCGCAGCCGGCGCTGAATGCGCCCGGCCACGGCTACAACATCTTCGTCACCGGCATCGGCGGCACCGGCGTGCTCACCATCTCGGCGCTGCTCGGCATGGCCGCGCACCTGGAAGGCAAGGCGTCGACAACTGCCGACATGGCCGGTCTCGCGCAGAAGGGCGGGGCGGTCTACAGCCACGTCCGCCTCGCGGATCGCAGCGATCAGCTGCTCAGCCCGCGCATCATCGCGGGGTCCGCGGATCTCGTGCTCGCCTTCGATGCGGTGGTCGCGGTGGACAAGGCTGCGCAGAATCTGATGCTGCCGAACCGCACAGCGGTGGTCGCGAATGCGAACATCTCGCCGGTCAGCGATTTCGTGCGCGACCGTGATCTCGATTTCCAGCACGCCGCCATCGAGCGGGCGATCCGCAAGGCTGCGAACCCGAACGCCACGACCTTCGTGAAGGCGGACGAGATCGCCACCGCACTGCTTGGCGATGCCATCGGCACCAACATGCTGATGCTCGGCTATGCGTGGCAGCAGGGGCTTGTTCCGCTGGCGCTCGCCAGCATCGATGCGGCGATCGACCTCAACGGCGTCGCCATTCCCTTCAACAAGCGCGCCTTCGCGCTCGGGCGGATGCTCGCGCACCGGCCGGACAAGGTGATGGCGATGGTCGAGGAAGCGAAGGGCCCCGCGCCGGAGCCGCTTTCCGAAACGCTGGACGATCTCATCGCCCGCCGCGTGAAGGATCTCACGGCCTATCAGGACGCGGCGTATGGCCAGCGCTATGCGCAGCGGATCGCCGATGTGCGCGCAGCAGAGCAGGCCGCCAAACCCGATTCCGAGTGTCTGACGCAGGCGGCGGCGCGGTCGCTCTACAAGCTGATGGCCTACAAGGACGAGTACGAGGTCGGGCGGCTCTACACCGACGGGCGTTTTGCAGCGGCGATTCAGCAGCAGTTCGGCGGCGACTACAAGATGAAGGTGCAGCTTTCGCCGCCGCTGTTCGCGCGGCCCGATCCGCGTACCGGACGTCCGAAGAAATATGAATTCGGCCCGTGGATCATGCCGATGTTCAGGATACTGGCGAAGCTGAAGGGTTTGCGCGGCACGCCGTTCGACATTTTCGGATATTCGCAGGAGCGCAGGGAAGAGCGCGAAGCGATCCCTGCCTTCGAAGCCGATCTCGATCGTCTGATCGCGGGTCTCCGTGCCGACAATATCGGCCTTGCGACGTCCCTTGCCGCGTTGCCGCTCGATGTGCGCGGCTATGGTCCGGTGAAGGAAGAGGCTTCGAAAAAAGTCGCCGCGCGGGCGGCGGCCCTTTGGGCGAAATGGCCCGGCGAGGCGCTTCGACAGGCGGCTTGAGCACGAAAAAAAACCCGGCCCGCAGGTGCGGCGCCGGGTTTTTTAAAAAGTAGAGACCGCAGCTTTACTGGTCGGCGGCGTCGCGCACGGCGTCGGCCTTGTCTTCCATGGCATCGGCCTTGGCTTCGCCTTGCTCGCGAACGGCGTCGGCCTGATTGTCCATCGCCTCCTCAGCGGGCGAATCGATGCCGTCCAGTGTCGGATCCATGTTGTCGGCAGCGTCTTCCATCTGATCGGCCTGCGCGTCCGCGCTGTCGCGCATGATATCAGCCTGATCCTCGATAACGTCTGCGCGGTCTTCCGCTGCCTCTTCAGTCGGGCTGTTGCACGCGGCAAGAGCGCTGAAAGCCGTCAATGCCGCAGCTGCGGTGGCGACTCGAAAAACCTTCGATTGCATAGCGATCTCCTTATCTTCGGTTCCCACATAACAATGGGCGGGCGCATTGGTTCCGAAAGTCGCGATTGCGGTTGCCGCGATGCCCGGTTAAGGAGCGCATCGATTATGCAGAACGAGAACAAAATTCGAACGCTGTGGCTGATCGGCTGCGGCAACATGGGGAGCGCGCTGCTGGCGAGCTGGGCGGATGCCGCCGAAGCCGTCGTCGTCGTCGATCCGGGTTCGCCGGTGGTTCCCGCAGAGGTCGAGCTTTTCCAGGCGTTGCCTGAGGGCGCGCCGCCGCCCGATGTGGTCGTGCTTGCGGTCAAGCCTCAGGTGGCCCCGGCCGCGCTTGCGGGGCTCCCGGCGCTTGTCGGGCCCGAAACGATTGTCATCTCGATCATGGCGGGCACCATGCTTGCCGAACTCGCCGCGTTTTCCGGCGATGCGATCACCGTCCGCGCGATGCCCAATACGCCCGCCGCAGTCGGCAAGGGCGTCACCGCGCTCTTCGCAAACGGCCTCTCCGACGACGCACGCGTGTCGATCGAGCAACTCTTCGCACGCACCGGATCAGTCGTCTGGCTTGAAGCCGAAAACCAGTTCGACGCCGTCACCGCCGTCTCCGGCTCCGGCCCGGCCTACGTCTTCCGTTTTATCGAGGCCCTCGCCGCCGCAGGCGAAGCTGCGGGTCTTCCGCCTGAACTCTCGGAAAAGCTGGCCCGCGCCACCGTCGTCGGCGCCGCCGCGCTCGCCGAAGCCGACCCCCGCAGCCCCCGCGATCTGCGCGCCGCCGTCACTTCGCCGGGCGGCACCACTCAGGCAGGCCTCGAAGCGCTCGACGCGGATCCCGGCCTTCCAGCACTGGTCCGCGCCGCCGTTCGCGCCGCCGCCGGCAGGTCGAAGGAACTCGCCGAAGGGCGCTAGAGCATCGTGCGGAAAAGTGGGAACCGGTTTTCCGCAAAAAACGATGCGTCCACACCCTAGTCCCGCTGCTGCAGATCGGCGACAGCCTCCCGCAGGTCGGGGGGCAGCAGGCCGCGCAGAACCGACCAAAATCCGCCCACGGCCTGTTGCCCCGCTTCGGCATAGGCCTCGGCCATGCGCCGTCGCAGAAGATCGAAGAGTTCGTGCTCGAACGCCGTGCCCGCATCGGTCAGGAACAGCCGCCGCTGTCGCCGGTCCCGTTCACCGACCTTCTGCTCGACAAGTCCGCCGTCCTGCAGGTCGGTGAGCACCCGTCCGAGCGATTGCTTCGTGATGTCGAGCAGCCTCAGCAACTCGGAAACGGTGAGCCCCGGCTGCCGCGCTATGAAATACAGCGAACGGTGATGTGCTCGCCCATAGGGCGTGCTCCCCAGCTTGTCGTCCGCGTGTTTGATCAGGCTGGAATAGCCGAAGTACAGAAGTTCGATGCCCCGGCGGACCTCGGCCTCGCGCAGGAACAACGGTGACGGCGGCAAAAAAGAGTCAGCCATATTGACGCATCTTGCACGGATCGCGCTTCGGGAGAAGGTGTGAAAAACCGATACGTACCAGTCATGGTTTCAGAGTCACACTTCGACTGTAAAACCCAACAGCCGGCCGAAATGGTTGTTTAAAGACTTGATTTCGTAATACTTGCGCATTAGTCGAGCTCGCGGTTGGGGACCGCCATTTAGTAAAGAGAGTTCGGGATTACGTCCCGACCCCAAGCACAGGCCTATTGTATGAAATTGCGTGTACAAGCATTTACGGCACCCGTTATTGCCGCCGCATTTCTCATCACGCCGTCGCCCGTTTCCCCGGGTCAAGCGAGCAGCGTTCATCAGCGCTACCACGCGGATAAAGGCCTGTATCGGATGGATCGCGGGGCTGCGGATATGGAGCGCGTTGATGGCGAGGCGCTGGCGGCTGTCGAAAGCGTCCTTTCGGATTGAGCCCGCCCTCCGCCGCCACTTGCCTCGGCAACCGTCCGGGGCGAGTTGACTGGTATTTCCCGGCTATCTATCACGCGTGACAACCACTTTGATCGGGAGAGAGCTGGGCATGGCAATCGTGCGCGGGGCGTCGAATGCAGTACATGCCCTGGCGCCCAGGGCCGTGCAGGGATTGCTGCAGGCGTCCTTCATCCTTTGCTTTGCCTTTCCGGCAGTAGCCCAAGTCGATCCGCGTGTTATCGAACAATTGCAGGGACGGCTGCAGGGTACGCAGGATCCCGGTGCGCAGGTCGATCGGGCGCGCGAACAGAGCGACCGCGTCACGCTTCCCGCCACGTCTCAGATCACCAGCGAAGAACGCGAACTGCGTCGTCAGCAATCGCGAATTCAGCTGGATTCCATTTATCTCCCTTCCCCGGTGGAACGACAGTATCGGGAAAGACTCGGCGATCCGGCGCTTCGGCAGTTCGGCTATGATCTGTTCCGGGTTTCCGAAGGCGGTTCCGGTTCTGTCACCGGCGAGGTTTCGGACGGTTATTTGCTGGGCCCGGGTGATGAACTGGTCGTCACGTTTCAGGGCGCCACCAATTCAAGCCATAACGCCCGCGTAGCGCGCGATGGCCGCCTGATCGTCGCCAGCCTGCCGCCCATTCGCGCCGCGGGTCGCACACTGGGCTCGGTTCGGACGTCTTTGGCTGAAGCGACGCGTCAAAACCTTCTCGGCACTGACGTTTTCGTTTCGCTGGGCGGCGTGCGGTCCGCGACGGTCCTCGTCGGCGGTGAGGTGGAGCGGCCCGGTCAGTATCAGGTGACGGCACTGTCCGATGTTGCCAATGCGCTTGCGCTGGCGGGCGGCGTGCGCAAGGCGGGGAGCCTGCGCAATATTCGCCTCGTGCGCGGCGGTGTGACACGGATCGTCGATCTGTACGCCCTCCTCGGTATCGGTACTGCGCCGCGCATGAGGCTGCAGGATGGTGACAGGATCGTCGTGCCCGTGGTGGGCAATACGGTGGCTGTGACCGGCAGCGTGGCGCGTCCCGGCATTTACGAGCTTCATGGGTCGGCCAGCGTCAGCGAGGTGCTCGCATATGCCGGTGGTGCGCTTTATCCACGCGGTTACCAGATTTCGATCAGCCGTATCGGCGAGGACGGGCGCGAAATTTTCGTCCGCCCGCAAGGCACTGCCGCCGCCATCTGGTCCGGAGATGGCGTTCAGGTGCTTTCCGGCAGCGCAGGCGCGGCGTTGGACCGGATCGTATTGGCAGGCCATGTGCGCAATCCCGGCCCGCGCGCACTTTCCGCCGTCCCCACGCTTGCCGATCTGATCGGCGGGTCGGAGGGTTTGCGGCTCGGCACGTATATGCCCATGGCCATCATCATCCGGCGCAACCCGGTTACGGGCATGCGCACTTATGAAGCTGCCGATCTCCGCAGCGCGCTCGATCGCAGCCGGCCAGTGGCGCTTCGCGGTGACGATCGGGTTTACGTATTCAGTGCAGACGATATCGCCTTCCTGAATTCGAGCGCGACGCGCCAGATAATCCTGGGGCAGGAAAATCCGAAACCTCAGTGCTTCGCGCTCGAGAAACTTGAAAGCCTTGTGGCGGATACGCAGTCGCCACGTTTCAACGTGATTACACGCGGCACAATCACGGTTGAACGCGAGGGCCGCGACGTTGCGGCGAGCGACGGTCGCGCGCTTACGGGCGCCGGGACGAGTGGGTCCGATCAGTCTCTGGAGGCCATGAATGCGCGGCCGATGCAGGACTTCGAGCAGTTGCCACGCGCTGATCGGGAGCAGAACGATCCCCAGCGGAACGACCAGCGTCAGTACGACCCGCGTCAGCGCAATGCGCCGGATTTCGATCCACTGTCGCCCAGAAACATTGAGTGTCCGCCGGTCTTCGAGGACGTGCCGGAACTGCTTCCCGTCTTGATCGAGCACAGCGTCAGCGTGGGCGGTGCCGTTCGCCGGCCCGGAGCCTATCCGGTGGCGAGCACGATTTCTGCGGATACGCTCATTTCTGCTTCAGACGGTGTCATGGCGAACGTACGCGATCCCGTGCTGGATATCTCGCCGGCCAGCGGCGCGTTCATGCGATATGAAATGCTGAACGGCCAGGAGGCTCAGCTGGCCAATGTCATCGTGAGCGCCGGCGACGACATACGCGTAACGGCGAACAACGCGGCATATGAAGCCGGTGCCGTGCTGCTGACCGGCGAGTTCAACAGCCCGGGCCTTTATACGATCCGCAAGGGCGAACGCCTTTCCGAGCTCGTCGCGCGCGCTGGAGGACTCAGCGATCAGGCGTATCCCTATGGCGCGATATTCACGCGCAGGAGCGTCCGCGAACAGCAACAGGAAGGGTTTCAGCGCACCGCGCGAGAACTGAATACCTCGCTCCTTGCGCTTGCGGCGCAGGAGAACGTGAACGGACAATCCATTGTCGCTGCCGGCGAACTGATCCGGACCTTGTCGGAAACCCAGGCTGTGGGGCGCATGGTTGTCGAGGCCGATCCCCGCGTGCTCACGCAGCGCCCGGACCTCGATCCCATTCTCGATGGCGGCGACACGCTGCATATCCCGAAAAAGCCCACCTATGTCCTCGCGCTCGGCGATGTTTCCAATCCCGGCGCCGTTCAGTTCCAGCCGGGAAAATCGGTTTCCGAATACGTTTCCGAAGCGGGTGGGACGCAGTCGACCGCAGATGACGGCCGCGTCTTCCTGGTTCTGCCGAACGGCAGCGCGCAGCCTGTGAGGTCGAGCTTCTGGAGGCGGTCCAATGCCGTCGTGCCGCCGGGGAGCACGATCATCGTGCCGAAAAACCTGCAGCCGCTGCGAACGCTGGGGATTGTTCGCGATGTTGCAACCATTTTCGGGCAATTGGCGACAGCCGTCGCGTCCGTCGCGATTCTGGCGGACCGGAACTAGCCGCAGCGGGCACGTTGCCTGCCGCCAAACCTGTGGGAAAGAATGCATGAGCCTTGATGCTGCAACGAAAGTGGTCGTCGTCGGCCTCGGCTATGTCGGCTTGCCGCTCGCGGTGGCGCTCGCCCGTCATTTCGACACGGTGGGCGTCGATATCAATGCCGCCCGTATCGCGGCGCTGAAGCAGGGTCATGACGCGACACGCGAGATAGACAGCGAAACCCTGAAGGCCAGCAGCCTCAAATACGCGTCCGATGTGTCATCCTGCGCGGAGGCTGCATTCATCATCGTGACCGTGCCGACACCCGTCGATCGCGCCAACCAGCCCGATCTCGGGCCCGTGGAAGGCGCAACGCGCGCGCTCGCGGGTGCGATCAACGCGGCCTCGAAGCCCGTGATCGTTTATGAAAGCACGGTCTATCCCGGCGTTACCGAAGAGATATGCGGCCCGCTCATCGAAAAGGTCTCCGGTCTTCGGCAGGGGGAGGATTTTTTCCTCGGATACTCTCCTGAGCGCATCAACCCGGGCGACCGCGAACACACCGTAGACAAGATCATCAAGGTGGTTTCGGGCGAAAGCCCCGAAGTGCTCGAAAAGGTGGCGGCGCTCTACAGCAAGGTCACGACCGGCGGCGTGTTCCGCGCAGCCTCGATCAAGGCGGCCGAAGCGGCGAAGGTCATCGAGAATGCGCAGCGCGACATCAACATCGCGTTCGTCAACGAGATCACGCAGATCTTCCAGAAAATCGACCTGTCGGTATACGACGTGCTCGAAGCGGCGGGCACGAAATGGAACTTCCTGCCGTTCCGGCCGGGCCTCGTCGGCGGTCACTGTATCGGCGTTGACCCTTATTACCTCGCCTACAAGGCGCAGCAGCTCGGCCAGCTTCCGCGCGTGATCCTGGCGGGGCGTTCGATCAACGACAGCATGGGCGCTTACGTCGCGGACCGGGTGCACGACCGGTTGCGCAAGGCCGGCGATGTGCTCGTGATGGGGCTTACCTTCAAGGAGGATGTGCCCGATCTTCGCAATTCCAAAGTTGTCGATGTTATCGAGCGGTTGAAGTGGCTGGGCCACAACGTCACGGTGCATGACCCGCTTGCCGATGCCGAGGAAGCTGTTCACGAATACGGACTTACGCTCGATGTAGACGCCTTGACACGGCAATACAGTGCGGTGGTGCTGGCTGTTCCGCATGCCCAGTATCTCGCGATGGACCCGGCGGTGATCGGGGGGCTCGTGAAGGATGGCGGGCTTGTTGCCGACATCAAGGGAGCCTTGCGCGGCAAGGCCCTGCCGGCCGGTGTCGACCGCTGGCAGCTATAGGGCGCCCGTCAACCGATACCAGACAAACCCCGCGTATTCGTGAAGCGCGAGGTCTGCCTGCTCGACGTTTTCGTTGAAGGCGATGGACAGGCTGCGATCGCTGGCCTGGCGGTCCACGGGGTAGGGGATCGCATCGACGCCCGCCGCTCTCATGCAGGCCATTGCGCGGGGCATGTGAAAGCCTGACGTGACGAGCAGCACCCGCTTGCCGGGCAGGGTCTCGGCGATCCCGCGCGCGTTCTGGCAGGTGTCGAGCGTTCCGGCGATCTTCCCCACGCGGTGTTTCGCCAGACCCGCCCGCTGCCAATAGTCGGCCGTCCAGTCGATATCGCGGCGTCCGCCGTGCTCTATGCCGCCGACGATCCATATCTTCGTCTGCGGATAGGCCCGGGCGAGCGCGAGCGCTTCGCTGATCCTTTCACCGTGCGGTCCGAATTCCAGCGTGCCGGACAGCGCTGAGGCCCGCAGCCTCTCCGCGCCGGCGAGCACCACCACGGCATCGATCGGTTCCGGCAGCGCCGCGGCGCGCGGATACGCCGACTCCAGCCGCTTCATCAGCAGGTTCCCTGTCGGCAGGACCGCCAGCAGAACGACCCAGAGGGCAAGAAGCGCCACCGTTATGCGCGCAGGCCGCAGAGCGCCGCTAAGCAGGAACGCGGCGGCGAGAAGTGTCAGCCAAACAAACCAGGCCGCGGGGCCGAAAAGCGCCCAGAGCAGGTAGTTCAGCGACATCGCCCTTCAGACGCCGTGATAGGCGCGGAACCACGCGACGAACCGGGGCGCGCCCTCTTCGATCGACGTGGTCGGACGGAAGCCCAGATCGCGCTCGATCGCGGAAATATCGGCGAACGTGTCCTTCACGTCGCCGGGCTGCATCGGCTCGAATTCCTTGATCGCGGTCTTGCCCACCGCCTTTTCAAGCACCGCGATCATGTGCATCAGCTCTTCGGAACGATGGTTGCCGATGTTGTAGACGCGGTGCGGGCTGACCGATCCGCCTGCCTTGACGCTGCCGTCATCGGGCGGGGGATTGTCGAGACAGGCGACGATTCCCGAAACGATATCATCGACATAGGTGAAATCGCGGCGCATGTCGCCGCCGTTGAACACCTTGATGGGCTCGCCCTTCAGGATCGCGTCGGTAAACAGCCACATCGCCATGTCGGGCCGCCCCCAGGGGCCGTAAACCGTGAAGAACCTGAGGCCCGTCTGCGGCAGACGGTAGAGGTGGCTGTAGGTCTCGCTCATCAGCTCGTCGGCCTTCTTGGTCGCCGCATAGAGCGACATCGGCTGATCGACGCGGTCCTCCACCGAAAACGGCAGCTTCTCGTTCTTGCCGTAAACCGATGAGGATGACGCGTAGACGAGATGCTCGACGCTGTCCGTATGCCGCGCATACTCCATCACATTGAGGTGCCCCACGAGGTTCGAATGCACGTAGGCATGCGGGTTCGTGATGGAATAGCGGACCCCGGCCTGTGCGCCGAGATGCGCGATACGCTCGATTCGGTGCGGCGCGAGAGCGGCCTTCAGGCCGTCGAAATCCGCGAAGTCCTGTTCGATGAAGGTAAAACCGTTATGCCGCCGCTGGAGTTCGGCGATGCGGTCGCGCTTCAGTTTCGTGCTGTAATAATCGTTGACGTTATCGATCCCGATAACCCGCTCGCCGCGCGACAGCAGCCGTTCCGAGAGGTGGTAGCCAATGAAGCCGGCAGCTCCGGTCACGAGAAAAGTCATTGATTCATCCTGCATAAAGGCGAGCCGTTGCAGTTCGTCGCCGCATTGAGCGCAGTTAGCGTAGCGCTCGCCGGGCCGCAACGGTAAGGTCGGCGGGGGCTGATGGGAAAAGGGGCCACGGCACGATAATGACCGCGATGAGCTTGAATATGCTCTGCGCTGCCATGGGCATCGGCATTGCCTTTCTGGTCGGGCGCAACGCGGGCCGTCTCGGCAGCCTGCTGGGTCTGCTTGATTATCCCGATCCCTTCGGAGGCCGCAAGCGCCATGCGCGTGTCACGCCGCTGGTCGGCGGGGTTGCCGTCGTCGTGGCGTTCGAAGTGTCGGCTTTGCTGCTTTATCACCTGCTGGCGAAGGATTCGGCGCTGCTTGACTGGCAGATCATGTGGCTGGGCTTTGCGGTCGGCGCGATGGCGCTTGTCGGCCTCGCCGACGATCGCATGGGCTTGTCGCCGATCGTCAGGCTGGCGCTGACCGCGTTCGTTCTCATCCTGACGATCCTTGAAGTGCCCGATCTGCGGGTGAGTTTCCTGCGCTTCGCCGGGGTCGATGACCTTGTTCTGCTGCCGGCGTGGGCCTCCGTGGCGTTCACGCTCGTCTGTCTCATCGGGCTTTTGAACGCCGTTAACATGGCGGACGGCAAGAACGGCATCGTGCTCACGCTATCGCTTGTCTGGACGGCCGTGCTCTTCGCCCGCAATCCGCAGCCGTTCGATCCGCTGCTTTTCGGCATCGCCGGGAGCCTTGCGGTCATGCTCTGGTTCAACATGAAGGGCACGCTGTTCCTCGGCGACGGCGGCAGCTACGGGATTTCGGCCATTTTCGGCCTGCTCGCCATCTATGCGTACAACCACAATTTCGCGACGTTCGATGCAGGGCAGGTGGCGCTGCTGTTCCTCGTGCCGGTGCTCGATACGGTCCGGCTCATGGCCTGGCGGATCGGGCAGGGCCGAAGCCCGTTCGCGGGTGATCGCAACCACCTTCACCACTATCTGCACGCGCGCTGGGGGTGGCCTGCGGGTCTCGGCATCTATGCGACGCTTGCGGCGGTGCCGAACTTCCTCGGCGTGGCGTTCCCGGCCTACAGCCTTGCGCTGCTCGGCCTCGGCGCTTTCATGTACGCGGCGACGCTGTTCGCGGCGACGCGCGGCGGGACCGTTCGCCGCAGCATTCGCGCCTGAAACAAACGCGCGCGCAGCTCTTTCCAAAGCCGGGGCAGCGGTTATAAGGGCCGCCGCAAGCACGGCATTTGCCGTTTCAAGCATCGCATTGGGGCGTAGCCAAGCGGTAAGGCAGCGGTTTTTGGTACCGCCACGCGGAGGTTCGAATCCTCCCGCCCCAGCCAAGCGTTTCCAGGCACTTGCGCGCTTGTCTCCAGAATTATGGACATGACTGTCCGCGCAGGTCCGTGGGGGCGCTCTCGCGAATGCGAAGCGGCGACGCACTGCCCCGCTACAGCGCCTTTTCGTAGATCCGGTACGTCTTGCTGATCTTGGATTGGATGATCTCGGCGATGGATTTCATCGGGCCGTTGTCGTCGAGAACCCAACCGAGTTCGCCCTGCGTCGCGCCGTAGTCGCTCACGGCGACGCGGCGCACGTGTTCCACCATCATCAGCGCCATGAAGCTGGCGAGCCGGCTGCCCTGCAGCGTCTGGCGAACGCCCATCAGGGGCACGCGCATGCGGCGTACGCGGGGCTTGTGCAGCCGCCACAGCAGTTTCGCCCAGCCGAAGGGCAGCAATCTGCCGTCCAGATCGGCTGTCATCTCGTTGACGTCGGGCAGCGTGATCATGAACGCCACGGGCTCGCCGTCCACCTCGCAGATGCGGATCAGATCCTCGAAGACGATCGGCTTCAGCTTCTTGCCGACATACGCGACTTCCGACGGTGTCAGCGGGATGAAGCCCCAGTTGTCCGACCAGGCATCGTTCAGGATATCGAGGATCAGCGCCGCCTCTTCGGCGAAACGCGATTTGTCTACATTGCGCATGCGGATGCGGCTCGATTTCTCGGCTGCCGCGACGATGCGGTCGAACGCCGGCGGAAAGCCGGCCGCGATCGGAAGCTCGTAGGTGTAAAGATCCTTCACGCCCGCGTAGCCGCGGTTTTCGATCAGGCCTTCGTAATAGGGCAAATGGTGGCCCATCATCACCGTCGGCGGCAGTTCGAAACCGCTCACCAGAAGGCCGGGTTCGTCCCAGATCGACAGGCTGAACGGCCCGAGCGACCGGGTCATGCCCTTCGCCTTCAGCCACGTCTCGGCCGTGTCCAGCAACAGCGCCGCGACCGCCGGATCGTCGACGCATTCGAACATGCCGAACTGGCCCGTGCCCGCGCCCATGTGCTTCAGCACCAGCTGGTCGACCTGCGCGGAGATGCGGCCCACGGGTTTGCCATCCCGCCATGCCAGCCAGAATACGGCCTCGGCGTGTTCGAACCACGGATTGGATTTCGCGCCGCCGATCAGGCCTGCGACCTCCGATTTCAGCGGGGGCACCCAGTTGGGGTCGTGCGCGTACAGCGCCCACGGCAGGTCGATGAACGTCTTGCGGTCGGCCGCGCTCACGACCGGCCGGATCTCGATGCCGCCCCCCATCGCTGGAATCAGGCCGCTTTTTTCAGGCGCTGGCGAGGGTGCCCTTCGGCAACGCCGCCCGACATCTCGGATACCCACGGCCATTTCTCGGCGGCCTGCGGCGTGTAGCCCAGGTTGAACACCGTCTCGCTTTTCTCCGGGCGTTCGGCGCGCTGGTAATAGGTGCCGAGCAGCTTGTCCCACAGGAAGCTGGTGATGCCGAAGTTGCCGTCTTCGTCGTGGAAGTGGTGTTCCATGTGGCGGGTCTTCATCTCCACCAGCCACGGCATGCGCGGCTTGTAGGAGAGATGCTGGATGCAGTGGCAGAACTCGTAGAAGCAGGTGGTGAGCAGCCCGGCGCCGAAGCCCCATGCCGCGCCGCCGATGCCGCCGATCGCATAGCCCATCGGGATGGTGACGAGCGCGATGGTCGGCAGTGTCGTGTAAAGCGCGCCGAACAGCACCTCGAGGTGGTTGGGATCCTGATGGTGATCGTAATGGATGCGCTTCCACGTGCGCGCCGTCAGCGGCGACTTGAACATCCAGTTGCTGTGGAGGACGTAGCGGTGGAGCAGGAACCACGCCAGCGGATAGGCCGCAACGGCGATACCGGCGGCAGCCGCGCCGCGCAGCAGCGTCGTGGGATAGGCGACCGCGACATAAGCGCAGGCCACGGTCAGCAGCAGATACGCCTGGATCGCATAATACTGGAAATAGGCGACGACGAGCTCGCGGAACGTCATCTTCGACAGATTGTGGCTCTTGCTCCACATGCCGAGCCGATAGCCCTTGAGCACCTGCATACTGATTATCCTGCGCTTCGCGGTCTAACCGCCATCAGCTGTCTTTATTTCGCGGCAATGCGGCATATTTTGGACGGCACTGTGGTCGCCGCCGCTATTTGCCGCGCGATAGCCCGAGTCTGCGCCCGATCGCGCCGAGGCTTTGCCGTTCCTGCGCCGTGAGCACGACGCGAAGGCCGAGCCAGACCAGACTCAGGGCAGCGACGACCGGCAAGGCGATGTCGAGCCACAAGGGAAACGGCTGATGGCTGCCCAGCAGCGCCCAGATCAGCAGCGATGAACCGCCGAGGATCACGATGCCCCGCGCGAACGGCGCCGCGAACGGGTGGATGCGATCGGTGTGCCAGAGTTCCGCCAGCGCCAGCCACTCCATCACGAACGCCCCGCAGGCGACGCCCCACGCCATCGCGAGCGCGGGATCGCGGCCCCACAGCAGCCACGAGACGAGCAGCCATACGGCAACGCCGACAAGCGCGTTCGCCGTCGGCAGGATGCGGGGCCGCAGCATCTGGAGGATGCCGTTCGCCGGCCCCGCGATGGCGTTGACGCCGCGCGCGAGCGTCAGCACCACGATCAGCGCGGCCGCCGTTGCCGCTTCGGGCGGGAACAGCATCAGCATCGGCCCGGCGAGCAGCGCCAGAAGCAGCGACATCGGCAGCAGCAGGATCATCGAGAGACGGGAGGCGAAGCCGTAGACCGGGTTGATGCGATGCTTGTCGTGGATCGCCTGCTCCGCCGCGAGGGGCTGAATGACGTAATACAGGCTGTGACGCACGATGAGCGGGATCGAGGCGATCTTCCGGGCGATGCCGAAAAGGCCCGATGCGCTGGCGCCCGCAGCGCCCGGCAGAAGCATGTTGAGCAGCAGCGGCGGCATGTCGGAAAACGCCCGAACCGCGATATTGGCGGGCAGAATGCCGAGACCCGTGCCGAGCAGATCGCGCAGCACGTCCCTGTCAAACGGCGCGCGGATCAGCATGGGGACATTGTAGTAGCGGGCGAGCAGCCGCCAGCCGAGCGCCGCGGTGATCGCGAGCGAGGCGAGGTGCGCGACGACGAGGCCCATCGTCATCCAGCCGGCGAGCCATGCGGCCCCCGCCATCAGCAGGCGCACGATCTGTTCCCAGAAGATCCTGAGCCGCACTTCCGGCCCGAACGCCTTGCGCGCCCGCGAGGCGGATGTCGCCAGTTCCACGAACGTCCAGAGCGGCAGCGCCCAGGCGAACAGCGCGACGGCCAGTTCCAGCGACGCCGCATCCCTGGGCGCGGCATTGAACAGCGCCGCGACGGGCGCCGCGAAGGTGCTGACGCCGAGGGCGATGATGATGCTCGGCACCATGCCGATAACGAGCGCGGTCTTCAGTGCGCTGTGCGCGCGTTCTTCGGTTTTCGCCTGCGGGATGGTGCGCTGCATCGCGCTTGTCATGGCAAGGTCGGCGACGTTCGACACGATGTTCACAGCGGCCCACAGCGCCATGTAGATGCCGTAGGTGGCAAGGCCGAACATCCAGACATAGGCGGGCTGCGCGACCGCCTCTATCAGCGCGCCGAGCCGGGCCATCGCAACGACACCCGCGCTTCTCACCACCGTTTTCTTGCTGATTCCCGTTTTGCCCGAATCGTCGGGGCGCGTCATTCCTCGGTCCTGAACAGCACGGCTTCGCCGACCAGGAAGAACAGCACGAACGCCGCCCAGCCCGCCGCCAGCGGCGGTATGGTGCCGAATTCGCCCATCGCGACCATGAAATTGTCGGCGACGAAATACGCAAAGCCAAGCACCATGCCCACGACAGCGCGCGCGAACAGCCGCCCCGACCGGGCGAGCCCGAACGCGGTGACGGCGCCGAGCAGCGGCATGAGCACGGCGGAAAGCGGCAGCGAAATCTTGTGGTAAAGCGCGACGCGCAGCGAATCCGTGCCGCGCCCGACCGATTCGAGAAGGCGTGTCTGTTTCCAGAGCGCGATGATGTCGGTTCGGTCGGGGTCCGGCGCGCGCATGGTGAAGCGATCCGGCTCGATGCCCGCGCCGAGCCGGATCTGCGCCGCGTTCGAAAGCGCACCCGTCCGCACGGTGAAGATGCGCACGTTGTCGAGGCGCCACGCATTGCCGTCGGGGCGCGCGCTTTCTGCGTTGATGATCTGGCGCAGGCGGCTGCCGTCGCGCCGATCGACGCGCACGCCGTGGAGCCGCGTTTGCGCGCCGCTTCCGGTCACGCTGTCGGCGTGAATGATCTCGCGGCCCTCGCGCACCCACACATCGGAAAGCGGATTGGTGTCGATCGTCGCGTCGTTCCGGTACTCCGCCTTCTCCCAGGCGATGAGTTCGGCGTTGGTGCGGACGAGAACGAGTTCGTTGAAGGCGAAGTGGAACAGCGAGACGCCGAGCGCGGCCGCCATCATCGGGTAGAGAATCTGGTGAGCGGAAAGCCCGGAGGCGCGAAAGATCGTGACCTCGCTGTTCTGGCTCAGCGTCGTCATCGTCACCAGCGCGCCGAGCAGCACCGAAAACGGCAGGAACTGCGAGACGAGCTGCGGCAGCCGAAGCTGCACATAGCGCAGCAGTTCGGGGTTGCCGTTGCCGTCGACGGCGAGAATCGTGTTCGATTCGGTCAGCAGATCAAGCGTTTGCAGGATCGCCACCAGGCCGATCGCGAAGGCGAGCGTCCGCAGCATGAACATGCGCGCGGTGTAGGTCGCGATGGTCGGGGAGGGCCAGAAGGTAAGCGCGCCGCTCATGCCGCCTGCGCCTTTCCGAAGCGCCGGCGCAGCAGACGCCACAGGCTGACGACCCATTTGGCGGCAATGCCCGCGCCGCGCTCGATCACGGCGATCGGCTGCCCGCCCGGCACGTTCGCAAGCACGTGGAAGAACCAGGCGCAGAGCAGGCTGAACGCGATGAAGCTGCCCCACTGGCTCAGGATGATGTCGGCCTTGCCTGCGGCGCCCGCGCGCTCCGCCGCCTCTGAAATCTCGTTGTAAACGATCAGAATCGTAAGCGCCGCGAACACGCCGACCGCCGATGTCGATCGCTTCGGCGGCACCGCGAGCGCAACCGCAAGCAGCGGGATCACCAGCACCGCGAACACCTGCACCAGCCGCCGGTGCAGGTTGGCGCGCACGGCGTTCCGGCTTTCCTCGGTGGCGGCGCCCTGGCCGAGATAGCCGACGCGGTAGAGTTCCGGGAGGGTCAACTCGTTGTCGTCGGCCTGTGCGCCGCGAATGCGGAACAGCTCGATCTGCGGAAGGTCGATCGGCAGGTCGTGCATGCGGAAGCTCAGCACGCGGGGCTGCCTGTAGCCCGGCGCGTCGTGGACGAGCGTGCCGTCGGTGAGCCTCAGCAGGATGACATCGGGGTCGTCGGTCGCCAGAAAGGTGCCGCGCGCGGCGGTGACGGAAACCGTCTTGCCGTCGCCGCTCCGGCCGCTGACGAAGATGCCGCGCAGGTCGCGGCCCTGGCTGCGGCTTTCCTCGACGCGCAGCGTCGTATTGCGCGCCACCTGCACGAACTCGCCGACGTCGATCGTCGCGCCGAGCGCGCCGGAGCGCAGCTCGAACTCCAGCCCCTCGTAGGCATAGCGGCTGATGGGCTGGATGAAGCCGACGATGATCAGCGTGAGAAGGCCGAGCAGCAGCGCGTACATATAAGGCACGCGCAGCATCCGCATGTAGCTAATGCCGACCGCGCGCATCGCATCAAGTTCGCTCGAAAGTGCGAGGCCGCGGAACGCCAGCAAAATACCCAGCAGCAGCCCGACCGGGATGCCGAGGCCCAGATACTGCGGAATCAGGTTGCCCAGCATGCGCCAGACGACCGATGCCGGCCCGCCTTCGTTGACCACGAAGTCGAACAATTTCAGCATCTTCTCCAGCAATAGCAGCATGGCCGCGATCATCAGTGTCGCGAACAGCGGCACTGCGATCAGCCGCGCCATGTACCTGTCGAACCGAGCCAGCATCTCTTGGTTTTGTCGATCCTTGGTCAAACTTTGGCCGCAAGCGGACCCGATACCACGGGAGAGCAGCGATGCATCAACTATTTGGTGATTCGAAAAAGGGGGACGATCGAGGAGAGACATGGTGCTGAAAAATTCAAATGCGTTTTCTCGGGGGCTGATCCGTTCGCTTGTGGCGACCACGGCGGTTTTCGGCGCGTTTTCAGCGTCCGCCTCGGCTCAGACGATCATCGGCCCCGATGCGGCGGCCTGCGCTCCGGGCGCGAAAGGCCCTGCCGCGCTGATCCGCGTTTACGGATTCAAGGATCGCGAAGGCAATCTCCGCACCCAGGTTTACAGCGATAAAGCCCACGAGTTTCTTGAAAAGGGCAAGTATCTCAAGCGGATCGAACTGCCGATGACGGCATCGGGCGACATGAACATCTGCATGGCGCTGCCCCGCTTCGGCGAGTTTTCGATGGCGGTGCTCCACGATCGCGACATGAACGGCAAACTTTCCGTTTCAAAGGATGGCGTGGGTTTTTCGGGCAATCCCAAACTGGGGCTTGCCAAACCCGACTATGAAGAATCGATGTTCGTCGCGCGCAGCGGCGTCACCGTTGTCGATGTGATCCTGAACTATCGTCAGGGTCTGCTCTCCGTGAAACCTCTTGTGGCAAGGCGCGACTGATATGGCTTGTGTTGCGCTTCTTTCCAATCCGCGCTCGACCGGCAACAAAGCCGCGTTGCCGCGCATCCGTGAATTCGTGGCGCAGCATCCCAACATTTTCCACTACGAGGTGGGAGACATTTCCGAAGTGCCCGACGCGCTCGCCATGATCGCGCGCGTCAAGCCTGCCGTTCTCGTCATCAACGGCGGCGACGGCACCGTGCAGGCGGCGCTCACCGAAATCTACAACGGCCACCATTTCAAGGGTGCGGTGCCGCCGCTCGCGGTGCTGCCGAACGGCAAGACCAATCTCATCGCGCTCGATCTGGGTGCGGGCGCCAATCCGGTGGAGGCGCTCGCCAATATCCTGAAGATCGTCGAGACGGGGGTTGATCCACACGTCGTGGCGCGGCAGCTCATCGCGCTGAGCGACGGCCTTGCGGCGCGCCCCGTGTTCGGGATGTTTCTGGGTGGTGCGGGTCTTGCCGAGGCGATCCTGTTCTGCCGCAACAAGATCTACCCGCTCGGCCTGCCGAACTGGGTGAGCCACCTGATCGCCACGTTCGTGGTGCTGGTAAGCGTGCTCCTCGGCGCGGGCGCGCGCTGGAACCCCGTGAAGACGAGCCCGATGCGCGTCTCGCTGCATCGGGGCGGCGTGCCGGTCGAGGGCAGTTTCCTCGTGCTGATGGTGACGACGCTCGAACGCCTGCTGCTCAATTTCGCCACGCCGTTCAGCGACCGGGCCGGTCCCCTGAAGCTGATGGCGATCGAGCAGCGCCGGACGACCGTGCTGATGGCCCTCGTGTCCGCGCTCGCCGGGCGGCTCGGCAGCGCGCGCTTCAGCGGACTGCATCTCAGGCGCGGCGACGAGATCCGTATCGAGGGCAAGCGCGCCAGCGTGATTCTCGACGGTGAACTTTACGAGGCCGGAGAGGGGCGCTCGATCGTGCTGACGCCGACAGCACCGGTGTCCTTCCTCAACCTTGCGGCATGACGGCGCTCGTGCCGCTGGTCGCGGACGAGCTGGAAACGCCCGCCGCCCCTGAAGTCGCCGATTTTGCCAGGGCCATCGCCGGGCGCTGCGGCGGCGCGGCGCAGGCCGTGCTGTACTACGGCTCGTGCCTCAGGAGCGAAGACCTGGCGGATTCGCTGCTCGATTTCTATCTGCTCGTCGATTCCTATGATCGCGCCTACACGCGCCGGTGGATGGCGGTGGCGAACCGGCTGATTCCGCCCAATGTTTTTTATGCCGAACATGAAGGTCTGCGCGCAAAGTTCGCGGTGATGACCGTTGATGATTTCGCGCACGCCTGCTCGCCGGATTGCGACAACGCATCGGTCTGGGCGCGGTTCGCGCAGCCTTCGCGGCTTGTCTGGGTACGCGGGGATGCGGCGCGCGCGCGCGTGATCCGCGCGGTTGCCGCCGCCGCGCCGACGCTGCTCAAGACCGCGCGGCCGATGCTGGACGATGATCTCGGTGTCGAGGCGCTGTGGACCGGCGCCTTCGCGCTCACCTATGCCTCCGAACTCCGGTCCGAGCGTTCCGGGCGCGGGCGGTCGATCTTCGAAGCCGATCCGGCG
This sequence comes from Sphingosinicella soli, assembly GCF_014199685.1. Lineage (GTDB taxonomy): Bacteria > Pseudomonadota > Alphaproteobacteria > Sphingomonadales > Sphingomonadaceae > Sphingosinicella > Sphingosinicella soli. The sequence continues at coordinate 41,364 of NZ_JACHNZ010000022.1, read as the reverse complement.
CGCTACACCGCGTTCACCGCCCCCGCCATCGCCGACAGCGATCTTGCAGCGGAGCTGCGCGGCGGGACCGTGCATTTTCGCGCCGATGCCGACCGCGCGCACGGCAGACGAACGTGGGGGAAGCTGCGCCGCCGGGGCAAGCTGCTCTCCATGCTGCGGCTCGCCAAGGCCAGTTTCACGTTCAAGGGCGGCGTCGATTACATCGCGTGGAAGGTGAACCGGCACGCGGACGCCGGGATCATCGTGAAGCCGTGGCACCGCCGCTTTCCGATACTTGCCGGGCTGGTGTTCCTGCCCCAGCTGATCCGCAAGGGCGCGATACGGTAATCGCGATCGAAGGTCTCGCAGCCGCAAACCGAAGCTCGACTTCTGTTACGGCTTCGTCAAAAAAGCCGGATACATCCGTTCGGGTGATTTTTCGAAGGGAGGCCCCTATCCATACGCGAACCACCGAGATCGCTCCGGGCATCCACCGCCTGTCGACGCATGTCGCCGATGTTGCGCCGCCTGCGGGGTTCACGTTCAATCAATTTCTGATCGTGGCGGATGAACCGCTGCTCTTTCATTGCGGCCCCCGGTCGCTCTTCCCATCGGTGTCGTCAGCCGTCGCGGCGCTCATTCCGCTCGATCGCCTCCGCTGGATCAGTTTCGGGCATATCGAGGCCGATGAATGCGGCGCGATGAACCTGTGGCTTGAAGCCGCGCCCCGCGCGCAGGTCGTCTACAGCCCGCTCGGGTGCAATATCTCGGTGAGTGATCTCGCAGACCGTGCGCCCCGGTCGCTTGGCGAGGACGCGGTGATGGATCTCGGCGGCAAGCGTGTCCGGCTTGTTCCCACGCCGCATGTTCCGCACGGCTGGGAGGCGCAGATGCTCTACGAGGAAACGACCTCCACACTCTTTTGCGGGGATGTGTTCACGCAGGTCGGGGACGGCGAGGCCGTAACAGAAAGCGACATCATTCCGGCCGCCATGGCCGCAGAAGACATGTTCGGGGCAACCAGCCTGACGCCCGATACCGCGCCGACGCTGCGCCGACTGGCCGAATTGGCGCCCAGCCTGCTCGCCGTGATGCACGGCTCATCCTTCCGCGGAGACGGCGCGGAGGCGCTTCGCAGGCTGGCCGACGAATACGAGCAACGCCTGAACGTCGCCGCTACGCGTTGAGCGGAATCCCCGCGATCCCCGCCGCCTGCACGAAGCGCGCGATGATGATGTCCACCTGCTCCGCCGTGTGCTCCGCGCAGAGCGAGCAGCGCAGCAGGAACATGCCCGCAGGCGTCGCGGGCGGGCGCGCCATGTTGACGTAGATGCCGAGTTCGATCAGCGCGCTCCACATGCGCGCGCAGGCTTCCTGGCCGGGCATCAGCACCGCGATGATGGCGCTTTCCGCCGTCTCGGTGGCGATGGTGAAGCCCTTGGTTTTCAGCCCGCCATGCAGCTTGCGGCTGTTTTCCCACAGATGCTGGCGCTTGCTCTCTGCGTGCTTCAGCTTGCGGATCGACGTTGCGGCGGTCGCGACGACGCTCGGCGGCAGCGAGGCGGTGAACACGTAGGGGCGGCAGACGAGGCGCAGCACTTCGAACTTCGGGTGGTTGGAGACGACGAAGCCGCCCACCGTACCCACCGATTTCGAGAAGGTGCCGACGACGAAATCGACGTCCGCCTCCACGCCTGCGGCCTCATAGACGCCGCGCCCGTTCGGGCCGAAGAAGCCCATGCCGTGCGCTTCGTCCACCACGGTCATCGCGCCGTGTTTCTTCGCGACCGCGACCATCTCCTTCAGCGGTGCGATGTCGCCGAGCATCGAATAGACGCCTTCGAGCACGACGAGCTTGCCCGCCTCCGCAGGCAGGCGGCCGAGACGCTTGTCGAGATCCTCGACGCTGTTGTGGCGGAAGCGCACGATGTCGGCATTGCCCATCGCGCAGCCGTCGTAGATGGAGGCGTGGCTGTCCGCGTCGAGTATGATGTATTCGCCGCGGGCCGCCATCGTCGCCATCAGCCCCAGGTTCGCCTGATAGCCGGTGGAAAACACCATCGCGTGGTCGGTGCCGTAGAAATCCTTCAGCGCCTCCTCGACATCGCGGTGGCCCTGATACGTTCCGTTCAGCACCCGGCTGCCGGTGGTGCCCGCGCCGTATCGGTCGAGCGCCTCCTTGCCCGCCGCGATCACGTCGGGGTCGAAGGTCATGCCCATGTAGTTGTAGGTGCCGACCAGAATGGTCTCGCGCCCGTTCACCGTCGCCTCGGTCGGCGAGTGGACCTGCTCCATCACCAGGTTGAACGGGTCGTTGACCCCGGTTGCCAGCAGCGCGGCCTTTTCGGCGATGATGGGGTCGAATTTGTCGAAGAGGTCAGCCATCGTTCGCCTCAACCGTTCACGATACGGGCGACGGCGTCGGCGAGCTGGCCGATCGTTTCCAGTTCGGGGAGCAGGTTCATCGGCAGGATGATGTCGTATTCGTCCTCGATATTGGCGACGAGGTCCATCACCGTCAGCGAGTCCAGCTCAAGGTCGCTGGCGAAGCTCGTGTCCCCGGTAAGCGCGATGCCCCTGCGGTTCAGCGGCTCGATCAGTTCCATCAGCTTTGGAAGGATGGTCTCGCGTGTGTGCGCCATGCGTGTGTCCCGAAATGTCGTTGCGGTTCGATGCCAACAGATTGTGGCAGGGGATAGGCGGGCGGGCAGCCTAAATCCAGCCTGCATTCCTGTACCATTCCGCCGTGCGTGCGATGCCCTGCGCGGCGGGCACCTCGGGCGCCCAGATGCCGAGCGCGCGAAGGCGCGTGCTGTCGGCCACCCAATCGGGATGCGCGAGGTAGCGCGCGCGGTCGAAGCTGAGCGCGGGGAGGCGCCCGGAGAGCTTCGCGCCGAGCGTGTCGATCGCGGCGCCGAGCATCAGTGCCGCAGACGGCAACGGCACATAGATCGGCGCCTTGCCGAGCGCGGCGGCAATGTACGCGGCCATGTCGCGGTGGCTGAGCCCGCCTGCCGTCGCATCGTCGATCTCGAAGATCCCCTGGGCGGACGGGCTTTGGGCAAGGGCGAGCAGGGCGCTTGCAAGGTCCGAGACCTCGACGACGGAAAACCGCCCGCGCCCCGGCAGCAAGGCCCAGCCGCGCGCGACGAGCCTGTAGACGTTCGCCGTCTCGCGGTCGCCGGGCCCGTAGACGGCGGGCGGACGCACGATCGCGGCGTCGGGACGCGCGGTTTCGACGAGCGCGTCGGCGGCGGCCTTGGTGTTGCCGTAGATGGAGAGCGCCGGTTCGCGCGCCGCGAGCGAGGAGACGTGGACGAAACGCGGCACGTTGCGGCTCGCCTCCAGCATGGCGCGCGTGCCCTCGACATTGCCTGCCGCAAACGCGAGCGGGCTCCGCGCATTGATGACGCCCGCGACATGGATTACGGCATCTGCGCCTTCCGTGAGCCGGGCGAGCGCGCTGCCGTTTGCAAGATCGCCGGTCACCCATTCGAGCCCCGGCCGCGCCGGTTGCGCGCGGCGGGCGAGCGCGCGGACCCCGTGCCCCTTTTCGAGTGCAAGATCGATGAGTTTCGACCCGACGAAGCCGGTTCCGCCGGTGATGGCGAGCGTCGTCATACGCGGAGCGGCGTCAGGCCGCGATGTCGAACGGCTGGATCTGGCCGGAGAGGTACAGCGCGCGCGCCTTGGAGCGGCTGAGCTTGCCGGAGCTGGTGCGCGGCAGCGCGCGCGGCGGCACGAGTTCGACGATGCAGTTCATGCCGGTGATGGTGCGTACCTTGGTCTTGATCGTCTCGCGGAGTTCGGCGCGCTCTGCGGCGTCGCTGGTGCGGCACTGCACGAGCACGGCGGGCGCTTCCTCTCCGCCTTCCGTGGTGATCGAGAACGCGGCGATATCGCCTGCCTTGAAGCCCGGAAGCTGCTCGATCGCCCACTCGATGTCCTGCGGCCAGTGGTTCTTGCCGTTGATGATGATCATGTCCTTGGCGCGGCCCACGATGTAGAGCGCGCCTTCCAGCATGTAGCCCATGTCGCCGGTGTCGAGCCAGCAGCCCTGAAGCGCGGCGCGGGTGGAGATTTCGTCGCGGAAATAGCCGGTCATGATGCTGGGTCCGGCCACGAACACCTTGCCGATCAAACGGTCGCCGAGGCGGCGTCCGGCGTCGTCGCGGATCTCGATTTCCATGCCCGGAAGCGCGACGCCGCAGTTCACGATCTCGCGCATGCGGCCCGTGCCTGCGCCCCCATCTTCGCGCTCGCCCGAAAGCAGGCGCTCATCGACCAGGTCGGTCACGATACCGGCGCCCACGGGCGAGATGGTGACGGCGAGCGTCGCTTCGGCAAGCCCGTAGCTCGGCAGGAACGCGCCCGCCTTGAAGCCCGCAGGGGCGAAGGCTTCGACAAAGCTGTTCATCACGTCGGGACGAATCATGTCGGCGCCGTTACCCGCGACGCGCCAACGCGAAAGGTCGAAACGCTCGGCGACATCGGTCTGGCTGGAAACGCGGCGGGCGCAGATGTCGTAGCCAAAGGTGGGCGAATACGAGAGGCTGTGGCCTTCGTTGCGCGTGATGAGCGCCAGCCACGACAGCGGACGCCGCGCGAAATCCTCGGTGGCGAGGTAGTCGGCGGAGACCTGATTGGCGATCGGCGCCATCAGGCAGCCGACGAGGCCCATGTCGTGATAATAAGGCAGCCACGAAATGACACGGTCGTCGCGGCGCAGGTTCACGCCGACGGCATGGCCGTTCAGATTGGCGAGAAGCGCCTCATGCGTGATCTCGACGCCGTGCGGAAAGCGCGTGGAGCCGCTCGAATACTGAAGGTAGGCGATGTCGCTCTTGCGGGCGGACGGCAGCGGCGCGGGTTTCGCATCGCGCGCCGTGAAATCGAGCCAGTCGTGCGCGGTGCGGCAGCGCAGGCCTGCGGCGGCCTCCGCGACGATCGCGGAGAGGCCGGAAGGCGCAAGCACGATCTCGGGATCGCAGGACGTCAGCTGGCTGCGGATCTGGTCGACATACCCTTCGCGGCCGCCGAACGAGGTGGGCAGCGGCAGCGGCACGGGCAGCGCGCCTGCATAGATCGCGCCGAAAAACAGGCTGACGAAATCCGCGCCCGTCTCGGCGATCAGCGCCACGCGGTCGCCCGGCTTGATGCCCGCAGCAATCAGCCGGTATGCGTTTGCGGTGGCATCGGCCTTGAGGTCGGCGAAGGTCATGACCCGCGCAAGCCGCGCCCGCGCATCGAAGAAATTGAGGCCGCGCTTGCCCTGCGCCGCATAATCCAGCGCCTCGCCCAGCGTGTTGAAGTCCGCAAGGCGGCGCGGCAGATCATCGAGCGTCGGCGTTGGGGCCGTCACCGTGTCTTCCGCGCCGGACAGCGCCAATGCGCTTGAATCCGAAGTGCGATTCAGCAAGTCCCCGAACCTCCTCAGTTCTCTCGGCGCGGCGGCGGCTTCGCCGCTCATAAACCTCGCCAGATACACGACTCTTTGGCCACATGCAAAACAGGCCAGCGTCAGCCTTTGCAGGAATGTGACGTTCAAAATTGGGTCCGACTATGGCAGGAACATGGCGTGCGTAGCGAAAAAGACCGAAAACAGCCCCGGCCGCTGGATGAAGATGCGCTTCGCGCGCTCGCGCTGCGCCATGTCGAGCGTTATTCGACCTCCGAAGCGAAGCTCAGGACGTATCTCGCGCGCAAGCTGAGAGAGCGCGGCTGGGCGGGAGAGCGCCCTGCCGACGTGGACGGCATCGTCACGCGCTTCGCGGCGCTGGGGTATGTCGATGACCGCACGTTCGGGGAAGCCCGCGCGCGGGGGCTGGAGCGGCGCGGCTACGGCGCCCGGCGCATCGGGCAGGAGCTGCGCGCGGCGGGCCTTGCCGAGGATCTGCGCGGCGAAATCACCGATACGGTCGATGCGCACGGCGCGGCGCTCGCCTATGCGCGCCGCAAGCGTTTCGGCCCGTTTGCGCGCGAAGTGCCGGACCGGGCCGTGCGGCAGAAGCAATTCGCGGCCATGCTGCGCGCCGGCCACGATGCGCGCATCACCTCCGAAGTGCTGGACATGCGGGATATCGAACCCGATCAGATGTAGCGCGACCGCGCCGCTGCGAGGGCTTCTGGCGTGTCCACATCCATGAAGATCGCGTCGCTTTCCAGGGGCACCTCGACGATGTCGTCCGCGAACTCGGCAAGGAGCGCCTTGCCGCCGACGTCGCCGTCGATGCCGCGCAGCCGCGTGAAATAGCGCCGTCCCCACGCGACCGGGTTGCCGCGCTTGCCGTCATGCACCGGCACCGCAATACGGCCTGCGCCTGCGGCGGCGGCAAGCGTTTCGATGTGTTCCGCGGTCACGCCGGGCATGTCGCCGAGCAGCACCAGTGCCGCCGACCAGTCCGCGGGCGCGGCGGCAATTCCTGCCGCGAGCGACCGGCTCAGCCCCTCCGCGTAGCGCGCGGCGTGAACGCTCGGAAAACCGAACTGTGCTGCCGTTGCGGCAATCTCCGCCTCCGCGTGGCCGGTCACGACGATCGCCGGGAGCCCTGCGGCGCGCAGCGCGCCCAGCACATGCGCGAGGACCGGCTTGCCGCCGAGGTCCGCGAGCAGCTTGTTCGCGCCCATCCGCACGGACCGTCCGCCCGCGAGCACGATGGCGCCGACCGGGCCTCCCGCCGCCGGTTTCGGGCGCGGCTCGGGGCGGGGCACATCGGCCAGAAGCCCGCCCGCGCCCATGCGGGCAATGTCTGTCCCGGTCACGTCGAGCCCTGCCCAGAGCCGTTCCAGCACCCAGTCGAAGCCGTTGCGGCGCGGGCTTCGCGCGCAGCCGGGCAGGCCGATCACCGGCCGCGTGCCGATCCGGGCGAGGCAAAGCAGGTTGCCCGGATCAACCGGCATGCCGAGGCGCAGCACGCCGCCGCCTGCGCGTTCGATCGCGGCGGGAATCACGTCGCGCCGGTCGCTGATCGCGGAGGCGCCGCTGATGAGAACGAGGTCGGCATCCGCCGTTTCCGCCAGCACATCCGCGAGCGCGTCCGCCGTGTGCGCACAGCGCATTTCGCGCCATGCTGCGAGGCCGAGCGCGGCGCAGCGCGCTTCGGTCACCTCGGCGGTTTTGGCGAGCAGCTTGGCGGGCGTGCCGGGAAGCGTCGTCTGGATGAACGCGGCCCGCAGCGACCCGAACGGCGCCAGCCGCAGCACGCCTTCCGCGCTTGCCGCCGCGCTTTGGACGAGCGCTTCGGGAATCGCGAAGGGGATGATCTTCACCGTAGCGACGATCTCGCCCTGCGCGGCGGGTGCGAAGGGGGCGAGCGTGCCGAGCGTCACGCCCTCGTCGTGGGCGTTCACCGCATCGACGGCAGCGACGTCCACCACCAACAGCCCGGCGGCATCGGCGATGATGTTGGCGCGGCCGTGCGCGGGCGGCTGGGCGGTAAGGCCGGAGCCTGCCGAGGCGACCGCGAGCATGGCCGCCGCCGAATCCTCGTGAAGATCACCGCTTTCAAGCGCCGCCACAACCAGTTCGGAAAGCCCCGCCGCGCGGGCATCGGCGATGTCCGCCGCATCGAGGCGTTTTCCCTTGGCGATCCGCCGCCCGCCGACATGCACCGCGTGGGCGAGACAGGCGCCTTCCGCGCGTTCGAGGGGGACGGGGCCGAACTTCACGCGCCGCGCCGCACCGCGATCATCTGGGCGGCGATCGAAAGCGCGATCTCGGCGGGGTTCGCCGCGCCGATCGCAAGGCCCGCAGGGCCGTGGATCCGCGCCAGCGCAGCCTCATCGAATCCGGCGGCGGCGAGCCGTTCGCGGCGGATCGCCTGGTTCTTCCGCGATCCGAGCGCGGCGATGTAGAAGGCGGGCGAGCGCAGCGCCGCGATCAGCGCCGGGTCGTCGAGCTTGGGATCGTGCGTCAACGCGACAATGGCGCTCGCGCCGTCGGGCTTCCAGTCGGCGAGCGCCTCGTCGGGCCAGCGCGGATCGACCGCGATGTGCGCGAAGCGCTCGGCGGCGGCGAAGCTGCCGCGCGGATCGACGACGAGCGGCACATAGCCGAGCAGTTCGGCCATCGGCACCAGCGCCTGCGCGATGTGAACCGCGCCGACGATCATCAGCCGTCCGGCGGGCTCGTAAAGACGGGTGAAGCCTTCGTGTTCGCCCTCGCGGGAAACGCTATCGGCATCGGTGGTGACGCTGACGCTTTCGCCGCGCGCGAGCGCGTCGGCGAGTCGTTCGACGAGCGCGGGAGAGAAGCCCGCTTCGGAGACGGGCTGCACCAGAACGGCGATGCGGCCGCCGCAGGCCAGGCCCACCTCCCACGCGCGGGCATCGGCGACGCCGTATTCCAGGCGCCTCGGCGCGCCGTCGGCGAGCACGTCCGCAGCGGCGGCGATCACATCGCCTTCCACGCAGCCGCCGCTCACCGAACCTTCGAACAGGCCGTCGTCGCGCACGAGGAGATGCGCGCCCGTGCGGCGCGGCGCGGAGCCCCATGTCTCGATCACCGTCGCGATTGCCGCGCTGTGTCCGCCGGTGATCCAGCCGCGCAGGGTTGCGATCAGCGCGGCGGTGTCGTCTCCGCTCACAGCACGAGCCAGAGCACCAGCGCGGCGACGAGCGCGATCACGAGGCCGCCCCATATGGCGGGGGGCAGGCCCCGCGTTTCATCGGTTCCCTCGGCGAGATCGGTTTCGGGGGGTGCGACCGGCGCAGGTTCCGCCGTCGTTTCACCGCTCTCTACCCGCGCCTTGAACGCGGCAAAGAAGGATTCCGCATAAGCCTTTGCGGTGCCTTCGATCAGCCGCGCGCCGAGCTGGGCGAGCTTGCCGCCCACGGTCGAGCTTGCCTGCCAGGTGAGTCGCGTGCCTTCCGGGGCGTCGTCGAGCCGCACGGAGGCCTTGCCCTTGGCGAAACCCGCGACGCCGCCCTTGCCTTCGCCGGAGATCACATAGGCGTTGGGAGGGTCGATTTCCGAGAGCTCGACTGCGCCTGTAAACTTCGCGCGCACCGGCCCGACCTTGGCGTTCATCGTGCCTTCGAAACGGTTTTCCCCTGCACGCTCAAGCCGTTCCACACCGTCGATGCAGGCGGCGAGAACCTCGGGGTCGTTGAGCGCCGCCCAGACCCGTTCGCGGGGCGCCGCGATGAGGGTCTCTCCGTTCAGTTCCATGGGCGTAAATCCTTTGTCTTGTCGCTTTGAAAATTAACTATATAGTTCGTCGTTACGGGGTTTTGTGGTAGCGTTCTTTCTCGAAAAATTAAATGTGCGTCGGAGGGGGTAATGGCCGAGCACGCGTTGCTGCCAGAAGGTGAGCACGTGTCCGACCTTGCCGAAGTCGCCGAGGAATGCCGCGTCGATGGCACGGTAAAGTGGTTCGATGCGGTACGGGGATATGGCTTCATCGTTCCCAGTGATGGGAGCGGGGATGTGTTGGTACACTTTTCCACGTTGCGCGAAGTCGGTCGCCGCACGCTTCCCGAAGGTGCGACAGTCGTTTGCACGGCTGTCGCGCGGGAACGCGGTCGGCAGGCGCGACGTATCCTTGAGCTGGATCTGACGACGGCGATCGGGCCCGATCCCGAACTCGTCGTGCAGCGCGCGGCGTCGCGCGTCGATCCGATGCAGCTGATAGAGGATGCCGGCGATTACGAGCGCCTCGAAGTCAAATGGTTCAACCGCCTGAAAGGGTACGGATTTCTCACGCGAGGTGAGGGGTCGCCCGATATCTTCGTTCACATGGAAACCGTGCGCCGTGCGGGCATCATCGAGCTGATACCGGGCCAGCATGTGTTGGCGCGCATCGCGGAAGGCGACAAGGGGCCGCTCGCCGTTGCCATCGGGGTCGGAGAGGCATAGAGCCGCTTTTCATGAATGCTGTTCGTTATCGGTCGCTTCTCGCGGTCTTTCTGCTCGCGGGCACTGTCTGGGGCTGCGGGGGCGCGCCCTCTGCCGCCACGCGGGAACCCGTCGCCCAGGACGTCGCCGCCCAAGAACCCGCCGTCCAGAAACTGCCGACCGTTCCGCTCACGATCGTCACGAACGACGGCAAGCGGCATGTTTACACGGTCGAGGTCGCACGAACGCCGGACCAGCAGGCGCAGGGCCTCATGTACCGGCGCACGATGGCGAAGGATGCGGGCATGATCTTCCCGTTTCCCGCGCCGCGCCCGGCCGCGTTCTGGATGCACAACACCTACATCGCGCTCGACATGGTGTTCCTGCTTGCCGACGGGCGTATCGAGAGCATCCTTGCCGATGTCCCGCCGCTCAATGAAGCGCAGCGCCGCTCGCTCGGGCCGGTCGCCGCCGTACTGGAATTGAATGCCGGAGAGGCCGCGCGGATCGGCGCGACGCCCGGCGATCTTGTGGAATACGACCTTCGGGACTTGCAAGGCGGCACGGAATAAGGCTCTAAGGCGCCAACCGAAGTCAGCGGAGCCGGGAATGGGTCTGTTCAAATCGATTTTCACCTGGTGGGACGGCCCGACGTGGGGCACGCGCTATGTGACGCGTTTCCATGGCGAAGAGGTCGGCCATGATGCCGAAGGCAATCGCTATTTCCGCAAAGCCGGCAAACCGGGCAAGGGCATCGAGCGTCGCTGGGTGATCTACGACGGTCTCAACGAGGCGAGCCGCGTGCCGCCCGAGTGGCACGGCTGGCTGCACAAATCGACCGACGTTTTGCCGAGCGAATCGCAGCCGCGCAAAACGTGGGAAACGCCTCACCACGCGAACCTCACCGGCACTGCGGCAGCGTGGCAACGGCCCGGTACGCTCGCCAACGCGGCGCCGCGGGCGCGCGCAACGGGCGACTATGAAGCATGGAGCCCCGAGGAAGCATGACCGCGCTGTTCCGGCAGAATCTGATCGAGGCGATCGTCGGCGCAATCGTCGTCGGTATCGCGGTGGTGTTCGTCCTGTTTTCGTATCAGCGCACGTCCGGGAACGTGGGCGCGGATCGCTACCGCGTCTCGGCGCTGTTCCCGAATGCAACGGGCGTCGCGGTCGGCACGGATGTGCGCGTCTCCGGCATCAAGGTCGGCTCGGTCGTCGATCAGACGCTCGATCCCGAGACATTCCAGGCGCGGCTCGGCCTTTCGATCGATCAGCGCATCGCGCTTCCGCTCGACAGCAGCGCCGCGATCACGTCCGAAGGCATTCTCGGCGGCAGTTATATTTCCCTGACGCCGGGCGGCGACAGCGAGACGATGCGCGAAGGCGACGAGATCATCGATACGCAGGGCTCGGTCGATCTGATGACGCTGATCGGCGGGTTCATCAACCAGTCCGGTGGCCAGGACGACAAGGCGGGCGATGCCGCGCCTGCGGAGCCTGCCGCACCGTGATCCGCAATGCGGCCCGCGCCGCGCTCGGCATGGTGCTGTTCGCCGCGCCGGTCTCCGCGCAGCCCGTCCCTGCAGCAGAGCCGACGCCCAGGGCGGCGACCGCAAAGCTGCCGACACCCAACGCTGAACGTGTCCTCGTGATCGGCGTGCTCGACAAGGTGAGCAGTGAAACCCGCGATCTGACGCTGAAACCCGGCGAAACCGTGCGCTTCGGCAAGCTCCGTATCTCGGCGCGCACGTGCGAGGCGTCGCCGCCGTGGCAGCGCCCGCATACCGGCGCGTTTCTCCAGATCGACGGGCCTGTCCGCGACAATACGGTGAAGCGCCTGTTTTCCGGCTGGCTGTTCGCCGAAAGCCCGTCGCTCAACAGCTTCGACAATGCCCGCTACGATGTCTGGGTCAGAAGCTGCGCGATGCGCTTCCCCGAAACCGGGCCGCGTACGGTCGTGGTCGGCAAGTCTGCGCCTGCGCCTGCACCTGCGCCGGCCGCCGCTGCCCCCGCGCCTGCACCTTCGGCGCATTCCGAAAACTGAGTCGCTCAGCCGCTTGCGCGCAGAAGCCCCGCGATGCGCGCGCCTGAAATGTCCGGCTCGCCGCGCGTCAGCGCGCCGAAGTCCGCATTCGCAACCCCCGTCGCAGTGCCCAGTAACTGAAGATAGGCTTCGCGGCGAATCTCCACCGCGCCGAGGCTGGCGAGGTGTCCGGTCATGAACTGGCAGTCGAGCAGCCGGAAGCCGCCGAAGCGCATCCGGGCGATCAGGTGCGCGAGCGCGGCCTTCGATGCGTCGGTGCGGCGGCTGAACATGCTTTCGCCGAAAAACGCGCCGCCGATCCGCACGCCGTACAGGCCGCCGACAAGCGTTTCGGCGTCCCAGCATTCAATGCTGTGCGCGTGGCCGATACGGTGCAGATACGTATAGGCTTCGCGGATCTGGCGATTGATCCATGTGTCGGCGCGGTCCGGCGCGGGCTGCGCGCAGGCATCGATCACCGCCTCGAACGCGCGGTCGACGCTATGGGTGAAACGCCCCTGCTTCAGCGTTTTGCCGAGGCTGCGCGACAGGTGAAAGCCTTCGAGCGGCAGAATGGCGCGCTCGCGCGGCTCCACCCAGAAGACATCTTCGGCATCGCGACTTTCCGCCATCGGGAAGATGCCGATCGAATAGGCCCTCAGCAGAAGCTCCGGATCGAGCGCCGCGCCGCGTTTCTGCCGCGAGCTCATGCGAGCGACGCGCGCCCGCCCGCGTGGCGCACGAGCCGCCCCGCGAGTTCGAGTTCCAGAAGCACGGTCTGCACCACGGCGGGCGGTTCGCCCGACAGGCGCACGAGTTCGTCGATCGCCACCGGGGTAAGGCTGAGCAGCGCGGTCACGGCGCTGCGCGCGTTGTCGTCGGCATCCGTCGGGGGAGGGGCCGTGAAGCGGCTGCCGCCCGCCCCGAGGCGCACGCCGCCGAACGGCGTGATCGTCTCGGCAATGTCGGCGGCGGACTGCACGAGCGTCGCGCCGTCGCGGATCAGCTGGTTGCAGCCCTGCGCGCGCGGATCGAGCGGGAAGCCGGGCACCGCCATCACCTCGCGGCCCTGCTCGCCCGCGAAACGCGCCGTGATAAGCGAGCCGGAACGCGGCGCGGCCTCGACCACGACGATCCCTGCAGAAAGCCCGGAAATCAGGCGGTTGCGGCGCGGGAAATGGCGCGCCTGCGGCTCGGTGCCGATCGGCTGTTCGGCAACGACGAGGCCGCGTTCGTAAAGCGCGGCGTAAAGTTCGGCGTTTTCGGGCGGATAGATGTTGTCGATGCCGCCCGCGATGACGCCGATCGTGCCGCCGGTGATCGCGCCCGAATGCGCCGCGGCATCGATACCGCGCGCGAGGCCGGAAACGACGACGATGTTCGCGGCGGCAAGATCGGAGGCGAGGCCGCGCGCAAACCGGATCGCCGCCGCCGACGCATTGCGCGCGCCGACGATGCCCACGGTGCGGCGGTGCGCGAGCGCGATGTCGCCGCGTATCGCCAGCACGGGCGGGGCATCCTCGGTTTCGGCAAGACGCGCGGGATAATTGCTGTCGCCGAGAAACACGAAGCGCGCGCCCGCCGCTTCGGTTGCCTCTATCTCGCGATGCACGGCCCCGATGTCGGCGATCCTGAAGGCCCGCCCGCCGCCGCGCCGCGCAAGTTCGGGCAGCGCGTCGAGCGCCGCCGATGCGCTGCCGTAGCGCGCGGTGAGGTGCCGGTAGCTCACGGGGCCGACGTTTTCGCTGCGAATCAGGCGCAGCTTTGCGATGTGTTCGATGTCGCTGCCCGGCCGGTCAGCCATTGCGATCGGGCGCATCCTTGCGTCCGCCGATCTTGCCCTCGGTGCCCGCGCGCAGGCGCGCGATGTTCTCGTCGTGCTTGGCGATCACCAGCACGGCCATGCCCGCGAACAGCAGCGTGGCATCCCACCGGCCCGCGAGCGCGGGCGCGAGCGGCGCGAGGGTCGCGGCCATCATCCCGGCAAGCGAGGAATAGCGCGTCACCGCCGCGATCATCAGCCACACCGCCGCGAAAACGAGGCCTGCGGGCGGATAAACTGCAAGTGCGATACCCAGCATCGTGGCGACGCCCTTGCCGCCGCGGAACATCAGCCATGCCGGGAACAGGTGGCCGACGAACGCGCCCATGCCCCCCAGGATGTCGCCGCCCTGCGCAAAGGTCTGCCCCAGCCAGACGGCGAGCGCGCCCTTGCCCGCGTCGAGCAGCAGGGTGAGCGCGGCAAGGCTCTTGCCGCCCGTGCGCAGCACGTTGGTGGTGCCGATATTGCCCGATCCGAGGCGGCGGATGTCGCCCATCCCGGCAAGCCGGGTGACGATCAGGCCGAAGGGGATCGCGCCGAGCAGATAGCCGACGGCGAACCAGGTCCAGGGGTTTGCCAGCAGAGGCGTATCGTCAAACATCGGCGCGGAACCTAGACCGAAGCCGCAGTGTTCGAAAGCCCTCTTCTCAAGCGCGCGCGAGGGCATCGCCAAAGGCGTTTCGACGCCCTAGAAGGCACCCATGACCGACCGCCTCCAGATCGCGTTCGCGCAGCTCAACCAGATGATGGGCGACCTTCGCGGCAATGCCGACGCCATGCTCGCCGCGCGCGCGGCGCAGCCGGATGCGGACCTTGTCGTCACCTGCGAACTTTCGCTCATCGGCTATCCGCCCGAAGACCTCGTGCTGAAGCCCTCGCTCGTGCAGGCGGCGGCGGCGGAGCTTGAGCGCATGGCGCAGGCCACGGCGGACGGCGGCCCGGGCATGCTCGTGGGCAGCGTGCTTCTGGAAAACGGCAAGCTCTACAACGCGATGGCGCTGCTCGACGGCGGCAAAATCACCGCGTGGACGCGCAAGCACGAGCTGCCGAACTACGGCGTGTTCGATGAAAAGCGCGTGTTCGCGGCGGGACCGCTGCCGGGCCCGATCGCGTTCCGGGGCGTCCGCCTCGGCGTGCCGATCTGCGAGGACATCTGGTTCCCGGACGTGTGCGAATGTCTTGCCGAAACCGGCGCTGAAATCCTGCTCGTCCCGAACGGCAGCCCCTACGAGCTGGACAAGGACGACAAGCGGCTTTCGCTCGCCGCGATGCGCGTGGCCGAAACGGGCCTGCCGCTCGCCTATCTCAACCGTGTCGGCGGTCAGGACGAGATCGTCTTCGACGGCGCCAGCTTCGTGATGAACCCCGACCGCCGCCTCGCCCTGCAGATGCCGGACTGGGAGGAGCGGACCACGCTCACCATCTGGTCGCGCACGCCGCAGGGCTGGGTCTGCGAGGAGGGGCACAAGCACCGCCTCGATCCCTACCCGGAAGACATCTACCACGCGATGCAGTTCGGGCTTGCCGATTACGTGAACCGCAACCGTTTCCCAGGCGTCGTGCTCGGTCTGTCGGGGGGCATCGATTCGGCGCTGTCGGCGGCGGTGGCGGTGGATGCGCTGGGCGCCGACCGCGTGTGGTGCGTGATGATGCCGTCGCGCTTCACCTCGAAGGACAGTCTCGACGATGCCGCCGAGTGCGCGCGCATGCTCGGCTGCCGTCTCGACACGATCCCCATCGAACCGGCGATCGAGGCCTTCCGCGACATGCTCGCGCCGCCGTTTGCCGATCGCGCGCCGGACACGACCGAAGAGAATATCCAGTCGCGCATCCGGGGGCTCACCTTGATGGCGCTTTCCAACAAGTTCGGCCACATGCTGCTCACCACGGGCAACAAATCCGAGATGTCGGTGGGCTACGCGACGATCTACGGCGACATGGCGGGCGGCTATTCGGTTCTGAAGGATGCCTACAAGACCACAGTGTTCGCGCTGTCGCGCTGGCGCAACGCCAACCGGCCCAAGCTCGCGCTCGGGTCCGAGGGCCCCGTGATGCCCGAGCGTGTCATCACGAAGCCGCCCACCGCCGAGCTGCGCGAAAACCAGACGGACCAGGATTCGCTGCCGCCCTACGAGGTGCTCGATCCGATTCTGCACGGGCTTGTCGAGGAAGAGCTTTCTGTCGCCGATATCGCCGCGTCGGGCTTCGACGTCGAAACGGTGGCCCGCATCGAGCGCCTGCTTTACATCGCGGAATACAAGCGCCGCCAATCGCCGCCCGGCGTCAAGATCGGCGTCCGCAACTTCGGGCGCGATCGTCGCTACCCGATCACCAACGCCTTCCGGACATCATGACCCTCACCACGCGCTTCGCCCCGTCGCCGACGGGATATCTGCATGTCGGCAATGTCCGCACCGCGCTCCACAACTGGCTGTTCGCACGCAAGCACGGCGGGCGTTTCCTGCTGCGCCTCGACGATACGGATACGGAGCGTTCGCGCGCCGAATATGCCGATGCGATCCGCGCCGATCTTGCGTGGCTGGGTCTCGTCCCCGATGCGGAATATCGCCAGTCCGACCGGCTCGGCCGCTACGATGAACAGTTCGCGGCGCTTGTCGCGGCGGGCCGCGTATATCCATGCTTCGAAACCGCCGAGGAGCTGGAGGTGCGTCGCAAGATCCAGCTCTCGCGCGGGCGCCCGCCGGTTTACGACCGTGCGGCATTGAAGCTGACGCCCGACGAGATCGCGGCGAAACAGGCGGCGGGCGCGCGGCCGCACTGGCGCTTTCGCCTGGATACGGACGCGCCGGTTCGCTGGCACGATCTGATCCGGGGCGAATCGCACATCGATCCCGCCTCGCTCAGCGATCCCGTCGTGCGCCGCGCCGACGGCTCCTACCTCTATATGCTGCCGTCGGTGATCGACGACATCGACATGGCCGTCACCCACGTCATCCGGGGCGAGGACCATGTGACGAACTCCGGCGTGCAGATCCAGATGTTCGAGGCGCTCGGCGCAAAGCCGCCCGCGTTCGCGCATGAGGCGCTGATTACCGGCACCGAAGGCGCGCTTTCGAAGCGGCTCGGATCGGCAGGCATGGCGCATTTCCGCGAGGCCGGGATCGAGCCCGTCGCCATCGCCGCGCTGCTTGCGCGTCTCGGCACGTCGGATTCGGTGGAGCCGGTCACACGTCTCGATCCGCTCGTCGCGCATTTCGATTTCGCGCACTTCGGCCGCGCCGCCGCGCGCTTCGACGAGGCGGAGCTGCGCCAGCTCAACGCGCGCATCCTGCATCAGCTTGGCTTCGATGCCGTCGCGGATCGTTTGCCGCCCGGCATGGACGCGGCTGCGTGGGAGGTGCTGCGCCCGAACCTGGAAACCCTTGCGGACGCCGCCGACTGGTGGAACGTGGTCGAAGGCCCGGTTCCGCCGTCCGCCGAGGATGCCGACTACCTCGCGCGCGCTGCGGACACGCTCGAAGCGCTGCCGTGGGATGAAGGCGTCTGGTCCGCGCTCACCGGCGCGCTCAAGGCGGCGACGGAGCGCAAGGGCAAGGCGCTGTTCCTGCCGCTTCGCCGCGCGCTCACGGGCCGCGATCACGGCCCGGAAATGGCAGGGCTGCTGCTTCTGATCGGCCGCGACCGCGCGCTCGAACGCCTGCGCGCCGCGTGATGGGCTGGCATATGCGCCGATCAGCCTCTATCTGTCCCGGCATGAGTGAAGAGAGCTTTTTCAAACGCGTCCGCGCGCGGATCGCCGCCATCGAGCGGAAGCAATGGATCATCGGCGGCCTGTCGCTGACGATGACGACCATCATCATGTACACGTTCCTCATCGAAAACCGCTTCGGCTATATGAAGCCCGATCCGATCATCGCGTACTTCAAGAATTGGGACGATGGGCGTTCGCGCGACGAAGCGCTGGCCCAGCAGGAAGAAGAGGAACGGCTGATGCAGGAACAGGCGGAAGCCGTCGCCGCGCAGCTCGATATCGCTGCGGAAGAGGCCGAGAGCGCCGCTGCGCCTGCCGAGCCTGCTGCGCCCCCTGGGCCCCCTGAACCCGCTGAACCTGCGGCGCCCGCCGAACCGCCGGAGCCCGCAAGCGAATGAGCGAGGCGGCGCGGCTGATGGATGCCGCTATCCGCCTCTCGCTGCGCGGTCTCGGTCGAACAGCGCCCAATCCCAACGTCGGCTGCCTTGTCGTCCGAAACGGTCGCATCGTGGCGCGCGGCTGGACGCAGCCCGGCGGACGCCCGCATGCCGAAATGATGGCGCTGGAGGCGGCCGGCGCCGCAGCGCGGGGCGCCGAACTCTACGTCAGTCTTGAACCCTGCGCGCATGTCAGCCCGCGCGGCCCGGCATGCGCCGATCTGATCGTCGCATCGGGTGTTTCCGCTGTTCACATCGCCATGCGCGACCCTGATCCGCGCACCGACGGGCAGGGCGCAGCGCGGCTCGGCAGCGCGGGCGTCGCGGTGACGCTCGGCACCGGGGAGGCTGCGGCGCGGCAGGCAATGGCGGGCTTCCTGTCGCGCATCGCACTTGGACGCCCGCGCATCACGTTGAAGCTCGCGATGTCCATCGATGGCCGCGTCTCGATGCCCGGCGGCGAAAGCCAGTGGATCACCGGCCCGGAAGCGCGCGCCCACGCGCATCTCCAGCGCGCGCTTGCCGACGTGATCGTCATCGGGCGCGGCACGCTTGAAGCCGATGATCCCTCACTCGATGTGCGGCTGCCGGGGCTCGAGGATCGCAGCCCGCGGCCTGCCGTGCTCAGCGCGACGCTCGATGCGATCCCGGCGTCGGCGAAATTCGCGGATCGGGATCCGCTGCTGCTGGCGTCGGTCGATGATCTTTGCGGGCTTGCCGTGAACGATGTGCTCGTGGAGGGCGGCGCGGCGACCGCGAGCACGCTGCTCGCCGCCGATCTCATCGATCGCATGCTCGTCTACCGCGCGCCCGTCGTGATCGGCGACGGCGCTCCGGGCGCGGGCCGCATCGGGCTCGAACGACTGGCCGACGCGCACGGCCGCTGGCGGCTTGCCGAAACGCGCGCGCTCGGCAACGATCGACTCGAAGTCTACGCGCGAACGCGCTAGAGGGCAGGGCATGTTTACCGGCATCATCACAGACATAGGCACCGTCGCCCGCGTGGAAGCGCGGGGCGACGCGCGACTCACCATCGCCTGCGGCTACGACATGACGGGCGTGGACATGGGCGCTTCGATCGCCTGTTCCGGCGTCTGCCTTACCGTGGTGGACAAGGGCGCAGACTGGTTCGCGGTCGATGTGTCCGCCGAAACCCTGTCCAAAACCGCCGCGCATCGCTGGCGCGAGGGCGCGCGGCTCAATCTGGAACGGGCGCTGAAGGTCGGCGACGAGCTTGGCGGTCATATCGTCACGGGCCATGTCGATGCTGTCGGCAGCGTCGAATCGATTGCGGCGGTGGGCGACAGCCACACGTTCCGCATCGCCGCGCCGAAATCGGTCGCCCCGTTCATCGCGGCCAAGGGCTCGGTGGCGCTCGACGGCGTTTCGCTCACGGTCAACACGGTCGAGGATACGGCAGACGGCATCATCGTCGCGTTCAACCTCATCCCGCACAGCGCGGCGCATACGACCTTCGGCGGCGCGGCTGTCGGGGATCCGGTCAATATCGAGATCGATGTGCTCGCGCGCTATATCGGCCGCATGCGCGACGTCGCTGCCTGACACGTCTCTGTGTAAAATGCCGGTTGCGATCACATTATGATGTGATAATCAGCATGCCATGAGCCAGATACTGATTGAAACGATTCGCGGCCTCGTCTCCAAGGGCGACCTGTCGCGTTCCGGTCTTGCCCGCGCGGCCGGGCTTCACGCCAACACGCTGCGCGATATCGATTCGCCCGAGTGGAACCCCACGGCCGAAACGCTCCGCAAACTCGAACTCTACATGGCGTCGAACAGCGATCGCCCGGCGCTCGTGCCGATCGAGGAGATCATCGAGGAAGCGCGCAACGGCCGCATGTTCATTCTGGTCGACGACGAGGACCGCGAGAACGAGGGCGATCTCATCATTCCCGCGCAGATGGCGACGCCCGATGCGATCAACTTCATGGCCACGCACGGCCGCGGCCTCATCTGCCTCGCGATGACCAAGGCGCGCGTCGATCAGCTCGGGCTCGGCCTGATGAGTCGCCAGAACGGCACCCGCCACGAAACCGCCTTCACCGTTTCGATCGAGGCGCGGCAGGGCGTCACCACCGGCATCTCGGCAGCGGACCGGGCGCGCACCGTCGCCGTCGCCATCGATGCCGCGCGCGGCTCCGACGATATCGTGACCCCGGGCCACGTCTTCCCGCTCGTCGCCCGCGACGGCGGCGTCCTCGTGCGGACGGGCCATACCGAAGCGGCGGTGGATGTCGCGCGCCTCGCCGGGCTCAACCCGTCGGGCGTGATCTGCGAGATCATGAAGGACGACGGCACGATGGCGCGCATGGACGATCTCGTCCCCTTCGCGCGCCTGCATGGTCTCAAGATGGGCACGATCCGCGATCTCATCGCCTATCGCCGCCGCTACGATCACCTCGTCGAATGCGTTGCGCAGGCGCCGTTCACGTCGGACTACGGCGGCGACTGGCGTGCGCTCTCCTATCGCAACAAGACCGACGGCTCGGTCAACGTCGTGCTCCAGAAGGGCAAGATCAGCGCCGAAGAGCCGACGCTGGTGCGGATGCACGGGGTTTCGATCTTCTCGGACGTGCTCGGCCAGCCAGGGCCGCGCAAGCGTATCCTGCAGCGCTCGATGGAAGAAATCGGCCGTGTCGGTTCGGGCGTCATCGTGCTGCTGTTCGCGCCGGAGGCGAGCAGCCTGACGCGCGAGATCGCCGGCGAACGTGACGGCGACATGGACCTGCGCTCATACGGCATCGGCGCGCAGATCCTTGCCGATCTCGGCATCCACAACATGATCCTGCTCACGAACGCCCATCGCAACATCGTCGCCATCGAAGGCTACGGCATCAACGTCGTCGGCGAACGGCCCATTCCCACCACCTGATCCTGCGGAAAGGCCTGTCATGGCACGCGTCCTCATCGTCGAAGCCCGTTTCTATTCGCATCTCAACGACATGCTGCTCGCGGGCGCGCGCGGCGCGATCGAGGCGGCGGGCCACGCTCACGAAACAATCACGGTGCCCGGCGCGCTCGAAATTCCCGGCGCCATTGCGCTCGCGGCGGAATCCGGCCGCTACGAAGCGTTTGTCGGCATCGGCGTCGTCATTCGCGGCGAGACCTATCATTTCGAAATCGTGGCGGGCGAGAGCGCGCGCGGGCTGATGGCGCTGACCATGGACGGGCTTGCGGTCGGCAACGGTATCCTCACCGTGGAGGATGAAGCGCAGGCCCTTGTTCGCGCGGATCCGCAGCAGAAGGACAAGGGCGGCGAGGCGGCGAAGGCGGCGCTCGCGCTGCTCGATCTCAAGGCCCGTTTCGGCTGACCTGTCTTTGGCGCTTGGGTTTCGGAGGCGGCGGCTCTACATAGCGCGCCATGTCCTCCCCCCCGATCTCCTCCCCCAAGGCGAAAACCCAGAGACCCTCGCGTGCGACCGCGCGCCTTGCCGCCGTGCAGGCGCTCTATCAGCGCGAGATGTCGGGCGATACGATCCCCAAGCTGCTGCGCGAGTTCCACGAACACCGGCTCGGCCGCACCATCGAGGACGAAACCTTCGCGCCCGCCGACGCGGATTTCTTCGATGATCTCGTTTCGGGCGTCGCCATGCGCGCGGCGGAAATCGACGAGCGCATCAGCGGCGCGCTCGCCGAAGGCTGGACGCTCGATCGACTCGATCGGCCGATGCGCCAGATCCTGCGCTGCGGCGTTTATGAACTGATCGCCCGGCTCGACGTGCCGCGCGCCGCCGCGATCAGCGAATATGTCGATGTCGCCAAAGCCTTCTACGAGGCGCGGGAAGCGGGATTCGTGAACGGCCTGCTCGATCGCATCGCGAAGGACGTGCGCGGCTAAGCTGGAGCAGAAATGCGCGAAGGCGAGATTATCGAGCGGCTGCTGCGCCCGATCGCGACCCACCCCGCCGCGCGCGGTCTTGCCGACGATGCGGCGGTCTGGTCGCCCCCGATCGGCCGCGAACTCGTCCTTACCCACGATGTGATCGCCGAAGGCGTGCACTATCTGCGCGCGGATGATCCCTCCGACATCGCGTGGAAGCTGGTCGCGGTGAACCTTTCCGATCTTGCCGCGAAGGGCGCGGAACCTGCGGGCGTGCTCATCGGCCTTGGCCTCGCACGACCCGACGACGCCTGGCTCGAACGCTTTGCATCCGGTCTTGCCCGCGTGCTTGCCGAATACGACACCGCGCTATTCGGCGGCGACACCACGACCGGGGCCGCCTCTGCCGTTCTCGGCTGCACTGCCGTGGGCCATGTCCCGCGCGGGAAATCCTTGTCGCGCACGGGCGCGCGGCCCGGTGATGATGTGTACGTCACCGGCACGATCGGCGACGCCGGGCTCGGCCTCGCGATCGCGCGCGGCGAAGCGCCTGCCGATCCCGCGCTGCTGCGCCGCTACCGGCTGCCCGTGCCGCGTCTCGCGATGGGGCAGGGGCTCGCGGATGCGGGCGCGCATGCGGCGATGGACGTATCGGATGGTTTGCTCATCGATGCGTCGCGGATGGCGAAAGCGTCCGGCGTGCGGATCGAGGTCGCGCTTGCCGACGTTCCGCTCTCCGATGCCGCCGCCGCGCGTCTTGCGCCGGGCGACGCGGGCCGTCTCGCCGCCGCGACCTCGGGAGACGACTACGAACTCCTGATCGCGGCGCCGCCGCAAAGCCGCGCCGCGCTCTTTACGCTTTCGGAAACCGTGCGGCTCGGGCTCACGCATGTCGGCCGCGTCGTGGCGGGCGAGGGGTTTTCGGTGATCGGCGAGGACGGCGGGCCGGTGACGGTGCCGCGACTGGGATACGAACACGGGGCCTGACGGCGGTTCCCGTCTGAAATCCGTAGCTTGCCTGTTGCCATTCCATTTGCAATGCTCCGCGCCGACAGAAGTCAAACTTGGGGAAACACGCCTGCCTGCCGGCAGCGGCGGGTAAGGCGAGCAGTAGGGGTTCGTTCATGGACGTTGTCGTCGTCGCCATAGTGTGCGGCCTTGCGGCCGTGCTTTACGGCATTGTCACCGCGAAGAGCGTAATAAGCGCCTCGCCGGGCAATGCCAAAATGCAGGAGATCGCAGGCGCCATTCAGGAAGGCGCAGCCGCCTTTCTTGCCCGCCAGTATCGTACCATCGCCGTCGTCGGTGTCGTTGTCGCGGCGCTTGTCGGCTATTTTCTCGGACTGACCTCGGCGATCGGCTTCGTGCTGGGTGCCGTGCTTTCGGGCCTGACCGGCTTCATCGGCATGAACATCTCCGTCCGCGCCAACGTGCGCACCGCCGAAGCGGCGCGTGCCGGGCTCCAGCAGGGTCTCACGATGGCGTTCCGCGCCGGCGCGGTCACGGGTCTTCTCGTGGCCGGCCTCGCGCTCCTCGCGATCGCGGGCTTCTTCTACTACCTCGTGAACATCGCCGGTAATGCGGCGAACAGCCGTCTCGTCATCGATGCGCTCGTCGCGCTCGCCTTCGGCGCCTCGCTGATCTCGATCTTCGCGCGTCTCGGCGGCGGCATCTTCACAAAGGCCGCCGACGTCGGCGCCGATCTCGTCGGCAAGGTCGAGGCGGGCATTCCCGAGGACGACCCCCGCAACCCGGCCGTGATCGCGGACAACGTCGGCGACAACGTCGGCGATTGCGCGGGCATGGCGGCCGATCTTTTCGAAACCTATGTCGTCACCGTGGGCGCCACGATGGTGCTCACTGCGCTGCTCGTCACGGGCCTCACCGCGCCGCAGCTCTACGGTCTCATGGGCCTGCCGCTCATCATCGGCGGCGTGTGCATCATCACCTCGATCATCGGTACGTTCTTCGTCCGCCTCGGCAAATCGCAGAACATCATGGGCGCGATGTACAAGGGCTTCGCGGTCTCGGCGATCCTCGCCATTCCGGCGCTCTGGTACGTCACCGACATGTCGCTGGGCAGCATGGATGCGGAGATCGGCGGCTTTACCGGCCGCGCGCTCTTCTACTGCATGATGATCGGCCTTGCCGTTACCGGCCTCATCGTCTGGATCACGGAGTATTACACCGGCACGGATTTCCGCCCGGTCCGCTCCATCGCCAAGGCGTCCGAAACCGGCCACGGCACCAACGTCATCCAGGGCCTCGCCATCAGCCTGGAGGCGACTGCCATGCCCACGCTCGTGATCTGTGCGGGCATGCTCGGCAGCTATGCGCTCGCAGGGTATATCGGCATCGCTTTCGCGGCGACGGCGATGCTGGCGCTGGCGGGCATGGTCGTGGCGCTCGACGCCTACGGCCCTGTCACCGACAACGCCGGCGGCATTGCCGAGATGGCGGGTCTGGACAAGGATGTGCGCCAGCGCACGGACGCGCTCGACGCCGTCGGCAACACCACCAAGGCCGTCACCAAGGGCTACGCGATCGGTTCGGCGGGTCTTGCCGCACTGGTGCTGTTCGGCGCCTACACGGCCGACCTCGCCACTTTCTTCGGCGATGTGCAGGTCGATTTCGCCCTCTCCAACCCCTACGTCGTGGTCGGCCTTCTGCTCGGCGCGCTGCTCCCGTACCTGTTCGGTGCGATGGGCATGACGGCGGTGGGCCGCGCGGCGGGCGATGTGGTGAAGGACGTTCGCGACCAGTTCGCCACCAACAAGGGCATTATGGAGGGCACCAGCCGTCCGGATTATGCCCGCACGGTCGATCTCGTCACCAAGGCGGCGATCAAGGAGATGATCATCCCCTCGCTGCTGCCGGTTCTGGCGCCGATCGTCGTGTACTTCGTCATCACGGCGCTCGCGGGCCAGGCGCAGGGCTTCGCGGCGCTGGGCGCTCTGCTCCTCGGCGTCATCGTGTCGGGCCTCTTCGTGGCGCTCTCGATGACCTCGGGCGGCGGCGCGTGGGATAACGCCAAGAAGTACATCGAAGACGGCCACCACGGCGGCAAGGGTTCCGAAGCCCACAAGGCTGCCGTCACCGGCGACACCGTCGGCGACCCGTACAAGGATACGGCAGGCCCGGCGGTAAACCCGATGATCAAGATCACGAACATCGTGGCGCTGCTGCTCCTCGCGAGCCTTGCCGCGCACTGATCCGAATCATCGCGCTATAGAAAACCCCGCCGGAGCGATCCGGCGGGGTTCTTTTTTTTTGCTCTGTCGAGGAAACCCTTACTGATCGCGGCTCGGGCCGGGGCTCATCGCGCCGACCGCGCCGATGTTGCCGAAGATGTCCGCGAAGAAGCCCGAGTCGCGGCCGTAAACCGGCGTCTTGTCGCCCGACGGCATCACCTGAACGATCTGATCGAGCGTCTGGTCGCGGTTCACGCCGGTCACGTTGCCGGCGCTATCGAAGGTGATCTTCAGCATGTCCTGCGACGTCGGCTTCGACGGCAGGAATGCAAGCTGGCTCGTCGTGCGGGCGACGTAATACCAGCTGTTCTCGTCCCACTTGGAAATGAAGGTCGGGCGCCCGAGCGTTTTTTCCACCGAGGCACGGTTATCAACCCCCGGCGAGATCGCGGCGATCAGCTCCTGATCCGCCAGAAAGCCCTGCCGGTCGGTAATCCGCGTGCATGCGCCGAGCGCGACGACGATCGCAAGCGTTCCGACAACCCGTTTCACCGACATGGATACTCCTGACCCTGGACTGATCCCGACCTCCGCGCATTGACCTCGCGGCGTTGCCACTCAATATGCATGTTGCAGCGGCCCCGCAAGCTGGAGCCACGCCCCTTCGCTAGCGCGCACACGATGAAACAGGACTGAACGATGTTGAAATGGCTGCAAAGGCGGCGCTCCGCCCGCGATGGAGAGGTCCGCGCTGCGGTGCTTTACGACGACCTTGTCGGGATCGCACGGCGTCCGGACTGGTATGAATCAGGGGGCGTGCCCGACAGTGTCGACGGCCGCTTCGACATGGTCATTCTTGCGCTCTCGCTGATGCTGGTGCGCCTGGAACGCGACGAAGCCGATCCGCGCGCGCGTGCGCTTTCCAGCCTGCTCGTCGAGCGTTTTGCGGCCGACATGGACGGCAGCTTCCGCGAGATCGGTGTGGGCGACATGGTGATCGGCAAGCACATGGGCCATGCCATGCAGGCGCTCGGCGGACGGCTCGGCAGCTATCGCGATGCGCTTGCGGCGGATGCAGATCCGGCGCTGCTGCGCGCGGCGCTTGCCCGCAATCTGCTGCGCGGCGAGGATGTCGCGACGGACAGGCTGGATCGGCTTGAGCAAAACGTGCGCGACGAATGGGCGCGCCTTGTCGCGCGTCCGCTTTCGGAGATTCTGGCGGAGATTCTGGCGGAGAATCGGGGATGAGCGAGTTCATGCGCATGCTGGCGCTCGACGAGATCGGCGCGGGGGTCGAGCGCCGTATCACGGCGACTCCCCAGGAGCGCGCCGCGCTCGCCGCGCGCTTCGATCTGCTGTCACTCGATCGGCTTGAAGCGGACCTGACGGCGACACCGACGCCCGGCGGCGTGCGGGTGAAGGGGCGTGTCGAAGCCGAAGCGGTGCAGGCCTGCGCCACGTCGGGAGAGGACGTTCCGGCACGGATCGACGAGCCGGTCGAGCTGCTTTTCCTGCACGACGTCGGGCAGGAGGGTGAGGAGGTCGAGCTTCGTCAGGCGGACTGCGACGTGCTCCCCATCGAAGGCCGCAGCATCGATATCGGAGAGGCCGCCTCGCAGACGTTCGGCCTCGCGCTCGATCCCTATCCCCGCGCGGATACGGACGCCGTGGCGGCGGCGCGCAGAAAACTCCTGAGCGAGGAAGAGGCCGCCGCGCGCGAATCCGCTGAAAAGGCCAATGCAAACCCGTTCGCGGTGCTCAAGCGCAATCGCTGAAAAGAAGTGCAAGACCGGAAGGCTGGCTCCCGGTCTTGCATGAGATCAGAGATCTGGGACTCTGGTGTGGACGAGAGCCGTTGCCCACATGGGCTGCATTGCAAGCGGCGTGCCGGAAATGCTGCCGCATACCATCCGCAAGCGGCGCCAATCCCTTGGATAGTTAATGAAAAGGGCGCCCGCACGGACGCCCTTTCAAACTGTAAACCCCGCCGACAGCCGTGCCGTGGCGAAAGGCCCGATCAGAACGGCACGTCGTCGTCGAGATCGTCGTCGAAGCTCGGTCGGCTGCCCTGGCGCGATCCGCCACCGCCACCGCCACTGCTGCCGCCATTGCCCGCGCCGCCGCCGAAATTGCCGCCGCCGCCACCACCGCCGCCGCCTTCACTGCGGCCGTCGAGCAGCGTCAGTTCGCCGCGATAACGCTGGAGCACGACCTCGGTGCTGTAGCGGTCCGCGCCCGACTGGTCCTGCCACTTGCGCGTCTGGAGCTGGCCCTCGATGTAAACCTTGCTGCCTTTGCGCAGATACTGCTCGGCAACGCGCGCGATGTTTTCGTTGAAGATCACGACCGTATGCCACTCGGTCTTCTCGCGCCGTTCGCCGCTCGCCTTGTCCGTCCAGTTTTCGGAGGTGGCGATGCGCATGTTCACGACCTTGCCGCCGCTGCCCATTGTGCGCGTTTCCGGGTCCGCGCCGAGATTGCCGATCAGTATGACCTTGTTGACGCTGCCCGCCATGCTTTTCCCTTGTCGTGGAGATCAGCCGATGAGTGCCCGGCTGATCCAGTAAGTGATCCCGGCCATGACATAGGCAAGAGCGAAGAGGTACGCAAACATGAACAGCGGCCACTTCCACCCGTTCGTCTCGCGCTTCACCACGGCGAGCGTCGAGATGCACTGCGGGGCGAAGACGACCCACGTGAGGAAGGCGAGCGCGGTCGGCAGCGGCCAGGCCGTGCGCAGCCGCTCGACAAGGCTTTGCTGCAATGCGTCTTCATCATCGGTCTGCAGGCTGTAGATCGTTCCGAGCGCCGCGACGGAGACCTCGCGCGCGGCGAGTGTCGGCAGCATCGTCATGCTGATTTCGTGATTGAAACCGATCGGCGCGAACACCACTTCGAGCGCGCTGCCGATGCGCCCGGCGATCGAATATTCGATCGCCGATTCGTCCGAACCTTCCGGCGGCACCGGATAGCTCGCGAACGCCCACAGCAGGATCGTCGAAGCGAGGATGATGCCGCCCGCGCGCTTCATGAACACGAGGCCGCGCTGCCACAGGCCGATGACGAGATCGCGCAGCACCGGCCACTGATATTTCGGCATTTCCATCATGAAGCCGCTCGCCGCGCCGCGGGCGACCGTGCGCCGCAGCACCAGCGCGGCAACCATCGCGCCCACGATGCCGAAGACATAGAGCCCGAAGAGAACAAGGCCCTGCAGGTTCGCAAAGCCGACCCTCTCGTCGGGAATGAACGCCGCGATCATCACCGCATAGACCGGAAGCCGCGCCGAGCATGTCATCAGCGGCGCGATCAGGATCGTGGTCAGCCGGTCCTTCGGATCCTCGATGCTGCGTGTCGCCATGATGCCCGGAATCGCGCAGGCGAAGGAGGAGAGCAGGGGGATGAAGGCGCGACCGTTCAGGCCCACATAGGCCATCAGCCGGTCCATCAGGAACGCCGCGCGCGTCATGTAGCCCGATTGTTCGAGCACCAGGATGAACGCGAACAGGATCAGGATCTGCGGCAGAAACACGACAACCCCGCCGACTCCGGCAAGAACGCCGTCGACGATCATCGATTGCACCCAGCCTTCGGGAATCGCGCTTGCGGCGGCCCCCTGCAGCGCGCCGATGCCGTCTTCGATCCACGTCATCGGCGCTTCGGCCCATGCGAACACCGCCTGAAACATGATGAACAGCAGCGCGGCGAGGATCAGCGGCCCGAACACGGGATGAAGCGCGATGGTGTCGATACGCCGCGTCGCGGCCCCGGCGCCGCCCGAAAGCGTCGTCACGCCGTCCGCGATGCGCTGCGCCTCGTGCTGCAGCGCGCGGATATCCGCGCCCGGTCCCGCATGCACGGCCTCGCGCGTCAACATGGCGGCGGTTTCCTGCCCCAGATCGACAAGCCCGCGCCGCCGTACCGCCACGGTCGGCACGACGGGGAGACCCAGCAGCGCTGAAAGCCGTGCCGTGTCGATTTTCGTGCCGTCGCGGTCCGCAAGGTCGATCATGTTGAGCGCGACCACCATCGGCCGTCCGAGCTGCGCCAGTTCCAGAACGAACCGCAGGTGGTTGCGCAGGTTGGTGGCGTCCACCACGCAGATGATCGCATCGGGCGCCCGCTCGATGCCGTGCTCGCCCATCAGCACGTCGCGCGTGACCTGCTCGTCGGGGGAGTGGGGGCTCAGGCTGTACGTTCCCGGCAGATCGACGATCTCGACATGCGTGCCGCCGGGAAGCTGCATGGAGCCGGCCTTGCGCTCCACGGTGACGCCCGGATAATTGCCGACCTTCTGCCGCGCGCCGGTCAGCGCGTTGAAAAGCGATGTCTTGCCGGCGTTGGGGTTCCCGACCAGCGCCACCATCGGCGCCGCGATGGCTGCGCTCATTCGGCGGCCTCGGCCTGTATGTCAGACGTGACAAGGCGAACATCCAGCAGTCGCGTGGCGGCCTTGCGCAGGGCGATGACATTGCTGCCGACGCGCAGAGCGATGGGGCAGCCGCCGATCAGCCCGCGGTGCAAAAGCTCGATCTCGACGCCTTCATCGAAGCCCATCTCGCGAAGCCGCACCGATTCGGCGGCATCTGCCCCGGTTTCCCTGATGGTGACGACACTGGCGGTCTGCCCGGCCTTGAGATCTTCGATCCGCATGAACACCCTGATCTGCCCGTATTGTTGCGAGCGATTATCATGTTCATTCGGTCTTGGCTAGGCGACAGGATATCGCAGTCGACCGAGGAAGCGGGAAAGGCGCGGACGGTGGCTCGCCTGTTCGCGGAAGCGCGCCTTCATCTTTTCCACCTGCATGATTGTTTCGATCCGCCGGTCGAGGAAGGCGAACGTCTCCGTATCGTTCTCGCTCTCGTCCTGCAGCCAGAACAGCAGCGTTGCGGCGTACACGGCGCCGAGCGACATGCGCTTGGTGTAATAGTTGAAATCGGTCGCGGAATCCCCTGCGGCGCGCCACATCGCGTCCGCGCTGCGCCAGAGCGTGCGCGCGGAGAACGCGGCGTGCTGCGGCTGCGCGAGCACGGCGAGCGCGCGGCGAACGGCTTCCTTGTGCGGGCGCGCCTGTTCGATGCGGATGCGGATTGCGGTCGTGATACGGTCGCGGATTTTCAGGGTGCCGCCGCCGCGCCGCTCCAGTTCGGTCGCCATGTCGCGATCGGCCTTTTGGATCCACGCATCGATCATGTCGGCCGCGCCGCCGGAAAACACCAGCCTCGCGCGATCCGCGGGGATGCCGACGGTGATCGCCGCAGCGTCGAGCGCCGTCTCGCTCCAGCCGTCGAAGGCCACGTTGGGCAACAGCGCTTCGATCAGCACGGGGCGAAGCTCGTCGAGTGTCATGTCTGCGGGCGTGGTGGCGTCGGTCATACGTGCGTGATACACCAGCCTTGGCCATGCGTCAGCCCTTGCTGCATGGGTGCGAATCTGTTAGATCGCCCGCTCTTTCCGCCGAGGCTTGCCTCCGGCGGCTTGTTTTATTGTGCCGGACGGACGGCAAAACTGGATTGGAGTAGACGGCCGCATGCAAATCATCGTTCGCGACAACAATGTCGATCAGGCCCTGCGCGCGCTCAAGAAAAAGCTGCAGCGCGAAGGCGTCTACCGCGAGATGAAGCTGCGTCGTCATTACGAGAAGCCTTCAGAGAAGCGCGCCCGCGAGAAGGCTGCCGCCATCCGCCGCGCCCGCAAGCTGGAACGCAAGCGCGCCGAGCGCGACGGCGTCCGCTAGGCTGTCCTTCGGCCCCGCCAGAGGGTCGATTTTGTTCAGGTTTCGGTTCTGGAGTGTGCGCTGATGGCGACTGTAGCGACGCGCGATGGCGGCCTTGGCCGTTGGGTTCTGCTCATCGCGGTTCTTCTCGTCGGCATGGGCGCGCTCGCATGGGCCGGAACCCAGAAATTCGCGGTATCTTCCAATATGCAGACGACAGCCTCAGGCCTGATGTACGAAGTGATTCGAGAGGCCGAAGGGCAGAAGCCCACGGCCGACGATGTGGTGCTCGTGCATTATGAAGGCCGCCTGCTCGACGGCACGAAGTTCGATTCGAGCTACGATCGCGGTCAGCCCGCCGCCTTCCCGGTGAATGCCGTCATTCCCGGTTGGCAGGAAGGCATCCAGCTGATGTCGAAGGGCTCGAAGTACCGCTTCCGCATCCCCCCGCAGCTCGCTTACGGCCCCGAAGGCGCAGGCGGCGTCATCCCGCCGAACGCGACGCTCGAATTCGACGTCGAACTCCTCGAAGTGGCCCCGCGCGAAGCGCTCGAACAGGGCATGCCGCCCCAATAAATCCTCTCCCTCGATGGGAGAGGAAACGAGACTTGCCGGTGAAACCGGCTAGTCGCAGTCGGTGAGGGTGGCAGCACCGCCGATCGTATCCACCACCCCGTCCAGATTATCCACGACCTCCGCGTTCCAGAACCGCAGCACGCGATAACCTTCGCCCTCAAGAAACCGGCTCCGCTCGGCATCTGCGTCGACCCGGAACGCATGCCCCTCGCCGTCGAGTTCGACAATCAGCCGCGCGCGGTGGCTCGCGAAATCGACGATGTAGGGCCCGAGCGGCACCTGCCTGCGGAATTTCGGTCCGGGCAGCCGTTCCCGAAGCGCGCTCCACAAAATCCGCTCGAACACGGTCGCCTCACGCCGCAATCGCCGCGCGCGGGGAACAGCACCTTCCATCGGATAGCGTTTCACCCGGCCCACCCTCACCCTCCCACCGCTGACGCGGCGGGCCCCTCCCTCTCCCATCAAGGGAGAGGGCTACACAATCCTCTCCCTTGATGGGAGAGGATACGAAGCCTTGGCCGCAGGCCATAGGCGAAGTTGGTGAGGGTGGCGGCCCGCTACTCGTCCCCGTCCCGCAGCGACAGCCACGCCCGGTCCCCGCGCAGCGCGGTGAACCAGCTCACGGGGTTCCAGAAACGCTGACTGCCGTCGAGCGAGAAGGTCGTGAACTCGGCGCGCCCGATGACGTTCTCGATCGGCAGCATGCCGAGGCCGCCTTCCTCGGGCGAAAAGCGGCTGTCGGCCGAACGGTCGCGATTGTCGCCCATCAGGAACACGTGGCCCTGGGGCACGAGCACCGGCGGTGTGTCGTCGGCGTAGCTGAACAGCAGGTCGATCACGGCATAGCTATGTCCGCCGGGCAGGGTTTCGATGAAGCGCGGATAGCGGCAGAACGGCGCCCCTCCGGCCTCGACGACACGAAACTCCGGCCGCGCGCAGGGCATGTTCTCGCTTTCGGGGATCATCGTCGGCGCGGCCGGGCGCTTCGGCACGGCGGTGTTGTTGAGGTAGAGCACGCCCTCCTGCATCTGCACCGTGTCTCCGGGCAGGCCGATCACGCGCTTGATCCAGTCCTTCTGATCGCTCGGCGCCTTCACCACCACGATGTCGCCGCGCTCGGGCATCTTGCCCCAAAGCCGCCCCTCCATCTTCGGAAGCACGGGCACGAACGGCGACAGATAGGAAAAGCCGTACGCGTATTTCGCAACGACGAGACGGTCGCCCACCAGCAGCGAGGGCACCATCGATTCCGATGGGATATAGAAGGGCTTGGCGACGAACGACCAGATGCCCATCACCGCCGCGCCGAGCAGAACCGCGTAGCGCAGCTCCTTTTTCCAGTCGATGCCGGGTGGCTTCACGCTCACAGCGGCCTTGCCGTTATCAGCACCATCGCCTGCGCCCAGGGGTGGTCGTCGGTCAGCGTCAGGTGGATGTCGAGCATGTGTCCCTCGGGCGTGATCTCGGTAAGCCGCGCCGCCGCGCCGCCGGTCAGCGCCAGCGTCGGCTGGCCGGTGGGAAGGTTGATAACGCCCATGTCGCGCATGAAAACGCCCCGGCGGAAGCCGGTGCCGAGCGCCTTCGAGCAGGCTTCCTTCGCGGCGAAGCGCTTGGCGTAGGATGCGGCGCGCGTCAGCACGCGGCGCTCGGAACGGGCGATCTCGATGTCGGTGAAAACGCGGTTGATGAAGCGCTCGCCGAACCGGTCGAGGCTCGACCGGATTCGCTCGATATTGCAGAGATCAGAGCCGAGGCCGACAACATGTACCAGGATCAGGCTCCCGCGCGGGCTTCGTTCATCAGGCGCCGCATTTCACGGATTGCCGCGTCAAGGCCGATGAACACCGCCTCGCCGACAAGAAAGTGCCCGATGTTGAGCTCGGCCACTTCGGCGATCGCCGCGATCGGTGCGACATTGTCGAAACGAAGCCCGTGCCCGGCATGAACTTCCAGGCCGCGCTTCGCCGCGAGTGCCGCGCCGGCGACCAGCCGCTCAAGCTCTTCGTCGCGCGACATGCCTTCGGTCAGCGCGTAGCGGCCGGTGTGGAGTTCGACAACGGCGGCGCCGATCACGGCGGAGGCTTCGATCTGCTCGGGGTCCGGCTCGATGAACAGGCTCACGCGGCAGCCGCGCGCGGAAAGCCGCTCCACGAACGTCCGCAGGTTCGGCTGATTGCCGACGACATCGAGCCCGCCTTCGGTCGTCTGTTCCTCGCGCCGCTCCGGCACGATGCACACGGCGTGCGGGGCGTGGCGCAGCGCGATGTCCAGCATCTCCTCCGTCGCCGCCATTTCCAGATTGAGCGGCAAGTCGATCTCGGCGGCGAGCCGCGCGATATCGTCGTCGCTGATGTGCCGCCGGTCTTCGCGCAGGTGCGCGGTGATGCCGTCCGCGCCTGCGGCAGCGGCGATCGTCGCGGCTTTCACGGGGTCGGGATGCACCCCGCCCCGCGCGTTGCGGATGGTGGCGACGTGGTCGATGTTCACGCCGAGGCGCAGCGTGCTCATGCGGCCGCCCTCGATCCGGGTTTCACGGCGGGCATCGCGGCGAGGTCTTGCGGCAGCTTGTCGGCGCTGTAGGTGGGCACGTCGAGCCGGATCAGCGGGTAGAGCGGCACGCCGATGTCGGCGGCGCCGTTCGAGCGGTCGACGAGGCAGCCGCCCGCGATCACCGTGCCGCCTGCCGCTTCGATCGCGGCAATGGCTTCGCGCGACGAGAGCCCCGTCGTCACCACGTCTTCCATCATCAGCACCTTCGTGCCCGGCTCCAGCCGGAAACCGCGCCGCAGCTCGAACGTGCCCGAGGGGCGCTCGACGAACATCGATTCGACGCCGAGCGCGCGCGCGACCTCGTAGCCGATGATGAGCCCGCCCATCGCGGGCGCCACAACCGCTTCGATCTGCCCGCGCGCATCGGCCGGAATCTTCGCGACCAGCGCCTTCGCCAGCCGCTCTGCGCGCGCCGGGTCGGTCAGCACGCGCGCGCACTGCAGATACCTGGGCGACCGCAGGCCCGAAGAGAGGATGAAATGCCCTTCCAGCAGCGCCTCGGCGGCGCGGAATTCCCCAAGAATCTCTTCGTCTGTCATGCCTTCATGCGCTCCACGGATGTCACGGCGTCGGTTGCCCTTAACGCACCGATGATATTCGTGAGATGCGCCAGATTGTCCACCTCCACATCGACGACGAACGTGTGGAAATCGCGGTCGCGGTGGTGCGTGCGCATGTTCACGATGTTCGCGCCCTGCTTGGCGAGCACGCCCGTCATGGTGGCGAGGCTGCCCGTCTCGTTGCGCAGCACGGCGGAAAGCCGCACGACCGCGCCTTCGTTGTCGTCCCCCCAACCGAGATCGAGCCATTCGCGCCCGTCCGCGTCGGCGAGCGTCGAGCAGTCGATCGTGTGCACGTCGATGCTGCCGCTCTGCCGCCGGATGCCGATGATGCGATCGCCCGGAATCGGGCTGCAGCACTGCGCGAGGTGCACGGAGACGCCCGGCGTCAGGCCCTTGATCGAAAGTTTCGCCTTCGGGTTGCGCTTCGCCCGCCGTTTGGCGCGCGCGTTGAGGATGCGGCCGGGCAGCAGCGCGTCGATCACCGCGTCGTCCTCGATCCTGTGCGCGGCGAGCGCCATCACCAGGTCGTCGCGGTCCTGCAGGCCGAGACGGCCGAGCGCGTCCTTGATCGCCGTGTCGTTCAGCTTCACGTCGAGCCGCTTGATGATGTCCGCGAGCAGGCGTTCGCCGAGCGCGGCCTGCTCCTCGTGCTCCTTGTGGCGGATGAAGCGCCGGATCGCGGCGCGCGCCTTCGCCGTCACCACAAAACTTTCCCACGTCGCGTCCGGCTGCTGCCGCGCGGAGCGCAGGACTTCCACCTGATCGCCGTTCGCAAGCGTGACGCGCAGCGGCACGACGCGCCCGTTCACCTTGGCGCCCACGGTGGTCTCGCCGATCTTGGAGTGCACGGCATAGGCGAAGTCCACCGGCGTCGCGCCGCGCGGCAGCTGGATCAGTTCGCCCTTGGGGGTGAAGCAGAACACCTGGTCCTGATAGAGGCCGAGCTTGGCGTTCTCCATCAGCTCCTCGGGGCTGCCCGCCTGATCGAGGATTTCGAGGAGGTCCGAAAGCCACGGATAGCGTTCGGATGCGCGCGCGTTCTCGTCCTGCTTGTAGGCCCAGTGCGCGGCGAGGCCCATTTCGGCCTGCTCGTGCATCCCGCGCGTGCGGATCTGGATTTCCACGCGCATCTGCTCGCCGTGAATGATCGTCGTGTGCAGCGATCGGTATCCGTTGCGCTTGGGCGTCGAGATGAAATCCTTGAAACGGCCCGGCACCATCGGCCAGCGCTGATGGATGACGCCGAGCGCGCGATAGCAGTCGTCGGGCTTGTCCACGATCACGCGGAACGCGATCACGTCGGAAAGCTGTTCGAAGGGAATGTGCCGTTCCTGCATCTTGCGCCAGATCGAGAAGGGGCGCTTTTCGCGGCCCGCCACGTCGGCATCGACGCCGTGGCTGCCGAGCACGTCGGTAATCTCGCTGCTGATCCGGGTCAGCTGGTCGCCGCCCGCCGCGCGCAGCCGTTCGAGCCGCGTCGTGATGGACTGGTAGGCTTCGGGTTCGAGTTCGCGAAACGCGATCTGCTTCATCTCGTCCATGAACTCGTACATGCCGATCCGCTCGGCGAGCGGCGCATAGATGTCCATGGTTTCGCGCGCGATGCGCTTGCGCTTCTCGGGATCCTTGATGAAGTGCAGCGTGCGCATGTTGTGCAGCCGGTCGGCGAGCTTCACCAGCAGCACGCGGATGTCGTCGGACATCGCGAGAAGGAACTTGCGGAAGTTCTCGGCGGCGCGTTCGCTTTCGGTCTGCGCCTCGATGCGCGACAGCTTGGTGACGCCGTCCACCAGCCGCGCGACGTTCTTGCCGAACAGCGCTTCGATCTCTTCGGGGGTCGCGACCGTGTCTTCCAGCGTGTCGTGCAGGATGGCGGTGGCGATCGTCTCGTCGTCCAGCTTCAGGTCGGTCAGGATGCCCGCCACCTCGATGGGGTGCGAGAAATAGGGGTCGCCGCTCGCGCGAAGCTGGCTGCCGTGCGCCTTCACGGAAAACACATAGGCGCGATTCAGCAATTCCTCGTCCGCGTCCGGATCGTAGGCCTTTACCTTCTCGACAAGTTCGAACTGCCTGAGCACATGCGCCTTTCCGCTTTCCTCCCGATCCTATGTGGGGGCAGGGGGGCGTGCGGGGCAAGGGAAGAGTTCGGTTCCGCCCTTGCAAAACGAAAACGGCGGGGGCAGGCCCCGCCGTTTCAGGTCACTGGCTTGTTCCGATCAGTCGTAGTCGGGAACGATCGGCGTCGGCTTGGGCGGAGCGGCGGCGGTCAGGCGCAGGGCCTCCGCGCTTTCGGCAAGGCTGCCGATCTCGTCCACGGTGTCCTCGTCGTCCACGATCACGCGCTGCATGCCCGAAACCAGCGCTTCGTTAAGCTGCGCAGGCTTCACGGTCTGCTCGGCGATTTCGCGCAGCGCGACAACCGGGTTCTTGTCGCGGTCGCGATCGATGGTCAGCTCGGCGCCGCTGGAAATCTGGCGGGCGCGCTGGCCGGCAAGCAGCACCAGCTCGAAACGGTTGGGAATCTTGTCGACACAATCTTCGACGGTGACGCGCGCCATCGGGCAAACTCCAGCGAAAAATCGGGAAATTCTTGAAGGCCGCGATGTAGGCGCGCACGCAACAGGAGTCAAGGAAAAGCCCCGATCCTGACTTTTCAGCGCCTTGCATGGCGCGCGGC
The DNA here is from genome assembly GCF_014199685.1 of Sphingosinicella soli. GTDB lineage: Bacteria > Pseudomonadota > Alphaproteobacteria > Sphingomonadales > Sphingomonadaceae > Sphingosinicella > Sphingosinicella soli. Next base: position 4,439 of record NZ_JACHNZ010000022.1, on the reverse strand, counting down.
GGATGCTATGCGGGACGCGAATGTCCGCCCTGGAGATCATCGCTGCATTGCTTGGCCTCGCCAACGTCGCGCTGCTCGTTCGGCGCAGCGTGTGGAATTATCCCTTCTGCATCGCGATGGACCGCTTCACGGATGCGGCGGCGGCATGATGAGGCCTGCCAATGTCGTCCTCCACGGGCCTGAAAGCACCGGAAAGTCGGCCCTCGGCGCGCGGCTCGCGGCGCATTACGATACAAGGCTGATCCCCGAATACGGGCGTCTCTACTGCGAGGTGCGCGGCAGCGAGACGGATGCCGAAGACCTTGTCGCGATCATGCACGGCCACGTCGCGCTCACGGAGGCGGCGCGGGAGCAGGCGGCCTCGCGCGGCGCGGCGCTCGTGATTTCGGATACCGACCCGCTGATGACGGCGGCCTGGGCGATGATGGGCCTCGGGCACCGGCTGCCTGCGCTCGATGCCTTCACCGATGTCGGCGATCTTTACCTCCTGATGGCGGACGATATTCCGTGGGTGGACGACGGCGTCCGCCTGCATAAATCGCCGGAGGCGCGGGCGCGTTTCATGGCGCTGTCGCGGGCGGAGCTGGAACGGCGCGGCGTGCCGTGGGTGCTGATCTCCGGGGATGCGGAGCAGCGCTTTGCCGCGGCGGTCGCGGCGATTGCCTCCGCCGGGATCGCATGACGCCGCTTTGCGTCCTTCATATCGATGCGCACATGCTGGTGATCGACAAGCCCGCCGGGCTTGCCGTGCATCCGGGGCCCAGAACGCCGCGCAGCCTTGAAGGCCGGCTCGGCGAACTCGCCTTCGGCTTTCGCCGCCTGCCGCAGCCCGCGCACCGGCTGGACCGCGACACCTCGGGCTGCCTCGTCCTCGCCCGGCACCCCAAGGCGTTGAAACGTCTCGGCGGCTTGTTCGCGGACGGGCGGATCGCCAAGACCTATCTCGCGCTTCTGGACGCAGTGCCGGAGCAGGGCGAAGGCCGCATCGAGGCGCCGCTCGCGAAGGTGTCGAGCGCGGCGGCAGGCTGGCGCATGGTCGTGGACCCGGCGGGCAAACCCGCCGCCACGCGCTGGCGTCTGCTCGCCGCGCACGAAGGGCAGGCGCTGGTGGTGTTCTTCCCCGAAACCGGCCGCACGCACCAGATCCGCATTCACGCGGCGCATGGGCTCGCGCCGATCGTGGGCGATCCGATCTACGGCGGCGGCGAGGGGGCGATGCGGCTGCATTCGGCGGGCGTCGTCATCCCCTACCGTGACGAAGCGCCGGTTTCCGCAAGCGCGCCGCTCCCGGCGGACTGGCCGCTCTGGGCGCGCGATGCCGCAAATGAAAAGGGGCCGCCCTTTCAGGCGACCCCTTCCGCGTGACGAGACTGTAAGTCTTAGGCCTTGCGGCGACGACGGGCTGCCCCCAGCCCGAGGATGCCGAGACCCAGCAGCGCGAGCGCTGCAGGCTCCGGAACCTCCGAGGGAGGACCGTCCGGATCGTCGATGATCACGTCGCCGATTTTCACGCCGTCCCAGGCGAGACCGGAGTCGAATAAGCTATCACCCCAGTTTGTGACGCCGAAGACAAGGCTGTAAGTGCCTGCGTCCTGGATTGTGTAAAGCGACTGAATCCAGCCCGTGTAGCCGCAGCCCGCAGCGTAGCAACTTCCGGAGTTTCCGCCGAGCCCGGCCCAGGCGGGTCCGCCCGGGATGATCGGCGTCGCATCAGGCACCAGGTCCACGCCGGGGTCGATGCCGGGCAGGTCGAAGCCGGGAACGGTGTCGCCGCTCGGCGTCGTGCGCGCGGTGAACAGGATGATGTCCGCGCCTGCGCCCGGCCGCAACGCGACCCACGCATAATCCGCGTACCCGGATCCGTCCGATGTGATGTAGTTGAAGTGGAAATCAAGAACTTCGCCTGCGGCAGCGGAGAAAGAGTCCGTTACATAAGTTGAGCCGGTCGTGCCGCCGATACCGGGAAGGCCGCCGACGCCGGAAAGGCCTCCGTCGGTGGTGATGTAGCGATAGTTGCCGCCTTCGGGGGACTCGGTGACGACGCCGTTGGCGCCGAGTTCGCCGCCCGCGCCGGACAATACGGGAGCAGCGTGTGCGGCGCTCGCCATGGCGAGCGCAGCGCAGGCTGCCAGCAAGGTGGTGGTCTTACTCATGATCATATCCCCTCTGTTGTTACATACGCCGGTGAAGCAATAGCCGGCGGACACAAACGTCGAAGCGATAGAAGCATAACGCGTGCCAAATTTTCCGCCGCGCGGCCATGTCGCGGAATTCCGCCATATTTTTTCATTTCGAAAGCGGCTTGAGAATTTTGCGGAGTCGAGCTGTGTAAAATATGGCGACACTTGATCCGCCCGTGCTTGCTCAAAGTCGCGCGCGCCCGTAATTGCCCTTTCCCATGACCGATCTCGCGCACATCCGTAATTTTTCCATCATCGCCCACATCGACCACGGCAAGTCGACGCTGGCCGATCGCCTTATCCAGCGCACCGGAGGGCTCACCGACCGCGAGATGTCGGAGCAGGTGCTCGACAACATGGATATCGAGCGCGAGCGCGGCATCACCATCAAGGCGCAGACCGTGCGCCTCAACTACACCGCGAAGAACGGCGAGACCTACGCGCTGAACCTCATGGACACGCCGGGCCATGTCGATTTCGCCTACGAGGTCTCGCGCAGCCTCGCCGCGTGCGAGGGCGCACTCCTCGTGGTGGACGCCGCGCAGGGCGTCGAGGCGCAGACGCTCGCGAACGTCTACCAGTCGATCGAGCACGACCACGAGATCATCTCCGTCATCAACAAGATCGATCTGCCCGCCGCCGATCCCGAGAAGGTGAAGGCGGAGATCGAGGACATCATCGGCCTCGATGCCTCGGAGGCCGTGCTCGCCAGCGCCAAGTCCGGCATCGGTATCGACGACGTGCTCGAAGCCATCGTCAACAAGATCCCGCCGCCCAAGGGCGACCGCGACGCGCCGCTCGAAGCGATGCTCGTCGACAGCTGGTACGATCCGTATCTCGGCGTCGTCATCCTCGTGCGCGTCGTGAACGGCGTCATCCGCAAGGGGCTGAACATCAAGTTCATGGCCGGCGGCACCGAGCATCTGATCGACCGTGTCGGCTGCATGCGCCCCAAGATCGAAACGCTCGACGAGATCGCGGCGGGCGAGATCGGCTTCATCACCGCGCAGATCAAGGATATTTCCGAAACCCGCGTCGGCGACACCATCACCACCGTGAAGAACCCCGCGAAGGCGGCGCTGCCCGGCTTCAAGGAAGTGCAGCCCGTGGTGTTCTGCGGCCTGTTCCCGGTGGACGCTGCGGATTTCGAAAAGCTGCGCGACAGCATCTCGAAGCTGCGCCTCAACGACGCCTCGTTCAGCTTCGAGATGGAAACATCGGCGGCGCTCGGCTTCGGCTTCCGCTGCGGCTTCCTCGGCCTGCTGCATCTGGAGATCATTCAGGAGCGGCTCACGCGCGAGTACGACCTCGATCTCATCACCACCGCGCCCTCGGTCGTCTACCGTATGCACATGACCGACGGGGCGGTGCAGGAACTGCACAACCCGGCCGATTATCCCGACGTGGTGAAGATCGATTATGTCGAGGAGCCGTGGATCGAGGCGGTGATCTATGTGCCCGACGAATATCTCGGTTCGATCCTCAAGCTCTGCCAGGATCGGCGCGGCATCCAGAAGAACCTCACCTACGTCGGCGGCCGCGCGCAGGTGACGTACGAGCTGCCGCTGAACGAAGTGGTGTTCGATTTCTACGACCGCCTGAAATCGATCAGCCGCGGCTACGCCAGCTTCGATTATCACCAGATCGGCTACCGCGAGGGCGACCTCGTCAAGATGTCGATCCTCGTCAACAACGAGCCTGTCGACGCGCTCAGCATGATCGTCCACCGCGTCGCCGCCGAAGCGCGCGGCCGCCACATGTGCGAGCGGCTGAAGGATCTCATCCCCCGCCACCTGTTCAAGATCCCGATCCAGGCGGCGATCGGCGGCAAGGTCATCGCGCGCGAAACGATCGCCGCGCTGCGGAAAGACGTCACCGCCAAGTGCTACGGCGGCGACATCAGCCGCAAGCGCAAACTTCTCGACAAGCAGAAGGAAGGCAAGAAGAAGATGCGCGAGTACGGCTCGGTCAGCATCCCGCAGGAAGCCTTCATCGCCGCGCTGCGCATGGGCGACGAGGGGTAGGCGGCCCCCCCGAAAGACTCGCGCAATAGGAAAACCTGTGTCAGCGAGGGAGGCGATGGCGCTTCAGTCCCTCCCGCGCAGAAAAAATCGGGCTTTGCCTCCACTTTCTCCACTTCGTCCCGTTTCGGGACAGTGGGATCAGTGTGGACCGGCGTGCAAAAGGGACCCCGTTAGCGGGGTGATCGGCGTCCAATAGGGACCCCTCATTTCGATGGTTTAGGCAGCGGCCTGGTTT
>NZ_JACHNZ010000021.1 GCF_014199685.1 Sphingosinicella soli | reverse complement strand
AAAACCAGGCCGCTGCCTAAACCATCGAAATGAGGGGTCCCTATTGGACGCCGATCACCCCGCTAACGGGGTCCCTTTTGCACGCCGGTCCACACACCTAGGTGCGAGATGTCCCCCTATTACGTCGCACGGCGGAGGTCACATGGCCTGCGGACTTGCGCGGCGGGGCCGTCCCCGCTATAGCGCGCGCTTCGAAAACGTGACCGCCCGGCCAGTGTGGGCTGCCGAGGCGGTCTTATAGCGTTTCAAGGAGACGGAAATGCCCAAGCTCAAGACGAAGAGCGGTGTCAAGAAGCGGTTCAAGATCACCGCGACCGGCAAGCTCAAACATGGTGTCGCCGGAAAGCGCCACCGGCTCATCAGCCACAATTCGAAGTATATCCGCCAAAACCGCGGCACCGAGGTGCTGGCCGACTGCGAGACCAAGAAGGTTTTGAAGCAGTGGGCGCCTTACGGCCTGAAATAGGAGGATAACTTATGGCACGTGTTAAACGCGGCGTAACCACGCACGCCAAGCACAAGAAGATCCTGAAGGCGGCCAAAGGCTATTACGGCCGCCGGAAGAACACCATCCGCATCGCGCGGCAGGCGGTCGAAAAGGCCGGCCAGTACGCGTATCGCGACCGGAAGGTAAAGAAGCGGAATTTCCGCGCGCTCTGGATTCAGCGCATCAACGCTGCTGTCCGCGAAGAAGGCCTCACCTACGGCCGGTTCATGCACGGCCTCAAGCTGGCCGGTGTGGAGCTGGACCGCAAGGTGCTCGCCGATCTCGCCGTCCACGAGGGCGACGCGTTTAAGGCCATCGTCAAGCAGGCAGAGTCCGCGCTCGCGACGGCCGCGTAACACAACGCGATCAAAGCAATAAAAGGCGCGGCGCTGCTTAACGGCAGCGACCGCGCCTTTTTCTTGAATGGAGAGTGACGTGCAGCGACCCAGCAGGGGAGATTATCCCGAAGTTTCCACTTGGTCGGAGTCATTGAAGGGTTACTGCACAGAAAGTGAAATAGGGGCTCTTCAAGAGCAATTCGATTACTTTTGGGGCAATGATCCGTTTCCTAGGCATATAGAAAGCGTCCGGGTAACTGCTTTGGGCAAAGAGGGGATGGTTACCGAGCTGACAAAAAGGCTTGGCAAAATGCCGCCCGAAGATCGGAAGCATTGGGGCACTGTATTTAACGGAATAAAGCAGACTTTCTTGCGGGGATATGAGGAGTGGCGGGCTTTTTCCGAGGAGTTCGAAATCAACGCTCAGTTGATGGATGATACGGTAGACGTCACGCTCCCCGTCGATCCCGCACGGCTCGGCACCGTGCACCCGGTTTCGCAGGTTATGGACGAACTGGCCGAAATCTTCGCCGACCTCGGCTTCGCCGTCGCGACCGGACCGGAGATCGAGGACGACTGGCACAATTTCACCGCGCTCAACATTCCCGAATCGCATCCGGCGCGCGCGATGCACGATACGTTCTACTTCCCGGAAGCCTTGGCGAAGGAAGGCCGCCGCTTCCTGCTGCGCACGCACACCTCCCCCGTGCAGATCCGCACGATGATGAGCGAGCAGCCGCCGATCCGCATCATCGCGCCGGGCCGTGTCTACCGTTCGGATTCCGACGCGACACACACGCCGATGTTCCATCAGCTCGAAGGGCTGGTCATCGACCGGAACATCCACATGGGTCATCTCAAGTGGACGCTGGAAACATTCATCAAGGCCTTCTTCGAGGTCGATGACGTGACGCTGCGCTTCCGCCCCAGCTACTTCCCCTTCACGGAACCTTCGGCGGAGGTCGATGTCGGCTGCTCGTGGGAGGGCGGCACGCTCAAGATCGGCGGTGAGGCCTCTTGGCTCGAAATCCTCGGCTCGGGCATGGTGCATCCGCGCGTCATCGCGGCGTGCGGTCTTGATCCCGCCGAGTGGCAGGGCTTCGCCTTCGGCGCCGGGATCGATCGGCTCGCGATGCTCAAATACGGCATGACCGACCTTCGCGCCTTCTTCGACGGCGACGTGCGCTGGCTCAAGCACTACGGTTTCTCGCCCTTTGCCGTGCCCACGCTTTCGGGAGGAGTCGGCGCATGAAGTTCACGCTTTCGTGGCTGAAAGACCACCTCGATACTGCCGCTTCGCTTGACGAGATCGTGCTTGGTCTGACCCGCGTCGGGCTCGAGGTCGAAGGGGTCGACAACCCGGCCGATCGCCTCGCGCCGTTCCGTGTCGCGAAGATTCTGGAGGCCGCGCCGCATCCGCAGGCGGACAAGCTCCAGATTTTGAAGGTGGATACCGGCGCGGGCGAACCCGTGCAGGTCGTCTGCGGCGCCCCCAATGCGCGCGCCGGGCTTTACGGCGTGTTCGCGGCGCCCGGCACGCATGTGCCCGGCATCGATGTCACCTTGAAGGTCGCGGCGATTCGCGGCGTCGAGTCGCGCGGCATGATGTGTTCCGAGCGCGAGCTTGAACTGTCTGACGCGCACACCGGCATCATCGATCTTCCCGGCCAGCCCGCCGTGGGCACGCCCTTTGCCGAAGTCCTCGGCCTCGACGATCCCGTCATCGACGTTGCCGTCACGCCGAACCGGCAGGATTGCATGGGCGTGCGCGGCATCGCGCGCGATCTCGCCGCTTTGGGCCTCGGCACGTTGAAGCCGGGCACGGTAGAGGCTATCGAAGGCGGCTTCGACTGTCCGGTGGAAATCCTTACCGACGATACCGAGGGCTGTCCCGCCTTCTTCGGCCGCGTTGTGCGCGGTGTGAAGAACGGCGTTTCGCCCGCTTGGCTCCAGCAGCGCCTCACCGCCATCGGCCTCCGTCCCATTTCGGCGCTGGTCGATATCACCAACTTCATCAACTTCGATCGCGGGCGGCCCCTGCACGTCTACGATCTCGCGAAGCTCGAAGGTGGGCTCGTCGCGCGCCGCGCCCGCGAGGGTGAAAGTGTCGCCGCGCTCAATGGCAAGACTTACGCGCTCACCCCCGAGATGACCGTGATCGCCGACGCGCGCGAGGTTCACGACATCGCCGGCATCATGGGCGGCGAGCATTCGGGCGTCGAGACCGAGACGACCGATATCCTCATCGAGTGCGCGTACTTCGACCCGCAGCGTATCGGTCGTACCGGTCGCGCCCTCGGCCTCACCTCCGACGCCCGCACCCGCTTCGAACGCGGCGTCGATCCGGCCTTCCTCGAAGGCGGGCTGCAACTCGCCACCCGCATGGTCCTCGACCTTTGCGGCGGGGCCCCCAGCCGCGAGGTCCGCGCCGGCCAGCCGCCCGAGGTCGCCCCGAAAGTCGATTACACCCCGTCGCTCACGCAGCGCCTGACCGGCGTCACCGTCGATCCGGGCAAGCAGGCGGAAATCCTCGCTGCGCTAGGCTTCGCGGTCGAGACCGGCGACACATGGCGCATTACCGCCCCGTCGTGGCGCCGCGACATCGACGGCGCCGCCGACATTGTCGAGGAGGTCGTCCGCATCTCCGGCTTCGACGCCATCCCCTCAACGCCCCTCCCGCGCGCCGAGGGTGTCGCGAAGCCCACCGCTACGCCCGCCCAGCTCACCGAGCGTACGCTCCGCCGCGCCGCTGCCGCGCGCGGTCTCGACGAGGCGGTCACCTGGAGCTTCATAGCGCCGAAAGACGCTGACAGCTTCGGAGGCGGAGCGTTCACACTCGAAAATCCGATCTCGGCGGACCTCGCCGTCATGCGCCCCTCTCTGCTGCCCGGACTCGTTGCTGCCGCACGTCGCAACAGCGATCGCGGCGCGGCCACGATAAGGCTGTTCGAACTCGGTCGCCGCTACCTCGAGACGGGCGAGCGGTTGACCCTCGGCGTTGTGTTTGCGGGCGCCAGGCAAGAGAAGGACTGGCGAGATGGCGCGGCGAAAGGCTTCGATGTCTTCGATGTGAAAGCCGAGGTACTCGCGCTGCTTGCCGCCGCCGGCGCACCGGTGGACCGTGCGCAGACTTTTGCCGGGGCAAGCCCGTGGTATCATCCCGGTCGATCGGCCAGGCTTGGACTGGGACCAAAAGCAATCCTCGCCGAATTCGGTGAGCTGCACCCGCGCCTCGTTCGCGACTTCGATTTGTCGGGCCGTGTCGCAGTTGCCGAGATATTCTTCGATGCCATACCGGCGCCGCGCGGCAAACGGACCCGTCCTTTCTATGCGCCGCCCGCTCTGCAGGCTGTGACACGCGATTTCGCCTTTGTCGCCGACAAGGCGCTCGCGGCCGATACGCTGCTTCGCGCGGTGCAGAAGGCGGAGCCGAAACGCATCGCCGCCGTGCGCCTGTTCGATCTATTCGAAGGCGCCGGGATCGAGCCGGGAATGCGCTCGCTCGCCATACGCGTTACGCTGCAGCCCGATGAACGAAGTTTCACCGAGGAAGAGATTTCCGTGATTGCCGGAAAGATCGTCGCGTCCGCGCGTACGGTCGGCGCGGAACTGCGCGAGTAGGCGGTTTCGGTTCGTCGCAAGCACAGATTGTGCCACGAATAGTACTACGCTAGCGTTTCAACTTCGGCGCTTCTGCCGTTCGGAGTTTTCCGTGTATGCCGCTCCTGCATTTCCTGGAAGGTGGCGGCAATATGGGCGGCGCCATCCGGACGTTCGACTGGTCGGCAACTCCGCTCGGTCCTGCGCGGGATTGGTCTCCCACGCTCAAGTCCACGGTGGCCCTGATCCTCGGTTCGCGCTTTCCCAAGTGCCTGGCGTGGGGCGCGGACATGACCTGCATCTACAACGATGCCTTCTTGCCTATTCTCGGCAACAAGGAGGAGGCGCTCGGCCGTCCGATGCGTAAAGTCTGGTCGGAAGTGTGGAGCGAGATCGGCCCCATCGCACAGATCGCCTTCGCCGGGGAAGCCACGTTTATTGAGGACTTTCCGCTCACGATCGATCGAAACGGCTATCCGGAGCAGGCGTGGTTTACGTTTTGCTATAGTCCCGTCCGTGACGAGACGGGCGATGTCGTCGGCATGATGGATACGGTTATCGAAACAACCGGCATGGTGGAGGCGCGCCGTCAGGCGACGCTGCTCAACCAGGAACTGGCGCACCGCATGAAAAACACGCTCGCCGTTGTTTCTGCCGTGATAGACCAGACGTTCCGGACGGCCCCAATCGAAGACGCGCGGAGGCTCATCGGTCAGCGTTTGCAGGCGCTGGGGCAGGCGCACGATGTGTTGACCCGGTCGCGCTGGAGCGATGCGCCGCTTCAGGATATTGTGCAGGAGACGTTGCAGCCGCATGGGCACGGCGAATCAATTCGTCTCCAGGGTCCGGCGGTCTATCTTTCAGCCGATCAATCGTTCTCGATGGCACTCGCTGTTCATGAACTTGCGACCAATGCCGTGAAATATGGCGCGCTCTCTGTTCCGTCAGGCAAGGTGGCGATTGCTTGGGAAGCAGGCCGGGCCGGAACGGATGATGTCTTCGCTTTCGAATGGGCGGAAGCCGACGGACCGCAAGTCGCATTGCCGAAACGGCGGGGGTTCGGCTCGCGTCTGCTGAAGCGCGCCCTCGCACCGCAGTTCGGCGGCGCGGTCGATATCGCCTACCGTCCAGAAGGTCTGCGCTTCACGCTTCAAACGACGATGAAGCGCCTGCGGACTGACAACGCGGTATCCTCATAAGCCGGGTATTGTGGCCGACATTGCGGGCCAATGTGTAGGCCTGTACCATGCAGGCATGACAGACACAGTTCTACCCAAGCGTGGTCGAACGATGAAGCCGCAGTCGCTGGAACTTGCAGGGCGGCCGCTTCATCCGTCCACGCTGATGATGGGTTACGGTTATGATCCCGCGCTTTCGGAAGGCGCGCTGAAGCCGCCGATCTTTCTGACATCGACCTACGTTTTCGAAAGCGCCGCAGATGGGAAGCGTTTCTTCGAAGGCATTATCGGTTTGCGACCCGGAGGGGCTGAAGGCCTGGTTTACGGGCGTTTCAATGGGCCGGATCAGGAAATACTCGAGGATCGGCTGGCACTGTGGGAAGGGGCGGAGGAGGCGCTGGTCTTCTCGACGGGAATGTCGGCCATCACTACGGCGTTATTGGCTTACGTGCGGCCGGGCGATATCATTGTTCATTCCGCGCCGCTTTATGCAGCAACCGAGAAACTGATCGATGCGGTGATCGGCAAGTTCTCAGTCGGCTGGATGGATTTCCACGCGTCTGCCGGGCGGGAGAAGATCGAGGCGACGCTGCGCGCCGCACGGGCCAAAGGGCGTGTTTCGGTTATTTACCTGGAAAGCCCCGCGAACCCGACAAATGAACTCGTCGATATCGAGGCTGTTGCGGCCGTGCGGGATGAGGTGTTCGCAGGGGTGGACGAGAAGCCCGTCATCATGTGTGACAACACGTTTCTCGGGCCCGTTTTCCAGGCGCCGACGCGGCACGGCGCAGACATCTCGCTTTATTCGCTTACCAAGTACGTAGGCGGGCATTCCGATCTGGTGGGCGGAGCGTGCATCGGCGGAAAGGCGGTGCTGGCGCCGATCCTTGCGCTCCGCAATACCATCGGCACGATCACCGATCCGCACACGTCGTGGATGCTGCTGCGCAGCCTTGAAACGGTGCAGCTTCGCATGGAGCGGGCGGAGGCGAATGCGCGGACGTTGTGTGAATTCTTGCGCGATCATCCGAAGATCGAGCGGGTCGGTTATCTGGGGTTCCTGGAGCCGGGGAGTGCGCAGCGGGGCATATACGACCGACACTGTGCGGGTGCCGGATCGACCTTTTCGGTGATCGTGAAGGGCGGGGAGGCGGAGGCGTTTCGGTTGCTGGATAACCTGACGCTGGTGAAGCTGGCCGTTTCGCTGGGCGGGACGGAGAGCCTTGCGAGTCACCCGGCGGCGATGACGCACCTTTCCGTGCCTGCTGCGCGCAAGGCGGAGCTGGGGATCAGCGACAATCTGGTTCGGGTGTCGATCGGGGTTGAACATGTAGACGATCTTGTCGCAGACTTCCGGCAAGCGCTGGAGGCTGTTTGAGTACGCTAATACAGTATTCCGTGTTCGACATGGACAGAACGATCACGCGGGGTGGATCCTATTCGCCCTGGCTGCTCTATTGGGCGTGGCACGAGGCGCCGTGGCGGCTGCTGTTTCTGCCGCTGTCGCTGCTGGCGGGCGCAGCGTACGTGGCGGGGCTGGTGAGCCGGGGGCGGCTGAAGGAAATCAACCACCGGCTGCTGATGGGCAGGCGCGTGCCGATCGAACGGATCGCGCCGCGCGCCGAAGGCTTCGCGCGCCGGATGGTGCCGGGGCGCACGTTCCGGGGGGCGCGGGCGCGGATCGAGGCGGAGAAGGCGGAGGGCCGCACCGTGGTGATCGCGACGGCATCCTACACGTTCTATGTGCACGCCATCGCAGCAAGGCTGGGCGTGGAGCACGTGGTGGGCACGAAATCGCACCGCGACGCGTCGGGCGCGGTGCTGGCGAAGCTGGACGGCGAAAACTGCTACGACGGCGCGAAACGCGACATGGTGGCGGAGGCGCTGCCGCCGCGCGAGACGCTGCACGTGCGCTTCTTTTCAGACCACCACAGCGACGCGCCGATGTTCGAATGGGCCGACGAAGGCTTCGCGATCAACCCGACGCCGAAACTGCGCGCACTTGGCGAGGCGCGCGGCTGGCAAGTGATCGAATGGGAATAGGGTCGAGCGCGTCGGAACCGCCCCACCCCCGGCCCCTCCCCTGAAGGGGAGGGGAGAGGAAGGCGGTTTTAAGCGGCGAGGTTGCGCAGCACGTAGTGCAGGATGCCGCCGCTGCGGAAATATTCCAGCTCGTTGTTTGTATCGATGCGGCAGCGCGCCACGAACGAACCCGTGGTGCCGTCGGCGCGCGTGAAGGTGACGGTCACCTCCTGACGCGGCGAGAGGCTGGCGACGCCGTCGATGCTGAACAGCTCGTCGCCGGTGAGACCGAGCGTTTCGGCGCTGTCATTGCCCTGGAACTGGAGCGGCAGCACGCCCATGCCGACAAGGTTCGAGCGGTGGATGCGCTCGTAGCTTTCGGCGACGACGCAGCGCACGCCCAGAAGCGTGGTGCCCTTCGCGGCCCAATCGCGCGACGAGCCGGTGCCGTATTCCTTGCCGGCGAGAACGACGAGCGGGGTGCCTTCGGCCTTGTAGCGCATCGCGGCGTCATAGATCGCAAGCTGTTCGCCCGACGGAACGTGACGAGTGACGCCGCCCTCGATGCCCGGCGTCATCTTGTTGCGGATGCGGATGTTCGCGAACGTGCCGCGCATCATGACTTCGTGGTTGCCGCGGCGCGAGCCGTAGGAGTTGAAGTCGGCGCGGCTGACCTGATGCTCGGTAAGATAGTTGCCCGCCGGGGAATCGGCCTTGATGCTTCCCGCCGGCGAAATGTGATCGGTGGTGATCGAATCGCCGAACACGGCGAGCGCGCGCGCGCCGACGATGTTCGTGAGCGGCCTGGGCGTCATCGTGAGCCCTTCGAAATAGGGCGGGTTCTGCACATAGGTGGAAACCGACGAGAAGCTGTAGGTGCGCCCGCCGGTGACATCGATCGCCTGCCACTGCGCATCGCCCGTGAAGACGTGCGCGTAGCGCGCCTTGAACATGTCCGCATCGAGCGAGGCTTCGACGGTGGCGCGAATCTCCAGATTGGTCGGCCAGATGTCCTTGAGGAACACCGGCTCGCCGTCCGACCCCGTGCCGATCGGCTCGACCGCGAGGTTCTTGCGCACCGTGCCCGCGAGCGCATAGGCGACGACGAGCGGCGGCGAGGCGAGATAGTTGGCGCGCACATCCTGCGAGACGCGGCCTTCGAAGTTGCGGTTGCCCGAAAGCACCGACGCGGCGACGATGTCGCCATCGTTCACGGCCTTTGAAATCGGCGCGGGCAGCGGCCCCGAGTTGCCGATGCAGGTGGTGCAGCCATAGCCGACGAGATCGAAACCGATCGCATCGAGATCAGCCTGCAGACCGGCCTTCATCAGATAATCGGTGACGACCTGCGAACCGGGCGCGAGCGAGGTTTTCACCCACGGCTGACGCGTAAGCCCCTTGGCGCGCGCCTTCCGCGCGACGAGACCGGCGGCGACGAGCACATCGGGGTTCGAGGTGTTGGTGCAGCTGGTGATCGCGGCGATCACGACGTCGCCGTGGCCGATATCGTGTTTCGCGCCGTCGACGGAGACGCGCTTTTTCGGATCAGCGACCTTGAAGCTGCTGCCCAGTTCGGCTTCGAAACCGGCGGCGAGATCTTCGAGCAGCACGCGGTCCTGCGGGCGGCGCGGGCCGGCGAGGCTGGGGCGCACTTCGGCAAGATCGAGCCCGAGCGTGTCGGTGAATACGGGGTCCGGCGTGGCGGCATCGCGCCACATGCCCTGCGCCTTGGCATAGGCCTCCACCATTTCGCAGCGCCAGTCTTCACGGCCGGTGAAGCGCATGTAGCGGATGGTTTCCGCGTCGATCGGGAAGAAGCCGCAGGTCGCGCCGTATTCGGGCGCCATGTTGGCGATCGTCGCGCGGTCCGCGAGGCTGAGCGCATCGAGGCCGGGGCCGTAGAATTCTACAAAGCGGCCGACGACGCCCTTCTTGCGCAGCATCTGCGTGACGGTGAGCACGAGATCGGTGGCGGTGATGCCTTCGGCCATGCGGCCGCTGAGCTTGAAGCCGACGACTTCGGGGATGAGCATGGAAACCGGCTGGCCGAGCATCGCGGCTTCCGCCTCGATCCCGCCGACGCCCCAGCCGAGCACGCCGAGGCCGTTCACCATCGTGGTGTGCGAGTCGGTGCCGACCAGCGTATCGGGATAGGCGACGAGCGTGCCGCTCGCGTCTTCGGAGGTCCACACCGCCTGCGCCAGATATTCCAGGTTCACCTGATGGCAGATGCCCGTTCCCGGCGGCACGACGCGGAAGTTGCGGAACGCCTGCGCGCCCCACTTCAGGAACTTGTAGCGCTCCATATTGCGCTCGTATTCAAGCGCGACGTTCTGCCCGAACGCCTGCGGCGTGCCGAACTCGTCCACCATCACCGAGTGATCGATGACGAGATCGACGGGGACGAGCGGATTGATCTTCTCCGCGTCCGCGCCGAGCTTCGCCATCGCATCGCGCATCGCGGCGAGATCGACGACGGCCGGAACGCCGGTGAAATCCTGCATCAGCACGCGCGCGGGGCGATACTGGATCTCGCGCTCGCCGAGGTTGGCGTTGAGGAACGAGCGGAAGGCTTCGACATCGCCTTCGGTGACGGTGTTGCCGTCTTCGAAGCGGAGCATGTTTTCCAGCAGCACCTTCATCGAGAAGGGCAGCGCCGAGAAATCGCCGAAGCGCTCGGCGGCGGCGGGGATCGAATAATATGCGAACTCGCGGCCGCCGACTTTCAGCGTGCGGCGGGTGTTCAGGCTGTCGCGTCCGGTGGCGGTCATCTTCACGATCCCCTTGTCTTGCCATTCAGGCCCGGCCGTACGCGCCTATTGCAGCGCAGCAACCGCCGGAGTCGGGGCTGCTTTAGCGAAGGGGGAGCAGGTTGGGAAGGGGACGAAGGCCGTTTGCAGCCCGGCCTCAGCGGAATGTATGCTGGAAAAACGGTGATTGAGCAGAGGGACTTGGAGGCGCAGGGCGAGAAGTTTGCCGCGCGCGCGGTGCGTTCCTCGACTTCGCTCGGAATGACCGGGTTTTGGGATGGGGCGGTGGGCACCGGGGGCGCCACTCCCCCCCGACATTGTAAATTAACCCGGCATGCGCTATATGAGCGGGGCTGACGTTGCGCGCGACGGATTGCGGCGCTGCGGCTCCCCTTTTCAGAACACCGGCCTCTCGGCACCCGCCGCCATGTGGTGCGCGGGTACGATCATTATTTGAATACTGAGATAAAAAATATGCCCATCGGCACAGTAAAATTCTTCGACGCCCAGAAGGGCTATGGCTTCATCGCGCCCGAAGGCGCCGGCGAAGATGCATTCGTCCACATCACCGCCGTTCAGATGGCGGGCATGGAGACGCTCGATAAGGACCAGCGCGTCAGCTATGAGCTGGAACGCGATCAACGCGGCCGCACCAGCGCGGTCGCCCTGAAATCGGCCTGAGCGCCCTTTCAGAATTCGAGAGGCCCGGCGAAACGCGCCGGGCCGCCTCAACCGGCATGCGCCAGGCGCGCTTTGCCGACACCAATGCCGCCAGAACGGCGGCCCAGAAAAATGACAGATATGCAGACTCATATGAATTCCGGACGCCGACACCCGGCGCGCCGCACATCGAACATGCCCGAGACGGCGCCCTCAACCAGCACGCGGCGCGAGCCCGGCGGTCTGACCCGGCAGCAGCTTCGACAGATCGTTTATGACCTGATCGGCTAAGCGCCGGTCTACCAACGAAAGAGCCTTCGCGTGAAAGACCAGACCATTTTTTACGAGGAACGGATCGCGGAGGCCCGCCAGGCGGTCAGCGTGGCGGCGCTCGACAACGTGCGGCATCAGGCCGAACTGGCGCTCGACCGCTGGATCGAACTCTCCGACCAGCACGTGCGCACGCGCGAAGCCCGGATGAAGGTGATCGCCGACAAATCCGCGCGCGACGCGGAACGCGACGAAGAGCGCACATCGGCTATGGACGCCGTCCCCGACGAGGACGCCGCTTAAGGCATTTGCCAACCAGGCGCATTGCGATAAGTTCGGGACATAAAGTGCCCGAGGGGAGAATTGCGCCGTGCGCTCCACGCCCTTCGTTCAGCAGGAGGGTCTGTTCATGCGCGTTTCGTTTCCGGTTTCCCGTTTTGCAATCGCCTGCGCCGCGCTGATCGCGGCGTCTTCCGCGTCTGCCGCCGACGATACGGCGTTCCTCGCCTTCCCCATGGCAACCGACATCAGCGCGGCGCGCACAGGCGCGTTTGCGTGGACCGTGCAGCAGGGCGACAAGACGCAGCTGCTCGCCGCGCGCGGGCCGGGCTTCAAGCGGACGGCACTGTTCGAACAAAGCGACGTGGACGGCACGCCGATCACCGGGATCCAGATCTCGCCGGACGGAAATCATGTGGCGTTCACGACGGGGTTTTCCTCGGGCGGGTACAATCCGGCGGGCCTGCTGACGCCGCCGAAGGCGACGCTGTGGATCGTTTCGACGGCGGGCGGCGCGGCGCCGGTGAAGATCGGCGAGGGCGGCGGCGCGCATTTCTCGCCCGACGGAAAGCGCCTCGTCTACCGCAGCGGCGCCGACCTTTGGGCGGTGAGCGTGGGCGCGGGCGAGGCGAAACCGGAAATGCTCGTGCGCGGCGGTGCAGCCTTCGGCCAGCCGGTGTGGACGGCAGACGGCAAGGGCATGATCTTCGTGCAGGATCGCGGCGGCTGGTCGTTCCTGGGGCGCCATACGCTCGGCAGCGACCGGGTCGAGTGGCTGGTGACGGGCGCGGACCGGCTGAGCCACCCGGTGCTTTCCCCCGACGGCAAAACGATCGCATACCTGCGCTGGCCGGGGCGCGAGCATACGGTGACTTACGACAATCTCGAAAACCAGCCGGTCTCCGTGGAAACGGTGGCGCTGGCGGGGGGCAAGCCGACGACGCTGTGGTCCTCCGGGCCGCGCGGGGGATCGTATATCTCCGACGACAACGAGGGGCTGCTGCGCTGGTCCGACGACAAGACCGTGGTGTTCCGCAGCGAGGAAAACGGCTGGGCGCGGCTCTACGCCGTGAGCGGCGGCAAGGCGCGCGCGCTGACCGGCGAGAAATGCGAGGTCGCGGAAAGCGAACTGGCGGCGCCCGATACGCTGCTCGTCATCCACAACTGCCGCGATCTCGACACGCGGCAGGCGTCGCTCATCAACGTGTCCACCGGCAAGGAACGCGCGGTGGAGACGAAAGACGTCGTGCTTGCAGGGGCGAGCGCGACGGGCGACGGGCGGTATGTCGCGATGACGGGCGCGGACGCTGACGCCTCCGCGATGCTGCGCATCCTCGACACCGCGACGGGCAAGATCACCTACGCCGAAACACCGGCGGACTACGGCTATCGCCGCAGCTTCACCGCGCCCCCGCCGCAGCAGGTGCGGCTTGCCGCAGCGGACGGGCAGAGCGTGCCGGGGCAGCTGTTCCTGCCCAGGGGCAAGGGGCCGCACCCGGCGCTCGTCTATGTGCACGGCGGACCGACGCGGCAGATGTTTCCCGCGTTCCACTTCAGCGGATATTACGCGAACGACTATGCGATGAACCGGCGGCTCGCGGAGATGGGCTATGTGGTGCTCGCGCTCAACTACCGCTCGGGCGTCGGCTACGGGCGCGACTTCCGCGAGGCGCCGGGACGGGCGTGGCGCACGGCTTCGGAATATCAGGACGTGCTCGGCGCGGGGCGCTGGCTCGCGGCACGCGACGACGTGGACCCGAAACGCATCGGCATCTGGGGCGGCTCCTACGGCGGGCTGCTGACCGGACACGCGCTCGCGCGCAACTCCGACCTGTTCGCGGCGGGCGTCGCGATCCACGGCGTGTTCGACTGGAGCTGGCCTTCGCCGGTGCCGGGACACCTGAACCCCAGCAAGTTCTTCGGCGTGGGCGAGGCCGACAAGGCGACGGCGTTTGCCGCCTCGCCGCTCGGCGCGGTGGAAGGCTGGCGATCGCCGGTGCTTCTCGTCCACGGCGACCAGGACATGAACGTCGACGTGCGCGAGACGGTGGACCTGACGCAGAAACTGCGGCGGCAGGGCGTGGATGTGCGCACTGTGCTGTTGCCGGGCGAATCCCACTCGCTGATCCGCTATTCGAGCTGGCAGCAATTGTGGCGCGACCAGGCGGCTTTCTTCACCGAAACACTCGGAAAGTGATGAATATTATTACGGTTCCGTACTATTAACTATAAGTATTCTGTTTTTGTTCATGAATATGAACGGCAAAGCGTCGGCAGGATTTACAGGGGGAATGCGCGTTAATCATTAAGATGGCGGAACTCCGCAACTGGCACGGTTCTTGATTATTCGATGTCGAGATCCGAGACAGGAGTTTTGTACATGACACGCGCTTTCTTCCTTTCCGCCGCCGCCATGCTGATCGCCGCCGGTGCGAACGCCGCGCCGATGAGCTTCAACTTCGAGCAGGACTATGGCGACGGCGCCGCCGTGAGCGGCAGCTTCAGCGGCGAAGACCTGAACTTCGACGGCTTCATTTCGGCAAACGAGCTGACCGCGTTTTCGGCCTCGTGGACCGGCGGCAGCGACGCATGGCACGCCGAAGACTTCGCGCTCGGCGGCATCGACAGCTTCCTATACGATTTCAGCGACTCTCTGACCGAAATCATCGTGTTCGGCACGGACGGCGCCGACTGGGTGCTGAACGCCTATTACACGGGTGTCGAAGACCGCTTCTCGGGTGTCGCCGAAGGCTGGGACGCCGTGCGCGTGTGGGCCGCTGCGGCTCCTGAAGCCGCGCAGGTGCAGCCGCTGATCGAAGCGCCGATCGCCGACGTGCCGGAACCCGCCGCACTCGCGCTGTTCGGCCTCGGCCTCGCCGCGCTTGGTCTGCGCCGCCGCCGCTGAGGGTCGATGCGGAATCGCAACGATCTCTTCCGTGTGATACACTCCCGGAAAAGGGAAAATGGAGGGGTCGTGATGCGTAAGCGTTGTTTGGCAGCCGCAGCCTTTGTGGCGGCGGCCGGGTTCAGCGGAGCGGCAGAGGCGCGCTGCGTGCTGCCGATCCTGGTGCAACGTGATGCGGACGAAGCTGCGGAATACGTGCTCGCGAGCGAGGCGCTGGTGATCGACGGTATCGTCCGCGAGCTTCCGCGCGGCGACGGCACGCTGTTTCAGCGCATCGAGGTGATCCGATATCTGAAAGGCAAGGGCGCGGATTCCATCGACATCTGGCCCGGCCCCCGCAAACCGACGCGGCACGATATTCTGAATACCGACGACTGGGGGCGCATCGACGCACCCGCCGGATCGCGCGTGGTGACGGCGCTGCGCCAGACGCCCTATGGCTGGACCGTGGGCGAATGCGCGTATCAGGCGCTTGCCGTGCCAGGCGTCGAAGGCGCGCTGCGCGAGATGACGGCGGCACGCGGCAAGACCGAAAAACCCAAGAAGAAGTAGCGCGCGGACACGCGAGAAGGTACGTCGAGGCGCATGGGGGACACGCTCATCCGCGCCGAAAACCTCGCCTGCGTGCGGGGCGGGCGGCTGCTGTTCGAAGGGCTGTCGCTCGCGGTCGGCAGCGGCGAAGCGCTGCGCGTGACCGGGCCGAACGGACGGGGCAAATCGAGCCTGCTGCGCTGCCTCGCCGGGCTGCTGGCGCCCGCCGCCGGGCGCATCGAACAGTCTGCGAACATTGCCTGGCTGGGACATGAAAACGCCCTGAAGCCGTCGCGCACGCTGGCGCAGGAACTCGGCTGGTGGGCGCGCCTCGACGGCACCGGGCCGGTGTATGCACTGGGGCTCGAAACGCTCGGCGACGTGCCCGTGCGGATGCTTTCGGCGGGGCAGAAGCGGCGCGCGGCGCTGGCGCGGGTGATCGCTTCGGGCGCGGCGCTCTGGCTGCTCGACGAGCCGGGTGCGGGGCTCGACGCGGCGAACGCCGAGGCGCTGTCGGCGGCGATCGGGGCGCACCTTGCGGCGGGCGGCGGCGCGATCGTGGTGACGCACGGCGAGACGAATGTACCGCGCGCGCGGGAGCTGGCGCTGTGAGTTTCTGGCGTCTGGTGCTGCGCGGCGTGGATATCGGTGCGGGCGGGCTCATTCCGCTCGTGTTTTTCGTGATGGTCGCGAGCATGACGGCCTTCGCGATCGGCCCTGATGCGGCGCTGCTGCAGCGCGTGGGCGCGGGCAGCCTGTGGGTGGCGGCGCTGCTCGCGGCGCTGCTGCCGGTGGGCACGCTGATCGCCGAGGACGTCGCTGACGGCACGATGGACCAGCTTCGCGTGCGCGGCATCGCGGTGGAAACCATCATGGCGGCGCGGCTCGCCGCGCACTGGCTGGGCTTCGCGCCCGCGCTGCTCGTCGCGGCGGTGATCGGCGGCGCGATGCTGGGGGCCGATGTGCCCGCGCTGGTGACGGGTCTTGCGCTCGGTACGCCCGCACTCGCCGGGCTCGGCCTTGTTGCGGCGGCGCTCGTTGCGGGCGCGCGCGGCGGGCCTGCGCTTGCCGGGCTGATCGTGCTGCCGCTCGCGCTGCCGGTGCTGATTTTCGGGAGCGCCGGAGACCTGCGCCTGCTCGCCGCAGCGAGCCTTGTCGTCACCGCCATTGCGCCCTTTGCAGCGGCGGCTGCACTGCGGCAGGGCGACGGCTGAATCCCCACACACCCACGACCGAGGCTGTTCGCGCAAGGCGAGCGCAAAGAACGCCATCGAGTCGATGAAGACAAACGGATGTCCGGCCGTCAGGCAAGCGTCAGCGAATGCGTGATAGCGGCACATTGGTGGCAAATCGAACGGGGGGTGAGATCATGACGATGAGCGGATCGGTTACGGGCGCGCGCTACGGCAGGGCCACGATCGCACTGCACTGGGTGATGCTGTTGCTGCTGGCGGCGGTGTTCGCGACGATCGAGATGCGCGTGCTGTTCGAGCGCGGCAGCGAGACACGCGAATTCGTGAAGGCGCTGCATTTCATGCTGGGGCTTTCGGTGCTGATCTTCGTGGCGCTGCGCATCGCCGCGCGCGTTGTCGGCGGTACGCCCGCGATCTCGCCGCGTCCGCCGTTCTGGCAGACCGCCGCCGCGCATGCCGTGCACGGCGCGCTTTATCTTTTCATGATCGCCATGCCGATCGCGGGATGGGTGATCCTGAGCGCGGCGGGGGAGCCGATCCCCTTCTTCGGGATGGAACTGCCGCCGATCGTGCTCCCCAATGAAGCGCTTTCCGAACAGGTCGAGGAGATTCACGAAACGGCGGGCGAGGTGGCCTATTACGTAATCGGCCTGCATGCCGCCGCCGCGCTGTTTCACCACTATGTGATGCGAGACGATACGCTGCTGAGGATGCTGCCGGGCAGGCGCTGATACTGCACTTCGCGGCGGGGCTGGCGAAGCGGGCGGCGCGTCCCTACCTGTGGTCTCCGCAAGACAGGAGATCAGTGATGAGCGAACCGGCCGGATATGTACCCCCCGAAGTGTGGACGTGGGACCGGGGGAGCGGCGGGCGCTTCGCTTCGGTCAACCGGCCCGTCGCGGGCCCCACGCACGACAAGGCGCTGCCGGTGGGGAAGCATCCGCTGCAGCTCTATTCGCTCGGCACCCCGAACGGGCAGAAGGTGACGATCCTGCTGGAGGAGCTGCTGGCGGCGGGGCATGCGGGCGCCGAATACGATGCCTGGCTCATCAACATCATGGAAGGCGACCAGTTCGGATCGGGGTTCGTCGATGTGAACCCGAATTCGAAGATCCCGGCGCTTGTCGACCGCAGCGGCGCGGAGCCCGTGCGCGTGTTCGAGAGCGGGGCGATTCTCATGTATCTTGCCGAAAAGTTCGGGGCGTTCCTGCCCGCAGGCGGCGCGGCGCGGGCAGAGACGCTGTCGTGGCTGTTCTGGCAGATGGGCAGCGCGCCGTTTCTGGGCGGCGGCTTCGGGCACTTCTACGCCTACGCGCCCGAGAAGATCGAATATGCGATCAACCGCTATGCAATGGAAGTGAAGCGGCAGCTCGACGTGATGAACCGCCGCCTCGCAGAGTTCGAATATATCGCGGGGCCGGAATATACCGTCGCCGACATGGCGATCTGGCCGTGGTACGGCGGGCTGGTGCGCGGCGAGCTTTACAGCGAAGCGGCGACGTTTCTCGCCGTCCACGAATACGAGCATGTGCAGCGCTGGACGACGCAGGTGGGGGCGCGGCCGGGGGTGCGGCGCGGGCGGATCGTGAACCGCACTGTCGGGCCGCTCGCGGAACAGCTCCGCGAGCGCCACGATGCGGGCGATTTCGACACGAAGACCGCCGACAAGCTGACGGCGGAATAACCGCTAGCGGAGCTGGCCGCGTAGCGCTCCCTTCGGGTGCGGCGCGTTGTGGACGTTGACGTAATAATCGGCCGGCTTCGCGAGGATCGCGGCCACGACGGCTGCTTCCGTCGTGACGCAGCCTTCCGACGTTCCCTCTGTGGGCGGATCGAGCGTGACGACAGGAGGGCCTGCGGCGCCTGCTGCGCCCTTGTGAATGTGCGCCATGGTGGCGGTATCGATACCGCTGACGGCAAGCGTGTAGCAGACTTCGGGCTTCGCACTGTCGATCGTGATGGTCGCGGTGCCCTTGCCGTCGGGGTCGCCGGGTTCGGGAACCTCGGCGGCGCCGGTGAGATCAAGCTGCATCGTGACGGGCGCGGCGGCCGCAGGCGTGATGACCATTGCGGCGCCCAAAAGTGCCAGAGTCATTCGCATCGCGTTTCTCCTCGTTTTGTCCGCCGCCCGGAACAGGCGGCGACTCCCTGTTCGCCGAACGCTTCCGGGCGTCGCTGGTTCCTAATGCATCGATGCCTTGATGTGCGCGACGAGCTGATCGAGGACGGTGCCCCAGCCGTCGTGGAAGCCCATCTGCTCGTGCTGCGCGCGGGTCTCCGCGTTGCCGTGGATGGCTATCGCGGTGTAGCGCGTGCCGGTTGCGGTCGGCTCCAGCAGAAGCGCGGCGGTGAAGAACGGCTTGGGCGCGGGGCGGAAGCCGGAAAGCAGCGTATCGGTGAAGACGAGGCGCTGGTTCGGCACGACTTCGAGATAGCAGCCGCTGTTCGGGAACTCTTCTCCCTCGGGCGAGCGCATGACGGTGTTGAACCTGCCGCCGGGGCGCAGATCGATCTCGCATGCGCTGATCGACCAGGGCTTCGGGCAGAACCACTCCTTGAGGCTCTCGGGCGTGGTCCACGCCTCCCACACAAGCTCCACGGGGACGTCGATCTCGCGTTCGAGCACCAGATCGCGCTGGGGGTCGGGGGTGAACTGGAACAGGTTGGATGTCATTGCGATCTCTCCTTCTTCAACTTCAGCAAATAGGCATCGAGCCGGTCCAGCCTGCGCTCCCACATCGTGCGCTGCCTGCCCAGCCAGTCTTCGGCGAGATGCAGCTGCTCCGGGGCAAGCTCATAGGTTCTGATCCGCCCGGCCTTTTTGGAGCGCACCAGCCCCGCACCTTCGAGCACCTTCAGATGCGCGACGAACGAGGGGAGAGCCATGGGGTGGTCGGCGGCGAGATCGCTGACGGATGCGGGCTTCGCGCTCAGCCGTTCGAGCACGCTACGGCGCGTGGGGTCCGAAAGGGCGCGGAAAATGCCGTCGATCACTGCGGGTGATTGCGCGCTTTGCATTCCGCAGGCTCCTTTCGAAGACATCGGTAGGACGTTTAAATACTTAGGTCAAATCCTAAGTTTTTGCAGATCGATTCGCCGGGCTTGCGCGGGTTCAAAAATCTGTCATCAGACCGCCACCAAACTGTCGCAAAGCGCGCCATCGCAGCCCGGAGAGTTTCATTCGCCAGATCGCCGCCTTGCCCTATCGATCGGAAGGACCAGCGATCGATGCGCCCGTGCGGATCCTGCTCGTCACATCGCGCAGCAGCCGGCGCTGGGTGATCCCGAAAGGCAACGCGACCAAGGGACTCGCGCCGCACGCCGCCGCCGCCGACGAGGCGGAGGAAGAGGCGGGCGTGCGCGGCGCGGTGTGCCCGACGCCGCTCGGCTCCTATCGCTACCGCAAGCGGCGCAGCAACGGCGCCTCGCTGATGGTGGACGTCGACGTCTTCCCGCTCGCGGTGACGCGCGAGCTGGAGAACTGGAAGGAAAAGGACGAGCGCGAACGCCGCTGGTTCACGCTCGCCGAAGCGGCGGATGCGGTGGAGGAGGACGACCTGCGCGATCTCATCCGCTCGTTCGGCGCTTCCGAATTCAATGCCGCCGCCCGCCGCACCGGAATGCTGACCGCGGTTGCCCGGAAATCGAGGATTCCCCACATGTTCGCCTGGTTCCAGCGCCTGCTCCCCAAGACGGGCAACTTCTTCGAACTGTTCGAGGCGCACGCGATAACCGTGGTCGCCGCAGCGGACGCGCTGGCGCGGCTGCTCGAAAACGGCTCGTCGGCGGAGGATCACATCCGCGAGGTGATCGAGCGCGAGCACGACGCCGACGACATCATCCGCGAGGTGCTGCACACGGTGCGCCGCACCTTCCTGACACCGTTCGACCGGGGCGCGATCACCAGCCTGATCGGCGCGATGGATGACGCGATCGACGAGATGCAGGCGACGGTTTCGGCGATCTCGCTGTACGAGGTGAGCGACTTCGAACAGGAAATGCGCGACATGACCGCGATCATCGTGGACGGCGCGCGGCTCGTTGCCGAGGCGATGCCGCTGCTGCGCGACGTGGCGCGAAACGGCCAGCGCCTCCACGAACTCACCGAGCGGCTGGTGCGCATGGAAGGCCATGCCGACGAGATCCACGCGATCGGCGTGAAGAAGGCCTTCAAGGACTACGGGGCCGACGACACGCTGCGCTTCATCGTTTCGCGAGAAGTGTACAAACATCTGGAGCGGATCGTCGACGCGCTCGAGGATGTCGCGAACGAGATCGACGGCATCGTCATCGATCACGCCTGACGCGGACGCACGATGCACGAACTCGCGTTGCCGCTGCTTGTCGGCCTTGTCATCCTCGCGCTGGCATTCGACTTCCTGAACGGCCTGCACGACGCGGCGAATTCCATCGCAACCGTTGTCGCGACGCGCCTGCTGGGGCCCGTGCAGGCGGTCGCCTTCGCGGCGACATTCAACTTCGCGGCCTATTTCCTGAGCCTGATCTTCCCGGAACTGCACAAGGTCGCCGAGACGATCGGGCAGGGCCTGATCGACAAGGATCTGGTGACGCCCGCCGTCGTGTTCGGCGCGCTGATCGGGGCGATGTTCTGGAACGTCGTCACGTGGCTGAAGGGCATCCCGTCCTCATCCAGCCACGCGCTCGTCGGCGGGCTGATCGGCGCGGGCGTCGCGCACGCGGGCATGTCGGGCATCCAGTGGAGCGGGCTCAACAAGACGCTGATCGCGATCGTGCTCTCGCCGCTGCTCGGCATGATGCTCTCGATGCTTGTCATGCTGCTGACGAGCTGGCTGATGAAGGACGCGACTGCGCGCGGCGCGGAGCGCGGGTTCCGCTATCTGCATCTCGCCTCGTCGGCCGCCTATTCGATCAGCCACGGGCTGAACGACGCGCAGAAGACGATGGGGATCATCGCCGTGCTGCTCTATTCGACCGGCCGGCTGCAGGGCGAATTCCATGTGCCGCACTGGGTGGCGATCAGCTGCTACGTGGCGATCGCGCTCGGCACGCTTTGCGGCGGCTGGAAGATCATCGAGACGATGGGATCGCGCATCACCAAGCTCTCGCAGCACCAGGGTTTCAGCGCCTCGGCGGGCGGATCGGTGATGGTGTTCGCCGCCTCGCTGCTCGGGATCCCGGTTTCCACGACGCACACGATTACCGGCTGCGTGATCGGCGCCGGCACCGCCCGCCGCGCCTCTGCCGTGCGCTGGGGCGTCGCGCAGAACGTGATGATGGCGTGGGTGATCACCATCCCCGCCTCCGCTGCGGTCGGGGCGATCTTTTACATGATTACGCGTTTGTTTTAGGGAGACGGTTGTACGGCGGCGGGCGTGCGCGATAGAAGCCGCGCATGATGAATTTTTCCTGCCACTGCGGCCTGATCCGCATCGAAATCAAGAAACAGCCGGACTACATCCACGCCTGCAATTGCTCGCTGTGCCGAAAGTCGGGCGCGCGCTGGGGTTATTTTCACCCGTCGGAGGTGAATGCCGAGGGACCGGCAAAGGGATATTGCCGGGAAGACAAGGACGATCCGGCGGCGGAGGTTCAATTCTGCTCGAATTGCGGCGCAACCACCCATTTCACTTTGACCGCGAGCGCCGCGGCGAAATTCGGCAACAGCCTGATGGGCGTGAACATGTGGCTGGCGGACGAGAGCGATCTCGCCGGAATCGAACTGCGCTATCCCGACGGAAACGCGTGGTCGGGCGAGGGCGAATTCCGCTACGTGCGCGCGGCGCGCATTCTCGGCACGGACGCCACGCCCTGACCACCGGGTTTGCGTGTCGCTACGGCCTTGCGATCGCCGTTTCCCTGCGCTGCGCCCAGTCCGCCTGCAAATAGGGCGCGACGTTCTCGCAGAGCGTTTTCCATTCGGCCTCGGTAACCGGAAGCAGTTTTCTCTCGGCGGCGAAATACTCTGCCGGAGGCGTGAGCGCGGGCCAGTCGCTGGCGAGGACGAAGCGATCGAGGCCGATCGTGCGCATCTGCGCGACGTAGGCGGCGCGCCATTCGTCGGCGGTGCGGCCTTTGATGCCTTCCTGTGAAATGCTTGGAACCTTGGAGATGTCGAGCTGCGCGACGGCGGAGATGTCGAGCACGAGGTTCGCGGTTCCCGGGGCTTTACGCCCGATGGCATCACCGTAGAGCCTGAGGGCTTCGAGCGTCGCCGCATCGATGCCGCCGTAACTGCCGCCGTGCGCGATCTGCACGGGCAGGTCGCCCGCCTGCGGCAGCACCTTGTCGATGAACACGGCGACGTTTGCGCTCGTGAACGGCGCTCCGCCGCGCAGGTGAACGACCAGGGGCATTCGCGCCTTTCCCGCGGCGGCGAAGAAGGCGGCAAGCGCTTCGACCTGATCGGAATTGCCGAGATCGAAGCCGCTGTTGCCGAGGTGGAGCTTCACGCCCGACGCGCCGGGCCGGCGCGACCAGTATTCGAGTTCATCCAGCGCATTGCCGAGAAACGGATTGATACCGACGAACGCGGCGAGGCGGCCGCCCGAGGCGAGGGCGGCATCGACGTTGTAACGGTTCTCGGCGCGCATCCTGCGTGCCATCTCTTCAGGCGCGAGCGGCACGGCGGGAATGCCGAACATATAGCCGGCGGAGAGCAGAACGCCCTGACGGATGCCTGCGCGGTCCAGCTGCTTCACGGCGTCCTCGCCCGTGTGCACCTTGAAGATGTCGCTCGAAAGTCCCTCGAAAACCGTGGGTATCGCCTTCTGCATGTCGAGCAGCCAGTCGGTGATGAGCGCGCTCTTGACGTGCATGTGATGATCGACGCGCGGGGCGACATCATCGGCCGCAGCCGTGCCGATGCCGAGCATGAGCGCAGCCCCGGCGAGGGCGTGGGCACAAACAATCCGAAACCTCATGCGGACCTCCCTTACGGCACCGTGCGGAAACGCGAGAACCGGTGTTCCGCCGAAAACGATGCGACCACAAACCTATAGTGCGGTTCGCATGATCGGGAAATCGCGCGCTATCTCGAAGTCCGCAATGGCGCGCAGGCCACAGTCCTCGTCATACCGGCGCAGGCGGGTATCCATGCGATCGGGGGTATGGATACCGGCCTGCGCCGGTATGACGAGAGGGGGGAGGGCGCGCGAAGCGCGCTACGCCTGTTTCGGCATGTCGGCGTCGTCGAGTTCGGTGGCGCGGAGGTGGGCGGGGCGGGATTCGAGGCGTTTCCAGTAGGCTTCGAACGCGGGGCGCGTTTCCATGGTGCCGAACTGGATGCCCCAGCTGATGTGCGAGCCGATGTAGACGTCCGCCGCCGTGAAGCTGTCGCCTGCGATATAGGGCCGCCCGTCGCTGACCGCCTTTTCGAGCGCGTCCATCACATGCGCGTAGGTTCCGTAGCCGACCATCGGCTGCTTGTCGGCGGGCACCTCGACGCCGAGCGTGCGGTCCGCGATCGCGGCTTCGAGCGGGCCTGCCGCGAAGAACAGCCAGCGGTAGTAGCTGCCGCGATCCTTGAGCGCGGGGGCGAGGTTCGCCTGCGGGAAGGCATCGGCGAGATAGGCGCAGATCGCGGCGCATTCGGTGACGACCGTGTCGCCGTGGCGGATCGCGGGAACCTTGCCCATCGGATTGACGGCGAGATACGCCGGGGCCTTCATCGTGGTGCCGTATTCGAGGATTTCCGTGCGGTACTCTGCGCCCGCTTCCTCCAGCATCCAGCGCACGATACGGCCGCGCGACATGGGGTTCGTGTAAAGCACGAGATCGGTCATCGGTGTTCCCCTTCGAATCGGAATGATGAGAACGTATCAGGAACATGGCGGGCTGTCGCGGGGGTTTTGGTTTGCCCCTCTCCCCGGCCCTCTCCCCGGTGGGGAGAGGGAGATCAGGGGCTCATGGCGGTGGTGATGTCGGTGAAGACATTGACCAGCGAGAGGCCGAGCATCTGGAAGGCGATGATCGCGGCGAGCGGAATGAGCGCGGCGATGAGCGCGTATTCGATCGCGGTCGCACCCGTGCGGCTGGCGAGAAGACGGCGAAGAGTGTGCATCGATCCGGTCCACTGCTGTTGCGCCGCAACGTATCGGGCGCGCGGGTTGCCGAAGCGTTACCGGCCCTTCATCGCGCTGGTCGCGGTTTCGAGGATGTCGACGACGAAATAGCCGAGCACGGCGGCGACGACGATGATGATCGCGATGGTTATGACGAGGAGGCGCGTGCTGCGCCGCTTTCCACCGGATTGCCCCTGATCCTGCATACCGCCCTTACCCCCCAAAGATGCCGCGCGATCCTAGAGCGGGAGGTGCGGCGCTGACAACTACGGCTGACGCGCGCAGGCCGGTTCTGTCGTGCGCGGGGGCAGGGCGCGGGCGAAGGCGCTGAGCGCGGCGTAAGTGGCGTCGCGCGCTTCCGCATCCAGCATTTCGCGGCAGGCGGTGTCGAAGCGCGGGCGATCGTTTGCCGCCGCCGCCGCCGTCATCGCCGACAGCGCCGCTTCGTCGGGCCCCAGCCCCCGGCAGCAGGGCGGGCTGATGAGGAAACAATCCGGCCAGTGATCGCCGACGATCTGCACCGCGCTGAGCAGGCGTGATGCGGCAAGCGGGCTGCCGAGACGTTCGGCAAGCACGTCGCGCGGGTCGTGCCCGGCGCGCTGACACATCACCACCAGCCGCGTGCCCATCACCATGTGCATCGGCGTGCGCGCGAGATCGCGCAGATCGGGCCTTCTAAGCAGATCATCGAGAGGGTTCGTCATTCGGGCTCCCTTTACGTTGTGTTGCGAATCAACACTAATGCGAATTAATCGCAATATCAACGGTCGGGTTTTCTTAGAGCGTGGTCGCGAGCGCCACGAGGCCGATGCCGCCCGCCGCGAAGCTGAAGAGCAGCGCAGCGGCGGCCGGCCAGCCCCTGCGCCATCCGGCAAGGGCGATGCAGATCGCCGCCTTGAACGCGGTGTTGAGAAGCACGGGAATGCCGAGCACGATGCCCGCCATGACGGGATCGAGACTGCCTGCCGGCAGCGCGCCGAGCGTGACGGTCGCCGCATCGACATCGAACGTGCCGGTAAGCGCGATGATGACGCCGAGGCCCGCGTCGCCGTATCGCGCCTCCGCCCAGCGCGCGAACAGCGCGGCGACAGCGATCAGCGCGGCGAAGCCCAGCGCGGGCAGGATGTCGAACGGGTTGGACGAGGTCATCGGCGCGGCGCGCGACGGTGCGCGGCGGTTGTTGCGCATGACGAACGCCGTGGCCGCGAGCGCGGCGATCCCGCCCGGAACCAAGACCCACGCCAGCATCGGCACCACGAAACCCGCGACGACGGCGGCAAGGATGAGCGTGCGCGTCATCATAACGGCGCCCGCGAGCGCAATGCCGGCAATCGCGGGGGCGGGCGCGTCCTCCCCCGCAGCAAGACGGCGGGCGAGCGCGGCGGTGGCTGCGGTCGACGAAACGAGCGCGCCGGCCGCCGCCGTGGCGAGCGTGCCGCGCACCTCGCCGAAACGCTTCGCCGCGACATAGCCGACGAACGAAAGCCCCGAGACGAGAACGACGACGAGCCAGATGTCGCGCGGGTTCCAGGCGTCGTAAGGCCCGTAGGCGGCATCCGGCAGCAGCGGCCAGACGACGATGGAGATGAGCGCGAAACGCGCCACCGCCTTCACCTCCGCAGCGGTGAGGCCGCGAATCCAGGCGTGAAGTTCTTCGCGCATCGAAAGCAGCAGCACCATGACGCCCGCCGAGACCGACGCGACGAGGACGTGATCGGTCGTCGCGAGCAGGCCGAGCGCGAGCGTGATGAGCCCGGCGATCGTGGTGGTGGCGCTGACGCTCGCGCCGCTGTCCCGCGCCATGTCGCGGACATAGCCCGCGACGAGCGCGAGCGCGGCGGCGGCGATCAGCAGCACCGCAGGCAGGCGCGCCTCCGCCAGCATGACCCCGGAAAGGCCGCCGAGGAGACCCAGGAGACCGAAGGTGCGAAACCCCGCGACGCGGCCGCCCGCAGGCTCGCCGCGCGCGCTCCAGCCCCGCTCGAGCCCGACCAGCAGGCCGAGCGCGAGCGCGATACCCAGATCAGCCAGCGGTGCGAGATCGTTCAGCTACGCCTGTCCTCCCCGTCCGCAGGTATGCGGTCCCGCACGCGTTCGTGGAAGACGGAAAGCGCGCTGTATGCAGGTTTCCCGGCATGGCGCCGCCAGAAAATTCTCGGGCGCGGCGGGAAGGGGGTGGATGCGCGGGTATGCGCTTGTTATGCCTAGGAAACGACGGGCTGTTCGATGGAGGTGGGCATGGGATCGCGGATCGGAATCGTCAAGCGGATCGTCTGGCCGGCGCGGGCATCGCTGTTCGCTTTGATCGGCGGCGCGGTGGGACTGTTCGGCGACCTCGTCAACTTCTTCTCCGAATTCCTTTCCGCCGACATGCTGGTGCTGATTTTCGCGGTCATCACGGGCGTTGCGGGCCTGCTCTGCTTCCAGCGCGCGTTCATGGTGAACGCGGCCGACGACAAGGCTGTCGACGATGTGGTGCAGTGCACGCAGTGCGACGCCTTCCGCTTCGGGCTGTTCGCCACCGCCGCGTTTATCCTGCTGATGCTGGTCGGGCAGGGCCAGTCCGCGACCGAAGCGGTTGGGCGGCAGCTCGGGCTCATCAAGGAAGACACCGCCGTGATCCGCGATCAGGTGGGCGATCTTCATGCGATGTCGCAGCCGCAGATGATTATCGACAGGCCGAAATCGGCGGCGGATCATTTCAACAACGCCTGGATCTACCAGATGATGCAGCGCAATCCGGCGAAGGCCTTCGCGGAGATGCAGGCGCTGTACGGCGAATATGCACCCAGGAAGCTGGACGCCGCGCAGCTTTATTTCGACGCGGGCAATGCCGTGACCGGGCGCACAAAGCTGGTGGAAGACATGCAGGCGCTGGCGCGCAAAACCGGCGACGCGACGCTGCTGGTGATCGCCGCGCGCGCGGCGCCGAGCGGCGAGGCGGGCGACGCGATGGCGGCCGAAGCGCAGGCGCTGGACCCGGAACTGCCGTTCGCGTGGTGGGACATCATGCGGCCCAAGCCGATGCGGGTGCCCGACATGAACCAGCGCGGCGCGGCGGCGCAGCGCGACCGGTTCATCGCGGAACGTGCCCTGATCGAGAAGTTCCGGGCGCTCTACGGCGCGCACCCGGCACAGCACTGGTATTTCCTGCCGCAGTACGCGGGCGACATGGAAAGCATCGCGCGCCAGCAGTCCGAAAGCATGGCGAACAATATAGCTAGCTACGACGACATCGCCAGCGGTCGCCTCGCGCAGCGCGTGCGCGAGGAGTATCAGCAGAAAAATCGGTAGGGGTTTTGGGCTTGCCCCTCTCCCCGACCCTCTCCCCGGCGGGGAGAGGGAGGGAGGTTGGGTTTAGCGGCCCTGGCGGCGTTGGCCGCCGCCGGGGGCGCGGCTGCTGCCGTTGCCCGCGCCGCCGTGCGCGGGCTTTGCCGAATATTTCGGCTTGGCCGCGCCGAAATGACGGCGCTGGCCGTCGGCGCCTTCGCGGCGTTCGCCGCCGGAACGCTCTCCGCGATGGCCCGTGTCGCGATGACCCGGCGCACCGCGATGGCCGCCGTCGCGGCGGCCGTCACGACGCTCGCCGCCGAAGCCGCGCTGATCGCCGCTGTTGCCGTCGGTGCGGGCGATCGGCTTCGCGAGTGCGGCAGCGCGGGTGAGGAAGTTTTCGGGCAGCGGCATCGGCTCCAGCTTCTGGCGGATCAGCCGCTCGATGTCGCGCAGGTAGCCGCGCTCGTCATTGTCTGAAACCAGCGCGATGGCGATGCCCTCGCGCCCGGCGCGCGCGGTGCGACCGATGCGGTGGACATATTGCTCCGGCACGTTCGGCAGCTCGAAGTTGAACACGTGGCTGACGCCCGGCACGTCGATGCCGCGCGCGGCGATGTCCGTGGCGACGAGGATCTTGATCTCGCCGGTGCGGAACATGCCGAGCGCGCGTTCGCGCTGCGGCTGCGACTTGTTGCCGTGGATCGCTTCGGCCGCAATGCCGCCGCCCTTGAGATGGCGGACGACGCGGTCTGCGCCGTGCTTGGTGCGCATGAAGATCAGGCCGCGATCCATGTCCGCGCCGAGATCCTGGAGCATGATGGTGAGCAGCGCCTGCTTCTCGGCAGCGTTCACGTGGATGACGTGCTGCGCGACACGCTCCGCCGTCGTCGCCTGCGGCTTCACCTCCACCTTCTGCGGGTTGGTGAGGAACTGCGCCGCCAGATCGGCGATCGCGGGCGGCATGGTGGCGGAGAAGAACAGCGACTGGCGCTTCTTCGGCAGGATGCGGACGATCCGGCGCAGCGCGTGGATGAAGCCGAGATCGAGCATCTGATCGGCTTCATCGAGCACGAACACTTCGACCTGCGAGAGATCGAGCGCGTTCTGATCGACCAGATCGATGAGGCGGCCGGGGGTCGCGACGAGGATATCGACGCCGCGCTGCAACGCGCGGATCTGCCGCCCGATCGGCACGCCGCCGAACGCCGTGGTGATGGTGAGGCGCAGGAACTTGCCGTAGGTGCGGAAGGATTCTGCGATCTGGCTGGCAAGCTCGCGCGTCGGCGCAAGCACCAGCATGCGCGACGTGCGCGCGTTCAGCGGCTTGTAGGTCTGCGACAGGTAATCGAGCGAGGGCAGCGCGAACGCGGCGGTCTTGCCGGTGCCGGTCTGCGCGATGCCGAGCAGATCATGACCCTGTTTCAGGATCGGGATCGCCTGCCGCTGGATCGGCGTGGGGACGGTGTAATTCGCTTCGGTGAGCGCCTTTTCGATACGCTCGCCGAGGCCGAACTGGAGAAAATCGGTCATTATAGTCTTTCAATAAACAGACCCGTGCCGCGCTGCCGGAATTGGCGCGCGGACGCGGGTGCGGTGTCGTGACGACCCGCGTGACGAGGGGAAGCCGGTGGGCCGAACCGTCTGAAGACGCGCGCTCAATCCCCGAAGGAAGCGATCACGCCGGGCGCGTCAGGGCCTTGAGGGCCGACGTTCGGTCGCGGCGGCGTTTGGCGGAAAAATGTGGCGGCGTCAAGGCACTATGGCGCAAACGAAAACGGCGCCCGTTGCCGGACGCCCGTTTTTCGTGACGAAAGCCGTCGTATCAGCCGTGACGGCGGCGACGCGCCATGCCGAGACCCATGAGGCCGAGGCCGAACAGCGCGAGCGCAGCGGGCTCCGGCACATCAACCGGCGGCGGCGTTTCCGGGTTGTAGCGCTTCACGATCGTGAAGTGCGAGACACCCGCGGCAGTCGATGCGCCTGGAAGATCAAAGGGCGGATCGGTCAACGGCGTGTTCCAGTCACCGCTGGATGCTTCCTCG
The DNA here is from genome assembly GCF_014199685.1 of Sphingosinicella soli. Taxonomy (GTDB): domain Bacteria; phylum Pseudomonadota; class Alphaproteobacteria; order Sphingomonadales; family Sphingomonadaceae; genus Sphingosinicella; species Sphingosinicella soli. The sequence goes on along the minus strand of NZ_JACHNZ010000021.1, from coordinate 40,620 downwards.
TTCAAGAGGAACGCGATAAGATTGGTATTTCCGCCTTTGAAAACAATCATGTAATCATAGGCCTCGAAATCAACACCGGCGAGCGCCCACGTGCCCGATGATGCCGACGGTTCGAGATCGAACTTGTCGACGTTGATGGTCCAGTCGCTGTAGCCGAAGAAGTCCGCCGCGTTGATGTTGCCGAGGTTGGCGACATTGCCCGGATCCGCGTTGTCCAGATACTGGCAGGCGCTGGCCGCAGACCCGCCTGCGTAAAACACCTTCGAGGTGCCGTCCGCAGTGTGCGCAGCGGGGCACGCCATCAGTGCGGCATTGGCGGGCGCGCTGAGGGCGGCGAGGGCGCCGACGGCGGCTGCGGTCAACAGAATGGTTTTCATGTTCGTCTCCCCGTCGGTGCATCAGCCGTACTGATCTCCGATACGTGCATGTAATGAAGCAAGACGTATGCCAAGCCTCGAATTGCCCGCAATTCCGTGCTTTGCGAGTGATTTTCAATAACTTTCGTAAAATTACCCGACGGTCCCGGTTGCAATTCAGGGGCGCGCAGCACCTGTGACAATGCGCTCGCTTGGCCTGGGGGCGGGGATTGCGGCATAACGGCTGCCGACCGGGCGCAAGCGCTGGTCGCGCGGGCAAACAGTGCTTATGAGACGATTTCGATGCATCGGTTCGCAAATCCCGCACGCTTTCTGAAGCTCGCCCGGCCGCTGACGGCGGCGACGCTCGCGCTGGGATTCGCGCTGACCACAGCCGCGCTGTGGTGGGGTCTGTTCCGCGCGCCGCCCGATTATCTGCAGGGTGAGAGCGTGCGCATCATGTATCTGCACGTGCCGACCGCCTGGATTTCGATGGGGGCCTATCTTGGCCTCGGCATCACCGGGATCGCCGTGCTGGTGTGGAAGCATCCGCTGGCCGAGGTGGCGCTGGAGGCGCTCGCGCCGGTGGGCGCGGTGTATGCGGGGGTTTGCCTGCTCACCGGATCGATCTGGGGGCGCCCGACATGGGGCACCTGGTGGGTGTGGGACGGTCGGCTGACCTCGATGCTGGTGCTGTTCTTCCTGTACCTCGGCGTGGTTGCGCTCGCCGGCGCGTTCGATGAGCGCAGCCGGGGCGCGCGGGCGGCGGCGGTGCTCGCCATCGTCGGGCTCGTGAACCTGCCCATCATCAAATTCTCGGTGGAATGGTGGAACACGCTGCACCAGCCCGCCTCGATCACGCTCAAAGGCTCCAGCATTCATCCCGACATGCTGTATCCGCTGCTGACGAGCGCGGGCGGCCTCGGCCTGCTGATGGCGGCGGCGGTGCTGATGCGGATGCGCGCGATCATCGCCGAACAGCGCATCGCCGCGCGGCGCGCAAGGCTGGCGGGAGACGCGGCATGAACGCGCTGCCCTTCGTGATCGCGGCCTATACGGCAGCGGCGCTCTGCATCGGCGGCGTGCTGCTGTGGAGCTGGGTTTCGATGCGGCGCGCCGAAAAGGCGGCGGACGCACTGCGCGGAGAACGGCGATGAAGCCCAAGCATCAACGGCTCGCGCTTGCGGGCGCGGCAGTGGCGGCGCTCGGGGTCGCGGCGGCGCTCGCGCTGCCTGCGCTGAAAGATCAGGCGGCGTATTTCTATGCGCCTGCCGATGTCGTTGCGAAGGGCGTGACGCCGGGGCAGGCGATCAGGCTCGGCGGGCTTGTCGAAAAAGGATCGATCGAACGGAGTGCCGACGGGCTCACCATCCATTTCCGCGTCACCGACCGGCTGGAAACGGTGCCGGTGGCGTACACGGGCATCGTGCCGGACCTGTTTCGCGAAGGGCAGGGCATGATCGCCGACGGCCGCTTCGATGACGGCGGCACGTTCCGCGCCGAAACGCTGCTCGCCAAGCACGACGAAAACTACATGCCGCCGGAAGTGGCGAAGGCGATCGAACGCGCCGAGGCTGCGGCCAAGGCGAGGCCGGAGAAATAGCGATGGGGAAGATTCTGGTTTGCCCCTCTCCCCGGCCCTCTCCCCGGCGGGGAGAGGGGGTATGATACCGGAGATCGGGCATGCCGCGCTGTGGCTGGCTGCGGGGCTTGCGCTGGCGCAGGCGCTTGCGGGGTTTCGCGCCGACGGGGGCCGCATCGCCGTGCCCGCCGCGCTGGCGCAGGGCGCGCTCTGCGCCGTCGCGTTCGCGGCGCTGACGTGGGCGTTCCTGAAGTCTGATTTTTCGGTCGCGCTCGTCGCGGGCAACAGCCACACCGCAAAGCCCGAGCTTTACAAGTGGACGGGCGTGTGGGCGAACCACGAAGGCTCCATGCTGCTGTGGGTTGCCGTGCTGGCCGTTTTCGGCGCGCTGGCGGCGCTGCGCGCAAAGAGCCTGGGCGAGCGGTTCCGCACGGTGATGCTCTCCGCGCAGGGGTTCATCGCGATCGGCTTCTATGCGTATCTGCTGATCGCATCCAACCCGTTCGCGCGCATCGTGCCCGCGCCGGTGGAGGGCTCCGGCCTGAACCCGCTGCTGCAGGATCCCGGCCTCGCGTTCCATCCGCCGCTTCTCTACATCGGCTATGTCGGGCTTTCGGTGACCTTCTCGTTCGCGGTGGCGGCGCTGGTGCTCGACAAGGTGACGCCCGAATGGGCGCGCGCGGTGAAGCCGTGGGTGCTCGGCGCGTGGAGCTTTCTGACCGCAGGCATCACGCTCGGCAGCTTCTGGGCCTATTACGAACTCGGCTGGGGCGGCTGGTGGTTCTGGGATCCGGTGGAAAACGCTTCGCTGATGCCCTGGCTCGCGGCGACGGCGCTGTTCCACTCGGTGGGGGTGCTCGCGGCGCGCGGCGCGCTCAAGAACTGGACGCTGCTGCTCGCGGTGGTCGCCTTCTCGCTCAGCATGGTCGGTACGTTCATCGTGCGCTCCGGGCTGCTGACATCGGTGCATGCCTTCGCGGTCGATCCCGAGCGGGGCGTGTTCCTGCTGATCCTGCTGGCGATCTACGTGGGCGGCGCGCTGGCGCTCTATGCGCTGCGTGCGGGCACGGTGACGGCGGGCGCGCCGTTCCGGCCGGTGAGCCGCGAGGGCAGCCTTGTCGTCAACAACCTGATCCTTTCGGCGGTGCTGGGCGTCGTGTTTCTCGGCACGCTCTACCCGCTGCTGCTGGAGGCCGTGACGGGCGATCAGGTTTCGGTCGGGCCGCCGTATTTCGAAACCGCGCTGCTGCCGCTGCTGCTGCCGCTCGTCGCGCTGATGGCGGCGGGGCCGCTGATGCGCTGGCGGACGATGGACTGGGCGGGGCTGGGACGGCGGCTGGTGCCCGCGCTCGTGCTCGGTATCGCGGCGATCGGCGTTGCGCTCGCGCTCGGCATGCGGAGTCCGCTCGCGCTGGCGGGCGTGGCGCTTTCAGCCTGGCTCGCCGCGGCGAGCGTGATGATTTTCCGGGGGCGCAAGCTGAAGCGCATCCGGCTGATCCCGGCAAGCGTGTGGGGCACGTCGATCGCGCACCTCGGCGTCGCGGTGGCCACGCTCGGCATCGCGGCAAGCGGCGCGGGCGGCATCGAAACGCTGGCGAACCTTGCGCCGGGCGGGAGGCTGAGCGCCGGCGCATATACCGCGCAGGTCGATGATATCATGCCCGCAGCCGGGCCGAACTATACCGCGATCCGCGCCGTTATCAGCGTGACCGGACCGGGCGGCGCCACGGTTCTGATGCCCGAGCGGCGCACGTTTGTAAGTCCCTCCAACGAGACCACGGAAACCGACATCTGGCCGCGCCTTACCGGCAATCTCTATGCGGTGCTCGGGCCCGGCGACGGCAGCGGGCGCTGGCAGGTGCGGCTGGTGTGGCAGCCGATGATCGCGCTGATCTGGATCGGGGGCATGATGGCGGCGCTCGGCGGGCTGATCGCAATGCGGCAGGGGCGCAGACGGCAGGAGGCGTTCGCATGATGCTGAGACGCGCGGCGCTGATCGTGCCGCTCCTGATGTTCCTGGGTTTCGTGGCGCTCGCCGTCTACCGGATGGGCGAGCCGCCGGAGCGCGTGATCGTATCGAAGATGGTCGGCAAGCCGGTGCCCGCAATGGATCTTGTCGGCGCGGACGAACTGCACCCCGGCCTGAACGACGGCGATCTTCGGCATGGCACCGTAACGCTGGTCAACCTGTTCGCGAGCTGGTGCGCGCCCTGCAGGATCGAAGCGCCGCAACTGAAAGAACTCGCCGACAAGGGCGTCGTGATCCACGGCATCGCCGTGCGCGACACGCCGGAAGACATCGCGGCGTTCCTGAACGACCACGGCGACCCGTTTCGCCGCATCGGCATGGACCCGAACAGCAAGGCGGTGCTGAGCCTCGGCGCGTCGGGCCTGCCCGAGACGTTCCTGATCGACGGCAAGGGCATCATCCGCAAGCAGTATATCGGCCAGATCCGCCCCGAGCAGGTGGCGGAAATCCTGAAGGATATCGAGGAGGCGCGGCGATGAGGGTGCTGCTTCCGCTGGCGTTTCTCGCGCTCACCGCCGCCGCCGAGGGGCCGCCCCTGGCGCCTGCGCAGGAGGCGGAGGCGCGCGCATTGATGCACGAACTGCGCTGCCTCGTCTGCCAGCACCAGTCGATCGCCGACAGCGACGCCGACATGGCCGCCGACATGCGCGCCGTCGTGCGCGACAGGATCGCGGCGGGCGAGAACCCTGCGCAGGTGAAGGCGTATCTCGTGAGCCGCTACGGCGACTATGTGACGTTCGATCCGCCGAAAACCGGCGCGAACCTCGTGCTGTGGGCCGCGCCGCTGCTGTTCCTCGCGATCGGCGGCGTCGCCGTGTGGCGGCTTTATCGGAGGAAAGGCGCATGAGCGGCTGGATCGCCGTCGCCCTGCTGACGCTGCTGACGGGGGCGGCGCTGTGGCGGATGAAGATGCCGCTGCTGCCGGTCGGCTTCGCGCTCGCAGTTGGCCTTGCAGGCTATCTGCTGACGAGCAACCCCGCGCTGCCGAGCAAGCCCGCGCCGCCGCGTGCCATCGACGCCAATGCGGCGCCGCAGCTGGAAATCGCGCGCAAGCGGCTGCTGCAGAACACGGGCGATGTCGGGGCGTGGCTGATGTTCGCCGACATCCTGAGCCACGAGGGCAAGACCGCGCAAGCTGTGGAAGGGTTGAGCCTTGCCGCGAAGGCGATGCCGGATGTGCCTGATCTGTGGGTGGGTCTCGGCAATGCGCTGACGCGCCATGCTGACGGCTTTGTCACACCCGCGGCGCGGCTCGCGTTCGGACGGGCCTCTGAAATCGATCCGACGCATCCGGGGCCCTACTACTTCCTCGGCCTCGCCTGGCTGCAGGCGGGCGAACCGGACGAGGCGCTGAAGGTGTGGCAGGATCTGTACGCGCGCAGCCCCGAAGACGCACCCTACCGGCCGGAACTCGAACGGCTGATGCGCGGCGCCCGCGCGATGATGGCGGCAGGCATCGACGGTGGCCGCTTTCCGGGCGCCGACGACAATGCGCCGGCGCTCGAACAGCGTTAGATCGGAAATCGCGGCTTTTAACGGATGCCGGTTATCGCTTCCTTCAGCCGCAATTTTTCCTTTTTCCATTGTGCAATGAGAAGTTCGTCGGGCAAGGGTCGGTGGACTTCCTGATCGATCTGGCTTTCAAGGTTGGCGTGTTTTTCCGAAAGCGCAGCCCGGTGTGCATCGACCATAGTCCGTTCTCCTTTGCTCTGAGGTGCATCAGGATGATCGAGTGGACCATATTTCGAAGCGCTTGTCAGGGGGGAAGCGGTGAAGTGCGCATTTACCACAATCTATGGTGAGCCGACGCGGCCCATCCGCAGAATCTGGGCGGCATATCGCAGTCGTATCGAAACGACTCGCAGCGCGCGCACGCACGCTTATGGTGGCGGCATGATCAGACGACTCGTGAACCGGCGCCCGGAGTGCACACATCGTGGATGAAAGCGATGCAAGGGCCCGCCTCCAGGCTCTGTTCGAAGAGCACCGCGATCTCGATGCCGCCATCGATGCGATCCGTGCGCTGCCGAGCAGCGACCAGCTCCAGCTCGCCCGCATGAAGAAGCGCAAGCTGCGCCTGAAGGACGAAATCGAGATGCTGCGGGATCAACTCCAGCCCGATATCATCGCCTGAAACCGATTGCTGCGCGAAGCCGCGTTCGGGTGTAGACTGGGCCGCATCGTTTCCCTGATCGGGAGGTGCCGTCATGACGAAGACGCTGTGGTTTGCGGCCGCTCTTGCCGCGCTCCCCGCCGCCGGGACCGCCGACGCCGCAGTAACCATCCTGGGCGACGGCTATGCCAGAAAATGCTATGAAGCCGCCGAGTTCAACCGCGCCGGGCGCGCTGCGTTTGCGGACTGCGACCTCGCGCTGAAATTCGACAAGCTCTCCAAATCCGAACGCGCGGCGACGCACGTGAATCGCGGGGTTCTGTTCATGCAGGGCCGCGATTACGCGAATGCGATCGCCGACTACGATACGGCGCTCGGCATCGATGTCGATCTTGCCGAAGCCTATGTGAACAAGGGCATTGCGGTGCTGCATCGCGGCGGCGGCGAGACGCTTGCGGTGGATCTGTTGTCGCGTGGACTCGCGCTGACGCCGAACCGGCCCGAAATCGCGCTCTACGCGCGCGGCGTCGCGCACGAAAAGCTCGGGCAGGTGCGCGCAGCCTACGACGACTACCGGCAGGCGGCGGCGCTGAAACCCGACTGGGCGGAGCCTGCGAACGAACTGACCCGCTTCAAGGTGGTGGAATAGCGGATTCGAAAGCGTTCCGATCGACCGCGAGGTGCTCGATGAGAACGTCGAGCGGCGGCTCGCATCGTCGGCATTTTTCGCGAACCGCAGGGCGTGACATTAAGCGGATCGCAACGTGTCTCGCCGATCCTGCGCGCCTATGGACATACAGACGCTCAGGAAGCAGCACGACGAGATCGGGAAGGTCTCCGAGGGCCTGATCAACGCGGTGATAGCGCGCGACCGTCTGGAGGTTGCGAAGTGCCGCTGGTGGCTGGCGCGCGTGCTGATCGCGCACCTCGCGGTCGAGGACAAGTGGCTCTATCCCGCGCTCATTCGCGACGGCTCCGCGCGGACCTCGACGATGGCGGCGGACTTCCAGCGCGAGATGGGCGGGCTCGCCGCGGCGTTCAACGCCTACATGCTGGACTGGACGGAAGACCGCATCACGAACGAATGGGAAGCGTTCCAGACCGCCACGTGGGCTCTGGTGGAAGCACTCGATCTGCGCGTGCGGCGCGAAAACATCGAACTTTACCCGCTCGCCGAGGCAGAGCGGACGACGGCGCAGCCGACGGCGCGAACCGCCTCCTGAAGCCTCGCGCGGACGGCGGACTTATCCCCGGTTCAGTTCACGCATGAGGGTTGCCGGATCGCCGTCCCAGCGCTGGGCAGCCTTGCGCACGCCTGCGAAGAACGCCTGAATGGCAGGCTTGTCCTCGACGATCTCGACCATGTGGCCGAGCGCGGCGGATGTGTCGATATAGGCGTAGCGCATGTCGCCGAAGCGCCCGTCGGCACCGATCTCGAAGCCCTGATCGGTATAATGCGCCACCGCCGCATCGAAATCGGCGGCGATCATCGCGACGTGGTGCAGCCCAGTGGCGCCCGGCGCTATCGTGTCCCGGTAAACCGAAGGGCCGTCATCGTGCTGCTCGACCAGCTCGATCTGGAATTCGCCGGATTGCGCGACGGCTGTGGAAAATCGCGTGCTGGAGGGATTGCCCCGGTGTCGCGGCGCATCGAGCGCAAGGTTGCGGTTGACCAGAAACGGCCCCACGCCGAGCGACGCATGCCAGCGGCGCGCGGCCTCTTCGAGATTGGGGACCACCCAGGCGAACTGGATGATATCGGGCCGGAAACCATGGGTCATGAGCGGCCTCGCGATTTTTCATAAGCGATCCAGCTGGGCAGACGTTCGGGGAAGTCCGCCGGCTTCGGTTCGTCGTACGCGCGGTTCCGGTCCGGCGTGCGCAGAATGTCCGGGTATTCGCTGACCGGCACGTAATAGAGGAAGTTTATGACCCGGTCGGCGAATTTCCAGCCGTCCTCGGTGCTGCGATACACATCGTCGTAACGGAGGGCGGTGACCATCATTTGGCCGCGCCGCCAGAGTTCGGCATGGCCGGAGACGCGGCCGCGCGCCGTGGTTTTGTCGTCGCCGAAATCGATCTGAACATCGTGCATGAAATGATGGCCCGGACCCAGAACGTCGAACCGGCCGTGGAACTGCTCCACGATCGCCTCCACGCCCACGGCGTTCATCACGCCGTCGGCGGATCGCAGCGTGGCATCATCGGTAAACAGACTTGGCACCCGTTCCATCAAGCGGTCGTCGAGGTAGAAGCAATAACGTGCGACGAGTTGGCGGATCTGCGATTCTGCTTCCAGCCGCGTGAGGCGGTCTTCCAGAGCCTGCATTCATGCTCTCCATCATATCGAAGCGACTATTGCTCTTCTCCGGCAATGGGTCAATAAAAACAGGCAAGACTGTTTTTAATAAGCGCGGTTCGCGTGCTCGCGCTGTGCGGGGAGACGTTCAATGATTCGCGGTTTTCATCATGTCGCCGTGTCGACGCCGGATCTCGAACGCTTCGTCGATCATTATGAGCGCTGGTTCGGCTTCGTGCGGGTCGCGGACGGGGGATGGGAGGCCGACAACGAGAGGATCGGCCGCATGGTGCAGCTGCCCGGATCGTCGGCGCGCTATGCGATGATCCGGCTCGGCAGCTTCTACATGGAGGTGTTCCAGTATCTCGACCCGGTCGGGACGCGGTTCGAGCGGCGCATGTGCGATCCGGGGCTCATCCATATCTGCCTGTATGTCGACGACGCCTGGGCGGAATATGAGCGGCTCTCCGCGCTGGGAATGGCGTTCCACTGCCCGCCGGGGGGATCGGGCACGCTGCTCGCCACCTACGGCCGCGACTGCGACGGCAATGTCGTCGAACTGCTGCAGGTGATCGCCGAGGACAACCCGTTCCCGTTTCAGGACAAAGGCGCGCCCGCCGCGCCTGACGCGGCTCAGGCGGCGCCGTCCTCGCTGAAATAATCGGGCATCCCGGCGGGCCATATCACGCCCCACTGCGCCTGACCGCCATCGAGAACGAGCAGGTCGCCGTTGATGAAGCGCGCGGCGGGCGAGGCGAGGTAGGCGATGGCTTCGGCCACATCCCAGGCGTCGCCCCGCATCTTCATGGGGTTGGCCTTGTGGAAGCGTTTCAGCGCTTCTTCCGGGTACATGTAGAAGCCTTCGGTTTCGATCACGCCCGGGCCGATGCAGTTGATGCGGATCTGGAAGGGCGCCCATTCGGTCGCCAGTGTTTTGGACAGGTAGATCACGCCGGCGCGGGCCGCGCAGGTGTGGGCGGCCTGCGGCATGCCGCGTTCCACGTTGGCGACGATGTTGACGATGTTGCCGGGCTGGCCTTTCTCGCGCCAGACTTTCGCGGCCTCCTGCATCATCCACCAGCTGCCGTTGAGATTGGTGTCGATGACCGCCAGCCAGCCTTTTCGGCTGAAATCGATAGCGTCCTGCGGGAACTGACCCCCGGCATTGTTGACGAGCGTGTCGAGCCCTCCGAGCTGCGCGTGGACATCGGCGATGAGCGCCTCGACAGCCTCGGGATCGCGGATGTTCGTCGACTGGGTGTGGATTTCCACGCCCGTGGCCTTGTGGATCTCGTCACGAACGAGTTCGAGCTTGTCTTCGCTGCGTCCGCAAATGGCGACTTTGGCGCCCAGGCGTGCGGCGAGGAATGCCGCGGCCTTGCCCAGACCGCTGCCGCCGCCGCTGATGAGGACTTTCTGGCCCTGGAGCAGATCAGGACGATACACGGTTTCGCGAACAGCGAGGTCATCCGACGTCAATCCCCGCTTCGGGCGGTCGGGATCGTTCGGGTCGGGCTTAAAAATCTTCGGTTGGGCCATGCCCGCTCCTTCGCCTGTACACACGATCTTGCATGTCCCGTTCCTGAGGTTCCGGATGCGGGCGGGCAGCGCGATCGGGGATCACTCTACCCAAGCAAACATTAAAAACAATCATGAATGCCTTTATTTCATTCTCGATCGGCGATTATCTTTGCATTTCAATGCATAGCTTACAGCATTTACATGCATTGTTTGCTCAGAGTGTTTCAAGCGAACCCAGAATGACCGTCGCCTGACTCGACAAGGTGCCGCCGTTGCCGTGCGCCAACGCCGTTGAGACGCCTTCGATCTGATTGGCGGCCTCTCCGCGTATCTGCCTTGCCGCTTCGACAATGGCGAAGAGCCCGTACATGCCGGGGTGGCAGCACGACAGGCCGCCGCCGTTGGTGTTCACGGGCAGACTCCCGCCCGGCGCAATCGCGCCATTCTCGACGAACCGCCCGCCTTCGCCCTTCGGGCAGAAGCCGAGGTCTTCGAGGAACAGGATCGTGTTGATCGTGAAGGCATCGTAGAGTTGCACGACATCGATATCGGCAGGGCCGAGACCGGCCATCGCGTAGGCGCGCGGACCGGATTCGGCGGCGGCGGTGACGGTGACGTCCTGCGCCTGCGATATCGCGTTCCACCATGTCGCGGCGGCCCCGCCGAGCACGGGAACGGCGGGCTTGGGCGCATGGCGCGCGCGGTCGGTGCGGGTCATGACGATCGCCGCCGCGCCGTCGGTGACGAGGCAGCAATCCTTTACGGAGAGCGGACTGCTGATGACGCGGGCCGCAAGGCACTCCTCTATCGTCAAAGGCCCCTGCATGAAGGCTTCCGGATTTCCGTCCGCCCACCGTCTCGCTGCGACGGCGACTTCGGCGAGCTGGGCGCGTGTCGTGCCGTAATCATGCATGTGCCGCGCGGCCGCGAGCGCATAGGAGGAAACGGGGAAGACCGGACGATACGGCGCCTCCCAGCGGTTGTTCTTGAACGGTGTGGCGAGTTTGCCTCCGGCGGTGCGCTGGTTCGAGCCGTAAGCGATCAGCGCGACATCGATGTACCCTGCTGAAAGCGCGAGCGCCGCGGTTATCATGTGGCTCATGAACGCGGAGCCGCCCGTTCGGTTGTTGTCGGTAAAGCGGGGCTGGATGCCCAGGTATTCGGCGACCGACAGGCCCGCGAAAAAATCGTCCGGCAGGCAGACGAAAAGCCCGTCGACATCTTCGAGACGCAACCCGGCGTCTGCGACCGCGAGCAGCGACGCCTTGGCGGCCAGTTCCATCGATGTGTATCCGGGCGCTTCGCCGATCCCGAAGGTCGAAAGGCCGGAGATTGCGGTTGCGCCTCTTGGAAAGCTGCCGCCCATCAGGATCTCCTCAGACCGGATCGAACACGAGAATGGGGGTTCCATCCTCTTGCGCCACGCGGGATTTCACCCGCATGCCGATATGCACCGCTTCCGCATCGACGCCTTCGACGCGGCTCATCAGCCGGGGGCCTTCGTCTAGGTCGATAAGCGCGACATGGTAGGGATCGGCAGGCGGCTTGCGGCCGATGACGGTGACGGAATAGACGGTTCCCGTGCCCATCGCCTCGATCCATTCGAGATCGGTTTCGCCGGTGCCGGGCTCCATCACGCGCGGCGGAAAGATACGCGTGCCTGTCGATTGCGCGCGCTGGAGCAGGAAGCGTCCCTCGGCAAGCGCGGCCGTCCACACGGCTTCCGGCGCGTCATTGCTGGCCATCGTGCTCCTCCATCTTCGGCATGATCGCCGCGCCGCTTTCCATGAGTGCCTCGATCTCGGCGTCGGTGAAGCCGCCTTCGGTGAGGACATCCCTGCTGTCCGCGCCGAGCGCCGGTCCCGCATCGCCGATCGCGCCGGGCGTTTCGGAAAAATGCGTCGGAATTCCGGGAAACCGGAGCTTGCCGTCCTGCGTGTCCCGCTCTTCCCAGAAGCCGGTCTCCATCAGGTGGGGATCGTGCAGAAGGTCGGTCAGCGTGGCGATCTGCGTGGCGGGGATTTCGGCCTTTCGAAGCAGGTCCAGCCATTCATCGGTCGTGCGTCCCTCGATCACGGTCGCCAGTTTCGCGAGGACGGTGGTGATGTTCTCGGTGCGGCTGCGCATCGATGCGAACATGGGGTCGCGTGACCAGTCCGGGTTGCCGAGCACGTCGAAGAACGCCCGCCAGTGCTTGTCGTTGTAGATCATCACGCCGATGTAGCCGTCGCTGGTGCGATAGGGGCGGCGCGATTCAGACGTTGCCCGCACGTATTCGGGCGGTCCGAGCGGCGGTTCGAAAATCGATCCGCAGAGATGTTCGACCATCGCAAACGAGACCAGCGTCTCGAACATCGGCACTTCGATTTCCTGGCCAAGCCCCGTGCGTTCACGGGCGAACAGCGCCGCGATGATCGCGTAGGTTCCGGTCAGCCCTGCGACCTTGTCCGCAACGACGGTGCTGAGATAGGTCGGCACGCCGTTCGACAGGCGCGCCTGAAGATCGACGAGGCCCGATGCGGCCTGAACGATGTCGTCGTAGGCGGGATAGTCGCGGTAGGGGCCGTTGCGTCCGAAGCCGTAGAGATTGGCGTAGACGATCCGGGGGTTCGCCGCGCGCAGTGCCTTGTAGTCGAGGCCGAGGCGGCCGATGGCCTGGGCGCGCATCGAATGCACAAAGACGTCGGCATTTGCCGCAAGCTTCAGCAGGACTTCGCGCGCGGCGGGCTGCTTGAGATCGAGCGCGAGACTGCGCTTGCCGCGATTGACGTTCAGAAACATGCCGCCGCGCGCCGGATCGTGGCCCGGCGGAAGATAACGGGTGGTGTCGCCCGCAGGCCCTTCGATCTTGATGACGTCCGCGCCCAGATCGGCGAAGATCTGGGTTGCGTAGGGGCCCATCAGAACGCTGGTCAGATCCAGAATCCTGACCCCTTGCAGCGGGCCTTGTCCACGACCTCTCATAGTGTTTCTCCGGGGCTTGCAATGCGGCGCCGCCGCCATAGGCTCGTGCGCATGCATGTGCGTAAGGGACGGGAACGATGAAGGCTCATCTGGTTGCGGCGGGGAAATATCACGATATCGATTTCGCGCGTCTGGAACTGCTGAAACTGCTCGCCGAGCACCCGCAAATCCGCACCTCGGTCGCTTCGGATTATTCCGACACGGACCGGATCGAAGCCGCCGATCTGCTGATTACCTACACCTGCGATCTGGTGCCGACGACGGAGCAGACCGAGGTGCTGCGGGCGTTTCTGGAGCGCGGCGGTCGCTGGCTTGCGCTTCACGGCACCAATTCGATTCTTCGCATTGCCGACGACGGTATCGTCGACACGCCGGACGATACACCCGATTTCATGGCGCTTGTCGGAACCCGTTTCACCGCGCATCCGCCCATCGAACCCTTCAAGGTTTTCGTCACCCGCCCCGACCATCCGCTGACCGAAGGGCTGCGCGATTTCCGTATCGAGGACGAACTCTACCTCAGCCGCCGCACGGCCGAGATCGACGTTTTGCTTCACACCAGTTTCACCGGACAGTGTTCCGAATTCCGCGATGCGGACTGGAACGAGCCGCAGGTTCCCGTCCTTTACGAGCGCAAGCTCGGACAAGGCGCGGTGCTTTACCTGACCTTGGGTCACTGCCGCGGTCATTACGACATGCTCCCTGCCACGAAGTTCTGGCCCCATCCGCAGCGCTGCGGATGGAATTACCCGGTCTTCTACGAATTGCTCCGCCGCGGCGTGCGGTGGGGCATGCCCGGCCTAGCTTGACGCCTTTGCGAGGGCCGGGTTCATTGCACGAATCTGGTTTTCCAGAAGTTCCAGCATAGGCTCCACCATCTCCGGATCGGTCGCACCCGTCTGAACATTGATGGCGAGGCCTTCCAGAAGGTTCTGCGACAGGGCCATGGCGAGATCGAACTGCTTGCGATGGTGCGCCCATTCCGGGAACAGCGAGAACGCCGTCGCCATGTAGCGCTCCCGAAATTCGACCTGCAGCGGATTCAGCATGCGCGCCAGATCGGCATGCGTCCGTGCCGCCAGCGCAAGTTCATGAAACGCGATGAAGGCGGGCTTCTGAATCTGTTGCCAGTACGTGCGCACCAGCGTGGTCGGGTCGCCGTGCCCCGTATCGGCGGCGCGGCGGAAAGCGCGAAGGCGCTTTTCGTGAAGCTCGATGATGGCCGCCTTGATGAGTGCCGCACCATTTTCAAAGTGATGCAGCATGGCGCCCCGCGACAGGCCGGCTTCGTTGGCGATCTGCGGCGTCGTGGTGTTGGAGTAGCCGTTCTTGACGATGCAGCGGATCGTGGCTTCCACCAGTCTCATGCGCGTCTGGCCGCTCTTGAGCGACTGAAGCGTCGGCGCCCCGGAAGCGTCGGCCTTTGATTTGCGTCGGGCCGTGGCGGATCGGACAGCAGCTAAAGCCATGGTATGCGGCGTTCCTTTCCGTTAGACAGGTGTGATTTTTTTACACCGGAGCCTTGCGGCGGATATATCGTTATCCTGCCACTAGACAAGGGGAAATTGCAACCTTCGGGCGCACAAATGAAAACAGTCATGCATGTTTTTTGCTTGCCAATGTGCAGGGCTTGGTTCAAAAGTCTGAGCAAGCAGGCGGCGCAACCTCTCGGCTATGGTGGAATGCGCGCGATCTGTGGACGGCGCTGCGAAAATCGTTGCGAAACTAAAGTTTAAGGAGGCGGGGATGGATCTGGGGCTGCAAGGCAAGAAGGCAATTCTGGTTGGCGCGGCCCGCGGCATCGGCATGGCGACCGCCGAGGCGCTTGCGCGCGAAGGCTGCGACATCGCCATCGCCGCCCGTTCCGAGGACGGCGTGAAAGACGCGGTCGCGAACCTGCGCAAGTACGGCACCAACGTCGTCGGCAAGGCCGTCAACGTAAAGAAAGCCGATGATTACAAGGATTGGCTGGCCTGGGCGATCGAGGCGCTGGACGGCTGCGACATCCTGATTCCGATCACGTCGGCGGGCGGCGGCATGGGCAGCGAGAAATACTGGCAGAATGCCTTCGAGGTCGACGTGATGGGCCCGGTTCGCGCTGTCGAGGCGGTGCTGCCGACCATGACGGAGAAGGGTGGCGGCGCGATCGTGCTGATCGCCACGACCTCTGCCGGAGAGGCTATGGGCGGGCCGCAGGCGTACAACGCCATGAAGGCGTCGCTTGTCACGTGGGGCAAACAGCTTGCGCTGTTCCACGGCAAGGACGGGATTCGCGTCAACGTCGTTTCGCCGGGTCCGGTGGAGTTCGAGGGCGGCAACTGGGACATGATCAAGGGCACGATGGAAAAATTCTATCAGTCGCAGCTGCGCCAGCAGCCGCTCGGACGCCTGGGAACACCCGAGGAGATCGCCCGCTGCATCGTTTTCCTCGCCAGCCCGGCGGCAAGCTGGTGCAACGGATCGCATCTCGTCGTTGATGGCGGCTTCACCAACCGCACGCATTTCTAGACAATAGAGGGTTCCGGGGATCGGATCATGCCGGACGTCAAGCGCCAGATTGAGGTCATTCGCGTCAATCCGCAGGATTGGCCGGAGGGTACGCCTGCCTGGAAGGCGGAAGACCCCGACCTTGGCCATGACATCATCCCGGCAGAGCGATACACCACCGAAGCGTTCATGAAGCTGGAGTGGGAGCGGATCTGGACCAAGGTCTGGCTGCTGGGCGGGCGCTGCGACGATATGCCGGAACCGGGCGATTACATCTGCACGGAAATCGGCAAGGAATCGGTGCTGATCGTGCGCCAGCCGGATCTCTCGGTGCGTGCGTTCCCCAATGTCTGCCTGCATCGCGGCAACCGGCTCCGCCCCGAAGGGCTCGGCAATGTCGAGCATTTCCGCTGCCTGTACCATCACTGGACCTACGGTCTGGATGGACGCATCGAGCGAATTCCCGATCTCGACACGTTTCCGCAGGGCTGCCCTCCCGGCGCGTCCCTGCAGCGCTATCCCTGCGCGGAATGGGGCGGGTTCGTCTGGTATTCGCTCAATCCCGACGTCGAGCCGCTGGAGCAGTATCTCGATCCGATGCCGCAGCATCTCGGTCCCTATCATATGGAACGCATGGCGTGGGCGCGCGACATCACGGTCGAGTGGGATTGCAACTGGAAGGCCAGCGTCGATGCCTTCAGCGAGACGTACCACGTGCAGGGCATTCACCCGCAGCTTCAGTGGTATCTCGATGATGTGAACGTCCAGATCGATTGCTACGAAAAGCACAATCGCTATCTGGTGCCGTTCGCCGCGATCAGTCCGCGAGTTGCGCTGCCGTCCGCAATTCCGCCGGCGATTTACGAGGTGATGGTGAAGGCGGGCATGGACCCGGCGGAATATGAAGGGCGCACCAGCGATATCCGCCGCGACGTCCAGCTGTTCAAGCGCAAGCACGGCGCGGCGCAGGGCAAGGACTATTCGGAGCTGAACGACGACCAGCTGACCGACGACTATCATTATACGATCTTCCCCAACGTATCCATGAACGTGCATGCCGATGACGTGATGCTGTTCCGGCAGCGTCCGCACGCGACCGACCCGAACAAGATGCTCTACGACATCTGGCTGTTCGAACTGGTGCCGGACGGAGAGGAATGGCCGGAGAGGCCCAAGCACAAGCGCTTCAAACACGGCGACCGCTCGATCGGGCAGGTGCTGGATCAGGACGCGTACAATCTGCCGACCGTGCAGAAGGGCATGCATTCGGATGCGTTCAAGGGCTTGTGGGTCGGCGACCAGGAGCTGCGCATTCGGCATTTCCACAAGGTTCTCGACGATTACATCTATGGGCCGGGCGGCAAAACACCCGGCGATATCTGACATACGGACGAAAAAATGATCCTTCCAGGCGGAAGGGCGGGAGAATGAAGATGCAGCTTTCGAGGGATGATCTGCTTGGCGCCTATCGCCGGATGGCGACGATCCGCCAGTTCGAGGAACGGCTGCACGACGAGATCAAGACCGGCGAGATTGCCGGTTTCACGCATCTTTACTGCGGCCAGGAAGCGGCTGCCGTGGGGGTTTGCGATCATCTCGCGGTCGAGGATTTCATTGTTTCCACGCACCGCGGCCACGGGCACTGCATCGCCAAGGGCTGCGACGTGAAGGGGATGATGAAGGAAATCTACGGCCGCAGGGACGGGCTCTGTAAAGGGCGCGGCGGGTCCATGCATATCGCGGACCTTTCGCTGGGCATGCTGGGGGCGAACGGGATCGTCGGCGCCGGTGCGCCGCAAGCGGTCGGCGCTGCGATCGCCGCCAAGCTGGACGGAAACGGCCATGTCGCGATCGCCTTTTCCGGTGACGGCGCCTGCAACCAGGGGACGACGTTCGAGGCCATGAACCTTGCGGTCGTCGTCAAGGCGCCTGCCATTTTCGTATTCGAGAACAACCACTATTCCGAACACACCGGCGTCGATTATGCGGTCGGCACGAACAAGGACATCGCCAGCCGCGCGGAAGCGTTCGGCATGAAAGCCTGGCGCGCCAACGGCTCCGACTATTTCGACACGTATGAGACCATGCGGGAACTCCTCGATTACGTCCGCGCGGGCAACGGTCCGGCGGCGATCGAGCTGGATACGGAGCGGTTCTACGGCCACTTCGAGGGCGATCCGCAGCGCTATCGCGGGCCCGGCGAGCTGGACCGGATCCGCGAGGAGCGCGACTGTCTGAAGGCGTTTCGTGCGCGCGTGGGCGATGCGGGTCTGCTCGATCTTGCTGAGTTGGACGCCATCGATGCGGAGGTCGCGCAGCTGATCGACGAGGCCGTGAGCGAGGCGCGGGCGGCACCGCCGCCCGATCCGGAAAGCGTCGCCAAAGACGTCTACGTGGATTATTGAGGGGGGATCGGCCGTGGCAATCATGAATATCCGCGAGGCGATCAACCGCACGCTTCACGCTGAAATGGAACGCGATTCCAATATTATCGTGCTCGGCGAGGACGTCGTCGGCGGTGCCGGAACGGCCGGTGGCCAGGAAGCGATCGGCGGCATCTGGGGAACCACCGGGGGGCTCTACGCGAAGTTCGGCGCGGGCCGTGTCATCGATACGCCGATTTCGGAAAGCGCCATCATCGGCGCGGCGGCGGGCGCGGCGCTTGCCGGCAAGCGGCCGGTCGCGGAACTGATGTTCGCGGACTTCATCGGCGTCAGCCTCGACCAGCTCTGGAACCAGATGGCGAAGTTTCGCTACATGTTCGGCGGCAAGACGAAATGCCCGGCCGTGGTGCGGATGATCTACGGCGCGGGCATGAACGCGGCGGCGCAGCACAGCCAGTCGGTCTATGCGCTGTTGACCGCGATGCCGGGTCTGAAGGTGGTGCTTCCCGCCACGCCCGCCGACGCCAAGGGGCTGCTCACCGAGGCGCTGCGCGGCGATGACCCTGTGATGTTCATGGAACACAAGACGCTCTACGGCGTGAAGGGCGAGGTTCCCGACGGCGAGTATCGCCAGCGCTTCGGCGAGGCGCGTGTCGTGCGCGAAGGCGGCGACGTGACCATCGTGGCGTGCGGACGCATGGTCGGGTTTGCCGAAAAGACATGCGACAAGCTGGCGGCCGAAGGCATCGGCGCCGATCTGCTCGACCTTCGGACGACGAGTCCGCTTGACGAGGAAGCCATTCTCGATTCGGTCGAGGAGACGGGACGGCTGGTCATCGTGGACGAAAGCCCGCCGCGCTGCAGCCTGGCCGCCGACATTGCCGCCATCGTCGCATCCAAGGCGTTCACGAGCCTGAAGGCGCCGCCGGCGATGGTCACGGGGCCGCATTCGCCGATCCCGTACGCGCGCGAACTCGAACGCGCCTGGGTGCCGTCTCCGCAAAAGATCGAGGACGCGGTTCGCCACGTTCTCGCATTCCGCTGAGGGGCGGGGCCATGGCAACGCTCAAGGCCTTCACGATGCCGAAATGGGGCATCGAAATGAGTGAGGGAACCATCTCGGAATGGATGGTGGGAGAGAACGAACCCTTTACGAAGGGCGCGGTCCTCACGCTCGTTGAAACCGACAAGATCACCAACGAGATCGAGGCGGAAGCGGCCGGGCGTTTCGTGCGCATACTCGCCGAGGCGGGCGGCACCTATCCGGTCGGCGCGCTGCTGGCGGTGCTGTCGGACGGCGAGGCCGCAGCGGCGGACATCGACGCCTTCGTTGCGAATTTCAAACAGGCCGATACGAGCTTCGAGCCCGACGCAGGCGCCGCCGATGCGAAGGCACCGCCCGCTGCTGCTCCGCCACCCCCCGCCGCGCCTGAAATTCCCGCAGGGATCGCCATCAGCCCGGTCGCATTGACACGCGCGGCCGCAGCCGGTGTCGATGTTGCGACGATCAAGGGCTCCGGTCCGGGCGGGCGGATCACGGCGCAGGATATCGATCAGGTTGTGCGGCCGGTTGCGTCGAATACACTCGCCGGGCCATATCCGCTCAGCCCCGATACGGACGTTTTCGCATCGCCGATGGCGAAGCGGCTCTCTGTCCTTCACGACGTGCCGCTCGCCGGAATTTCCGGCACCGGCGCGCGCGGGCGCGTTCGCAAGGCGGATGTCCTCGCGCAAATTCAGCCTGTGGCGCCTCAGGCCACCGTAGTTGCGCCGCCGGTATCAGGCGTGACGGTAAACGCGATGTCGTCGATGCGGCGGACCATCGCGCGCCGGTTGACCGAATCCAAGGCGACGATTCCGCATTTCTATATTCGGCGCAGGGTGCGGGCGGACCGGCTGCTGGCGCTGCGGGCGGCGGTGCAGGGGCAGCGTCCCAGCGTCAACGATTACCTCATCAGGGCGTGCGCGCTTGCGCTGATGGAAGTGCCGCAGGTGAACATTCAGGTCCACGGCAACGATATTCACCGGTTCGAATCGGCCGATATCGCCGTCGCCGTCGCCACCGAAAAGGGGCTCGTCACGCCCATCGTGACGCGCGCCGACGAACGCAGCATCGTCGACATATCGGCCGCGATGCAGGCGCTGGCGCAGCGGGCGAAGGCGGGCAAGCTCAAACCCGAAGAATTCACCGGGGGCAGCTTTTCGCTTTCCAACCTCGGCGGGTTCGGGGTCGAGCAATTCGATGCGATCATCAATCCGCCGCAGGGTGCGATCCTTGCCGTCGGCACCGCGCGGCCGGAACCGATAGACGACGACGGGGCCATTCGTATCGTGCCGGTTCTGCATCTGTCGCTGTCGTGCGATCACCGCGCGATCGACGGTGCCGACGGCGGACGTTTCATGGCGGCGCTCGCAAATCTGATCGAGCGACCCGAACTGCTTTAGCGTCAGGAGGCGCTGGCGCCCTGGGGAGACATATCATGGATTTCAGACTGAGTTCCGAGCAGGAGCAGCTACGCGCTGCCGCCCGCGCGTTCGCACGTGCGGAACTGCCCGCCATCGCCGCCGAACTGGAGCGCGACAACAAACCGCCGAGCCACGATCTCGTGCGCCGGTATGCGGAGATGGGTTTCCTCGGCATCAACATTCCCGCTGACCTTGGTGGGCTCGGCCTCGGCAATGTCGAGGCGCTGATCGTGCTTGAGGAATTCGCGAAGATTTCGTCCGCCGTCGCCTTCCCGATCTTCGAATCGTCGGTGGGGCCGGTGCGCGCCATCGAACACTTCGCGTCCGACGCGCTGAAGGCGCGCGTCGTTCCTGCCGTCTGCCGGGGCGAGATGCAGGTTGCCGTATCGATGTCGGAGCCCGACGCCGGTTCGGCGCTGACCGATCTGAAAACGCGCGGCGAGATTCGCGGCGACAAGGTGATCCTGAACGGCATCAAGCGCTGGTGCTCGGGCGGCGGTCATGCCGACGGCTATGTCGTGTATTGCAGACTTTCGGACGACCCCGGTGCAAAAGCCATCGGTGCCGTGCTCGTGGAAAAGGATACCCCGGGTCTCACATTCGGTTCCAACGAGCAGCTGATGGGCTTTCGCGGCGTGCCGTCGTCCGATCTTTATTTCGATGATTGCGAGGTTCCGGCCGAAAACATCGTCGTTGCCGCCGGCGGCTTCAAGAAGCTGATGGAGGCGTTCGATCTGGAACGCTGCGGCAACGCCACGATGGCGCTCGGGCAGGCGTCGGGCGCGCTAGAGGATGTTTCCGAATACGTGCAGGAGCGCAAGCAGTTCGGCAAGCCGATCGCGGATTTCCAGGCGGTTCAGATCAAGCTCGCCGAGATGCACATGAAGTGCGAGGCGGCGCGGCTGCTGATCTGGCGCGCGGCGGCGAACGCGCAGGACGGGCTCCCGTCCATCCTCGACAGTTCGACGGCGAAATGCTTCGCGAATTCCATCGCCCGCGAAGTGACGGGCGACGCGATGCAGTTGATGGGCGCATACGGCTATTCCAAGGAGTTCCCGATGGAACGCCGCCTGCGCGACAGCTGGGGATGGGGGATCGCGGGCGGGGCGATCGATATCCAGAAGGTGAACATCGCCGGAGCCATGCTGGGGCGCCGGTTCGACCAGCGCCGCTGAGCGGTATCGTGACACGCCGCCTTATTCACATAAACGCCAGCCCGCGCGGCAATCGCTCGCGTTCGGCCATGGTGGCGCGTCACCTTCTGGAACGCCTCGACGACGTGGCGGTCGAGACGCTCGATCTCGATACGGTGGACTTGCCTGCGCTCGCTGGTGAAACCATTGAGGGCCGCTATGCGCTGCTTGCCGGAGAGGACGTGGCGGGCGAGATCGCGGCGGACTGGGACCGCATCCGCGACATGGCTGCGCATTTCCTCGCCTTCGACGGTTGGCTGATCAGCACGCCTGCGTGGAACTTCGGCGTGCCTTACCGCCTGAAGCATTACATCGATGTGATTACGCAGCCGGGCATGGCGTTTTCAGCCGACGCGAACGGAAATGTCATCGGCCACGCCGCGCACGGCTTCGCGATCATTGTGGCCGCAGGGGCGCTCGATACGCGTCCAGAAGGACCGATGGCATCGCTCGATCACCAGGCGGCTTATCTTCAGCAATGGTTGGGATTCATCGGGGTCGGCGATGTTCACACCATCCGCGTCATGCCGACCTTCGGCTCCGAAGATGTCGTCGAGGCCGCGATGCGGCAGGCTTATGTCGAAGCCGGGTCGCTAACCGAGCGTCTTTCGCGCGCGGCGCGCGTGTAGACGAGGTTGATGCTGGTGAACGTCACCGCCTCGGTTCCATCCTGCGTGACGACGGCGTAACGCGTCAGCGCGGTGCCCCGGTCGTCGCGACTCGCAGACGGCTTCAGTTCGACGATCCGGGACGTGACGTGGATCACATCGCCCGCACGGATCGCGCGGCGCAGGCGCAGCTCATCCCACCCCACGCCGCAGACGAAATCGATGTCGCTGTTGATTTCGTGATCGAGTTGCCGCCACATCGCCAGCACATGAATGCCGCTCGCGACGACCTCGCCGAAAACCGATTCGCGCGCCAGTTCGCTATCGGCATGAAACCACTGCGGATCATAGGTGCGGGCGAACGCGAGAATTTCGTCCTGCGTGACGACGCGTTCGCGTGATTTGCGAAATTCGCCGACGACGAGATCCTCGAAGGCCCGGTGAGGCTTCACGACTGTAAATCCGGCGGACGTCATGACTCTTTCCAATCGCTCGCTCAGAACCGGCTTCTGGGCGTCTCGTGCACGCGGATCAGCCCTTCCTGGGAGACCGTCGCCACCAGCCGGCCGTCCGACGCATGGAGTGTGCCCCTGCCAAGCGCCCGGCCGCCGCCTGCTGCCGGACTGTCCAGCGTATAGAGCAGCCATTCGTCAACCCGAAAGCGGTCGTGGAACCAGAGCGCATGATCGAGGCTCGACGTTTGCAGATGGTCGTCCGCCCAGCCGATCGCGAGCGGCGCGAGGCCGGCGTGGAGAATGTGGAGATCGGAAACGTAGGTGAGGTAGCGCTGGTGCTCCGCCTCGTCATCTCCCAGCCGGGCTTTCAGTTTCAGCCAGTAGTGGGGCCCCGCCGTCGGCGGGCCGCCGCTGAAGATGCGGAACGGTTCGACCGGACGCCATTCGAACTGGTGCTGCCCCAGCCAGAAAGGACGGTGACGCACGGGCAAACGATCGGCAGCCTCGGCCACATAGTCGTGCAGCGGTCGCAGCCCCTCCGGCGGGGGGACGTCGGGCATCGGAAACTGGTGGCGCGGGCCGTCCTCGCCGACCTGAAAGGATGCCGATGCGGTCAGGATGACAGCGCCGTCCTGCGTTACCGTGACACGCCGGGTGGAGAAGCTGCGCCCATCGTTATCCCGCAGGACGGCGAAATCGAGGTCTTTGTCGATATGGCCGGGGCGACCGAAATAGGCGTGGAAACTGTGCGCGGTTTTCTCCGGCGAAACGGTTTTCTGCATGGCGCCGAGCGCCTGCGCGATAAGCTGACCACCGTAGAGGCGGACGAGTTCGCTCGGGATCGCCGCCGTGCGAAATCGGTCTTTCCCGGCATCCTCGTAAGCGAAGAGCATGCGACGTTCGCGCGCCAGCCCTTCGCTGTCGGCATGCTCGGCGCTATGAATGTGTTCAGCCCTCGCCGCTGTCGACGAAATCGTGGAGCACCTGCTCCACACGCGCTTCGGGCGGCACCTGATTGAGCCCGATGCGACGGTCGAGCTCTTCATGCCAGTGATAGATGCGGCGCTCCTGATAATTGAGCGGCATGCCGCGAAAGCCTTTGCTTTCCAGGGATTCCTGAATCTGCGGCGCGAATTGCAGATCTTCGTAGAGAATGCGCTCCCAGTTCGCGATGCGCGTATCCCACAGCGGATTGTCCTTGGATGCATCGTAATCGGGCGCGATCCAGCTCGACACCACGCGGCACGTCTTGTCTGATGTCGGCCAGAATTGCAGCAGCGGAATGCCGCTGTCCGACGCAGGCATCACGAAGTTCGGATAGACGTGATAGCTGACGTTGTTGTCGGCAGGAACTTCGGTGATCGTGGGAATCTTGGGCATGCCGATGGTGCCCGGATCCTTCCAGTCCGGCCGGCGATTCGGGGTCAGCATGCGGCTGTGTCCGTTGGGCCATAACGTCACGAACATGCCGCGATGATCGAGAAAACGATCGACGGTGTGCTGGTGAATCGATTTGAGATGATAAACTTCGAGGAAGGCGTCGAGCAGAACCTTGACGTTGCACTGAACCTCGTAGCTTCGCGAATCGACGAGACGAAGATTCTCAAGATCGTATTGCGCGAGTTCCTTCGCCATCGGCCCGATGTGCTCGTTCAAAGGCTGGGCGTCGGGATCTTCGTTTATGAAGATCAGACTGCCGAGCAGCTCGCAGCGGACCGCCACCAGCGAACGGCACGAAAAATCGAGATCGACGAAATCGCGCTTGTCGCGCACGGCGGTCAGCTTGCCTTCCAGCGTGTAGCTCCAGCCGTGGTAGCCGCACACGAAGCCGCGCGCATCGCCCGACTCGGTGTTGACCAGCGGCGCGCCTCGGTGCTGGCAGGTGTTGTAGAAGGCGCGGACCGTGCCCTCCAGATCGCGCACCACGATGACCGGGGCGCCGGTGTTACGCGTCAGGAACCAGCTGCCGGGATTGGGGAGCTGGTCGGTGTGCCCGGCGTAAAGCCAGGCGCGTTGCCACATGCGTTCGCGTTCGAGCGCCAGGAATTCCGGATCGACATAGCGCCTGCCGGGGATATCGGGAAGATTGGGGAAATCCTCCGGAGGCGTGCTCCGGCTGCGTTCGTACTGCATCGTTTCATGAACGCGCTCGACAGATTGGCTGTTCAGTTCCATGGTTCGCAACTCCTGATTGACACTGTCTAGCATAGTCTTGCATAAAAACAATCATGTTTGATTTTTTTAGAGGCGAGAGATGACTGCGCACGCTTTGTCGCTGCATCACCTGACCGTCCTGGACACATCGCCGCTGGAACTGGTGGCCCTGGCGGGTGACACCGGCTTTGCTCATGTTACGCTGTTTACGCTGGTGCCCAAGCAGGCGCGGACGCTGTTTCCGTGCGTGATGCCGGGCGATGTCGCCGCGCTGAAGGAGGCTTTGGCCGCTGCCTGTGTCTCGGTTTGCAACCTCGAAGTGTTTTCGCTCGATCAGGACGGAAACCTGCAACGCTTTGAGCAGGGCTTGAAGACGGGGGCTGCGCTCGGCGCTCCGCGCGCGACGGTGCATCTCTACAACTACGACGATATCGGCGCGGCGGCGCGGCGTCTTCGGGAATTCAACGCGATGGCCGCCGACTACGGCATCGTGCCCGGCCTTGAGTTCAACGGCTTTTCCGATGTGAAGGATATCGCCACCGCCTGCGCCATCGTGCGGGAAGCCGGGTGCGGCAGCGTCGTGCTCGATGTGCTCCACCTGATGCGCAACGGTGCGGAGGTCTCGGCCGTCGCCCCGAACGCAGACCTCATCACCTATGTGCAGGTCTCCGACGGGCCGCTCGAAATCCCCGAAGGTGCCGCGTGGCGCGAGGCGATCGGCGAACGACTGCTGCCGGGGAAGGGAGAATTCCCGCTCGGCGACATTCTGGCACCCATCGCACCGCAGGCGATCATGGAGGCGGAGATACCGCAGGGCGCGGCGCGCAAGGCCGGCGTGAGCGGCGCCGAACGCGCGCGGCGTGCCATGGCAGCGCTGCGCGAAACGCTTCCGGCCTAGCTGGCCGCTGCCGCGCGCGCAGCTTTTACGGCGGCACCGATCTCGGCGTTCGTCGGATTGCGGCGCAGCGTGAGGCCGCCGTTGATCTGCAGCACCTGCCCGGTCATGAAGCAATGGTCCGAGGCGACCCAGACCGCCGCATCGGCGATGTCGTCGCTGGTGCCGACACGGCCGAGCGGATATTCCTTCGCAAAGCTGTCGAGGATCGCCTGATTGCGGGATGCCCTCGCGGTCATCGGCGTCGGGGTGAAGCCCGGGGCGATCGAGTTGGCGCGAATGCCTCGGCGGCCGAATTCGTTGGCGACGCAGCGGATGACATGATCGGTGCCCGCCTTGGTGCCCATGTACGCGGCGTGATCTTCCAGCATGATCGAAGCGGTTGCCGAGGAAATCTGGATGATGGAGCCGCCGTCGCGCATCCGCCGCAGCATGGCCTGATAGAACAGGATCGGCCCGGTGAACTGAAGCGCGGCAATGCGTTCCAGCTCTTCCTTGGAGGTTTCGAGGAAGGGTTTCAGCAAACCCCAGCCCGTTGCGTTGAGGGCGATATCGAGATGGCCGAAGCGCTCGACTGCGGCATCGGCAAGCGCCGCCAGATCGCTTTCGCTGGTGATGTCGCAGCGCACGCCGATCCCGCCGATTTCCTCGGCGATTTCGGCCAGTGCGGCTTCGTCCCGTCCGGCAACGACGACCTTGGCGCCTTCACCGGCAAAGCGGCGGGCGATGACCTGTCCCATGTTGTCGCGGCCTGCGGCGCCGATGACCACGGCGACCTTGCCGTCCAGCATTCCCATGGTTGCACTCCCCAAAGCGATCTTATTGCCGATCTTGGCTTATCCCCTTTGACTACCGGAAGAAAGTAAAAAAATCAGGTAAGATTGTTTTTTATATGGAACTGCTTTATGGGTTATGGAAAGCGGCCACAGACCGTCTTGACGGAGACTACTGCCCGCCCCGCCACATGCGCGGAGGGTCGGCGCAATCGCGGGAGGATAGAGATGGTGGCCGACGCCCCGATATATACGATGTGTGCGATGCTCAGGGCGTCAGCCGCGCGCTTTGCCGATGCGCCCGCACTCATCTTCCCGGATCGCAAATTGAGTTATCGCCAGTTGAACGAGTCGGCGCGCAACTGGGCGAAGACGTTCATCGCGATGGGTGTGAAGCCCGGCGACCATGTCGGCATATTGCTGACCACGCGCCCTGAATTCGTTGAGCTGCTTTTCGGCATCGTCATGGCCGGGGGTGTCGCCGTTCCCGTCAACGCGCGTTATCAGGCATCGGAACTGAGTTACCTCGTTCGCGATGCGGATCTGGTTCTGCTGGTGACGACGGGACGTGTCGCCGACGGCCTCAACTTCGCCGAGCGTCTGATGGCGGCGCTGCCGTCGCTGAAGGATGCCGCCGACCCGCAGGCGCTGTCTCTGGAAGACGCTCCGAAACTGCGAAGCGTCATCTGCCTTGACCCTCCGTGCGAAGCCCGGCTTCTGCTTGCGGAAACTGCGCTTGCCAAAGGCGCTTCGATTTCGGATGCGGATGTCGATGCGCGCATCGATGCGGTGAAACCCGGCGATATCGGCATGATCCTCTACACGTCGGGCACGACGGCGAACCCCAAGGGGGCGATGATCGCGCACCGCGCGCAGGTGGCGAACAGCCGCAATCTCGGCGTTCGGTACGAGGCTGCGGAGAACGACAGGGTCTGGTCGCCGCTTCCGATTTTTCATATCGCCGGCATTCTTCCCATGGTGATGATCCTCGATCTCGGCGGCGCGTACATGACGGTTCCGCATTTCGATGCGGGCACTGCGCTCGAGATGCTGGGGCGCGAGCAGGCCACCATCGCCTACCCGAGTTTCGTGACCATCATGCAGGATCTGATTTCGCATCCCACGTTCAAGGATACCGATCTCTCTTCGCTGCGCGTGATGAATTCCAACTTCGCCGTGCAGCCGAAGTGGATCAAGGAGGCCGTCACCGCCGCGATGCCGCACACGATTCAGGTCGGCACCTACGGGCTCACCGAGGCGGCAGGGACCGTCACGACGAGCCGCCTTTCCGATACGTACGAACAGCGCACCGGGCGATGCGGCGTGCCGCTCGACGAGTGGGAAGTGCGGATCGTCGACATGGAAAGCGGCGCCGATTGCGGTCTCGACGAGCAGGGCGAAATCGTTCTGCGCGGTCCGAACATGCTGAGGGGCTATTACAACGCACCCGACAAGACCGCCGAGGCGATCAGGGACGGCTGGTTCCACACGGGCGATATCGGCGCCTTCAATGCGGACGGGCAGATCATGTTCCATGGGCGCACGAAGGATATGCTGAAGGTAGGCGGAGAGAATGTCGCGGCGGCCGAGATCGAAGCGATGCTCCAGAGCCATCCCGCCGTGAAGCTGGCGCAGGTCGTTGGAATTCCCCACGATCGATATGTCGAGGTGCCCGCCGCGTTCGTGGAATTCTCAGAGGGCATGACCGCGTCCGAAGCGGAACTCATCCAGCACTGCCGGGGTCAGCTCGCCAGCTTCAAGCTGCCGAGGCATGTGCGCCCGGTTTCCGCCTGGCCGATGTCGACCTCGAAGATTCAGAAATTCAAGCTGCGGCAGCAACTGATCGCGGAACTCGGTGAAGGGGAAGCGGCATGAGCGGCAAGAGTTTCATCGCGCAGCTGCGCACAAAACCGGAAAAGCGCGACGAACTGATTCGACTTCAGGTGGAAATGAAGCAGCTCGTCCATGCGCAGGAACCGGATGCACTGGTTTACGAGCTGTTTCAGTCCGACGAGGATCCCGATCTTTTCGTCTGCGTGGCCACCTTCCGCGATGATGCCGCGTTCGATCATCATATGCAGATCGATTTCCATGACCGTCTCGTTCCGCCGATCTTCGATTGTCTGGCGGAAGACATGACGATCCAGTTCTACCGGTCGCTGAACTGACAAGCGACATTCCGAATTCAATCCGGGGAGGGAGTCGATGCGCGTTTTCAGATCGGGCGCCGATGCCGGCGCCGTGCGTTCGATAGGACGTTCCATCGCCATATTGTGCGGGCTGGCGCTGCTGTCCTCCTGCACGGATTCTGCGGACCCGGAGGTTTCGAGTGTTTCGGGCGGTGAATTGCTTGATACGTCTTCGGGACGCGACTGGCCTGCGTTTGGGCGCACGTACGGGGAGCAGCATTACAGCCCGCTGGATGAGGTGAACCGGGAGACGGTGGGAAGGCTGGGCCTGGCATGGTCGGTCGATCTGCCGATCGGCAATTCGGTATCCGGCCCGGTGGCGGTGGACGGGGTTCTCTACACTGCTACCGGCTACAGCGTGGTGCGGGCGTTCGATGCGGCGACGGGCAAGCAGCTTTGGGAATATGATCCCGAAGCGCCGCAGGCGGCGGGTCGCAAGCTGCGTCAGGGCTGGGGCAGCCGGGGCATCGCCTGGTGGAACGGCAAGGTTTACACGGGCACGCAGGACGGTCGATTGATCGCAATTGACGCCAAGACGGGCAAGCCGGTCTGGTCGCAGATGACGGTCGAGAAGGACGACGTGCGTTTCATTTCGGGCGCGCCGCGTGTGTTCGACGGCAAGGTCATCATCGGCCACGGCGGCGCCGACGTCGGTTCGATCCGTGGTTACGTGACGGCGTATGACGCGGAGACAGGCAAACAGCTCTGGCGGTTCTGGACGGTTCCGGGCCAGCCCGGCGTTGACGACGACGAGACGACACGCATCGCGTCTGAGACATGGGCGGGTGAGTGGTGGAAATACGGCGGCGGCGGCACGGTGTGGAACGCCATCACCTACGATGCCGAGCTTGATACGATCTACCTCGGCACCGGCAACGGCGCGCCGTGGAACCATCGCATTCGCAGCGAAGGCAAGGGCGACAATCTGTTTCTCTGCGCCATCGTCGCGCTGGATGCCAAGACCGGCAAATACAAGTGGCATTACCAGACCACGCCTGCCGAAGCGTGGGATTACAACGCCTCGATGGACATGCAGGTGGCGACGCTGGAGATCGACGGCACGCCGCGCAAGGTGCTGACGCAGGCGCCGAAGAACGGGTTTTTCTATGTGATCGATCGCACCAACGGCAAGCTGATCTCCGCCGAGCCTTATGCGAAGGTGACATGGGCGACGAAGGTTGACCTTGCCACGGGAAGGCCGGTTGAGGTGCCGGGTGCGCGCTTCGAGAACGGCGCGCAGGTCGAACTTTGGCCGGGACCGAACGGTGCGCACAACTGGATGCCGATGTCGTTCGATCCGCGCACGGGGATAACCTATATTCCGGTCCTGCACATGCCGGGCACCTTCGATGATCGCGGCATTTCGATGAAGAACTGGCAGCGCACGCCGGGCAACGCCAACGATACCGGCGTTAATTTCGGTCTTGATTCCAGTGACCCCGAAGCGGGAACCGGCGCGCTCGTCGCGTGGGATACGAAGAACCAGAAGGCGCTGTGGCAGGTGAAGACCGACAGCTTCTGGAACGGCGGCACGATGGCAACGGCAGGCAATCTCGTGTTTCAGGGGCATGCCGACGGGACATTCAATGCGTTCGATTCCGCCAGCGGAAAACGCCTGTGGAGCTTCGAGGCGGGAACCGGCGTTCTCGCGCCGCCGATCACCTATCAAGTGGATGGCCGCCAATATGTCACGGTGCTTTCGGGCTTCGGCACGAGCGGCGCGCTGTTCGGCGAAAAGGTCGCGCGTCTCGGCTGGCAGTATCGCACGCAGCCGCGTCGTATCCTGACGTTCGCGCTCAACGGGAAAGCCGTGCGATTGCCCGCCGCCGTGCCGGATTATCCGGAACCTATAGAGGATGCGACCTACAAGCCTGATGCGGCGCTCGCCGATGCAGGCGTCGAGATCTACGGCCGCCGCTGCCTCGTCTGTCACGGCGTGGACGTGAAAGCCGCAGGTCTTGCGCCGGACCTTCGCGCATCGGCGATACCGCAGGATGCCGAGACGTTCGACCAAGTCGTGCGCGGCGGTATGCTCGTTCCGGCGGGGATGCCGCGTTACGAGGAGATGACGGACAACGAACTTGCCGCTTTACGCCAGTTCATCCGCTCGCAGGGTGCGTTGTTTCGGAAAACCCACCGGTAGCAACGCGGCTGCCTCGTCAGTCGATGGCGAGCCTGCGGTCGAGTTCGGCGTGGAAGTGCCGGATGCGCTGTTCCTGCTCGGACAGCACCGCGCCCCGATAGCCGCTGCTTTCGATGCCTTCCTGCACCAGCGGAAACAGCGAGCTGTCCTGATCGAACACCAGCCCCAGGCCGCCTTCGCGCGGATCGATCTCCTCGACGAGCGGCGGCGTCCTGCCGCTGATGTCCCATCCCTCCGGCAGGCCCATGTAGGCGGGCGGCTGGATTTCAGGATCGTCCTGCGGGTGAACCATGACGATCACGTCAAAAATGAATTTGCGCGGATCGGTTTTGTGCGGCCGGAAATACAGGAAGCTGACGCCTTCGGGATGAATCCCCATCTGAAGGTTCGGGAACAGGAAATAATTCCAGTCGTCGGTGAGCTGATTGTCGATAAACTGCGAATAATCGAGGCCCAGTTTGTCCGCGCGGGCGCGCTTGGCTTTCTGAATCGCCGGGCGGATGTCTTCCATGCGGCCCGTGAAGTCGTCCGGGTCTAGGCCGACTTCGCGCATCAGCGCCTTCAGCCCCTCGTTGAAGCCGCCGTCCTCGGCGCCGATTCGCGGGCTTTCGTAGGCGAACTTCGTCACCATGCGGCTCATGCCGCTCGGATAGAGGTCGATCTGCGTGTGGTAATCGTTGAAGATCGGCAAAATCTCGGGATGGATGGCGTGAACGTGATAGGCCTCGTTGAAGCCGTCCACGCCCACTTTCCAGTTGGCGTCCCATACCGAGCGCGCGCGGCGGACGATACGCATGTCCTTCAGGCGATAGGGGCGGGCGTGGTCCGGAAGCGGCCCGAGCTGGTCGAGCAGCGGACCGGCGTTCTCATCGAGATTGATGAAGATGAATCCGTCCCATGTCTCGCAGCGGACGGCGCTGAGATCGAGCTTCGAGCACAGCACTTCGGGCCGGAACGTCTCGGGATCGGTCACGGCCTTCAGGCTGCCGTCGAGATTGAAGCGCCAGTTGTGGAAACTGCAGGTGAAGCCGCTCGCAAGACTGCCTTCGCTATCGTAGACGACGCGGTTGCCGCGATGCGGGCAGACATTGAAGAAGGCGCGAATGGCCCCGTCTTCACCGCGAACGATGACGATGCTTTCGCGGCGCAATTCGAAAACCACGAAATCGCCGGGTTCGGGAATATCTTCCTCGCGCGCCGCCCAGACCCACACTTTCGACCACAGGTGGCGCCATTCCTTTTCCATCCATTCGGCGGAATAATAGCGGTCCTTGGAAATGATGGCGGTGCCGTTGTCCACGAACGGCGCCTTGACTTCATGGCTGTCTTCGGGAGCATCCGGGTTGACGGGCCAGGTGCGGCGAAAATCGTAGCTGTCTTCAGTCATTGCGGTCTTCCGTGTATGGGTCAGTTGGCGTTTGCGAATGTCGGCATGCACACGCCGTCGAGATCGAGGATGTGCGTCAACCGGCCGAGCGCGACCCAGCTGCCGATGCTGAACGTCGCATCGACGATTTCGGCATCGCTGAAGGCCGCATGCATCCGCGCCCAGAAATCCTCGTCGCCGTCCATGGATTGCGGGGCGTTGCCGAAACGGTCGGCATATTCGACGATCAGTTTTTCGCGTTCGGACAGGCGCCCATCGGGATCGCCATTGTAGATCGCTTCGTAGAAATCCTCGCCGGGGGCGGGCTGCGTGCTGCGCGCGGTGACCGCGATCGACGGATCGCCGCCGGACCGCTCCAGATGGCCCGGCAGGTCGCGCGCGGCGCGCATGCCCTTGCAGAGCTTGCAGCCGTTGATGTCGGCGGTGCGGATGCGCGCGGCCTCCATCTCGCGGAGGCTAAGCAGCGAGCGTTCGTACACCGCGCGCGAATAGCCCGCTGCCGCCGCGCCGATTTCGGGCGCATATTTCGTCCAGACATAGGCGGAAGGGTCGTGTTCGAATTCAGCGGGGACAAAGACGCGGGGCATCCTGTTTTTCCTTTGATGTATCGACAGCCGGAGTCTGTTAAATACAATCATGCCTGTTTTTTTATGTGGCAACAAGTGATTCAGGCGGTAAGCATGGGCGGGAAATTCGGATGGATTTGAATCTGAAGGCGAAAAGAGTTCTGATTTCCGGTGGAACACGCGGGATCGGCCGATCCTGTGCCGCAGCGTTTCTGGCGGAAGGCGCGCACGTCGCGATCATCGGGCGAAGCGAGGCTTCGGTTGCAGCGGCACTTGGCGATTTGCCCGGCGTGATCGGCGTCGCTGCCGATCTGCGTCAGGAGACCGAAGCGGCCGCCGCGCTTGCGTCCGTCGAGCGGCAATTCGGGCCGATCGACATCCTCGTCAATTCCGCCGGCGCGGCACAGCGTTCGCTGCCGGAAGATCTGTCGCCGGCGCGGTGGCGTGATGCCATGGACGCGAAATATTTCACCTACATCCATCTCATCGATCCCGTAATCAAGGCGATGGTGGCACGGCGCGCAGGCGTAATCGTGAATATCATCGGCACGGGCGGTAAGAGGCCCGTCGCCAGCCACCTGCCCGGCGGCGCGGCGAATGCGGCGTTGATGCTTGCAACGGCAGGTCTCGGCGCTGCCTATGCGGCCTCCGGCGTTCGGGTCGTCGGCGTGAGCCCCGGCATTACGAATACGGATCGTGTGCGCGAGGCGGCCGCCGTCGTGGCGCGGGGCAGGGGATCGTCGGTCGAGGCCGTCATGGCGGAGCTGGCGGCGGAGAGCCCGACCGGGCGCTTTTCCGAACCGGGAGAGATTGCGGCGGCGGTGGTGTTCCTCGCCTCGGACCGCGCACCGACGTTGACGGGAACGATCGTCACCATGGACGGGGCCGCGTCGGCCGCGATTTAGGCATCGCTGCGCGCGATTCGGAAACCGGCCATGGACTGGCTGACGGGCATGATCTCCAGCCTGTTGATATTGACGTGGCGCGGCTGCCCCGCGACCCACAGCAGGGCGCCCGCGATATCGTCCGGCGCCAGCGGGCAGGCGTTTCGGTACATCGCGTCGGAGAGGTTCCGATCATCGAGGTTCCGCACCAGCATGAACTCGGTTTCCACAAGGCCGGGTTCGATCGATGTCACCCGCACGCCCTTGCCGTGAAGATCGGCGCGCAGGCACTGGGAGAACTGCGTGACGAAGGCTTTCGTGCCGCCGTAAACCTTGCCGCCGGGAAAGGGATAGCTGGCAGCGACGGACGAGATATTGATGATCCCGCCGCGACGTTCGGAAAGCACCGGCAGGAGGTGCTGGGTCAAGGTGATCAGGCCGACGATGTTCGTGTCGATCATCGTTTTCCACTGATCGAGTTCCGCCTCGGGCGTGGCAGCGCCCGCGAGCGCGAGGCCGGCATTGTTGATCAGCAGATCGATATCGCGAAACGGCTGAGGAAGACTCTCGACAGCCTGGGAAATCGCGCCGGAGTCTCGAACGTCCATCGTCACGGTATGGACGGTGTCCGCACCGAACGGCGATGCGAGCGCTTCCAGGCGTTCGGTGCGGCGTCCGGCGGCGATCACTTTCCAGCCCGCGTCCGCGAAGGCGTTCACCGCAGCACTTCCGATCCCCGACGTCGCGCCGGTGATGAAGACGGTGTTCATCCCGCGCGGTCGAGATCGTAAAGCATCTCGCGGGAATAGCTGCCGTCCATGCAGTCCAGCATCTTGGCGATGACGGGCTTGCCGTGCTCGGTTTCCA
The DNA here is from genome assembly GCF_014199685.1 of Sphingosinicella soli. GTDB lineage: Bacteria > Pseudomonadota > Alphaproteobacteria > Sphingomonadales > Sphingomonadaceae > Sphingosinicella > Sphingosinicella soli. Next base: position 6,305 of record NZ_JACHNZ010000021.1, on the reverse strand, counting down.
TATGCGCCTTGTCGGCGGCCTCATCGACGAACGATTCGTAAACCGCGAACATGCCGGGCTCCTCGAGCCGGAAGAATTTGAAGGCCAATGTGCCCGGTTCGCGGTCGATCAGCCCTTCCATTTGCCGGGCGAGAGCGATGAATTCTGCTTCATGGCTCGATTTGATCCTGAAGCGCGACAAAAAGCTGAACGCCACGGTCTCTTCCTTCCGTGTTTCCCGCCGGATGCGGCGGATGACCTGCAAGCAACCCCAAGCCCTGAAAGGAACGTCATCCCGGCTTGGCGGAGGCATGTGTTGCAACTGGGATACTATTGATCCTAAAGCGGCGCCCTGTCAAAAGAAACATTCATGATTGATTGTTATTTTCCAGTGTGCTCTTAAAAGGAACATGTCAGCCAGCAGAAAACGGTCGAAACCGTATTGGCGTGAACATTTTTGGGGAGAGGGACATGAAAGACCGTAATCGTCATGCACTGCCGGCGCTTTGGGTTCTGGCTGCGGCACTGGCGTCGTCGCCTGCCGCCGCTCAGACCGACGAGGCTTCGCAAGCTGCGCCCGAGGCGTCCTCCGACGGCGGGCTTGGAGAGATCGTCGTTACAGCCACGCGCCGCGCGACCAACCTTCAGGACACGCCCGTCGCGGTATCGGCGCTCGACGCGAACCTGATCGAGCGGTCCGCGCCCCGCGATCTCGGTGAGCTTGCCGCCTTCGTTCCGAACTTCTCCGCAGCCACGGTCACCAACTTCAACGCGGCATCGTTTGCGATCCGCGGCGTCGGCCAGAACAGCATCATCGTTTATTTCGAGCCGCCGGTGGCGGTGCTCGTGGACGATTTCGTGGTCTCTTCCGTGCAGACGCAGTTGCTCGACACGTTCGATATCGAGCAGGTCGAGGTTCTGCGCGGCCCGCAGGGTACGCTGTTCGGCAAGAACACGACCGGCGGCGCTGTAACCGTACGGACGAAGCGGCCCGATCTCGACTCGGTTGGCGTCGAGGGGCGCGTGATGTACGGCAGCTATGGCACGACCCGCATTCAGGCGGCGGCGAATGTTCCCATCATTCCCGGACAACTCGCGTTCCGGGGCGTGGTCGGATACGAATACAGCGACGGCTATTACAAGAACGGCGCCTGCTACGGTCCGGTCGTGGCTTTCGTTCCGTCCAAATTCGCGGGTGCCGAAGGCTGCGGCGATAACGAGAACGTCGGCGGCAAGGATGTCTGGAACGCGCGCGCCAAGCTGCTCTGGGAGCCGTCGCCGGCGTTCAGCGCCCTGCTGCAGTACGAATGGATTCGTGACACCTCGGAAAGCGTGCCGGGCGTCAACGAATCGCTTCCGGGTCAGCTGTTCGATGTTCTGGGTGTCGGCGCTGCGACGCCGCCGGGCGGTGATCCTCTGGATTATGCCGGGATCAGCAATCGCAACGATGCGTTGCTGTTCATGGAAAAGGGCCACCGCATCAGCGTCGACGGTGCCTACCTCAATATGGATCTGGATGTCGGGCTCGGCACGTTCACATCGGTGAGCGGCTATCGCAAGCAGGAATCCCGCCTTCCCAGCACCTATCCGAACCAGGCGCCGATTGCTGACGACGGCGAAATTCTCTCGCTGTTCGACGCAAGCCGCGACGACGACCGCACCACCTGGCAACAGGAATTGCGCTTCGCATCAAATTTGTCGGGGCCGTTCGATTTTGTCGCCGGCGGCTTCTATCAGAAAGAGAAGATCGATTTCTGCGTGAACCAGATTCTGGGTTTCCAGGATCTCGTGTCGCCGCCGACGCCTTACGGCACGTGGAACCAGACGCCGTACATCCTGTGCAATGCCCAGAAATCGCGTTCGGTCGCAGCGTTTGCGGAAGGCACATATAATTTCACCGATCAGCTGACGCTGACCGTGGGCGCCCGGTACACGTGGGAGCACAAGCGTTGGTACGGCCGTCAGCAGGTCTTTATTCCGCAACTGACGGGCGGCGCGGGCGGTATCAACGAAACGCTCGATGCCAGTGTCTTCAACTATTCGCAGGGCGTTCTGCAGATTGTCGACAAGGCGAACGAGCCGACATACCGCGCCAGCCTCGGTTGGCAGGCGACCGACGATGTCTTCCTGTACGGCACCTATTCGCGGGGCTTCAAGGCCGGGGCGTTCAACGATCAGATCGGCGGCTTCGCGCCGTTCGGAGCTGACGAGGCGGCGTTCCGCGAGGCCGCTTCGGCGACGCGCCCCGAGAAGGCGGACAGCTACGAGATCGGCATCAAGTCGGAACTGCTCGATCGACGCCTGCGCTTCAACCTGACCGGCTTCTGGGTGGATTACAGCGATCTGCAAAAGCAGATCGTCGTGCCGATCGAAGTCAACGGCCTGCCGTTCCAACTCACGCGCTTCTTCAACGCCGCCAGTGCGACGGTGAAGGGTATAGAGGCAGAGGCGACTGCGGTTCCTGTGGACGGCCTCACGCTGCGCGCGGTGCTCGGCTATCAGGATGGCAAGTACAACGATTATGTCACGCCGATTCCGGCGGGATATGATCTGACGACAGCGCCGCTCGACCGCTTGCCCAAATGGCAATGGACGCTGGATGGAACCTATGAGATCCCGATGGGCGGTCTCAAGATGCTGCTGAACGGCAATGTCGCCTACACGGCCCGGAACCTCTCGACGCAGTCGATTGCTGCGAGCAGCGAAAATACATATCTGAACGCGCGCACTCTGGTGAACGCTTCGATCACGCTGTCCGATGTCGACGACGAGTATTATGTGCGGGTCATCGGACGCAACCTGACCGACAAGCGTTATGCAATCGGATCACAGGTCGTCGGCGGTCTCTGGGCCAATTCTCAATATGGCCCGCCGCGCTTCGTCGGCGTTGAGGCCGGTGTCAGGTTCGGCAGCCGCTAGCATCTGAACGCATGTGTAGGCCGGAGCGATCGTCGTTCCGGCCTGCCCATGATCTGATACCAGGGAGGTCCGCCCGATGAGATCCGGAATGAAACCCTTTGTTTCTTCCTCGCTGATTGCGGCGGCCTTTTTCGCATTATCCTCTTGCGGCGGGCCGACGGACCCGGAGGTTGCGCGCGTTCCAGCCGGCGAATTGCTGGACACGTCTTCTGGGCGCGACTGGCCTGCATTCGGGCGCACGTACGGGGAGCAGCATTACAGTCCGCTGGATGAGGTAAATCGGGAGACGGTGGAGCGTCTCGGCCTGGCGTGGTCGGTCGATCTACCGCTCGGGAATTCGGTAACGGGGCCGATCGCGGTTGACGGTGTGCTCTATACCGCGACGGGCTACAGCGTGGTGCGGGCGTTCGATGCGGCGACCGGAGAGCAGCTTTGGGAATATGATCCCGAAGCGCCGCAGGCGTCTGGCCGCAAGCTGCGTCAGGGTTGGGGCAGCCGGGGCATCGCGTGGTGGAACGGCAAGGTCTACACCGGCACGCAGGACGGGCGCCTGATCGCAATTGACGCCAAGACGGGCAAGCCCGTGTGGTCGCAGATGACGGTTGAGAAGGACGACGTGCGTTTTATTTCGGGCGCGCCTCGGGTGTTCGACGGCAAGGTCATCATCGGCCACGGCGGCGCGGACGTGGGTTCGATCCGCGGTTACGTGACGGCGTATGACGCGGAGACAGGCAAGCAACTCTGGCGGTTCTGGACGGTTCCGGGCCAGCCCGGCGTTGACGACGACGAGACGACGCGGATCGCGTCTGAGACATGGGCGGGCGAATGGTGGAAGCACGGCGGCGGCGGGACGGTGTGGAACGCTATCACCTACGATGCCGAGCTTGATACCATCTACCTCGGCACCGGCAACGGCGCGCCGTGGAATCACAAGATCCGCAGTGCCGGTGAAGGCGACAATCTGTTCCTCTGCGCCATCGTCGCGCTCGACGCGAAGACCGGCAAATACAAGTGGCATTACCAGATCAACCCGGCGGAAAGCTGGGATTACAACGCCTCGATGGACATGCAGGTGGCGACGCTGGAGATCGACGGAAAGCCGCGCAAGGTGCTGATGCAGGCGCCGAAGAACGGCTTTTTCTATGTGATCGATCGCACCAACGGTAAGCTGATCTCCGCCGAGCCATTCGTGAAGGTCTCGTGGGCGTCGAAGATCGACCTCAAGACCGGCCGCCCTGTCGAAATGCCGGGCATCCGCTACGAGAACGGTCCGGCGACGCTGACGCCGACGCCGATCGGCGCGCACAGCTGGACGCCGATGGCGTACAGTCCGCAAACGCGCCTCGTCTACATTCCGGCGATCGAACTGGAAGCGACCTTCGACGACAGCGGAATTACGCCCGAGAACTGGAAACGCGCCCCGGGCGGCGCGCTCGATTATGCGGTGCGGCCGGAAATCAGGCTGTTCGAAGGCCAGGAGACGCACAGCGCGCTCGTCGCGGTGGATCCCGTGACGCAGAAGCAGGCGTGGCGGATACCGACGCCCAGTCATTTCAACGGCGGCGTCGCGGCGACCGGGGGCGGGCTCGTCTTCCACGGGCAGGTCGATTCCAGATTCAACGCCTATGATGCGAAAACCGGCAAGCTGCTCTGGTCATACGACGCCAAGGCGCCCGTGATCGCGCCGCCGATCACCTATATGGCAAAGGGTCGCCAGTACGTCACGGTACTGACCGGCATGGGCACGAGCGGCGGGTTTCTCGGGCCGCTGCTTGCGAAATACGGCATCGATTACCGGTCCCAGGCACGCCGCGTGCTGACCTTCGCGCTCGACGGCAAGGCTGTCCTGCCGGACGCTGAGCCTTACAAGCCGGTCGCGTTTGATGATCCCGACTATCGCCCCGATACGGCGGCGGCGTCTGCGGGCGCGGATATCTACAATCAGCGCTGTGTCGTCTGCCATGGCGGCGAAGTGGTCGCCGCCGGTGTCGCGCCTGATCTGCGCACGTCGCCCACTGTGGCGGACCGCGACACGTTCGATGCCATTGTTCGCGACGGCGTACTTGTTCCGGCCGGCATGCCCGGCTTCGAGGAAATGACCGAGACCGAGCGCGAGGCGCTGAGGTATTACCTGCGCGCGCGCGCCGCCGACCTTCGTAAGGAAACGAAGGCCGCCGTCAGGTAAGCGTGCGCACCGGGTCTTTTCCGTCCCAGTTCGCGCCAGCGGATTTGATCGTGGCGAACAAATCCTTCATCTCCTGCGACATGTCGATCAGCTCCAGCATCGTTCCTGGATGCAGGATGTCGGTGGCGAGATAGGAAAAGCGCGAGATGGGCAGTTCGCCTTCGATCGCCACCCGAATTCCGGCAGCACGCGCCGCCGCCATCTGCGCATCGTAATCGGTTGCGACCGTGCCGACATGGTGCACGCCGCGTCGTCCCGCATCCAGAAACTCGCGATAGGGGGACGGGGCGCTTCCAGGCCGGATGAGTTCGATCATCACATCGCCGCTGTAGGCGAGCGCGGCGTGGCTGAGGATATCGTAATCTTCGGTAAGCTGCTCGTCCCGGCGCAGCCAGTTGAAGGGGAGAGGCGTCGGAAACATGAAGAATGGCCCGACGCCAAGCGTCCTGGTCCAGTGCTCCAGCGCCGGCTCGATCTCTTCCACGACATAGGCAAGCTGGAAGATCGGCCCGAACAATCGGCTCATCACAGTCTCCGTCTCAACAGGGTTGCGGACTTTGGACTCAGGAAGCGGATATATACAACATAAAACAAACTTGATTGTATTTTATGTTTCCATCACGCGATTAATGTCGCGCTATCATCTGTCCGCAGAGCAGGGCGTGCCGACGCGCGATGTCCGTCCGCGTGGGGCCGGCGGTGATTTCAAGAAGCGCCGAAAGGAAGTTGATGCGCAGTTCGTCGGCAAGGTCGGGCAGTGGAATCCGGCCGGAAGCCCAATAGCGATAGGTGGAAAGCTCGCTGTTCACATACCGATCCACCGCGCGGTCGCGGTCCAGCGTCGGCAGCAGCGATCGCGGCGGCGCCTGCGCAAGCCAGCGCTCGATCCGTTCGGCAGGCAGGCTGCGGATCGACGCGAGGGCCGACGCTATGGGGTTCACCGAGAAGAACAGCGCGACCAGCATCCGATTATAGGCGCTGTTACGCGCGATCTCGATGGCGACCGTGTCGTATTCGGCGAGGATCGAATCGATGTCTCCGCAGAGCGGGCCGGCGCCCCATTCCTCGCGCAGCGCTTCGATATGCTCGGCGATGGCGTGGGCGAGGATGCCGTCGCGATCTCCAAATGCCGCCGTATTTGGGCAGGACTTCGCCGACACTTTGACCTGTTCCTGGCCTGCCGCCGACGCGCTCGCGGCTTGCGACGGGGGCGTCGCAGTCG
>NZ_JACHNZ010000020.1 GCF_014199685.1 Sphingosinicella soli | reverse complement strand
GTCGTTGTGGCGCTCCCATGGAGTATCTGTCCCATAGCGCATCCTTCCATTGCTGGCTGAATAATGCACCATCAAAGCCTGGGATCAAACAACTACGCGCTGCTCGCGGGCGATACGGCGGCGTCGGCGCAGATCGTCACACTGGCGGCGGGGGTGTTCATTCTTCCCTTCGTGCTGTTTTCCGCGCTGGCCGGCCAGATCGCTGACAGCGTCGACAAGGCCCGGCTCATCCGCATCATCAAGGCGGCCGAAATCGGCATCATGCTCGTCGGCGCGGCGGCGCTCACGATCGGCTCGGTGCCGCTGATGATGCTCGTGCTTTTTGCGATGGGCGCGCACTCCACCTTCTTCGGGCCGATCAAATACGCGATCCTGCCGCAGCATCTCGCGCCGAAGGAGCTGCTGACGGGAACGGGCCTGGTGGAGGCGGGAACATTCATCGCCATCCTCACCGGGCAGGTCGCGGGCGGTCTCCTCGCGCCGCAGGTTTCGGCATGGGCGATCGTGGCGGTCGCGGTGCTGGGCTACCTTAGCGGCCGGCACGTGCCCGCCGCTTTGCCTCCGGGGCGCGCGCGCATCGAATGGAACATCCTTGCAAGTTCGCTGCGCATCACGCGCGACGTCACCCGCGATCCGCAGCTCGGCCGCGCCGTGCTCGCCGTCTCGTGGTTCTGGTCGGTGGGCGCGGTGTTCACCAGCCTGTTCGTACCGCTGGTGAAGGGCGATCTGGGCGGCGCGGAAACCGTGGCGACGCTGTTTCTCACCATCTTTTCGGTCGGTGTCGCAACCGGATCGCTCGTCGTCGCGCGCCTGCTCAAGGGCACGGTTTCGGTTCGCTACGCGCCGGCGTCGGCGGTGCTGATGACGCTGTTCATCACCGATCTTTATTTCGCGATCCGCGCGTTCGATGTGCCGCACGCGGAATTGATCGGCGTCGGCGCCTTTCTTTCCGATCCGGGGAGCTGGCGCATCGTGCTCGATCTTTTCGGGCTCTCCGTTGCCGCCGGGGCGTTCATCGTTCCGCTCTACGCGCTCCTTCAGACCGCGAGTGATCCTTCGGCGCGGGCGCGGACGATTGCGGCGAACAACATCATCAATTCAGGTTTCATGGTCGCAGCCGCGCTCGGCTCGGGGCTTCTTCTGAAGGCCGGGCTCGACGTGCCGCAGATCCTGCTCGCGGTCGGGCTCGCCAACCTGCTGATCGTGGTTCCCTGTCTCGGTCTGCTCCGCATCCAGCGCGTCTACGGCGCCGCCTGAAAAGTTGCGCCGCGCAACTTTGCCTAAGCGCGAACGAGCGTACCGGCGCCTTTCCGCGTGAAGATTTCCAGCAGCAGCGCGTGCGGCACGCGGCCGTCGAGGATGACGGCAGCCTCCACGCCGCCGGTCACGGCGGAAAGGCAGGTTTCCAGCTTGGGGATCATCCCGCCCGAAATCGTGCCGTCGGCGATCAGCGCCTCGATGTGCTTTGGCGTCAGGTCCGTCAGCAGCGACTTGTCCTTCGCGAGCACGCCCGGAACATCGGTCAGCAGCATCAGCCGCGCCGCGCCCACGGCGCTTGCGATGGCGCCCGCCATCGTGTCGGCATTGATGTTGTAGGTCTGGCCCTCGGCATCCTCCGCGATCGGTGCGATGACCGGGATCACGTCGGAACGCGTCATCAGGTCGAGGATTTTCGCGTTTACGGAAACCGGCTCGCCGACAAAGCCCAGATCGATGATGCGCTCGATCGCGCTGTCGGGATCGCGCACGGTGCGCGTCAGCTTGCGCGCGGTGACGAGGCGGGCGTCCTTGCCGGAAATGCCGACCGCGGTGCCGCCCGCGCGGCCGATCCAGCTGACGAGGTCCTTGTTGATCGCCCCCGCCAGCACCATTTCGGCAACCTCGGCCGTTGCCGCGTCGGTGACGCGCAGGCCGTCGACGAACTCGGACTTGATGCCGAGCCGTCCGAGCATGGTGCCGATCTGCGGCCCGCCGCCGTGGACGACGATCGGGTTGATGCCGATCGCCTTCAGCAGCACCACATCCTCGGCGAAGTCGATTGCGCGTTCGGGATCGCCCATCGCGTGCCCGCCGTATTTCACCACGAAGGTCCGGCCGACATACTTCTGAATGAACGGCAGCGCCTCGGTCAGCGTTTCGGCCTTGGCGAGCATGGCCGGATCGGGCGTGTGGTCGACGGACATTCGGCGGCTCCTCAATGATCGTGCGCCGCTATAAAGCCTCGATGCAAAAGGGGAAGAGCGGATGATGCAGGGTACACAGCGCCAGTCAGCGGTGTGATATCTCGTAACATACTGTTTTTATTGACGTGAAGCGCAAAGGCCGTAAGAGTTGCCGCATGAGCCGAGACCACCATCCGCACACCGGTCATCACCATTCGCACAATGGGCATTCTCACGGCGGCCATTCGCATGCGCCGACCGTCAGCGCGGGCAACGAGCGCCGCGTGGGCTTCGCTGCGCTGCTGACCGGCAGCTTCATGATCGTCGAGGTGGTGGGCGGTATCGTTTCCGGCTCGCTGGCGCTGCTCGCCGATGCGGGCCACATGCTCACCGATTTCGCCGCGCTCGCGCTTGCATGGTTCGCGTTCCGGTTGGCGCGGCGGCCGGCGGACTGGCGGCGGACGTTCGGATTCGATCGTTTTTCGGTGCTTGTCGCCTTCGTCAACGGGCTCAGCCTGTTCGCCATCGCGGCGTTCATCGTCTGGGAAGCTGCGGAGCGCCTGCAGGCGCCGCCCGACATCGCGGCGCCGACGATGCTTGGCGTTGCTGTCGCCGGACTCGTCGTGAACATTCTGGCCTTCTGGCTGCTGTTCGGCGCGGATCGCGGCAATCTCAACATTCGCGGCGCGCTCGCGCATGTGGCGGGCGATCTGCTTGGCTCGGTCGGAACGATCGTCGCGGCGATCGTCATCATGTACACCGGGTGGACCGCTGCCGATCCGCTGCTCTCGGTCTTCGTGGCGCTCATCATCCTGCGCAGCGCCTGGGCGGTGACGCGCGATGCCGCGCACATCCTGCTCGAAGGCGCGCCGGCGGGGCTGGAGGCGGATACGGTGGTCGCCGACCTTGCGGCGAATATCGACGGTGTGGAGAGCATCCATCATGTTCACGTCTGGTCGATCAACGAGGCGCGTCCGATGGCGACGCTGCACGCGCGCATCCGGGCGGGGGCCTCGTCCGCGCAGGTGAAAAAGGCCATTCGCGAACGGCTGCAATCGCGTTTCCATGTCGATCACGCCACGGTCGAGATCGAAGACGGCGACCACGCGCCGGGGTGTCGCTAACCTCTTGCGTCGAGTTTCCGGCCGATCGCGACGAAGCCCTGAACCAGCGGCGGAACAAGCACGATCGACAGCATGATCTTGGCGAGCATCTGCCCGATCATCAGATCGAGGATCGGGAAAAGGCCGTAAAAGGCCAGCGTGATGAAGATCAGCGTGTCGATGATCTGCGAAAGAACGCTGGCGAGCGCACTGCGAAGCCACAGCCAGCCTCCCTCGCGCCGCAGCAGGCTGAACACGCCGACGTTCAGAAGCTGCGAGATACCGTAAGCCACGATGCCGGCGCCCATCAGGCGCGGGCTCTGCGCGAGGATGGTCTGGAAACCGGCAAGCCGCTCCGCGTCCATTTCCGGCGCGGCGGGCAGCGCCAGCACGCTGACGATCAGCACCATCGACACGACAAGCGGCACGAAGCCCAGAAACACGAGGTGGTTTGCCGCCTTGCGCCCATGCAACTCGGCCGTCGCGCTCGACAGCACCACGAGCAGCAGGAATGCGAAAATACCGGCCTCGACGGTCAGCGGCCCCAGCGCGATCTGCTTGTTGCCCAGCACGCCGGCGATGCAGGCCATGCCGCCGTAAAGCACCGAGAAAGCGAAAAGCGATCGGGAAATCGGCGGCGTGGGCGTCGTCATCGGGCCCGTTGCTATCCGCTTTTCGCATGCCGAGAAAGCTCTATAGCTGGGGCTCGGGAAACCGGCGTTCGGCGGGGGGACAATGCGGATACTGATCGGGCTCGGCGGCATTGCGCTCATTCTCGCCATCGCCGTGCTCTTGTCCGCGAACCGGCGCGCCATCCGCCTGCGCGTCGTGGGTGCCGCGTTCGCGCTGCAGGCGGGGATCGCGGTTCTTGTGCTCTATGTTCCGGCGGGTCGCCGCGCGCTGGCCTGGTTTTCCGGGGGCGTCGGAGAATTGCTCGGCTATGCGCGGGCGGGCTCGGAATTTCTGTTCGGCGCGCTGCTCGGCGATCCGCTCGGGCAGAGCTTCGCGTTTCAGGCGCTGCCGACGATCATCTTCTTCGCCGCGCTCATCGCCATTCTCTATCACCTCGGCGTGATGCAGTTCGTCATCCGCTGGATCGGCGGAGGGCTCGAAAAGATCACCGGCATCAGCAAGGTCGAATCGCTCTGCGCGGCGTCGAACATCTTCGTGGGCCAGAGCGAATCTCCGCTCGTCATCCGGCCCTATCTCGCCGGGCTCAGCCCCGCGCAGCTCTTCACGGTCATGGCGTCCGGCATGGCGGGGGTCGCGGGCACCATCCTTGCCGCTTATGCGTCGATGGGCATCCGCATCGATTATCTGCTCGCGGCGAGCTTCATGGCGGCGCCCGGCGGCATCCTGATGGCCAAGCTCATCATGCCCGACGATCCCGCCGACCTTGCGCGCACGCAGGGCGAGATCGTGGAGATCGCCGATCACGATGAAAAGCCCGCGAACATCATCATGGCGGCGGCGCAGGGTGCGCAGACCGGCGTGAAGCTCGCGGTTGCAGTGGGCGCCATGGTACTCGCGTTCGTGGCGCTGGTCGCGCTCGCGAACGGGCTGCTTTCAGGGGTCGGCGGCTGGTTCGGGCTCGAAGGCCTCACCTTCCAGCAGCTCATCGGCTACGTCTTCGCGCCCGTCATGTATCTGCTCGGCGTACCGTGGGACGAGGCGGGGATCGCGGGCGGCCTCTTCGGCACCAAGGTCGTCCTCAACGAGTTCGTCGCCTACATCGATCTCGGCGCGCAACAGGGCGCGCTGGCGCCCGCAACGGTGGCGATCGTCACGTTCGCGCTGTGCGGCTTCGCCAATTTCAGTTCGATCGCGATCCAGATGGCGGTCACAGGAAGTCTCGCGCCCAGTCAGCGCCCTATGATCGCAAAGCTCGGCATCAAGGCGCTCGTTGCGGGCAGCCTTGCCAATCTGATGAGCGCAGCCCTCGCGGGGCTGCTGCTGTCGGTCTAGCGGGTGGGGACCGGCGCTTCGCCCGAATAGTCGTAGAAGCCGCGCCCGCTCTTCCTGCCGTACCAGCCGGCCTCGACGTATTTCACAAGCAGCGGCGCCGGGCGGTACTTGGGATCACCGGTCGCTTCCTGCATCACGTGCATGACGCTGAGCAGCGTATCGAGACCGACGAAATCGGCGAGCGTCAGCGGCCCCATCGGGTGATTGGCGCCGAGCCGCATGCCCTGGTCGATGTCGACGACCGAGCCGACGCCTTCGCCGAGCGCGAAGATCGCCTCGTTCAGCATCGGGCAGAGCACGCGGTTGACGATGAACGCCGGGCTGTCGAGCGCTTCCACCGTGGTCTTGCCGATCGCCCTGCAGAAATCGTGCATCGCCGCCGTGGTCGCGTCCGATGTGGCGAGGCCGCGGATGATCTCCACGAGCTTCATCACCGGCACGGGGTTGAAGAAGTGCAGGCCCACGAAGCGGTCCGGGCGATCGGTCGCCGCGGCCAGCCGCGTGATCGAGATCGACGAGGTGTTGGAAGCGAGAAGCGCGGTGTCCTTCAGGGTCAGCCCCTTGAAGATCGCCTTCTTCACCGCTTCGTTCTCGGTCGCGGCTTCGATCACGAGGTCGCACGTCGCAAAGTCGGAAGGGTCAGTGGTCAGCCGGATGCGCGCGAGCGTGGCCTCCACTTCGCCCACTTGCATCGTGCCTTTGGTAACGGCGCGGCCGAGATTCTTCTCGATCACCGCCTTGCCCGCCTCTGCGCGCGCAAGCTCGACATCCGAAAGAATGACGTCGAACCCGGCGAGCGCGGAGACGTGCGCGATGCCGTTGCCCATCAGGCCCGAACCGATGACGCCGATCGTCTTCATGGGTTACAGCTTCTGCGTGAGGTCGGGGACGATGGTGAACAGGTCGCCGACGAGGCCGAGGTCCGCGACCTGGAAGATCGGGGCGTCCTCATCCTTGTTGATGGCGACGATGATCTTCGAATCCTTCATGCCCGCCAGGTGCTGAATGGCGCCCGAGATGCCGACGGCGATGTAAAGCTCCGGCGCGACGATCTTGCCGGTCTGGCCGACCTGATAGTCGTTGGGCACATAACCTGCATCGACGGCGGCGCGCGATGCGCCGACGGCGGCGCCGAGCTTGTCGGCCAGCGGGAAGATGACCTTCTGGAACGTATCGGCATCCTTGAGCGCGCGTCCGCCCGAAACGATGATCTTGGCGGCGGTCAGTTCCGGGCGCTCGAGCTTCGCGATTTCGGCGCCGACGAAGCTGGAAAGCCCTGCGTCGCTGCTGCCGGAAACCGCCTCGACGCTCGCCGAGCCGCCGTCGCCGGCCTTCTCGAAGGCCGTGCCGCGCACGGTGATGACCTTCTTGGCGTCGCCCGACTGCACGGTGGCGATGGCGTTGCCTGCATAGATCGGCCGCTCGAACGTGCTTGCATCGACGATGCCGGTGATCTCGGAGATCTGCTGGCTGTCGAGCTTCGCGGCGACGCGCGGCATGATGTTCTTGGCCGAAGTGGTGGCCGGGGCGACGAGCGCGTCGTAGTTCGCCATCAGGCCTTCGATCAGCGGCGCGACGTTTTCGGCAAGCGCGTTGGCATAGGCAGCATCGTCGGCGAGCAGCACCTTCGAGACTCCGGCGATCTTGGCAGCGGCATCGGCGGCGGTGGCGGCATTGTGGCCCGCGACGAGCACATGCACGTCGCCGCCGAGCTTCCCGGCGGCGGTCACGGCGACGCGGGTGGCGTCCTTGATCGCGGTGTTGTCGTGTTCAGCGAGGACGAGGACGCTCATGCGATCGCTCCCATTTCCTTGAGTTTGCCGATCAGGGCATCGACCGAATCGACCTTGATGCCCGCCTGCCGCTTCGGCGGCTCGCTGACCTTCAGCGTCTTCAGGCGCGGTGTGACATCGACGCCGAAATCGTCGGGCGTCTTGGCGGCGATCGGCTTGGACTTCGCCTTCATGATGTTCGGCAGCGACGCATAGCGCGGTTCGTTCAAACGAAGATCGGTGGTGATGATCGCCGGTGCCTTCAGGCTGAGCGTCTCAAGACCGCCGTCGACTTCGCGCGTCACATTGACGGTGTCTCCCGCAACCTCGATCTTGGAGGCGAAGGTGCCCTGCGCCCAGCCGAGCAGCGCGGCGAGCATCTGGCCGGTCTGGTTGGCGTCGTCGTCGATCGCCTGCTTGCCCAGGATGATGAGGCCGGGGCCTTCCGCTTCGGCAATCTTCGCAAGGATCTTCGCGACCGCGAGCGGCTCGGTGGTGACGTCGGTGGTGACGAGGATGCCGCGATCGGCGCCCATCGCAAGCGCGGTGCGGAGCGTTTCCTGGCACTGCTGAACGCCGATGGAAACCACGACGATCTCGGTCGCCGCACCCTTTTCCCTCAGACGGATCGCCTCTTCGACGGCAATCTCGTCGAAGGGGTTCATGCTCATCTTGACGTTGGCGAGTTCGACGCCCGATTGGTCGGACTTCACGCGCGCCTTGACGTTGTAGTCAATGACCCGCTTCACGGGCACAAGGATCTTCATCGGCATCCTCCGGAAAGCTGGCCCGGCTTCCAGCAGCCGGATCGCGCGAGGAACTGCGTCAACAGGGCGTGTGTGTCAACGTCCAAGCCGCGCAACTCACCGTTTGACGTGAAGAATTCGCGTGCCAGAATGGTGCAACTCTAAAAAGAAGCAGTCGGGGTCCGTCGTGAACAGGGAGACATCGCCAGTCGGCGGTGGCGCACATTTGCGTTTGCAGCTGTTGGGAGAGGTGCGATTCTGCGTCGGCGACGCCGATGTCACACCGCGGTCCAAGCGCGCGCGCGCGCTTGTCGCGTATCTAGCGCTGTCGCGCGGATATGCCGCGCCGCGCACGCGGCTTGCCGATCTCTTCTGGGGCGATCGCGGCGAAGCGCAGGCGCGCGGCAGCCTTCGGCAATGTCTGCTCGAAGTCCGCAGCGCCGCTGCGGCAACCGGCGTGGACATTCTTTCGTCCGACCGGGAGAGCGTTTGGCTCAGCGAAGGGTGGCAGAGCGATATCGCGGCCATCGAGGCTGCCATCGCAGGGTCGCCTGCGGATATCGCGAATGCGGCCGAGGCGGCGGGGCGCGAACACTTGCTCGGCGGATTGTTCGTCAGCGACGAGTACGACGAATGGCTCACGCTCGCGCGCGCGGATTTCGATACGCGGCTTGCCGATGCGGCCCGGCGGGGCCTCGCGCGCGCGGTCGAAACCGGCGATACCGAATCGGCGCGCCGCATCGCCGATCATTATCTTCTGCGCGATCCGGGCGACGAGGAGGTGACCGTCCTCGCCATGCGGGCGGACGCCATGCGCGGCGCGGCACCGATCGCGCATCGCCGCTTCCAGAAACTGCGCGATTATCTCGCCTCCGAGCTCGGCACGGCGCCCGGGCCCGCCGCGCTCGAAACGCTGGCGGGCGTTGCCGGTGTGCCGGTCGCGGTGTCGGCGGCGGCGGTCATTCCGGCGGCACCGGCGCTGCCCGCTCACGACGGCCCGCCGCTGCTGCTGGTATGCCCGTTCGTCGAAACCGGGTTTGCGGGCGATCTTCTGCATCTGGCGGAGGGCGTGCGCGAAGAGGTGCTTTCCGGCCTGTCGCGCTTCAAGGATCTGCGCGTGCTTGTCGAAGACCGCATGCCCTCGTCGGATGAAGTGCCGATGTTCGGTGCGGGAACCATCGCCTACGCGCTCACCGCGACGCTCCGGCAATCGGGCGCGCATGTGCGGGTCACGCCTGTGCTCACGCGGCTGTCGGATCGTTCGGTCGTGTGGTCGAACCCAGTCTCGATCGAAGTCGGCGATCTTCAGCAAGCGATCGACGCGATGGTCGATCGCATCATCGGCGCGGTGACGCCGCGCGTCGAGCGTGATGCGGTGCCGCGCGCGCAGCCGAGCGCGGTTTACGACCGCTATCTTTTTGCGCGCCACCGCGCCCGCACGGCATCGACGCTTGCGGAGGCGAAGGAAGCCGCGGCGCTGCTCGAAGGCGTGATCGCGGACGCGCCGGAACTGGCGGTCGCCTATCCCCATCTCATCCGGCTCTACAACACCAACTATTTCTACAAGGTGGCCGGTGTTGATCCCGCCGCGAACCGCGTGCGCGCATTCGAACTCGCGAAGACGTCGCTCTCACTCGATCGCGGCCATATCCACGGCTACACGGTGATGGGCTGGTGCCAGCTCTGGCGCGGGGGGTGGGATGCCGCGCGTACCCATTTCGAAAACGCGGTGGAGCTGAACCCCTATCATTCCGAACGCATCAAGGAAGCGGCGTTCGGCCTCATCTTCCTGGGCGAGCACGGCAAGGGCGGCGACTATCTGCAGCGGTGCCTCGATCTCGATCCGCTGCCCAACGACAATTTCTTCGAGGATCTCGGATTCCTGAAGCTGATGCAGCGCAGGCCCGACGAGGCGGTCGCCTATTTCGATCTGATCGTCGAGCCGACGCTGTTCGCCGATCTCTACGGCGTGCTTGCAAGCTGCGCGGTCGGCCACGTGGCTGGGCCGGCGATGGCGGCGGCGTGGCGGCGGCGCATCGCGGCGATCTGGTCGCCCGACGTCCCGATGACGGACGGCAATATCGTGGCCTGGCTGCACAATCACCTGCCGTTCCGGAAGCCGGAACACTGGTCGCTGTTCTCGTCCTATCTGGCGCCTGTTCTCAGAAACGCTCATCCCGAAGCCGCGTGAGAAACAGCGTTTCGGGGGGCGGGTCGCGATAACGCGGAACGAAGGGCGCGGTGCGCGCGTCATTGATGGCCTGCGCGGCGTCGCGGGCCTTTTGCGACACGAAGCCGGTCGGCATCCAGGCGGCCAGATGCGCGGCGCGGTCTTGCGGCAGCAGGCGCGCGGCGGCGGCGAGCAGCGCGGGCATCGTGCGGTCCTTGAAGAAGATCGCGTGCGACGCCGCGCGCAGTTGCCGGGCTTCCTCGGCTAATAGCAACCGTGCGCGAAGGGCGGCGGCGAGTGTTGCGCGCACATCGACCTGCGCCAGTGAAAGCGGCCGGTGGCGCAGGGCTGCCGGGGCGTGCGCTACGGCCACCTCATCGTCGCCGATGATGCGCCCGGCGGCATAGGCGCGGGCGATGGCGCCCTTGGGGCGCATCCCGAGCGTGTGAAGCTCGGCGGCGCGCAGCGCGCCGAGGCTGGCGGCGCCCCACACGTCGAAACCCCTGGCGAGGAGGACGAGGATTTCCTTGTGCCAGGGTGCGCGGGCCGCTTCGAAGAGGCCGTCGATCAGTAGGACGCGGTGGGGCGGCTGACTGGTGAGGGCGAGGAGGTCTCCGGCGGTGGCGGGGGGGAAGTAGACGATGTTATCGGCGGCGGGGCGGTTTTCGGGGGCGAGGGTGGGGCCGATGTATACGCTTAGAGACATTGTTCTGATCCCAGCATGCCGGGCACCCACAGGCGCACGACGCTGACGGCGCCGCCGGGCGGGGAGAGGTCGCAGCGGGCCATGTTGTGCACGCCGTCGTCCGCAAGACGGGCGCAGAGCGCATCGAGCGACGGGCGCGCGCAATAGGCATCGCGCACGCGGCGCCAGTCCGCGCCCGTGCCGGTCGGCGCGCCGAGCGCGCGGTGCCCCGCCTGCGTCGGTTCGTCGGGGGCGATATCGTCGCGCGTGCCGCTGATGAGCGTGAGACGCGATTGCGCCGCTTCGGCGAAGGCGCGGAACAGCGCATCGTCGGGATCGGGGCGGCACGCGGCGCCGAGAAACGATGGCGCATACCCCGGATCATCAAGGCGGCACATCACGGTGGGCAGCCGCCCGGCGCTTTCAACGACATAGACGGCGATGGCGATGCCGAGATCCGCGAGGGCCGCTTCCAGCCCCGGAAACCACGGAGCATCGATCGTATGCGGATCGACCCGCGCCCGCGCCTGCCCGGCCATGCCGCTTTTCAGCCAGTAGGCCTGCGTATCGCGCTCGATCCGTTCGAGCAGCGCGGCGACGGTCGCGTCTTCCAGACAGGCGCCCGCGCCGAGGCCGAGGCTCGAGCGCGCGAAGGGGCTGTCGCCGTCGAAGGTGAAATCCACCGAAACCGTGTCGAAGGGAACGAAGACATGGCCGCCGTGAGGGAAACGCTCCGCCGCGTGCCAGCGGATCGGCGCGTCGCGCCACTGCGTCTGGCTCGGCCGCACCTCGCCGTAATCGAGGAAACGCGGCAGGCGCGCGTCCTGCACAAGCGCATCGAAGCGGCACCGGGGCCCGTCCGCCTGCACCGATTCCGCGCAGGCGCCTTCGATCGCTTCCATGACGGCGGAAATGCGCGCGTCCGCCTCGCACCGGCCCTTTCCCTGATGCACCGCGAGCGAGCGGCTCATCGGCCGCACCGCCTGGAACACCGGCAGCCCGACCCGGTCGAGATGCGTCACCTCGCTGACGCGCGTGACCCCCGCCCAGCACAGCGTCGGCTCAAGCCGCGAAAGCAGCGCGTCGGCGTCGGTGCGGCGCCAGCGATCCGACGGCGGCACCAGCGTCAACCAGGGCGGCGGCGGCACGCAGTCGCGATGACGGGCGCGCCGCCGGGTTTCGGCAGCGTCGCCGCGATTCACCGTCCGGTCGCCCGGGTTATTTCTTGCCGAACCAGGTCTGCTGGAACGACATCACGTTGTTCGCCTTGGGCAGTTTCACCGCCTCGACCGAGCCGCCTGCCTTCTTCGCGGCCTCGAAGATGCCGATCAGGCTCTTGATGTCGGATTTCTCCTGATCGGTCGTCGCCTCGGCGGGATTGTAAGTGGCGACCGACTGGGTGACGTAATACGTCTCACCGTCCTTGATGATGAAGGTCGGCTCGCTCGAGCCGCCCAGTTGAACGCGTGTAATCGTCGGGGGTACGCTCATGGTTCTGCCTCCTGCCTGCTGGAATCAGGCCCTTTGCCTACGTCCGGCGGCGGGTAAGCGCCAGCGCTAAAGACGCGCAGCGTTATATTTCAAGAAGGTTGCCGAACTGTATCTCGCCTGCGCCGCAGCGTTCGATCCGGATCCGGCGCGGCCGGTGTTCGGTTTCGATCGGCTGCTCCAGCGCATGGTCGCCCGGCGTGTCGGCGGCGCGCCCGGCGGGCGCGGTGACGTTGAAGGCGGCGGCGGCAAGCGCGGCGGCGAGCAGAATGCGTTTGAAATCGGAGGGCATGGGGGCGGCTTTCAAAGGAAATTCCGTGCCGGCAGCGGCTGCGACCACCACCGCCGACACATGTCCTTCTAGGCCCGCCGCGTCAGCCGCCCCGCGAACGCTCCGTCAGATCACCGTCAAATCGCGTCTCACGGCTCCATCGCGCCGCCGCCGCCGCGCCACAGGTGCAGGCTGAAGAGATCGCGCGCGTCGGTCCAGTAGCGGATCGGTTGCCAGCCGGCGGCGCGGGCGAGCAGGCGCGTTTCCTCGATCATGTACTTGTGACTGTTTTCGGTGTGGATCGTTTCGCCGTCACGGAGGAAAAATGTCTCTCCGGCAGCGTGAAAGCGCACGTCGCGCGTGGCGGCGAGGTGCATTTCGATGCGCCCGAGATCGTCGTTCCACACGGCGTGATGTTCAAAGGCGTCGAGCGGAATGTCGCCGCCGAGTTCGCGATTGACGCGCGCGAGCAGGTTCAGATTGAACGCCGCCGTCACGCCCGCCGCATCGTCGTACGCCGCTTCGATCAGGCGCGGATTCTTGCGCAGATCGATGCCGATGGCGAGCCAGGGATCCGCGCCGAGCGTGATGCGGAACGCGCGCAGCAGGTCGACGGCGGCGGCATGCGAAAGATTGCCGATGGTCGAACCCGGGAAAAAGCCGATCATCGACCGCCCTTCCACGCTGCGCGGCAGTGCGATCGGCTTTGTGAAGTCCGCCGCGACGGGCAGGATATCGAGATCCGGCAGCGCGCGCGAAAGCCCGGCCGCCGCATCGCGCAGAAAATCCGCCGAAATATCGATCGGCACATAAGCGGCGGCGCGGACGGCCTCCACGAAGACCGGCGTTTTCATGGAGGAGCCGGAGCCGAATTCGACAACGACCTTGCCGGGCCCCGCGATCCGCCCGATTTCCGGTGCGTGGGCATCGAGCAGCGCGGTTTCGGTTCGCGTCGGATAATATTCGGGAAGCGCGGTGATCGCCTCGAAAAGTTCGGAGCCCTTCCGATCATAAAAATAGCGCGCCGGGATCACCTTGCGCCGCTGGGAAAGCCCCTCGATCACGGCGTCCGCGAAATCGTCTTTGAGCAGCGTTTCGGTCGATGACGTCATGACGCATCCGTTCCCATATCTTTGGCCAGCCGCACGCCGGTGAACTGCCAGCGCTGGTGGGGATAGAAGAAATTGCGATAGCTGCTGCGGGAATGGCCCGGCGGCGTCGCGCATGAAGAGCCCCGCAGCACGAACTGCCCGCACATGAACTTGCCGTTATATTCGCCCACCGCGCCCGCCGCCGGGCGGAAGCGCGGATAGGCCGCGTATGCGGTTTCCGTCCATTGCCAGCACACGCCGAACATCTGCGAAAGTGCGGGGCTTTCGGCCATCGCTTCCCATTCCGCCTCGCGCGGCAGGCGTGCGCCCGCCCAGCGCGCGAAGGCATCGGCTTCGAAATAGCTGACGTGGGTTGCGGGCGCTGCGGGATCGACGGGTTGCCGCCCGGCAAGCGTCATCGCGGACCAGCCCGTGTCTCCGCGCTCCCGGTAAAGCGGCGCGGAAACCGCTTCGCGCTGCACCCACGCCCAGCCGTCCGAAAGCCAGAGCGACGGGGTGCGATAGCCGCCGTCGTCGATGAACGCGGTCCATTCGGCATTCGTCACCAGCCGCGATCCGAGCGCGAAGGGTTGCAGAAGCACGTCGTGACGCGGGGTTTCGCAGTCGAAGGCGAAGCCGTCTCCGCCGTGGCCGATGGAAACGATGCCGCCGGGGTGCGCGGCCCAATCATGCGCGGCATCCCGGGCGGCAGGCGGAAAGGGCGCGTCCGGGGCAAAGGCGGGGGCGAGGGGGTTTTCGGAAAACAAGTGCAATATATCCGTCAGCAGCAATTCCTGATGCTGCTGCTCGTGATGGCAGCCGAGTGTTGCAAGCGTGCGCGCGGCTTCGGGAAGGTCGTCGATCGCGGCATCGAGCGCGGCATCGACATGCGCGCGCCACGCGAGGATTTCGGCAAGCGAAGGCCGCGTCAGCATCCCGCGCCGGTCGCGGCGAAGGCGCGGGCCTGCGGCTTCGTAGTAGCTGTTGAACAGATACCCGTACGCCGGATCGAAAACGGCATAGCCCGCGACATGCGGCGTTAGCACGAAGGTTTCGAAAAACCACGTCGTGTGCGCAAGGTGCCATTTCGCGGGGCTTGCGTCGGGCATCGACTGCACGCTGGCGTCGGCGTCGGAAAGCGGCGCTGCAAGAGCGAGGCTGCGCTGCCGCGTATTCTGCAGCAGGTCGCGGAGTTCAGCGTGCCGAGAAACCGTTCTTAAAACCATGCGACCTTCCCGTTTGGGCAAAGGCCGCGTTCAGGTTCACCGGTTGGCGCCCGGAACCCAGAGCACGTCGGCCCGGCCCTCGTCGTTGCAGTGACGTGCCAAGACAAACAAATGATCGGACAATCGGTTCAAATATTTGATCGGCAGATCGCCGATCGCATCGGTTTCGTTCGCTTCCACGGCGATGCGCTCGGCACGGCGAACGACGGTGCGCGCGACATGAAGACAGGCGGCGAGCGCCGATCCGCCCGGCAGGATGAAACTGGTGAGCGGCTGGAGATCGGCGTTCATCGCGTCGATCTCGCGTTCCAGCCGATCGACCTGCGGCTGTGTTATGCGCAGTGCGCCCGTGATTTCGCCCGGCGTCGCGAGGTCCGCGCCCAGATCGAAAAGGTCGTTCTGGATGCGCGCGAGCATCGCGTCCGCTTCGCCCGAAGCGTGAAGCCGGGCGACGCCGATCGCGCTGTTGGCCTCGTCCGCCGTGCCGTACGCGGTGACGCGCGCATCGTGCTTGGCGCGGCGGCTGCCGTCGACAAGCCCGGTCGTGCCGTCGTCTCCGGTGCGCGTGTAGATCTTGTTGAGTTTCACCATGACGTCAGCCTCCGTTGCGGGTCATCAGGATAAGGACGATGACAAGCAGAACGGTGAGCCCCTGCAGCAGCACGCGATAACTCATCAGCCGGTTCGATTGCCGGCCGGTGATATCCTTGCCGCGCGCCATCACGATGATGCCGCGCACGAGCACGGCGGCGGTCGCAAGCGCGCCGATGACGATGAGAGCGATGACGAGTCCGGTCATGGGGCCAGAGTCATAGGGGTTTCGGCGCGCTTGTCACCTGTCGGCATAACGGCGCCTAGAATTTGTAGACGAGGCTGGCGCGCGTGACGGTATCGGTCTTCACCTTGTCGTCGGGCGGATCGGTTTCGTGCTTCACGTCGAACGACAGCCGCGTCGAAAGATTGCCGATCAGCTTGGTGGTGAGCGCGCTGTTCGCGAACAGCGTGTCGTTACCGTTGCCCACGACGAAGCCCGCATCCTCGGTGAAAACCAGATCGCCGATCACCGTCCAGCGCAGCGTGGTTTTGCCGCGCATGCTCAGTTCGTTCCGGCTTCGGTCGGCGTCGGGTTCCATATCGTCGAAGACGAAGCGCGTCTGGCGAAGCGCCGGACCGCCTTCGAAGACCAGCCGAAGGCGCGGCTTTTCCGCCGCGATCCAGCCGAAACCGGCCGATTCGGTGAAGCGGCGGTTGAAGCCCGCGAACCGGTCGCTTTCCCAGCCGACGAAGCCGAAGGTGTAGAAACGCGGGCTGAACCGCTGGTCCGCCTGATAGGATGCGCTGTAGCGCTCGCGCGTGCGCTCTCCGTCCGATTCCTGAAAATCGGCTTCGGCGAACAGGCGGTGCCGCCAGGTCAGCCCCTGCTTCACGAGATCGATCTTGCCCGAAGCGCCGCGCTGATCGGTGTTGCCCGTGGTGAAGGTCGCGCCGACCGCCGCCTCGCCTTCCCAGCCGTTGGTGAAGCCCTGCGTGGCGAGCAGCTGCCTGCGCTGCTTCTCGGCCTCCTGCGCGGCGCGGATTTCCGAAACCAGCGCATCGATCTCCGCCATCGCCTGCGGCTGTGTGCGCCGCGCGAGCGCCGCGATCGTATCGAGCTGGCCGGGCTCGGCGGCGCGGATCATGTCGCTGACGGCGGCGGGCAGCACGCCTTCGGCGGGGCGTTCGGTGGGGGTTTGGGGCGGAGCTTCGGGCGGCACCTGCGCAAGCGCGGCGGACATCATGAAAAAAGGGGCGCCGAGCGCGATACGCAACACGTGTCGATCTCCTCGTTTCGCCCCCCGGCGCGGCCCGCCTAGCAAAAGTCGCCGCGTCAGGCAAAACCGAGTTGATGCTTTATGGCGTCTGCGGAGACGCCCCGTGCGCGAAGTTCGGCGAGTGTCTCGGCGCGGTCGCGTTTGGCGAGGCGCTTGCCGTCCGGGCCCGTGAGCAGCGCGTGGTGGTGATAACGCGGCGTCGGCAGGCCGAGCAGCGCCTGCAGCAGCCGGTGGATGTGCGTCGCCGAAAACAGATCCTCGCCGCGGACGATATCGGTGACACCCTGCAGGGCGTCGTCGAGGGTGACGGAGAGGTGATAGCTGGTGCCGGCGTCCTTGCGCGCGAGCACGACGTCGCCTTCGGCCTCGAGCGCTGCCGCGATGTCGCCGCGCGCGGTGTCGTGCCACGAAAGCGGCCCGGTGATTGCGGCGGCGCGGGCGATGTCGATGCGCCACGCGTGCGGCTCGGCCATGCGGCGCGCGCGCGTTGCCGCGTCCAGCGCGCGGCAGGTGCCGGGGTATAGCGGCTGCGCGCCGTGCGGCGCGGCGGCGGCTGCGGCGATGTCGGTGCGCGTGCAGAAACAGGGGTAGACGAGATCGGCCGCCTGCAGCCGCGCGAGCGCCTGGGCGTAGTCGTCCCTATGCGCGGACTGGCGGCGCACCGGCGTTTCCCACGCAAGGCCGAGCCAGGCGAGATCTTCGTAGATGCCGTCGATATATTCGGCGCGGCAGCGCGCCGTGTCGATATCCTCGATCCGCAGCAGAAAACGCCCCCGGCGCGCCTCGGCAAGGCGGAACGCGGTCAGCGCCGAAAAGGCATGGCCCAGATGCAGCCGCCCGGTGGGGCTCGGCGCGAAACGCGTGACGACCGTGATGACCGGCTCTCCCGAAAATCTTGGCACATCTGCACAAAGCGCATTGACCTCAACCCAGATCAAGTGGTGTCATAGCGGCGACACACAATACGCTGTAGGGTACGAAGAGTAGAGTTGCGGACGGCCGGTGCGGCCGCCTTGCGTGCGACAGGGTAGGCTAGCATCCCGGCGGTCCGCAGGATTGCGGGCTGGTGCATGTACACGACCGAACTTCTCGAAGCGCGCGCGGTGTCGCCGGAAAGCTGTCCGGCGCTGGTGCTGAACGCCGATTATACGCCGCTGTCTTATTATCCGCTCAGCCTGTGGTCTTGGCAGACGGCGATCAAGGCGGCGTTTCTCGACCGTGTTTCCGTCGTCGCCGAATACGATCGCGTGGTGCACAGCCCGCGCTTCGCGATGCGGCTGCCTTCGGTCATTGCGCTGCGGGATTATGTGAAGCCCTCGTCGCACCCGGCGTTCACGCGCTTCAACCTGTTCCTGCGCGATCGCTTCTCGTGCCAGTATTGCGGCGCGCGCGGCGATCTTACGTTCGATCACGTCGTGCCGCGCGCTTACGGGGGGCGCACGACATGGGCGAACGTCATCACGGCCTGCGCGCCGTGCAATCTGCGCAAGGGCGGGCGCACGCCGGCGGAGGCGCACATGGCGCTGCGCTCTGCCCCGCGCCAGCCGACCGCGCACGAGCTTCAGGTGAACGGCCGCGCGTTTCCGCCGCACCACCTGCATGAAACGTGGCGCGATTACCTCTATTGGGACACCGAACTGGAAGCCTAGACGTTCTGCTGTTGCGGTGCAGCATCGGCGGGAATAGCCTTGCCGCATGAGCCCTGTTCCCCTTCGCCAGCCCGCCATGCTTTCCGACCGGGACGAGGTGCGCCACCTCGGCCGCCTGCTCGGTGACGTCATCCGCGATTTCGACGGCAAGGCCGCGTTCGACACGATCGAGGCGCTGCGGCAGGCCTCCGTCGCGGTCCACCGCGACGACGGGCCGGAACGGCGCGCGGAGCTTGCGCGGCTGCTCGCCGGGCTCAGCCTCGACGACGCCGTGCGCTTCATTCGCGGCTTCCTGAACTTCTCGCTGCTCGCCAACATCGCCGAGGACCGGCAGACGGGACTCGTGCCCGAGGGCGCGGAAAAGCGGCCGGAACGCCTCGAAGGCGCGCTTGACGAACTCGCACGCCACGGCGTCGCGCCGGGCGAGGTCGCCGCGACGCTCGCGGGCGCGCTCATCTCCCCCGTGCTCACCGCGCACCCGACCGAAGTGCGGCGCAAGAGCGTGATCGACCGCGAAAGCGCGATCGCCGAGCTTGTCGCGCGGCGCGCGGCAGCGGCGGACAGGCAGGCGATCGATTCCGAACTTTACCGCCAGATCGCGCTGCTCTGGCAAACGCGCCCGCTGCGCGCGGTGCGCCTGCTCGTCGTCGACGAGATCGCGAACGCGCTCTCCGTGATGCGCGACAATCTGCTGCCCGTGCTCCCGGCCCTGCATCGCCGCGCCGAGACGCTGCTCGGCGCCGACGTCGGCAGCTTCCTGAAACCGGGAAGCTGGATCGGCGGCGACCGCGACGGCAATCCCTTCGTCACCGCCGAAACGCTGCGGACCGCGCTCGCCGGGCAGGCGCGGGCGGCGCTGCAATATTATCTCGGCGAAGTGCACCGGCTCGGCGCCGAGCTTTCGATCAGCGCGTCGATCGCCCGCATCACCCCGGAGCTTGCCGCGCTCGCCGACGACAGCGGCGACGAGTCGCCGCACCGGCAGGACGAACCCTATCGCCGCGCGCTTTCGGGCATCTACGCCCGGCTCGCCGAAACCCACGCGGAGCGGACCGGCACCCGCCCGCCGCGCGCCTCGGCACTGATCGCGGAAAGCTATCCGGGGCCCGGTGCGCTGGTTGCCGATCTGGAGGTGGTGCGCGCAAGCCTCGTCGCGCACGGCGGCGAGCGGCTGGTGGGCAACCGTCTCGACGATCTGATCCGCGCGGTGGGCATCTTTGGTTTCCACCTCGCGTCGCTCGACATGCGGCAGAACAGCGGCGTCCACCGCGCGGTCGTCGCGGAGCTGCTGCGCGAGGCGGGCGTTTGCCCCGACTACGAAGCGCTCGGGCCGGATGAACGGACGGAACTGCTGCGCCGCGAACTCGCGCACCGGCGGCTGCTCGGCAGCCCGTTCGCCGACTATTCGGAGGTCACGCAAAGCGAACTCGCGATCCTGCGCGCCGCCGCCGAGGCGCACGCGCGCTACGGCCCGGCCGCCGTTCGCAACTATGTCATCTCGCATTCGACCTGCGTTGCCGACCTGTTCGAAGTGTACCTGCTTTTGAAGGAGGTCGGCCTCTACCGCCCCGGAGACGTGCCCGCGTGTGACGTCATGGTGTCGCCGCTCTTCGAAACGATCGAGGATCTGGAAGCCGCGCCCGCCGTGATGCGCGCCTTTCTGGCGATGCCCGAGTCGCGCGCGCTCGCCGACGCGCGCGGCGGCGTGCAGGAAGTGATGATCGGCTATTCGGACAGCAACAAGGACGGCGGCTATCTGACGTCTAGCTGGGCGCTGTTCGAAGCCTCGCGCGCGCTTGCCGACGTGTTCGCGGACGCGGGCATCCGGCTGCAGCTGTTCCACGGGCGCGGCGGTACGGTCGGGCGCGGCGGCGGATCGGCGTTTGCGGGCATCCGCGCGCAGCCGCCGGGCACAGTGGGCGCGCGCATCCGCATCACCGAGCAGGGCGAGGTGATCGCCTCCAAATACGGCACGCCCGCGCTTGCCGCGCTCAGCCTGGAAACGATGACGTCAGCGACATTGCTCGCGACGCTGGCGCCGCCGGAGACCGACCCCGCCGACCTCGCGCGTTTCCGCGCCGCGATGGAGATGCTGAGCGGTTCGGCGCGCGCCGCCTATCGCGGCCTCGTGTATGAAACGCCGGGCTTCAACACCTATTTCCGCGCCGCGACGCCGGTGGGCGAAATCGCGGAACTGAAGATCGGTTCGCGCCCGTCGTCGCGCACGAAATCCGACCGGATCGAGGATCTGCGCGCGATCCCCTGGGTGTTCAGCTGGTCGCAGGCGCGCGTGATGCTGCCGGGCTGGTTCGGCGTCGGCGCGGCGCTGATCGGGTTCAGCGACAAGGGGCTGCTGCGGGCGATGAACGCGCAGTGGCCGTTTTTCGCCGCGACGCTTTCGAACATGGCGATGGTGCTCGCGAAATCCGATATCGCGATCGCCGCGCTCTACAGCGAGCTGGTGGAGGACGAGGCGCTGCGCGCCGAGGTGTTCGGCACGATCAGCGCGGGCTGGAAGCGCACGCACGATTCGCTGCTGGAGATCACCGGAAAGACCGACGTGCTCGGCGACGATCCCGTGCTCGCGCGCCGCATCCGCATGCGTCTGCCCTATATCGAGCCGCTGAACGCGCTGCAGGTGGAACTCATCCGCCGCTACCGGCGCGGCGAGACGGATGCGCGCGTGCGCGAAGGCATCCACCTTACGATCAACGGCATTGCGGCGGGGCTGCGGAACAGCGGGTAGGCGCAATCCCTCCTTCGCGGGAGGGGCCGATGGGGCGTATCCTCAAGCCCGGCGTGGAGCAGTGAAACTGCCCCACCCCAACCCCTCCCCTGAAGAGGAGGGGCTTTACGACTTACGCGAAATAATCCCGCAAAATGCGCCCGTAGATGCGGGTGAGCGCGTGGAGGTCGTCCACGGCGATATGCTCGTCCACCTTGTGCATCGATAGCCCCGGCAGGCCGAATTCCACGACCGGGCACAGGCGCCGGATGAAGCGCGCGTCGGATGTGCCGCCGCTTGTCGAGAATTCGGTCTCGATGCCGGTTTCGGTGCGGATCGCGTTTGCCAGCAGCGCGCTGAAATCGCCCGGCGCGGTGAGGAACGCCTCGCCCGAGATTTTCGCCTCGACGTTCGCACCCGCCGTTTCGCGCGCTGCGACCGCCTCGATCCACTGCACCAGGCCCGCGCCGGTGTGTTCGTCGTTGAACCGGATGTTGATCCGGGCTTCCGCCGTCGCCGGGATCACGTTGGTCGCCGGGTTGCCCACGGTCATGTCGGTGATTTCAAGGTTCGACGGATCGAACCACGCATTGCCCGTATCCAGTTCGCGCGCCTGCAGCGCGTGGAGGATGTTGACGAGATGGCGCACGGGGTTGTCGGCCATGTGCGGATAGGCGACGTGGCCCTGCGCGCCCTGGACACGAATCCACACGTTCACCGAACCGCGCCGCCCGATCTTGACCATGTCGCCGAGGCGCTGCCGGCTGGTGGGCTCGCCGACGAGGCAGTGGTCGGGGACGTTGCCGGTCGCCTCCATCCAGTCGAGCAGCGGCTTCGTGCCGAACGTGGCGGGGCCTTCCTCGTCGCCGGTGATGACGACGCTGAGCGAGCCGCGCGCGGGAAGGTTTTCGGCCGCCGCCGCGACGAACGCCGCGATCGCGCCCTTCATGTCCGCCGCGCCGCGCCCGACGAGCTGGCCATTCCGCACCTCGGCGGCGAACGGCTCGACCGACCAGCCCTCGCGGCTGCCCACGGGAACCACGTCCGTATGTCCGGCGAAGGCGAAATGCGGGCCTTCCGTGCCGATCCGCGCGAACAGATTGTGCACCGGGCCGTCGGGCGCTTCGCCCCACATGTGACGCCAGACCCTGAAGCCGATCGCCTCCAGCGCTTCGGCGAGCACGGCCTGCGCGCCTTCGTCGCGCGGCGTGATGCTGGGGCAGTGGATGAGCGCGCGGGCGAGCGCTAGCGGATCGATGACAGCGGACATGAGAGGGGCTTATACCCGTGTCGCGCCCTTAAGGAAGCACCATGCCGAAACTCGATCTCGATGCGATTCCCGAAGTCTGCCGCACCGGCTATCCGGCGCCCCACAACGCCGCCGTCGCGGGGCGTCACTACCGGCGGCTCGCCGCGCCCGGCGGGCTTACGGATTTCGGCGCCAACCTCTGCCGCCTGGAACCGGGCGCGTGGTCGAGCCAGCGCCACTGGCACAGCAGGGAAGATGAATTCGCAATCGTGATTTCCGGCGAGGCGGTGCTGGTGACGAACGCGGGCGAAACGCTGATGCGACCGGGCGACTGCGCGGCGTTCCCGAAGAACGACGGCGACGCGCATCATTTCGTGAACCGTTCGAACGCGGACGCGGTGCTGCTTGTCGTGGGCAGCGATGTTCCCGACGATACGTGCACCTACCCCGACATCGACCTGCATTTGCCCCGGAACGACGGGCCCTTCACGCGCAAGGACGGCAGCCTGTTCTGATCGATCCGTGGGTAGCCTTACGCGAACTGCCCGAGAAAGGCGTCCATCTCGGCCGCGACCTTTTCGCGGACGGGATCGTGGAACAGCCAGTGCCCCGCGCCGGGGATCTCGCGGTAGTCGGTGTGGCCGGTGAGCGCGCGCGCCGTCGCGCGGGCGACCGCGATCGGCGTGATGCGATCGTGATCGCCGACCAGCACGAGCGCAGGCATCGAAAGCCTGTCGTAATCCACGCGCGTCGCGCGCGTCTTGTCCGCCCACGGCATGGAAATCTGGAACAGCACGCGCCCGGAATCCCAAACGAGCTTGGCGATTTCCGCATTGGCGATGTCGGCGGGCACTTCGTTGAAGATGCCCCAGCGGGCGCGCTCGGCATCGATTTTGGTCGGCTGCTTCCACCACTGGCGCTTCACCGTGATGCCGAACACCGTGCGCAGCGGGGCGATCGACAGGCTCTGCGCCGTCGCCGTCGGCGCGGGCGACAGCAAGGCGAGACCGCGCGCGCCGGTGGCTTCGGCGACCTTCTGGGCGAGCATGCCGCCCATCGAATGGCCGACGATCACCGGGCTTTCGGGCAGCGTGCGCACCGTGGCGGCTACAGCATCGACATAATCCTGAACGCCGATGCTCGCGAGGATCGGCGAGGGCGGCGCGTCGGGATCGACATCGTGATAGGGCAGCGCGGGCACATGGACCGCGTGACCGGCCGCGCGGTAGCGATCGGCGAACCAATCCCAGACGTGCGGCGTGGACCACATGCCGTGAATGAACAGAAGCGGTGGCTTCATCATGGTTTCAGACTAAAGCCTCCCCCGGCCGTGTCAAAATCAATCGGTATTCAGTCGACGACGCCGCTCGCGGCGAGCACCGCCATCGTCACGAGGTCGCTCGTCGTCGACGTCATCGGAACGATCTGCACCGGCTTCGACATGCCCATCAGCAGCGGCCCGAACACGCGCCCGCCGCCCAGTTCCTTCAGCAGCTTTGCCGAAATGTTCGCCGAATGCAGCCCGGGCATGATGAGCACGTTCGCGGGGCCGGTGAGGCGGCTGAACGGATAGAGCTTCGCCATGTCGCGGTTGAGCGCGACGTCGGCCGACATCTCGCCTTCATATTCGAAGCCGACGCGGCGATCGTCGAGCACCGCCACCGCGTCGCGCAGCACGGTGGTGATTTCGCCCGGCGGATTGCCGAAATTCGAATAGGACAGGAAAGCGACGCGCGGGGTCTTGCCCATGCGGCGCGCGACGTTCGCGGTCTGCTCGGCGATATCGGCGAGCTGTTCGGCGGTCGGGCGTTCGTTCACGGTCGTGTCGGCGATCAGGAAACTGTCCGACCGGCCCACGACGAGATGGATGCCGAAGGGGATATGGCGCGGCGCCGGATCGATCACCTGCTCCACCTGGCTCATCGTCTGGCTGAAATGGCGCGTGACGCCGGTGACGAGCACGTCGCCGTGGCCGAGCGCGACGAGCAGCGCGCCGAAGATGTTGCGGTCCTGGTTCACCATGCGCTGCGCGTCGCGGTAGAGCACGCCCTTGCGCTGCAGCCGGCGGTAGAGATGCTCGGCCATGCCGGGCACGAGCGGGCTGATGCGGCTGTTGTGGATCTCGAAGCTGGCGGCGTCCTCGATGCCGAGCTTGCGCAGCCCGTCCTTCACGCGGTCGTCGCGGCCGACGAGAACGGGGATGCCGTAGCCCGCGTTCTTGATGGTGATCGCGGCGCGCAGCACGGTTTCTTCCTCGCCCTCGGCGAAGACGATGCGCTTGGGGTTCGCCTTCGCGGCATCGTAGCTGTTCGAAAGCACGGCGGTCGTCGGGTTCAGGCGGGCGCGCAGCTCGGAGCGGTAGGCGTCTTCGTCGATGATCGGGCGCTGCGCCACGCCCGTGCGCATCGCCGCGCGCGCCACGGCGAGCGGAATCGCCTCGATCAGGCGCGGATCGAAGGGCGCCGGGATGATGTATTCGGGGCCGAACACGGGCTGCTTGCCGTAGGCGACGGCGACCTCGTCGGGCACGGTCTCGCGCGCGAGATCGGCGAGCGCCTCTGCGGCGGCGATCTTCATCTCCTCGTTGATCGTCGTCGCGCGCACGTCGAGCGCGCCGCGGAAGATGTACGGGAAGCCGAGGACGTTGTTGACCTGGTTGGGATAGTCCGATCGGCCCGTCGCGATGATCGCGTCGGAGCGCACGGCGTGCGCCTCCTCGGGCAGGATTTCGGGAACGGGATTGGCCATCGCGAAGATGATGGGATTGGGCGCCATCGCCTTCACCATCTCGGGCGTCACCGCGCCGGCGGCGGACAGGCCGAGGAACACGTCGGCGCCCTTCATGGCATCGAGCAGCGTGCGCTCTTCGGTCTCGATCGCGTAGGCGGATTTCCACTGGTTGAGGTCGTGGCGGTCCTTGTGGATCACGCCCTCGCGGTCGCACATGCGCACGTTCGTGCGCGGCATCCCCATGGCGATGATCAGCTCGGCGCAGGCGATGGCGGCGGCGCCCGCGCCGTTCACCACCATCTTCACGTCCTTGATCGATTTGCCGGTGATCCGAAGCGCGTTGATGAGACCGGCGGACGCGATGATCGCGGTGCCGTGCTGGTCGTCGTGGAACACCGGGATGTTCATGATTTCGCGCAGACGACTTTCGATGATGAAGCAGTCCGGCGAGGCGATGTCTTCAAGGTTGATGCCGCCGAAGCTCGGCTCCATCAGCGATATGGCGCTCACCAGCCGGTCGACGTCTTCGCTGTCCAGCTCGATGTCGATCGCGTCGACGTCGGCGAAGCGCTTGAAGAGCACGGCCTTGCCTTCCATCACCGGCTTGGAGGCGAGCGCGCCGAGGTTGCCGAGACCGAGGATCGCGGTGCCGTTGGAGATGACGGCGACGAGGTTGCCCTTGGCGGTGTAATCGTAGGCGAGCACGGGATCGGCGGCGATCGCCTGCACCGGCACTGCGACGCCGGGCGAGTAGGCGAGGCTGAGGTCGCGCTGCGTGGCCATCGGCTTCGACGAGATGATTTCAATCTTGCCGGGGCGCCCCTGCGAATGGAACTGCAGGGCTTCCTGATCGCTGAACTTGATCGAACTGCCTTTTGACAAATGTTTTCTCCACCAACGCGCCTCAGACCGCTATTAGCGTCCGCATGTGCGCCGACGCCAGCCCTCAATCCGCGAAATCCGCAAAAGCGGATTCGCCCTCGCCGATGATAGAGCAGTACCTCGCGCTGAAGGCGGAGGCCGCAGACAGCCTGCTGTTCTTCCGTATGGGCGATTTCTACGAAATGTTCTTTCAGGATGCTGTCGCGGCGACCGCAGCGCTCGATATCGCGCTGACGAAACGCGGCCAGTACATGGGCGAGGACATCCCGATGTGCGGCGTTCCCGCGCACAGCCATGAAACCTATCTCGCGCGGCTCATTTCAAAGGGCTTCCGCGTCGCCATCGCGGAGCAGGTGGAAGATCCCGCCGAAGCCAGGAAGCGCGGCGGCAAATCGGTGGTGCGCCGCGCGGTCGTCCGCGTCGTCACGCCCGGCACGCTCACCGAGGAAACCCTGCTCGATGCGCGCAGCGCCAACCGGCTCGCGGCGCTCGGCGAGGCCGAGGGGCGCATGGGGCTCGCGTGGTGCGATCTCTCCTCGGGCGAATTCATGACCGCGCCCGTGGACGCGGCGCTTGTCGGCGCGGAGCTGGCGCGGCTGCGCCCGGCGGAGCTGCTCGTGGCGGAAGGGCGCGAGCCGCCGCCGGGGCATCTCGTCGCCATGCGCCCGCGCGGCGATTTCGACAGCACGGCGGGCGAACGCGGGCTTTGCCGCCGGTTCGAGGTCGGCACGCTTGAAGGCTTCGGCGCCTTCACGCGCGCCGAACTCGCGGCGGCGGGCGCGCTCATCGCGTTTGTTGAAGCGACACAGAAAGACGCCGCCGTCCGCCTGCGCCCGCCCGCGCGGCACCTGCCCGAAAGCGCCATGCTGATCGACGCGGCGACGCGCGCCAGCCTGGAGCTTGCCGAAACCCAGGCGGGCAGCCGCAAGGGCTCGCTGCTCGACTGCATCGACCTCACCGTCACCGGCGCGGGCGCGCGTCGGCTCGCCGCCGATCTCGCTGCGCCGCTCACCGATCCGGACGCCATCGCGCACCGCCTCGATCTGCTCGGCTGGTTCGTCGGCGCGCCCACGATACGCGAGCGCGTCCGCGCCGCGTTGAAGCGCATCGCGGATATCGAGCGCGCGCTCGGCCGGCTCTCCGCCGGGCGCGGCAGCCCGCGCGATCTCGGCCTGCTGCGCGATGCGCTCTCGGGCGCGCTCGATCTTAAGCGCCTGCTTTCCGAAAGCCGGCTCGGCGTCCCGGCCATGCTCGCCGAGTGTCTCGGCCGCATCGGGCCGCACGGCGCGCTCGTGGAGGGTCTTGCCGCCGCGCTCGTTGCGGAGCCGGGCTTTTCGGTTTCCGACGGCGGCTTCATCGCGGAGGGCTTCGACCCCGCGCTCGATGAACTGCGCGGCCTCGCGCAGGACGGGCGCCGCCATATCGCGGCGCTCGAAGCGCGCTACCGCGAGGCGACGGGGATCGCCGCGCTCAAGATCCGCCACAACAACGTGCTCGGCTATCACGTCGAGGTTGCGGCGCGCCATGCCGACCCGCTGATGGCGGCGGACAGCGGCTTCACGCACCGGCAGACGCTCGCGGGGGTCGTGCGCTTCAACAGCGTCGATCTCGCCGATCTCGCCGCGCGCATCGCGGAAGCCTCGACGAAGGCGCTCGCTGCGGAAACCGCGCACTTCGCGGCGCTTCGCGAAACCGTGCTCGAAGAGGCCGACGCCGCCGGAGACACGGCCGGGGCGCTCGCCCGCATCGATGTCGCCGCGGCGCTCGCGGAGCTTGCCGCGCGCGGCGGCTGGGTGCGGCCTGCCGTGGACGCGGGCACCGCGTTCGACATTCGCGGCGGCCGCCATCCGGTCGTCGAAGCGGCGCTCGGCGCGAAGCGGGAAGCCTTCGTCTCCAACGATTGCGATCTCGGGCCGGAGCGGCGTCTGTGGCTGCTGACCGGGCCCAACATGGCGGGTAAATCGACCTTCCTGCGCCAGAATGCGCTGCTCGCGGTGCTTGCGCAGACGGGCAGCTTCGTGCCTGCCGCATCGGCGCACATCGGCGTCGTCGACCGCTTGTTCAGCCGCGTCGGCGCGTCGGACAATCTGGCCGAAGGCCGATCGACCTTCATGGTGGAGATGGTCGAGACGGCCGCGATCCTGCGCCAGGCGACGCCGCGCTCGCTCGTCATCCTCGACGAGGTCGGGCGCGGCACCTCCACCTACGACGGGCTCGCCATCGCGTGGGCGGTGGTGGAGGCGGTGCATGACAGCCTCGCCAGCCGCTGCCTGTTCGCGACGCACTATCACGAACTGACCGCGCTCGCCGGACGCCTCTCCGCGGTCCATCTCGCGACCGTGAAGGTGCGCGAATGGAAGGGCGATCTGGTGTTCCTGCACGAGGTGATCGCGGGCGCGGCGGACCGCAGCTACGGCCTTGCCGTCGCGCGCCTCGCGGGGCTTCCGGCGGCGGTCACGCACCGCGCATCCGAAGTGCTGACGCGGCTGGAGCAGGGCAAGGCGAAAACCGGCGGCATCGCGGCGGGCCTCGGCGATCTGCCGCTGTTCAGTGCGGCGGCGCCGGCGACCCCGGCGCGCGACGCGCTGCGCGATGCGCTCGCCGCGCTCCGGCCCGACGAGATGAGCCCGCGCGCCGCGCTCGATACGCTCTATGATCTCAAGCGCTTGGCAGATGCGGGCGGAGAGACGATATCATGAGCATGATCGACCGTTTCCACCGCGTCACCGAGCGCCGCGCCATCATCGACCGCCGCGAGGTTTCCGAGGCTCTGGCCGCGGTTCCCGCTGACCGCGCCGCTGCGGTCGATGTGCTTCGCGTCGCGCTTGCGGGCGGGCGGGCCGAACTCAAACGGCGGCTGGAAGCCGCGCCCTACAAGGGGCTGGAGCTTGCGAACGGCCAGGCGTTCCTCACCGACCAGCTCGTGCGCCTCGTTTTCGATTTCGCCGCGCAGCGCCTGTATCCCGCCAGCAACCCCAGCGCCGCCGAACGCATCGCCGTCTGCGCGGTCGGCGGCTACGGCCGCGCCGAGATGGCGCCGTTCTCGGACGTCGACATCCTGTTCCTCACCCCGCAGAAATCCACCGGCTGGATCGAGCAGGTGGTCGAGACGATGCTCTACACGCTGTGGGATCTGGGGCTGAAGGTCGGCCACGCCACGCGCTCGATCGCCGATGTCGTGCGCCTGTCGCGCGAGGACGTGACGATCCGCACCGCCATGCTGGAAGCGCGCTACGTGTGGGGCGACGAGGCGCTTTACGACGAGGCGAATGCGCGGTTCCTGAAGGAGGTCGTGTCCGGCACCGAACGCGATTTCACGCAGGCGAAACTCGCCGAACGCGACGCGCGGCATACGCGCATGGGCGACAGCCGCTACGTCGTCGAGCCCAACATCAAGGAGGGCAAAGGCGGGCTTCGCGACCTCCACACCTTGTTCTGGATCGGCAAATATGTGTTCCGCGTGGAGCGCGCGGCCGATCTCGTCGACAAGGGGCTGCTGACCCCGCGCGAATACCGCCAGTTCAACAAGGCCGAGAACTTCCTGTGGGCGGTGCGCATCAACCTGCACGACATCGCGAAGCGCGGCGAGGAACGCCTGACCTTCGACATGCAGCGCGAGCTTGCGGCGCGGCTGCACTATCAGGACCGCGCGGGCATGTCGGCGGTCGAGCGCTTCATGCGCCATTATTTCCTGATCGCGCGGCAGGTCGGCGATCTCACGGGCCTGTTCCTCTCGCACCTCGAAGAGACGTATGCGGAAAGCCGCATCCGTCTGCCGAGCATGCGCCGCGCGCCGCGCACGCTGAACGGCTTCACCGTGCAGCGCGGCCGCATCTGCGTGCCGACCGACGATTTTTTCGCGAAGGATCCGGTCCGCCTCATCGAGATGTTCGCGCTCGCCGAGAAGCATGCGCTTGAAATTCATCCGCAGGCGATGCGGCAGGCGGGCCGCGACACGAAGCTGATCGACGCGCGGATACGCCGCGATCCGCGCGCCAACGCGCTGTTCATGGATGTGCTGACCAGCCGCCGCGCGCCCGACACGGTGCTGCGCTGGATGAACGAGGCGGGGGTCTTCGGCCGCTTCGTTCCCGATTTCGGCCGCGTCGTCGCGCGCATGCAATACGACATGTACCACCACTATACGGTGGACGAGCACACGATCCGCGCCATCGGCCTGCTCGCCCGGATCGAGAACGGAGAGCTGACGGCGGAGCACCCGACGAGCGCCGTCATCATCCACCAGATCACCTCGCGCCGTGTCATCTACGTGGCGGTGCTGCTGCACGATATCGCCAAGGGGCGCGGCGGCGATCACAGCGTTCTGGGCGCCGATGTCGCGCTGGCGCTCTGCCCGCGTCTCGGCCTCACGCCCGCCGAAACCGAAACCGTCTCGTGGCTGGTGCGCTATCACCTGCTGATGTCCGAAACCGCGACGCGGCGCGATCTTTCGGACTTCAAGACGATTCAGGATTATGTCGGGGTCGTCCAGGATGTCGAGCGCCTGCGGCTGCTGATGATCCTCACCGTCGTCGATATTCGCGCGGTCGGGCCCGGCCGGTGGACGGAGTGGAAGGCGCAGCTTCTGCGCGACCTTTATCTCGCCGCTGAAGAAATGCTGCGTCTCGGCCACCAGCAGCGCGGGCGCGTCGAACGCATCGCCGCGAAGAAGGACGAGCTGAAGGCTGCGCTGGGGTGGAGCGACCGGGTCTTCAATGCGCATACGAAGCGTTTCTTCGACAGCTACTGGGTGGCGGAGCCCGCAGGATCGCTGATCGCGAACGCGCGGCAGATCGCGGATGCGAAAGACGAAATTTCGGTCGCGATGACCTGCGACGACGCCCTCGGCGCCACGCAGGTATCGGTCTATGCGCCCGATCATCCGGGCCTTTTTTACCGGATCGCGGGCGGCATCACGCTGTGCGGCGCGAACATCGTCGATGCGCGCATCCATACGACGCGCGACGGCATGGCGGTCGACAACCTCGTCGTTCAGACGCCTTCGGGACGCGCGCTGGAGGAAGCGCACGCGCTCGACCGGCTGAAGGCGACGATCATCGAAGCGGCCTCGGGACAGTTGAAGCTCGCCGAGCGGCTGGCCGCGCGGCCGCTCTCCCGGCACCGCGCGGACGTCTTCAAGGTGGAGCCCAACGTCCTTGTCGATAACAAGGCGTCGAACCGGTATACGGTTGTGGAGGTGCATGCGCTCGATCGGCCGGCGCTTCTGTACGGGCTCACCCGCATCCTGTTCGATTCGCGCCTGTCGATCAGTTCGGCGCACATCGCCACCTACGGCGAGCGCGCGGTTGACGTTTTCTACGTCACCGATCTCACCGGCGACAAGATCGAGAACGCGCAGCGCCTGAGAACCATCACGCGCAAGCTGCTGGCGGTGGCCTCGGGCGAAACCGAAGCAAGAACCGCAGCCTGAAAAAGGACCCGCGCCCCTTTGAGGCACGGGTCCAACTCCCCGGGTCAGCGTGGAGTGTCTCCGAATATCCTCGTCACGGCTGCAAACGCGGCAACGCAGCCGAACGCGCGAGTGAAATCTGCCGACAGCGTCCGCTCGCGTAAAGACCTAACTTGAGACGAAGCGCGCGATCCTGCAACCGATTGTGTCGGATCCCGCAATATTGTTGCCGCGCATCGCCGTTCCTGTTGCCGAAACATCACAGATGTCCGTGCGGCGGGGACCGGAACCTATCGGCTGCGCGGGGCTTGAACGCAGAGGGAAAAGGAGCGCGCCGTGCTGGAAATCGTGAAATGGTCCGCGTCGATCAGCGGCATGGTGGCGGCGCTCGCCGTCGCCGCCGATCTGGGCCGCCGGGTCACGGGATGGGGGTTCGTGCTGTTCCTGCTGTCGAGCGCGGCATGGATCACCGCCGGGCTCATCGACGAGGAGCCGGCGCTCTCCACGCAGAACGCCGTGCTCTTCATCATCAACGTGGTCGGCGTCTACCGCTACCTGATCCGGAAGGTCAGTGCGACAGCACCAGAGGCAGCGGAGCCTCCGTCAGCAGCGAGCGGGTGACGCCGCCGAGAATGAACTCGGCAAAGCGCGAGCGGCCATAGGCGCCCATCACCATATAGCCCGCGCGGACCTCGGCGGCGATGCTGCCGAGCGTGTCCGCCACGCTGCCGCTCTTCGCGCGGGCGTGGACTTCGGCCTTGATCCCGTGGCGGGAAAGGTAGGAGGCCGCCTCGCGCGCAGGGATGTGCGACGCCGAATCCTCCTCGATGCAGGCGATGTGGGCACTTTTTGCGGCGGTGAGCATGCTCATGGCGTTGCGCACGGCCTGCGCGGCTTCGGGCGAGCCGTTCCAGGCGATGAGCGCGGTGGCGGACGGATCGAAACCGATCCGGTCGTCGCGAACCACGAGCACGGGCGCACGCACCTTCGTGGCGATCTCGCCGACGATCGGCAGCGCGGCATCGGGATCGGTCAGCTTGCCCGGGGGGCTCAGCACGATCAGGTCGGTCAGCGGGCTGTGCATCATCACCGCCGCCGATCCGCTGCCGCGCGAATCGATCCAGTCCCAGGACACGCCTTCGTTCTGCAACTGCGCCTCGATGCGCGTGCGCGTCGCCTCCATCGTTTCGGCATAAGCCTCGTAGGCGATCATCGCGCCGGTGAAGGGCTCGCCCGCATAGGCCGCGAACGGCATCGCCTGGAGGCAGGTGAGGTGCCCGCTGTAAAAGCGCGCGACATCGAGTGCGGCCTGAAGCCGTGCGGCCTGCCCGGCATCGTCATGGATATGGACGAGTATCGATTTCATCTTCGCTCTCCCGTTGTTCACCCGAACGGATGTACCCGCCGCCAACGCAGGAAACATTGCGGCAGATCAAGACGGAGAGCGCGGTGGCTAGACGTCCAGATTGGCGACGTTGAGCGCGTTCTCCTGAATGAATTCGCGGCGCGGTTCCACCACGTCGCCCATCAGCCGCGTGAAGATATCGTCGGCAAGGTCGGCCTGCGCGATCTCCACCCTCAGCATCGATCGCACGGTCGGATCGAGCGTCGTTTCCCAAAGCTGGTCGGCGTTCATCTCGCCGAGGCCCTTGTAGCGCTGGATCGCAAGACCCTTGCGGCCGATCTCGAAGATCGCCTCCAGCAGCGCCGAGGGGCGCATCACCTGGCGCTCGCCGAGCAGGATCGGTGTGCGGTAGGCGGCGGCCTCTCCGCCCAGCAACTGGTTGATCTTGCGCGCCTCGGCGGAAAGCAGGAAGGCGCGGTCGATGGCGTAATGATCCGAAACGCCGCGGTAGGTGCGCGTCAGCGTGTAGCCTTCGTCGACGCGGACCGCGCTCCACTGCGCATCGTCGTGCCCGTTCAGCCAGACGGCAACGTCCGCCGCGGCGTCGCGCTCGGGGTTCAGGCCCCCGGAAATCGCCAGCGCCTCGATGATGTGCGGGTCGTAGCGGCCCGGCACATAGGCCATCAGCGATTTCAGCTTGCGCGCCTGATCGACGAGCGTGCGCAGATCGGCGCCGGTGCGCTGGCCGTCCGCCGTCTGCGCGACGATGCCGTCGAGGCCGGTGCGGATCAGATAGTCGTCGAGCGCGGCCTGATCCTTCAGGTAAACTTCGGAACGCCCGCGCGACACTTTGTAGAGCGGCGGCTGCGCGATGTAGAGGTGCCCGGCCTCGATCAGCTCGCGCATCTGCCGATAGAAGAAGGTGAGCAGCAGCGTGCGGATGTGCGCGCCGTCCACGTCGGCGTCGGTCATGATGACGATCTTGTGATAGCGCAGCTTGGCGATATCGAAATCGTCGCGCCCGATGCCCGTGCCGAGCGCCTGAATGAGCGTGCCGATCTCGCGCGAGCCGAGCATGCGGTCGAAGCGCGCGCGCTCGACGTTCAAGATCTTGCCGCGCAGCGGCAGGATCGCCTGGAAATGCCGGTCGCGGCCCTGCTTGGCCGATCCGCCCGCCGAATCGCCCTCGACGAGGAACAGTTCGGACTTCGCGGGATCCTTCTCCTGGCAGTCGGCGAGCTTGCCGGGCAGCGAGGAGATCTGCAGCACGTTCTTGCGGCTCGCCTCGCGCGCCCTGCGCGCGGCCTCGCGCGCCACGGCGGCGGACACGATCTTTTCGACCACGATTTTCGCCGGGCCGGGATTTTCCTCCAGCCATTCGGCGAGCTTCTCGCCCATCAGCGATTCGATCGGCTGCCGCACCTCGGACGAGACGAGCTTGTCCTTGGTCTGCGACGAGAACTTGGGATCGGGCACCTTGACCGAAACGATGGCGGTCAGCCCCTCGCGCATGTCCTCGCCCGTCGGCGACACCTTCTCCTTCTTCAGGATGCCGGAGCTTTCGGCGTAGTTGTTGAGCGTGCGCGTCAGCGCGCTGCGGAACGCGGCAAGATGCGTGCCGCCGTCGCGCTGCGGGATGTTGTTGGTGAAGGGCAGAACCTGCTCGTAATAGCTG
Organism: Sphingosinicella soli; assembly: GCF_014199685.1. Classification (GTDB taxonomy): domain Bacteria; phylum Pseudomonadota; class Alphaproteobacteria; order Sphingomonadales; family Sphingomonadaceae; genus Sphingosinicella; species Sphingosinicella soli. The sequence goes on along the minus strand of NZ_JACHNZ010000020.1, from coordinate 37,227 downwards.
TCGTTCCATTCCAGCGCGACATCGATGGAGATGCCGTCGCGTTCGCCCTGCATCAGGATCGGCTCGGAAATCAGCGGCGCCTTGGTGCGGTCGAGATACTTCACGAACGCGGCGACGCCGCCTTCGTAGAACATTTCGATCGACTTCGGCTCGGTGTGGCGGGCGTCGGTCAGCACCACCTTCACGCCGGAATTGAGGAACGCCAGCTCGCGGTAGCGGTGCTCCAGCTTCTCGAAATCGAACTCGATGACCTTGAACGTCTCCTCCGAGGCGAAGAACGTCACCTGCGTGCCCTTGCGGCCGTTCGCGTCGCCCACGATCTTCAGCGGCGCAACGGCATCACCGCGCTCGAAGCGCATGTGGTGTTCCTTGCCGTCGCGGAAGATGCTCAGCTCCAGCCAGTCGGAAAGCGCGTTGACCACCGAAACGCCGACGCCGTGCAGGCCGCCGGAAACCTTGTAGCTGTTCTGATCGAACTTTCCGCCCGCGTGCAGCTGCGTCATGATGACCTCGGCGGCCGAAACGCCTTCGCCCTCGTGAATGCCGGTGGGGATGCCGCGTCCGTTGTCGGTGACCGTCACCGAGCCGTCGGCGTTGAGCGTGATCGTCACCGTGTCGCAGTAACCCGCGAGCGCCTCGTCGATGGCGTTGTCGGACACCTCGAACACCATGTGGTGCAGGCCCGATCCGTCTTCGGTGTCGCCGATGTACATGCCGGGCCGCTTGCGCACGGCATCGAGCCCCTTCAGGACTTTGATCGAATCGGCGCTGTAATCGCTGGAGGGCGCGTTGCTGCTCATGTTTTCCTTAAAGTCTGCTGAGGAGACCGTTTGACACTTCTATATAGGTAGCATCCGGCCCGATTGCACGGAAAAGTGACGCATCGGTGCCGGTCATCCACACCTGCATGGCGTCTGCCTCCAGCATGGCGAAAAGCGCCGTGCGCCGTGTCTCGTCCAGATGCGCGGCAACCTCGTCGAGCAGCAGCACCGGGCGGCGCCCCGTGCGGGCGGCGACGACGCGGGCATGCGCGAGAACGAGGCCGAGCAGCAGCGCCTTCTGCTCGCCCGTGGAGGCGCGCGCGGCGGGCTGGTCCTTGGCGAGATGCGTGACGGCGAGGTCGCTGCGGTGCGGGCCCACGGTCGTGCGCCCAGCCGCCAAGTCGATGCGGCGCGCGTCCGCGAGCGCCTGCGCGAGCGAGTCCGAACTCCACGCTTCGCCTTCCAGCAGCAGCGCGCCTTTCGGGAAGGGCCCCGCCTCCGAAACCGCGATCTCTTCGCCGAGCGCCGCGATCGCCATGCGCCGCGCGGCGTCGACCGCCGCGCCGTGCTCAGCCATCTGCTTTTCAAGCGACGCGAGCCACTGCGTGTCGGGCGCGCGCTCCCCGGTCAGCAGCTTGTTGCGCGATTGCATGGCGGCGTCATAGCGCTGCGTGTGGCCCGCGTGCTGGGGCACGAGCGCCAGCGTCAGCCGGTCGAGGAAGCGGCGCCGCCCGCCCGCGCTCTCCAGAAACAGCCGGTCCATCGCCGGGGTCAGCCACAGCACGGAAAGCCACTCGGAAAGCGCGTTCGCCGCCGCGCCCGCGCCGTTCACGCGCACCAGCCGCCGGCCCGGCGTTTCGGCCTGCGTGCCCGTGCCGATCTCCACGGGCGCCTCCGCGCCGCAGCCGAGCGTCGCCGAGACCGCGAAGCCGCCGCCGCCGCCCGTGCGCGCCATTTCCGGCAGGCCCGCGCGGCGCAGCCCGCGTCCCGGCGCGAGCAGCGAGATGGCTTCAAGCAGGTTGGTCTTGCCCGCGCCGTTGTCCCCCGTCAGCACGACCGCGCCCGGCCCGGCGGAGATATCCGCAAGCGTGTAGCTGCGGAAGTCCGTCAGGCGCAGCCGGTCTATGGTGCGGGGCGTGGGCATGGCGGCCCCGTCTATCGCGTGCTAGTCTCGCGTGCAAAGGGAGGCCTTTATGATCCGTGCTGTCACCTGTGTTGCCGCGATGCTGCTCTCGTCCGCCGCGCTTGCCGACCAGACCGTGGTCTACAAGGGTGAGGACGGCAAAAACCTCACGCTGGAGATCGCCGACAGCGGCGCGGTGCATGTCGCCGGGCCGGTGCCGGGGCAGACGGCGGTGATCCTGGATGGCGCGCTTTATCTCGTCGATACGACACGCGCCGAGGCCCGGGTCATGCGGATCAGCGATTTCGCCGCCGTGGTCGGCGAAGCGATCGGCCCCGTTTTCAAGGGCCTGTTCGAGACGGCGGCGAAGGCCGATCCCGCGCCGAACGTGCCGCTTGTCATCGAGGCTGCGGGCACGGCGAGCGTCGCGGGTTTCACCGGGGAGCGCTACCGCGTGAAGGGCCTCGACGACCAGAAGCCCGACGAGGTGGTCGAATGGATCGCCACGCGCGATCCCGCGCTGGCGCCCGCGGGCAAGGCCATGCAGCAGTTCATCGAGGCGACGATGGTGCTCTCCGCCCCGTTCCTCGGCGATGCCGCGCCCGACATGATCGCCCAGATGCGGCAGGCGTTCGCGCTCGGCACGCCGCTCCGCGCGGGCGCGAAATTCGAGCTGGTCAGCGTGAAGGACGGCGCCGTCGATCCCGCCCGCTTCAAACTGCCCGCCGAACCGATCAGCCGCGCGGACCTGCTGAAGGAGATGAAGGCAGGCTGTCCGGCGTAGTAAGCTGAAGCGGACAGCCTCGATGTCACCCGAGTCCGGCGCGCGTCAAACGCGCATCGGCATCAGCACGTAGAGCGCCGGAGACGACGGGCCTTCGCGGATCAGCGTCGGCGCGGCAGCGTCTGCGAGATGAATCTCGATCTCGTCGGTTTCGATCTCGCCGAGGATGTCGAGCAGATAGCGCGCGTTGAAGCCCACATCGATGGCGTCCGACGCATAGTCAGCGGGCACTTCCTCGGCGGCGGTGCCGGTTTCCGGGCTCGTGACCGACAGCACGATGCGGTCGCGGTCGATGCTCATCTTCACCGCGCGCGTCTTTTCGGTGGCGATCGCGGCGACGCGGTCGACGCCTTCGGCGAGCGATTTGGTATCGACCTTCAGAAGCCGGTCGTTCTTCGTGGGGATCACCCGCGAATAATCCGGGAAGGTGCCGTCGATCAGCTTCGAGGTGAGCACGGCGGTGCCGGCGCGGAAGCGGATCTTGGTGGAGGAGAGCGAAATCTCGATCTCGCCCGTCACTTCGTCGAGCAGCTTGCGCACTTCGGCGACGCACTTCCGGGGCACGATGATGTCGGGCATGCCGTCCGAGCCTGCGGGCGCATCGAGCGCGACGCGCGCCAGCCGGTGGCCGTCGGTCGCGACGGCGAGCAGCTTGCCGTCGACGACGTGCATGAAGATGCCGTTCAGGTAATAGCGCGTCTCTTCGGTGGAGATGGCGAAGCGCGTCTTGTCGATGATCTGCTTCAGCGTTTCGGCGGGAAGCTGGAACTTCGTCGGCAGGTCGCTTTCGGCGATCATCGGGAAATCGTCGCGCGGCAGCGTCGCGAGGTTGAAGCGCGCGCGGCCCGCCGCGATCGACATCTTGTCGCCCGCAACCGCGAGTTCGACCTGGCTGCCTTCAGGCAGCTTGCGCACGATATCGAACAGCGTATGCGCCGAAACCGTCGTCGCGCCTGCCGTTTCGACCTGCGCGGCGATCGAATCGACCACCTGCAGATCAAGGTCGGTCGCCATCAGTTTCAGGCCGCCGTTTTCAACCTCGATAAGGACGTTCGACAGGATCGGGATCGTGTTGCGACGCTCCACCACCGACTGGACGTGACCAAGGCATTTGAGCAGCGTCGCCCGCTCGACCGTCGCCTTCATGCGTTTCCCTTCAAACCCCCGATTAAGAGCGCGCGACTATAGCGGCTCAGTTGGGCATCGGTAGGGGGAATCACTGCTCGAATGCAAGCCGCTAATCGATCCTCTCCCCGTCGTTACTAGAATGAAAGCGCAGCCTTCGCGCGCGATGCAGTTTCGATGAGCCGCGCGAAACCGACGCTGCTAGAGCGCGACTTCGTAGCGCGCCTCGGTCTTCGCGGCGACTTCATCCAGCGTCACGTCGGGCGCGAGTTCGATCAGGCGGAAGGTCTGGCCCTTGGCCGGGCGCTCGAACACGCCGAGGTCGGAGATCACGACGTCGACCACGCCCTGGCCGGTCAGCGGCAGCGTGCAGGCTTTCAGGAACTTCGATTCGCCCGCCTTGTTGGTGTGGTCCATCAACACGACGATGCGCTTCACGCCCGCGACAAGGTCCATCGCGCCGCCCATGCCCTTCACCATCTTGCCGGGGATCATCCAGTTGGCGAGGTCGCCGTTTTCCGCGACTTCCATCGCGCCGAGGATGGAAAGGTCGATATGGCCGCCGCGGATCATCGCGAAGCTGTCGGCGGAGCTGAAATAGCTCGTGCGGCGCAGCTGCGTGATCGTCTGCTTGCCCGCGTTGATGAGATCGGCGTCGACTTCGTCTTCGGTGGGGAACGGCCCCATGCCGAGCATGCCGTTCTCGCTTTGCAGCGTCACGTCGATGCCTTCGGCGATGTAGTTGGCGACCAGCGTCGGCATGCCGATGCCGAGGTTTACGTAAAAGCCGTCCTGCAGTTCCTTCGCGGCGCGCGCCGCCATACCGTCACGGTTCCAGGGCATCAGGCGGCCTCCTTCCGAATCGTGCGCTGCTCGATGCGCTTCACGTACGCCTTGCCGACGAACAGCCGCTGCACGAAGATGCCCGGCGTGTGGATGTGGTCGGGGTCAAGCTCGCCGGGGCCGACGAGTTCTTCGACTTCAACCACCGTCACCTTGCCCGCCGTCGCCATCATCGGGTTGAAGTTGCGCGCGGTCTTGCGGAAGACGAGATTGCCGTACGGGTCCGCCTTCCACGCCTTCACGATGGAAAGATCCGCGACGAGCCCGGTTTCGAGGATGTACGTCTCGCCCCCGAAATCCTTCTGCTCCTTGCCTTCGGCGACCAGCGTGCCGACGCCGGTTTTGGTGTAGAAGCCGGGGATGCCCGCGCCGCCCGCGCGGATGCGTTCCGCCAGCGTGCCCTGCGGGTTGAATTCAAGCTGCAGCTCGCCCGACAGATACTGGCGCTCGAACTCCTTGTTCTCGCCCACGTATGACGAGATCATCTTGGCGATCTGCCGCGTCTGCAGGAGCAGGCCGAGCCCGAAATCATCGACGCCCGCGTTGTTCGATATGACCGTAAGGCCCTTCGTGCCCGAATCGCGAAGCGCCGCGATCAGGTTTTCCGGGATGCCGCACAGCCCGAAACCGCCGGACATGACGGTCATCCCGTCGAACAGAACGCCCTGAAGGGCGCTCGCTGCGTCGTCGTAAAGCTTGTTCGCCACGTGGCCTCCCGCGCTGCTGCAAAGACTGCGGCCCTGCTAGCGCACGCGCCGGGCTTAGGAAAGAGTAGGTTTTCTGTAAAAATCTTTGCATAAGCGCCGCGCATGACGAACCCCACCGCGCCCACACTCTATCTCGCACGGCACGCCGAAACCGTGTTCAACGCCGCCGCGCGCATGCAGGGGCACATGGGCCATACCCCGCTCACCCGCAACGGCATCCGTCAGGCCGACGACATGGGCCGCGCGCTTCGGGGCATCCTCGGCCCGAAGCCCGATATCGATCTCTGGGCGTCGCGTTCCGGGCGCACGATGCAGACGGCGGCGATCATCGCCGAGCATCTCGAGCGCGATTTCTTCGATATCCGCGCCGACGACCGGCTGCTCGAAATCGACGTCGGCGACTGGGAAGGCCGCAGCTATGCGGAGATCGTCGCCGAATCCGGGCCGATCGTCTGCCCGGACCGGCGCGTCTTCCTCAGGAAGCCGCCGAACGGCGAATGGTATCCCGATATCGCGCGAAGGCTTTCGATGTGGCTTGCGGACCTCGATCCCGCCCGGCCCGCGCTCGTCATCAGCCACGGCATCACCGCACGCGTGCTGCGCGGCGCGCTCGTCGGCGGCACACCCTTCGCGCCGGACTGCGCGCCGCTTGCCGCCGATGCGCCGCAGGGCACGGTCTTCCGCATCGAAGCCGGGCGCGAGGAGGCGATCCACGTCGGCCACGGCTCGGCGGACGGCAAAGCGAAGGGCTTCTAGGCAAAACGCCTGAAAAGCCCTACAGGACGCGCCATGCCGACTGCAGCCATGACGATTCCCGGCGGGGCCGACCCCGTTCCCGTGCCGCGCGCACAGACCGTGCGCGAGGACGGTCGCGTCGATCTTGTCGGGCTGAACAAGGCGGAAATGGCGGCGGCGCTGATCGCCGCTGGGGTTCCTGAAAAGCAGGCCAGGCTTCGCGCCAAGCAGGTGTGGCACTGGATCTATCACCGCGGCCTCACCGACTTCGCGGGCATGACCGACATCGCCAAGGACACGCGCGCGCTGCTCGCCGAGCGGTTCGTCGTCGGCCGCCCGGAGGTGACGCAGCAGCAGGTCTCGACCGACGGCACGCGCAAGTGGCTGCTGAAGACCGACGACGGCAACGAATACGAGATGGTGTTCATCCCCGACGCCGATCGCGGCACGCTGTGCGTTTCGAGCCAGGTGGGCTGCACGCTCAACTGCCGCTTCTGCTATACCGGCACGATGAAGCTGGTGCGCAACCTCACCGCCGGCGAGATCGTCGGGCAGGTGATGCTCGCGCGCGACGCGCTCGGCGAATGGCCGCAGCCGGGCGAGGATCTGACCGGCGAGGCGCGCATGCTTTCCAACATCGTGATGATGGGGATGGGCGAGCCGCTTTACAATTTCGACAATGTTTCCAAGGGCCTCGGCATCGTCATGGACGAGACGGGCCTTGCGCTCAGCCGCCGCCGCATCACGCTGTCGACAAGCGGCGTCGTGCCGATGATGGCGCGCGCGGGCGCCGAGATCGGCGTCAATCTCGCCGTTTCGCTGCATGCCGTGACGAAGGATGTGCGCGACGAGATCGTCCCCATCAACCGCAAGTACGGCATCGACGAGCTTCTGAAGGCGTGCGCCGCCTATCCCGGCGCGAACAATGCCCGCCGCATCACGTTCGAATATGTGATGCTGAAGGACAAGAACGATTCAGATGAAGACGCGCGCGAACTCGTGCGGCTCATCCGCAAATATAATCTGCCCGCGAAGGTGAACCTGATTCCGTTCAACCCTTGGCCCGGCGTCGCCTACGAATGCAGCGACGACGCCCGCATCGCGCGCTTTTCCGACATTATCTACAAGGGCGGCATCTCTGCGCCGGTGCGCACGCCGCGCGGGCGCGACATCATGGCCGCCTGCGGCCAGCTGAAGAGCGAAAGCGAGAAGCTGTCGCGCGCCGACCTCGATCGGATCGCGGCGGAAAAGCAGGCCGCGCTGGCCTGAGCGCCGATACTGTCAGATGCCGATCAGGCGGTGGGGAGAAGTTCCAGCGTCACGTCGGTGAGCCCGGCGTTCAGCATGCCCAGTTCGCGCGCCGCCGCTTTCGAGACATCGATCACGCGGCTGCCGGTGAAGGGGCCGCGATCGTTGACGCGAACCGTCACGCTGCGGCCGGTCTTCTCGCAGGTCACCTTCACGATACTGCCCATCGGCAGTGTGCGGTGCGCTGCGGTCAGTTCGTCCTGGTCGAAGATTTCGCCGTTCGCCGTGCGGCGGCCATCGAACTTGTCGGCATAATAGCTGGCGCGTCCGGCGCCGATCAGCTGCGTTTCGCTTGCGAAAACCGCATCATCGGCGTCGAGGGTCGCGGAAAGTTCATCGGCGAGCGGGGAGGGCGTCGACGCTTCGGCAAACGCGCACAGCGCAAGCGCCGTCGCTGCCGCAGCAGCAGCGCGGATCCAGCGTCCGCGAATCTGAACGAGATTTGACCCCATCGCGATGCTGCACTGACGACTTCGGTTCGCCGTATCCACTCGTCTGCGACGAAGCGTTCTGCCCTTGCGTTCCGGCGAACCGCCGAACAGGGGATTTGCACGCGCCAAGTTCTTGATTAGGATCGCATCATGCTGCTGCTCGATCGCATGCTGAAGCGGCTCGTCCGCGACGGCGAACTGACGGTCACCACCTCGGATCGGCGTGTGCGCCGTTACGGCAGGCCTCATCCTGCGCTGGTGCCCGTATCCCTGCATTTCACCGACGCGCGCACGCCGCTGCGCATTGCGCTGAGCCCTGCGATCGGCGCCGCCGAAGCGTTCATGGACGGGCGGATGCAGTTCACCGCAGGCGGCATTTCAGACCTGCTCGACCTTGTCGCGTGGAATGCCCGCTGGTCGGACGACAATGGCATCCGCAGCGAAACCCGCCGCGCCCAAAGCCTTGCCGCCTCTCTCTATCAGCTGAATTACCGCCGCGCCGCGAAGCGCAACGTCGCGCACCACTACGACCTGTCCGACCGGCTCTACGACCTCTTCCTCGATGCGGACCGCCAGTACAGCTGCGCCTACTACCGCACCGGCGCCGAACCGCTCGAACAGGCGCAGGTCGACAAGAAGGCGCACATCGCCGCCAAGCTCGCGCTCGCGCCGGGGCAGAAGGTGCTCGACATCGGCTGCGGCTGGGGCGGCATGGCGCTGTACCTGAACCGCGTCGCCGATGTGGATGTGCTCGGCATCACGCTGTCGGAGGAACAGCTCAAGGTCGCGCGCCGCCGCGCCGCCGAGGCCGGGGTCGCCGACCGCGTGCGGTTCGAGCTGATCGACTACCGCGACGTGACGGGCGCGTTCGACCGGATCGTTTCGGTGGGCATGTTCGAGCATGTCGGCACCCCGAACTACCGCACCTTCTTCCGGCATGTCCGTGAACGGCTGACCGAAGACGGTGCCGCGCTGATCCACACCATCGGCCGGGCGGACGGGCCGGGCGCGACCGATGCGTTCACCGCGAAATACATCTTCCCCGGCGGCTATTCGCCCGCGCTTTCGGAAATCGTACCCGTCATCGAGCGCGAGATGCTGTGGATCACCGATGTCGAGGTGCTGCGGCTCCACTACGGGAAGACGCTGGACGAGTGGCTGCGCCGCACGGAGGCCGCGAAGGCGGAGATCGTCGCGCTCTACGACGAGCGCTTCTACCGCATGTGGACCTTTTATCTCGCCGCCGCGCGGGGCGCCTTCCGGCACGACGGGCACGTCAACTTCCAGATCCAGCTCGCGCGCCGCCGCGATGCGCTGCCGATCACGCGGGATTATATGGCAGAGGCCGAGGCGCGTTACGCCGGGATGATATGAACCACCGGCCTTTCGGACGCGCGCGCGCGGCGCTCGGCCTTGCGGGTGCTGCCGTGCTGGTCCCGCCCTGGCTGCTGATGCACCCGGCGAGTTCTCCCGCAAAAGCGCTCGAACGCGGCTTCCACCGCGCGATCGCCGCGGGTTTCGGTCTGCGGCCGCAGGTGCGGGGAACGCCGGGCGCAGCGGGCACGATGCTCGTCGCCAACCATATCAGCTGGGCCGATATCATCAGCGTCGCGGCGGTGGTGGATACGGATTTCGTCTCGAAAGCCGATGTCGCGGCCTACCCCGGCCTCGGCGCGCTCGCGGCGCGCACCGGCACGATCTTCGTGGAGCGCGAGCGGCGTTCGCAGGCGGTCAGCCAGATGGAAACGATCCGGGCGCGGCTGCGCGCCGGTCGGCGCGTGCTGATGTTCCCCGAGGGCACGACGTCGGACGGGCGCGGGCTTCTTCCGTTCCGCAGCAGTCTTTTCGCTGCGGCGGATGCCGCCGTCGCGGTCCAGCCCGTCACCATCCGCTACACCGCGCCCGGCGGCGGCCCGCTCGATCCCGCCGTGCTGGACGCGATCGCCTGGATCGGCGACGAGGACATGCTGCCCAATGCGCTCGGCCTCGCGCGTCAGCGCGTCGGGGTTCTGCTGCATTTCCACGAGCCGGTCGCCGCGTCGGCGTTCGATACGCGAAAGGCGCTCGCCGAACATTGCCGCGATATCATGCTTCGCCACTACCGGGCGTAAACGCGGTGGCGCTCTCGCCCGAATATTTCTTGCCTGTATTCATCCCGCTTGCAGGGAATACGCTGTACGACGCACGTATTGCATTGATGGCGACACCCCGTTGCCGCCCCTGTCGAAAAAAGGTGCGCGTGAAGACACTGTTTCCCCTCCTTTCCGGGTTGGCGCTCGCGGCGTGTGCGGCAGGCCCGGATTACCGCGCGCCTGCACCCGCTGCGCTCGGCGTTCCCGCTGCGTGGAGCGACGGCAGCGCAGCGCCGGGCGGCGACGCCGCACTTGCCGAATGGTGGCGCGTTTACAACGACCCCGCGCTCGATGCGTTTGTCGCGCGCGCGATCGAAAACAATCTGGATATCGCGCAGGCGGTGTCGCGGCTTCGCCAGGCGCGCGAATCGCTGCGGCAGTCGCAGGCGGATTTCCTTCCCTCGGTCAGCGCCTCGGGTGGCGGCGGCCGCACGTTTCGCGAAGGCGCGCCCGACGGCAACAGTTTCTCGGCGGGCGCGGACGCATCGTGGGAGATTGATCTTTTCGGCGGCACCCGGCGCGCCGTGGAGGCTTCGCGCGCCGATCTGGCGGCGGCGGGGTACAGCCTTGCCGACGTGCGCGCGGCGATCGTGGCGGAAACCGTCAGCAACTATGTGAGCGCGCGGCTCGCGCAGGAGCGCCTCCGTATCGCGCGCGACACGCTGAAAACGGTGGAGGACAACTACGATATCGCCCGCTGGCGGGTGCAGGCGGGGCTCGTTTCCTCGCTTGACGAGGAGCAGGCGCGGGCCCAGCGCGCGCAGAACCGCGCGTCGATCCCGTCGATCGAACAAAGCCTCGCCGGCGCGCTCAACCGCATCGCCGTGCTCACCGGCGCGGCGCCCGGCGAAGCCACGCGCGCGCTGGAAACGCCTGCGCCGATCCCCGATGCGCCCGAAGCGATCACCGCCGGAATTCCGGCCGACACGCTCCGCCAGCGGCCCGATGTGCGGCTGGCCGAGCGCGCGCTCGCCGCCGCAACGGCGCGCATCGGTGTCGCGCAGTCCGCGCTCTACCCCTCGCTGCGCATCAGCGGCGATGTGGGCACGAGCGCGCTGTCGCTCGGCAGCCTCGGCGACATCATCACCGGCGGCCTGTTCGCCTCGATCGGTCAGCTCATCTTCGACGGCGGCGCCACCGCGTCGCGGGTCCGCGCGCAGGAAGCGGCGGCGGAAGGCGCGTTCGCGGCCTACAAGGCGTCGGTGCTCCGTGCGCTGGAGGACGTGGAAAACGCGCTCGTCGCGCTGCGCGCCGCGCGCGAGCGGCAGGTGCAGTTCGCCGAGGCTTTCGATGCGGCGAGCAACAGCGCCATCATCGCGCGCAGCCAGTATCAGGCCGGGCTCACCGATTTCCAGACGCTGCTCAGCGCAGAGCAGTCGCTGCTGTCGGCGCGGCAGGGGCTCGCCGACGCGCAGGGCGACGAGGTGTTCGCGGCCGCGCAGCTCTACAGCGCACTCGGCGGCGGATGGCAGACAATGAACACGATTGACGGATGGCAGCCCGAATGAACGACACAAACACCCAGTCACTCGATGACTTCCTGGGCGCGCAGCCGGAAAAGCCGTGGCGCAAATGGGCGATCTACGGTGCGGTCGCCGTGGCGGTGATCGTGTTCGTTCTTGTCGTGCGCGGCATTCTTGCCGACGATACGCCGCAGTTCGACACGCGGCCGGTCGCGCGCGGCGATCTTACCGTCACCGTGTCGGCAACCGGCAATCTGAAGCCGATCAATCAGGTCGATGTCGGGTCCGAACAGTCCGGCCTCATCACCAGGGTGTACGTCGATGTGAACGATCCGGTCACACGCGGTCAGCAGCTTGCCGAGCTTGATCCCTCGCGCCTTCAGGATGCGGTCGCGCAGGCGCGCGCGCAGGTGGCGTCGGCCGAGGCAGGGATCGCGCAGGCGAACGCCGCCGCCGCGCTTTCGAAGGCGACGCTGAGCCGGCAGGAAGAGGTTTCGCGGCTTTCGGGCGGCCGCGTGCCCTCGAAGACGGAGCTGGATACGGCGCGTGCGAACTACAGCCAGTCCATCGCCGGGCAGCGCTCCGCAGAGGCGCAGCTGCTCGTCGCGCGCGCGCAGCTTTCGTCGGCGGAAACCAACCTTTCCAAAGCCCGCATCGTGTCTCCCGTCACCGGCGTCGTGCTCTCGCGCGACATCGAGCCCGGCCAGACGGTCGCCGCGTCGCTGAACGCGCCGGTGCTCTTCACCATCGCCGAGGATCTGAAGCAGATGGAGGTCGAGGTGTCCGTCGACGAGGCGGATGTCGGTCAGGTGAAAGACGGCCAGCCCGCCACCTTCAGCGTCGACGCCTTTCCCGGCCGCACGTTTCCCGCGAAGGTCACGCGCATAAACGTCGGCTCGAACGCGAGTTCGGGCAGCAGCAGTTCCTCGACCTCGACGGCGACCGCCAGCACCGTTGTCGCCTACACGGCGGTGCTGAACGTCGACAACAGCGACGAAACGCTGCGCCCCGGCATGACCGCGACGGCGGATATCGTCGCGAGCCGCGTGGAAGACGTGCTTCTGGTGCCCAACGCCGCGCTGCGCTTCAATCCCTCCGCGCAATCGGGCGCCTCGGGCGGCGGCATCACCAGCCAGCTCGTCATGCGGCCGCGCCGCGGCGGCAATGCGCAGAAATCGGTGGGCTTCGGCGCGGGCAGCACGCAGACGATCTACGTCGTCGGCGCGGACGGCGCGCCCCAAGCGGTGGAGGTCGTCGTCGGCGACAGCGACGGCACCAACACGGCGGTCCTCAGCGGCGACATCAGGCCGGGCATGAACGTCATCGTCGGCCAGCTCGTCGCCGGGCAGGAAGCGCCCCGTCAGCGCGGCGCCGGATCGGGTGGCGGCGCTGGAGCGGAGGGCGGTCGGCGATCGGCGGAAAAGGCCGGCAATGGCCAATGATCCGATCATCCGCCTCCGCCGGATCGTCAAGACCTACGGCACGGGTGCGACCGCCTTTCAGGCGTTGAAAGGCATCGATCTCGATATCGCGCGCGGCGATTTCGTGGCGGTGATGGGGCCGTCGGGATCCGGCAAGTCGACCGCCATGAACATCCTGGGCTGTCTCGACATGCCGACGAGCGGCGAATATCTCTTCCACGGCCATCACGTCGAAACGCTGGACCGCGATCAGCGCGCACTGCTTCGTCGCCGCTATCTCGGTTTCGTGTTCCAGGGCTTCAACCTGCTGTCGCGCACCACGGCGCTCGAAAATGTCGAATTGCCGCTGCTCTACCGCGGCGAGGATCGGCATGTCCGCTACGATCACGGCATGGCGGCGCTCGACAAGGTCGGTCTGAAACCCTGGTGGGATCATACGCCCGCCGAACTTTCCGGCGGCCAGCAGCAGCGCGTGGCGATCGCCCGCGCCATTGTCACGAACCCCGACGTTCTGCTCGCCGACGAGCCCACCGGCAATCTCGATACCGAACGCTCGATAGAGATCATGGAACTGCTCACCGATCTCAATCGCAGCGCCGGGATCACCGTCATCATGGTCACGCACGAGCCGGAAATGGCGGCCTTCGCGCGCACCATCGTGCATTTCCGCGACGGCGTCGTCGAGCGCATCGAGACGGGCGGAGCGCACTGATGCTGGGCACCACGATCACGCTCGCCTTCCGCGCCATCATGCGCCACAAGCTGCGCTCGTTCCTCACCACGCTCGGCATCATCATCGGCGTGGCCGCCGTCGTCACGATGACGACGCTCGGCAACGGCGCGACGGCGGCGGTCCGCGAACAGATTTCCAGCCTGGGCGCGAACATCCTCCAGCTTCGCCCCGGCCAGGGCTTCGGGCGCGGGGGCGGCGGGCCGCGTCCGCCCGATTTCAAACCCGAAGACGTCACCGCGATCGCCAGCCAGCTCACCGGCGTGCGCGCCGTCGCGCCGATGGCGCAAAGCTCGGGCACCGCGATCTACGAAGGCAACAACTGGAACACGACCGTGAACGGCACCACCGCCTCTTATTTCGAGGCGCAGCAGTGGCCGATCGCGGGCGGGCGCCTGTTCATGCCCGAAGAGGAACAGGCGGGTAAGCCCGTCTGCATCATCGGCAACACGCTGCGGAACAACCTGTTCCGGCAAACCGACCCGATCGGTCAGCGCTTCCGTATCAGGGGCGTGTCCTGCCAGGTGATCGGTGTGCTCGGCACACGCGGGCAGGGCGGCTTCGGGCAGGATCAGGACGATGTCGTCGTCATGCCGATCAAATTCGTGCAGCGGCGTTTCACCGGCGATCGCGATATCGGCCAGATCATGGTTGCGGTCGATGATGCCTACGACACGCAGACCGTGCAGGCGTCGCTTGAAGACCTGATGCGCGAGCGGCGCAAGATCAAGCCGGGCGACGCGGACAACTTCAACGTCTTCGACACCAAGCAGATATCCGACACGCTGACCGGCACCACCACGATCCTCACGCAGATCGTCAGCGCGGTCGCCGCGATTTCGCTGCTCGTCGGCGGCATCGGCATCATGAACATCATGCTCGTGTCGGTGACGGAGCGCACGCGCGAGATCGGCATCCGCCTCGCGATCGGCGCGGTGGCGCGCGAGGTGCTGATGCAGTTCCTCGTCGAAGCCGTGGTGCTCTCGTGCCTCGGCGGCCTGATCGGCCTCGTCATCGCGTTTTTCGCCTCGATCGCGATTGCGCCCTTGATGCAGGTGCCCTTCATCTTCGATCCGCAGATCAACATGCTCGCGTTCGTCTTCTCGGCGGCGATCGGCGTGGTGTTCGGCTATTTCCCGGCGCGCCGCGCAGCCTCGCTCAACCCCATCGATGCGCTCCGCCACGAGTGAGCGGTCTTTCCGCCGCCGATATTCGGCAAGGGCGGTGGGTCTGCCCTTGCATTGCCGGATAGGGCCGTCATAGGAGAGATATGCTTTCTCAACGGACGCGGTATACAATTCGCGCGCTCCAGCACCTGGCCGATCATTACGGCGAGGGGCCGATCCGGCTGTTCGACATCGCCGAGGCGCAGAACATCCCGAAAAAGTTCCTCACGGTGATCCTTTCGGAATTCGCCCGCCTCGGCATCGTCAGCACCAAAAGGGGCCCCGACGGCGGCTACTGGCTGGCGGTGCCGCCGGTCGATGTGCGCTACGGCGACATCGTGCGGCTGACGCGCGGTTCGGTGGCGCTGGTGCCCTGCGCGAGCCGCTTCGACTACAAGCCCTGCGAGAATTGCGTCACCCAGAAAGACTGCCGCCTGCACCGCCTGATGGTGATGGTGCGCGACGAGACCGCGCGCATCCTCGACACGGTTACGCTGGCCGATCCGATCCCGATCCCGGAGTCGGAACTGACTCTCTAGCCGCCGCAATGGCAGCCTTGATGCGCGTATCATCGCCGATCTGGTTGATGAGCAGCAGCACGAGCCGCGCGGAAAAGCGCAGGCTTTCGGCCTCGGTCATGCCCGCCTGCGCGGCGATCAGCGCCTCATAGATATCGTCGGGGCGCGCCACGTTCGGTTTCGTTTCCAGGCTCATGCGGCGGCGCCCGCGCGGGCGAGGGCGGCGGCGATCTTCGCGGGCGTCGGCCTTCGCCAGCGCGCCGCGACATACTGATCGGGCCGGATCAGGTACGCCGACCCGGCTCTCAGGTCATAGCGTTCCTCCGCGATTCCGGCGCCTGCCGCGTCGATCACGGGCACCAGCGCCTCACCCGCCCAGCCGTTCGCGATCAGCCGGAAGCCGCCGCCGAGGCTGCCGAGCAGCCAGTCGTTTCCGATCGGCGCATCAAGCGCGGGCGATCCCGGCGCGATGCCGTCCCAGTCCGCATCCTCGTCGGGGGTCGAAAGCGGGCTTTCGGGGTACGAGACCGCCATCGAAAGCCGCCCGCTGTTCACGAACGGCCGCGCGAAGGCATGGTCGCCCGCAAGGCTCAGCACGGCGTCGCGGTAGGCGGTGCTTGCCGCCGATTTCGGCGTCAGAAAATCCGTGGACCGGGTGGAATTCAGGATGTTTTCGTCGGCGGCCAAGACGGCTTCGTCGTTATAGCTTTCCAGCAGACTTTCCGGCGCGGCCCCGTCCAGCACCATCGCCAGTTTCCATCCCAGATTGTCGATGTCCGCCAAGCCTCCGTTGCAGCCCCGCGCGCCGAACGGCGACACGAGATGCGCGCTGTCCCCCGCGAAGAGCACGCGTCCGTGCACGAAGCGCTGCATCCGGCGGCACTGGAAGGTGTAGACGCTGTACCACTCGCGCTCGAACTCCACGGCTTCGCCCAGCATCGCGCGCACCAGCGGCTCGACGTTTTCGGGGCGCATCGCCGCCTCGCGGTCGATGTTCCAGCCGAGCTGGAAATCGAGCCGCCAGACGTCGTCGGGCTGCTTGTGCATCAGCGCGGACTGGCCGGGGTTGAACGGCGGGTCGAACCAGAACCAGCGCTCGGCGGGGTGTTCGCCCTTCATCCTGATGTCGGCGATCAGGAAATTGTCCTCGAACACGCGCCCTTCGAAATCGAGGCCCATCAGTGCGCGCACGGTCGATTTGTTGCCGTCGCAGGCGATCAGCCAGTCGGTGGTCAAAGTGTAGCGTCCGTCCGGCGCGTCCACCGTCACGCTTGCGCCGTCCGCGCGCGTATCGAGCGCGGTCAGTTCATGCCCCCAGCGGATGTCGACATTGGGATAATCGCCAAGCGCGTCCACCAGAACCGCTTCCACATGATACTGCTGCAGGTTGATGAACGCGGGCCGCCGCTGGTCCTTCACCGGCAGCAGGTCGAATTCATAGACCGGCGCCGGGCTTTCGCCCCAGAACACCTTGCCGAGGTTCCACACGACGCCCCGGTCCACCATCGCCTGCCCGACGCCGAGCCGGTCCCAGATATCGAGGCTGCGCTTCGAATAGCAGATGCCTTTCGATCCCGCCGCGATGAAGTCGAGCCGGCTCAGCACCGTCACCTTGCGGCCCCGCCGCGCGAGGTCGAGCGCCATCGAAAGCCCGATCGGCCCGGCGCCGACGATCAGCGTTTCAAGATGCTCGCCGTCCGTTCCCACCGGCGACCCGCCGATCGGCCGGTGAACCGGAATTGCTGTCGTCATGGCGTCAGTCCTGAAGCTCGGCCCAGACCTCGCGGTCGCGTTCCATCGTCCAGATGCGCGGCCAGTCGATGCCCTCGAATTCGTCCCACAGCCGCTGCACGTCGAAGGGCAGGCAATGCTCGAAGATCGGCCAGCGCCCGAACTTGGGGAACAGCGCTTCGTGCGTCGCCTCGAACGCCTGCTTCAGCGTGCCGCCCGCGCGGTGCACGGTGCCGACCTTGTCGATCATGGTCTTCAGGAATTCGCGCGTCTGCTCGATCGCCGCGTCGGTCTCGGCGAGGCCACGCGGCACGCGACCGCGCCCGCCGATCAGGTTTTCGGCGCGGTACGCCTTCACCGTGTCGAGCGTGCCCGCCGCCCAGTCCATGTGGAAGGCGTCGCCCGTGTAGAGCGCCGCTTCCGCCTCCACGAGATCGCCCGCGAACAATGTTTTCGATTTGTCGTGCCACACCACGATGTCGCCCGCCGTGTGCCCGCGCCCGCAAAAGGCGAGGTCGAGCTTGCCGCGATTTCCGCCCAGTTCGATCTCGAACGTGTCGGCGAAGGTCTGCGTCGGCCAGGTGAGCCCCGGCACCGAATCGGGCTCCTTGAACAGGCGCGGCATCCGGCCGAACTCGCTCGCCCAGTCCTCCATGCCGCGTTCCTCGATCAGTTTGCGGGTCGCGTCGCTGGCGATGATATGCTCGGCCTCGAAGGCGCTCGCGCCGAGCACGCGCACGGCGTGGTAGTGCGTCAGGATCAGGTATTTCACCGGCTTGTCGGTGTGCTCGCGCAGCTTCGCCAGCCAGTCGCGCGCGGCAACCGGCGTCGCCCGCGCCTCGATGGCGACAACGAAATCCTCACCCTCGAACGCGCCCACATTGGGGTCGCCCTCGGCGGTCAGCGCGTAAACGCCGTCGGCCAGGATCTCCAGCGTTTCGGTTTTCTCGGCGGTGT
Source organism: Sphingosinicella soli (assembly GCF_014199685.1). GTDB lineage: Bacteria > Pseudomonadota > Alphaproteobacteria > Sphingomonadales > Sphingomonadaceae > Sphingosinicella > Sphingosinicella soli. The sequence goes on along the minus strand of NZ_JACHNZ010000020.1, from coordinate 19,292 downwards.
CCGCCGAAGATGCGAATGGTTTAGCCAAGGGTAAGCCTCCTCAAATGTCACGCCGCGTTTGCGGGCCTTGAGGGGGAGTTTAGACGAGGGGCGCCCGCCCGTCTGTCGATAGACCTGATGACAAGCACCACTCCTCTCCCGCCTGCGGGAGAGGATACGAAGCGTCAGCCGCAGGCCTGCGCGCAGTTGGTGAGGGCCTTCCCTCACCCTCCCACCGCTTCGCGGCAGGCTCCTCCCTCTCCCGCAAGCGGGCGAGGGGTTTAGCGCAGCCCGCCCAGCATCTGGTCGATCACCGTATCGGCGAGCGCCTCGACGGTGAAGCTGCCCTTGGGGTGGAACCACGTGTGCGACCAGTTGATCATGCCGAAATACAGCATGGCGCGCACGCGGGCGTCGTCCTTGGAAAGCGCGGGCGCGATTTCGCCGATGGTGCGCGCGACAAGATCGACGAGCGTGCGTTCGGTGTCCACGATATGCCGGCGGCGCCCTTCGGGCAGCTTGTCGAGGTCGTTCACCAGCACGCGGTGCCGCGCGGAGGCGTCGGCGTAGAGTTCGAGGAAACCGTGCGTCAGCTTGCCGAACCGCGCCTTCGGGTCGGGCTCGCTCCGGCATGCGTCGGCGACTTCGGCAAGCGCGCCGATGTGGCCGTCCATGATCTCGAAGAGGATATCCTCTTTCGACGCGAAATAATGATACAGCAGCGACTTCGACATGCCGCACGCGGCGGCGAGGTCGGCGATCGAGCAGCCGTGGAAGCCCGCATGCGCATAAAGCTCGGCCGCCTTGTCGAGCACGGTTGTCCGCCGCTCGTCGTAATCAGCCGCCTGTGTCCGCGCCACCCGCGCCCCTTTCGTTTCGAAGTCCGGAGCGTCCGTGTCTAGGCGGAGCGCCCTGCGCCTGCAACGGCTTCGCCCCGCTTACACCGCGTTCATCGTGAGGAGGTCGTACGTCGCGCAAAGCTCGTCGTCCTGGTTGGTGACGCGCACGGCCCAGCGCGCCTCGCCCATCTCCGGCGAACGCTGCGATTTCGATTTCACGGTGAGCGACACCTTCATCGAATCGCCCGGCTTCATCGGCTTCACGAAGCGCAGGTGCTCCAGGCCATAGTTGGCGAGCACCGGCCCCGGAGGCGCATCGACGAAGAGACCCGCCGCGAACGACAGGATCAGATAGCCGTGCGCCACGCGCCCGCCGAAGATCGGGCTCGCCTTCGCGGCCTCTTCGTCCATGTGCGCGTAGAAATTGTCGCCGGTGAAGGCCGCGAAATGCTCGATGTCTTCGAGCGTGATCGTGCGCGAACCGGTTTTCAGCGTATAGCCCGGCTCCAGCTCGCCGAGGCGCAGGCGGAAGGGGTGGACGGGGCCTTCCTGCATCGGCGCGCCGGGCAGATATTCGCCGAGCGCTTTTGAAAGCAGCCCCGGATCGCCCTGCAGCGCGGTGCGCTGCATGTAGTGCTTCACGCCGCGGATGCCGCCCATTTCCTCGCCGCCGCCCGCGCGGCCGGGTCCGCCGTGAACAAGCACCGGAAGCGGCGATCCGTGACCCGTCGAGCTTTTCGCGGACTCGCGGTTGAGGAACGCCATGCGACCATGGAATGCGCCGGATTCGAGCAGCAGTTCGCGCGCGGTCGCGCCGTCGTGCGTGAACACCGAAACCGCGAGCGAGCCCTTGCCGTGGTTGGCGAGCGCCGCCGCATCGGCGAGATCGGCATAGGGCATCAGCGTCGCGACCGGGCCGAACGCCTCGACCTCGTGGATCGCGTCCGCCTTCCACGGATCGTCGGTGCGCATCAAGACCGGCGCGAAGAACGCGCCCTTGCCGTCGTCCGCCGCGTTCGGGTCGCCGTAAACGACCGGCGCGACCGCCGAAAGCTCGGCGATCTTCGCGCGCACGTCGTCGCGCTGCGCCCGGCTGACGAGCGCGCCCATGGTGACGCCTTCGGTGCGCGGATCGCCGACCACCGTTTTGGCGAGCCGCGCCGACAGTGCTTCCTGCACGGCATCGATCAGGCCCGCAGGCACGAGCGCGCGGCGGATCGCGGTGCACTTCTGCCCCGCCTTCACCGTCATCTCGCGCGCGACTTCCTTCACGAACAGGTCGAACTCCGGCGTGCCCGGCGCCGCGTCGGGCGCGAGGATCGAAGCGTTCAGTGAATCCCGTTCCGCCGTGAAGCGCACGGCTTCGCGCGCGATCACCGGCACCTGCTGCAGTTTCGCGGCGGTGTTTGCCGATCCCGTGAAGGCGACCGAATCCTGGCCCGTCAGATGGTCGAACAGATCGCCCGGCATGCCCGCGATGAACTGCAGCGCGCCTTCGGGCAGCACGCCGCTTTCGATCATGATGCGGAACGCGGCCTCGGCCACATACGCCGTGGCGGACGCAGGCTTCACGATCGCCGGAACGCCCGCGAGCAGCGTCGGCCCCAGCTTTTCGAGCATGCCCCACACGGGGAAGTTGAACGCGTTGATGTGCAGCGCGAAGCCCTGCATCGAGGTGTAGACGTGCTGGCCAATGAAGGTGCCGTCGCGCGCCAGCACTTCGGTGTCGCCGTCGAGGAGGATGCGGTCGTTCGGCAGCTCGCGGCGGCCTTTGGAGGCGTAGGAGAACAGCGTGCCCGCGCCGCCTTCGATATCGATCCAGCTGTCGGTGCGCGTTGCGCCGGTATCCCACGACAGGTCGTAAAGCTCTTCCTTGCGCTCCATGATCGCCTGGCCGAGCGCCTTCAGCATCACCGCGCGCTCGTGGAAGGTCATCGCGCGCAGCGCCTTGCCGCCCTTCCTGCGGGCATGCTCCGCCATGCCGCCGAAATCGAGCCCGTCGCTGCCGGTTTCGGCAACGACATCGCCGGTGAGTGCGGAATGGATGGGCGAAAGCCCGCCCGCGCTCTTCACCCAGCGGCCTTCGGCGTAGTTTTCGAGAAACGTAGTCATGACGTCATCGCTCCGATATCGGCTCAGGCGCCGGTAAATTTGGGTTTGCGCTTTTCCATGAAGGCGGCGACGCCTTCCTTGTAATCGGCGGAAAAGCCGAGGCGGCGCATCAGGTCGCGCTCGTTCTCAAGCTCTTCATCGAGCGTGTTCGCCCACGCGCCGCGAATGGCCTTCCGCGTCGCGGCGAGCCCCTGCGTCGGTCCGGCGGCGAGGCGGACGGCGAGCGCGCGTGCTTCACCGGCCAGCGCCTCATCGTCGATGCACTTCCAGATCAGGCCCCAGTCCTCGGCACGTTCCGCGCTCAGGGGCTCGCCGGTGATGGCGAGGCCGAGCGCACGCGCCTGGCCGATCAGGCGCGGCAGCACCCATGTGCCGCCGCTGTCGGGGATCAGGCCGATCGCCGCGAAGGACTGGATGAACTTGGCGCTTTTCGCGGCAAGAACGATGTCGCAGGCAAGTGCGATGTTCGCGCCCGCGCCCGCCGCGACGCCGTTCACGGCGCAGACGACGGGAATGGGAATCGTGTTCAGGCGGCGGATCAGCGGATTGTAGAACCGCTCCACCGAATCGCCGAGATCGACGGCGCTGTCGCCCGGCGCCACGGCGCGGTCGGAAAGATCCTGCCCCGCGCAGAAGCCGCGCCCCGCGCCCGTCAGCAGCAAGGCGCGCGCGCCCTCCTTCTCGGTGCGGTCAAGCGCCTGCGCGACCTCTCCGTGCATCTGCACGGTGAAGCTGTTCAGGCGGTCCGGGCGATTCAACGTCAGTGTCGCGACGCCTTCGCTGAGATCAAAAAGGATCGTTTCGAAAGACAAGCGGGAGCCTCCCCAATCTGAAATCGTTAATCATAGAATGAACGGTCGAACAATTATTGGCAAGCGTGAAATCGTGCGCTATCTGCTTTGCATGTCCGATCCGATGAAGCCGAATCCGGTGCCCCCCGCAAAGCAGTCCTCCGATGATACGGCGCTGCGCATCGCGCGCGCCATGGCGGCGAAGGAAGGCACCACGCCCGCGCTGGGGCTGGAAATCGAAGCCGCGCGCGAAGGCTATGCGCGCGTCGCGATGCGGCTGTCGCCCGGTACGCTGAACGGCTTCGGCATGGCGCACGGCGGCATGGTGTTCCTGCTCGCCGACACGGCCTTTGCCTATGCCTGCAATTCGCGCAACGTGCAGACGGTGGCGCAGCACGCGAGCATCAGCTTCATCGACGCAGGCCGCGCGGGGGAACGGATCGTCGCCGAGGCGCAGGAGCGCGCCGTGAAGGGCCGCACCGGGGTTTATGCCGTCAGCGTCATGGGCGAAGACGGCCGCATCATCGCTGAATTCCAGGGGCTCAGCCGCACCATCGGCGGACCCGTGATCGAAGAGGAACAGGAATGACCGACGCTTTCATCTGCGACGCCGCGCGCACCGCGATCGGCCGCTACGGCGGATCGCTCGCCGAGGTTCGGCCCGACGATCTTGCCGCGGTGCCGCTGAGGGCGCTTGCCGCGCGCAATCCCGGCATCGATTGGGATGCGCTCGACGACGTCATCATGGGCTGCGCCAATCAGGCGGGCGAAGACAATCGCAACGTCGCGCGCATGGCGGCGCTGCTTGCGGGGCTCGGCGAAAGCGCGCCCGGCACCACGATCAACCGCCTGTGCGGCTCCGGCCTCGACGCGGTGGCGATGGCGGCGCGCGCGATCCGCAGCGGCGACGCCGATTTCATCGTGGCGGGCGGCGTGGAGAGCATGACGCGCGCACCCTTCGTGATGCCGAAGGCGGACAGCGCCTTTTCGCGCAGCAACACGGTTTACGACACCACGATCGGTTGGCGCTTCGTCAATCCGCTGATGAAGGCGGGCTTCGGCATCGATTCGATGCCCGAAACCGCCGAAAACGTCGCGGATGATTTCGGCGTTTCGCGCGCGGATCAAGATAAGTTCGCGGTCGAAAGCCAGCGCCGCGCTGCAGCCGCGCAGGCTTCGGGGCGCTTTGCCCAGGAAATCGTGCCGGTCACGATCGCGCGCAAAAAAGGCGATCCGGTGATCGTCGAGCGCGACGAACATCCGCGTGAAACGAGCATCGAGGCGCTCGGCAAGCTGCGCCCCATCGTGCGCGCGGACGGCACGATCACGGCGGGCAACGCCAGCGGCGTCAACGACGGCGCGGCGGCGCTGCTGATCGCGAGCGAAGCGGCGGCGGCGCGCCACGGGCTGAAGCCGATCGCGCGCATTCTCGGCGGCGCTGTCGCGGGTGTGCCGCCGCGCATCATGGGCATCGGCCCCGCACCCGCCACGCGCAGGCTGCTTGCGCGCGCCGGCGTGGCGCTCGGCGATGTGGACGTGATCGAACTCAACGAGGCGTTCGCCGCGCAGGGCCTCGCGGTGCTGCGCCAGCTCGGGCTTCCCGATGATGCCGCGCACGTGAACCCCAACGGCGGCGCCATCGCGCTCGGCCACCCGCTCGGCATGTCGGGCGCGCGTCTTGCGATGACCGCCGCCATCGAACTGCAGAACCGGGGCGGGCGCTACGGCCTCGCCACGATGTGCATCGGCGTCGGGCAGGGCATAGCCCTGCTCATGGAACGCGTCTGATTATCCTCCCTCGCCCGCCGGGGAGAGGGCCGGGGAGAGGGGCAAACAAACCCCCCTTTTCTCCATACGACGAAAGACCAAATAATAATTGACCGTCCGGTCGATTTATTATAAAGTCCACAGTGAGGAAGGAGCCCGCCGTGTACACCACCGAACTTCAGAAATCCGATTCAAAGCCGGTCGCCATCAAGGAGCCGCAGGAGCTGATCGATGCGTTCGAGGCGCGGGTCGCCGCCGACGCGTTCATCGAGCCCAAGGACTGGATGCCCGACGCGTATCGCCGCACGCTCATCCGCCAGATTTCACAGCACGCGCACAGCGAGATCGTCGGCATGCTGCCCGAAGGCAACTGGATCACGCGCGCGCCCTCGCTCAAGCGCAAGACGATCCTGCTCGCCAAGGTGCAGGACGAGGCGGGCCACGGCCTCTACCTCTATTCCGCCGCCGAGACGCTTGGCGCCTCGCGCGAGGAGATGATCGACGCGCTGCACAGCGGCAAGGCGAAGTACTCCACCATCTTCAACTATCCGACGCTGACCTGGGCCGACATCGGCGCCATCGGCTGGCTGGTGGACGGCGCCGCGATCATGAACCAGGTGCCGCTGCAGCGGACGTCTTACGGGCCCTATGCGCGCGCGATGGTGCGCGTGTGCAAGGAAGAAAGTTTCCATCAGCGGCAGGGCTATGATGCGCTGATCGTGATGTCGAACGGCACCGACGAGCAGAAGGCGATGGTGCAGGATGCCATTGACCGCTGGTGGTGGCCCGCGATCATGATGTTCGGCCCGCCCGACGACAATTCACCCAATTCGGCGCAGTCGATCCGCTGGCGCATCAAGCGCGAAACGAACGACGAGCTGCGCCAGAAGTTCATCGACGCCACCGTGCCGCAGGTCCACCTGCTCGGCATGAAGGTGCCCGATCCCGATCTGAAGTGGAACGAGGAACGCGGTCACTACGATTACGGCGCGCTCGATTGGGACGAGTTCTACGCCGTCGTGCGCGGCGAAGGGCCGACCGCCAAGGAACGCATGGAAGCCCGCCGCAAGGCGTGGGACGACGGGGCCTGGGTCCGCGAAGCCGCAGACGCCCATGAAGCCCGCCGCCGTCTCAAGGCCGCAGCCTGAAGGAAAGACGAAACATGAAGACCGATTGGCCTCTCTGGGAAGTGTTCGTGCGCGCGCGGGGCGGGCTTTCGCACCGTCACGCCGGATCGGTGCATGCGCCCGACGCGACGATCGCGCTGCGCCACGCGCGCGATACCTACACGCGGCGCATGGAAGGCGTCAGCCTGTGGGTGGTGCGTTCGTCGGATATCGCGGCGTCCGATCCCAAGCAGGCGGGGCCGATGTTCGAACCGGCCGAAAGCAAGGTCTACCGGCACCCGACGTTTTACGACCTTCCCGACGCCGTGAAGCACATGTGATGGAAAACGCGCTCTTCTCCTATGCGCTGCGTCTCGGCGACGACAGCCTCGTGCTCGGGCAGCGGCTTTCCGAGTGGTGCGGCCATGCCCCTGCGGTCGAAGTCGATCTCTCGCTCGCCAACATCGGGCTCGATCTCATCGGTCAGGCGCAGCTGTTTCTCGGCTATGCGGGCGAAGTCGAAGGCAAGGGCCGCAGCGACGATCGCCTCGCCTTTCACCGCGACGTGATGGCGTGGACGAACTGCCTGATGGTCGAGCAGCCGAACGGCGATTTCGCGCGCACGATGGCGCGGCAGTTCCTGTTCTCGACATGGCAGAAGGCGCTGTTCGACGGGCTCGCCGCCTCCAAGGACGCGCGCCTCGCCGAAATCGCGGCAAAGGCGGTGAAGGAAGTCACCTATCATGCCGAACTCGCCGGCGACTGGGTGATCCGTCTGGGCGACGGCACCGAGGAAAGCCGCAGGCGGATGATCGACGGGCTCGATTGGCACTGGCGTTTCGTCGAAGAGCTGTTCCAGGCCGATGCGGTCGTGGAAACGCTCGTTGCCGAAGGCGTCGCGGTCGATCCGGCGGGGCTGCGTCCGGGCTTCGACGCGCGCGTCGCGGCGGTGCTTGCCGAGGCGGGCCTGCCCGAAATGCAGCTGCCGCGCGGCGTCGTCGGCGGCCGCAAGGGCCATCATTCCGAACATCTCGGGCACATCCTCGCGGTGATGCAGCATATCCCGCGCACGTATCCGGACGCCGTCTGGTGAACGACGCACGCGCCATCATGGCCGTGCTCGCCTCCGTACCGGACCCGGAGATTCCGGCGGTGTCGCTCGTCGATCTCGGCATCATCCGCGACGTGCTCGCCGATGCCCAGCCGCCGCGCGTCCTCATTACGCCGACCTACACCGGATGCCCGGCAACTGCGGTGATCCAGCTTTCCGTCCGCGAGGCGCTCGACGCGGCGGGGATGCGTGACGTCACCGTCGAAACCTGTCTGTCGCCGCCGTGGACCACGGCGTGGATCACGCCGGAGGGCCGCGAGAAACTGCGCGCCTACGGCATCGATCCCCCGCCCGACGACGTCCGCATGAACGGCGAGCCGGCCACCTGCCCCCGCTGCAATTCGCGCAGCACGCACGAGATCAGCCGGTTCGGTTCCACCCCCTGCAAGGCGCTCTGGCAGTGCAACGACTGCCTTGAGCCCTTCGACCGTTTCAAATGCCATTGAGGCCCTGAATGTCCACGCATTTCCACACGCTGAAGATCGCCGAAATCCGCCGCGAGACGCCGAGCGCCATCTCGATCCTGTTCGACGTGCCCGAAGCCGAGCGCGAGACCTTCGCCTTCCGCGCCGGACAGCACATCACGCTGCGCGCGGACGTGGGCGGCGAAGATCTGCGCCGCAACTATTCGCTCTGCGTCGCCCCGCACGAAGGCCAGCTTCGCGTCGCGATCAAGGCGATCGCCGACGGACGTTTCTCGCGCTGGGCGAACACTGCGCTCGCGGCGGGCGACACGATCGAGGTGATGCCCCCGCACGGCAGCTTCTCGTGGGATTTCGATTCCGCCGCGCAGAAGCACTATGTGGGCTTCGCGGGCGGATCGGGCATCACGCCCGTGCTCTCGCTGCTCAAGACCACGCTTCTGGAAGAGCCCAAAAGCCGCTTCACCTTGTTCTACGGCAACCGCGCCAGCAACGAGATCATGTTCCTGGAAGAAATCGCCGCGCTCAAGGACCGCTTCCTCGACCGGCTCGAAGCCTACCACTTCCTTGAAGACGAAGACGACGAGGATATCGCCCTCTTCAACGGCCGCCTCGATTCCGGAAAGCTCGCCGAACTGCTCAGCGGCCTCATCGACGCCGAAGATGTCGATGCCGCCTTCATCTGCGGCCCGGGGCCGATGATGGATGCCGTGGAAACCGCGCTCACCGCCGCAGGCGTCCCCGCCGACCGCATCAAGGTGGAACGCTTCACCATCGACCGCCCCACCGACGAGCAGGCCGCGGCGGAGCGCGAGATCGAAAAGACGGCGGAAGGCCGCAAGGTCGAGGTGACGCTGGAAGGCCGCCGCCGCCGCATCACCTTCGACAGCGCGCAGGGCAGCATCCTGGAAAACGCGCGCGCCGCCGGTATGCAGACCCCGTTCGCCTGCAAGGCGGGCGTCTGCGCCACGTGCCGCGCCCGGCTGACAAGCGGCGAGGTGCACATGAAGGCGAACTACGGCCTCTCCCCGGAAGAAGTCGCGCAGGGCTACATCCTCACCTGCCAGGCGGTGCCGATGACCGACGACGTCGCGGTCGATTACGACGCCTGAGTTCGAGACGACGCCTGACGGTCGCGTTCCAATCGAATCGTTGTCGCAACAGTCAATTAACCATAGCCTCCCTTCAAACAGGGGAGACAGACGATGCGTGTACTTTCGTGCGCGGCGATTGCTGTGTGTGTCGCTTCGCCAGCGATTGCAAAGTCGGTCATACTGAGCCCTGCCGCTTCCGGCTCGTTTGTCGGAGAAATACCGGAGGGCTATGACCCCGAAAATGGCAACAATTGCAATACATCGCGACCGGGGCCCGTTTTATGGAGCGCGGGTACGTCCGATTACGGCCAGATCGGAAATATGGGTGGCTGGTTCTTCGCCGACGATAATCGTGCCAGCTTTGAGTTTGATATTTCTAACGTCAAGAAGAAGGTGAAGAGTGCCACGCTGAGATTCAGCGCACTCGACCACTACGGCGACGGCAATTCTCGAAACTGTATTTTCGCCTATACTGGGGACGGCGTAACAACTCTTGACGACTATACACTGGTAGGAAAGTCGGAAATCTATTCCTTTGAGATGGAATGGAACGATAGCGACGGGACGTACGGGCTCGACGGTGTCTTCGACATTACAGCTTTGCTCAATGTGATGCTGAAGGAGAAAGCGGACTTTCTCGGGATACAGTTTGCGACGGACAATTATGCCGACACGATCATCGGGCTCTCGGATATGCGGATCGTCATCGAATCCGTTCCCGAGCCCACCACCCTCGCGCTGTTCGGCCTTGGACTGGCAGGACTTGGATTGAGACGCCGCAGGGGCTGACCTTATACGACGACGACCTGCTCAGCCCGCCGCCTCGTCCAGACAGTTCAAATAACGCGCGCGCAGGGTCTTCTTGTCGATCTTGCCGGTCGCCGTGAGCGGCACGGCGTCGAAGACGATGCGGTCGGGCATCCACCATTTCGCGATGGCCGGGGCGAGGTGTGCGCGCATCGCCGCCTCGGTGACGTCGGCGTCCTCATAGAGGTCGAGCACGAGGATCGGGCGCTCTTCCCATTTCGGGTGATGCACCCCCACGACCGCCGCGACCTTCACGCCCGGTAGGCCGACGGCGATATTCTCGATGTCGATCGAGCTGATCCATTCGCCGCCCGATTTGATGACGTCCTTGGCGCGGTCGGTGATGCGCATGAAGCCGTCGCCGTCGATGGTGGCGATGTCGCCGGTATCGAACCAGCCGTCTTCGTCGAGCGTGCTGCCGTCCGCGCGGTAATAGCGCTCGATCGTCCATGGCCCGCGCACCTTGAGCGCGCCGGAGGTCTCGCCGTCGTGCGGGAGGACGCGGTTCTCCTCGTCGGTGATGCGAAGCTCGACGCCGAACTGCATCCGGCCCTGCCGTGTCCAGATGATGTCGTCGACATGATCCGCGCCGCCTTCCGCGAGCGCGGGCGTCGGTGTCGCGACGACGCCGAGCGGGTTGAGTTCGGTCATCCCCCAGAGCTGCAGCACCTTGACGCCGTAGGTGCGCGAATACGCCTCCGCCATCGCGCGCGGCACGGCGGAGCCGCCGATCACCAGCCGCTGGAGCTGCGCCGTGGTCTCGCCGGTGCGCCCGAGATAATCGAGATACATCGTCCAGATCGTCGGCACCCCGCCCGAGAAGGTGACGCCTTCACCCAGCACGAGTTCATGCAGGCTCGCCGGGTCCATGCGGTCGCAGGGCAGCGCGAACGCGCAGCCATTCAGCGCGCCTGCGAACGGCAGCCCCCAGCCGGTCGCGTGATAGAAGCTGCTGCACGGCATGATGCAATTGAACACATCGAGCCCGAACGCCGACGTCAGGCTCGCCGCCATCGCGTGGAGCACGGTCGATCGGTGGCTGTAGACGACGCCCTTGGGATGACCAGTCGTGCCCGACGTGTAGCAGAGGAACGCCGCCGCATTCTCGTCGAGGCGCGGCCAGTCGATCGTATCGGGCTGGCCCGCGATCAGCGTTTCCCAGGATTCCGCACCCACACTGCCGGGGATCGTATGCTCGGCATCGCTCAGCATGATGAAGCGCGTGAGTTGCGGCAACAGCGCCGCCAGACGTTCGACGAGATCGGCGAAGCTGCGCTCGTAGACCAGGATCGTGCTGCCCGCATGTTCGATCGTGTAGGCGATCTGCTCGTCGGTGAGGCGCGGGTTCGCCGTGTGCAGCACCGCGCCGATGCCGGGGGCGGCGAACATCAGCTCCATGTGGCGGTGCGTGTTCCAGCCGAGCGAGCTGATCCGGTCGCCGGGCGCCACGCTTATGCTGCGCAGCAAATGCGCAGCACGCGCGGTGCGCGCGGCGAGTCCGGCATAGTCGTAGCGCCACATCGGTTCATCCACGAGGCGCGATACGATCGGCCGCTTGCCGTGCGCGGCGGCGGCGTGGGTCAAGAGCCCGCTGATGAGCAGCGGACTATCCTGCATCAACCCCAGCATTGTTCCCCTTACCAGTCAGCCGGCTTTTCGATGTGATCGGCAGCGCCCTGCGCGGCGGCAAGACCGTACATGAATTTCGCGTCGACAACAGCGGCGATGCTGCCGTCGGCATTGTAGCCCACGAGCGGCCCGTTCACGACCGCGAACATCACCATGCCGTCCGCGTCGGTGTCGGGAATGTGGTTGATGCCGCCCATCTCGCGCACGTAATCGCCGGCGCGGCCGCGATCGTCGCCGTAGCCGAAGCCGCCGTCGATCAGGATGCCCTCGACCGAACCGACATGGCCGTGGACAGGCGCGGTGTTGTTCGGCCCCACCTTCAGCAGCATCGTGAAGCCGCCGGTGAAGGGGTTGACGTTGAGCAGCTTGAACCAGGTGTCCGGCATCACCCAGTCGTGCCAGGGCAGATCCTTTAGATTGTAGAACGCCGGGGCGTGGCGCTTCGTCTCTTCGATATCGGGCGCATCTTCGCGTGTCAGCAGAACCATGATCGAACCTCCCTCGTTCCTCAATTTCAGGCGGGGATAGTGACGCGCGGACCGGAACCCTGAAATGGCGGGAAACACCTACGTGCTTAGGTGGTTCCCGCTATTGGAATGGCTGCCCGTCCCTCTAGCTTTCACCGGCGTGAAATCGGGAACTGAGAGGGTCAGGCCATGCGCCTTCAGGGCAAAGTCGCCATCGTGACGGGAGCGGCGTCCGGCATCGGGCGCGCGACGGCCATCGCCTTTGCGCGGGAGGGCGCGCGGGTCGGCGTCACCGACATCAATCTCGCCGGGGCCGAAGCGACTGCCGCCGCAATCGGCGATGCCGCGCTCCCGCTTCGGCTCGACGTGACGGACGAGGCGGCGTGGGCGGAGGCGCCCGCCGCCACGGTCGGGCGCTTCGGCAAGCTCGACAGCCTCGCGAACGTCGCGGGCATCGGCTTTCCCGGCTCGATCATGGACCTGACGATCGAGCACTGGAACAAGATGATCGCGGTGAACCTCACCGGCGTGATGCTGGGGTGCCAGGCGGCGATCCGCGCGATCTCGCAGACGGGCGGCTGCGGGGCGATCGTGAACGTGTCGTCGCTCGCCGGGCTGGTCGGCATCTCGGACGTGGCGGGGTACTGCGCGTCGAAGGGCGGGGTGACGACGCTGTCGAAATCGGTCGCGCTTTACTGCGCGGAACAGCGCCTGCCGATCCGCTGCGTGTCGGTGCACCCCACCTATGTGGACAGCGAGATGCTGGACCCTGTCGCCGACGCGATCGGAGACCGGGCGGCGATGATCGCGGGCATGGCGCGCCTCGTGCCGATGGGCCGCATCGCGAAGCCGGACGACATCGCAAGCGCGATCCTCTTCGCGGTTTCCGACGAAGCCGCCATGCTGAGCGGATCGCCGCTCATCATCGACGGCGCGCAGCTCGCCGGCCCCTCCAGCGCGCACACGAAAGGCTGAACATGGGACGCGTTTCAAACAAGGTCATCATCGTCACCGGCGCGGCGGCGGGGCTCGGCGCGGCGATCGCGGACCGGCTGGCGGAAGAAGGCGCGGTCGTCATCCGCACCGATATCGCGGGCGGCGCGGGCATCACCCGCCAGGACGTCGCCGAGGAAGCGGGCTGGCAGACGCTGATCGCCGACACGCTGGCGAAACACGGCCGCCTCGACGGGCTCGTCAACAATGCGGGCATCTCGTCGAGCAAAAGCCCGATGGACCCGGAAGGCGCGGAACTTGAAGACTGGCGGCGCATCAACACGGTGAACGTGGAAAGCGTGTTCCTCGCCTGCAAATACGCGATGCCCGCGATCGCGAAGGGCGGCGGCGGCGCAATCGTCAACATGTCGTCGATCGGCGCGCTGGTGCCCACGCCGTTCATCGCGGCCTACGGCGCATCGAAGGCGGCGGTCGCGCAGTTCACGCGCACGATCGCGCTGCACTGCTGCGAGAAGAACTACGCGATCCGCTGCAACAGCGTGCACCCGGGGCAGGTGCGCACGCCGATGCACGACGTGCTGATCGCGCGCACCGCCGCCGAGCACGGCATCAGCGAGGAGGACGCCGCGCAGGCCTTCCTCACCAAGGTGCCGATGAAGACGTGGCAGGAGGCGGTGGATATCGCGAACGCCGTGCTGTTCCTGGTGTCGGACGAAGCGCGCTTCATCACCGGCACCGCCGTCGTCGTCGACGGCGGCATGAGCCTCACCAACTAGGAGACAGGGCGTGCGCACACTCAATTTCGGCCAGCCGATGGGCGCCATCATGCAGGTCGCCTACATCGTGCCGGACATCACGGCGGCGATGAAGCACTATATGCCGCGCCTCAATTGCGGGCCCTGGTTCGTCATCGAGCACTTCCCGCTGCTCGACGCGCAGTATCGCGGCCAGCCGACCGAGCTCGATATCACGCTCGCCATCGGCTTCTCGGGATCGATGAGCTTCGAGCTGATCCAGCAGAACAACTGGGAGACGCCGTCGGTCTACACCGAGGTTCAGCAGAAGCGCGGCTGGGGCTTCCACCACTTCGCGGTCTCGTGCGCGGATTTCGACGCGGACGTCGCGAAATACCAGGCGCAGGGCCACGACATGGCGCTGTACGGCGTCGCTGGAGTCGGCGCGCGCGCGGCCTATATGGATACGTCGGACGTGCTGCCCGGCATGATCGAGCTGATCGAGATGACCGACCAGACCGAGGCCTTCTTCACGATGATGCAGGCCGCGTCGCAAAACTGGGACGGCAGCGACCCCATCCGCGTGTTGCAGCCCCCGGCCGCGTAAGGCAGAACCGCGACATGAAGAATGCCAGGGGCCTCGACGCCATTGAGACAGCGAGCCGTGACGAGATAACGGCGTTGCAGCTGTCGCGTCTGCGCGCGAGCCTTGCGCACGCCTACACCGGCAACCCGGCGTACCGCGCGAAGTTCGATGCGGCGGGGGTGCGCCCGGACGATCTCAAATCGCTGTCGGACCTTGCGAAGTTCCCGTTCACGACGAAGGCAGACCTGCGCGACGCCTACCCGTTCGGCTTCTTCGCGGTGCCGCAGGAGAAGCTGTCCCGCATCCACGCCTCGTCGGGAACGACGGGCAAGGCCACGGTGGTGGGCTACACGAAGGCCGACATCGAGACATGGTCGGCGCTCGTCGCGCGCTCGATCCATGCGGCGGGCGGGCGGCCGGGGAACAAGGTGCACGTCGCCTACGGCTACGGGCTCTTTACCGGCGGCCTCGGCGCGCACTACGGCGCGGAGGCGCTCGGCTGCACGGTGATCCCGATGTCGGGCGGGCAGACCGAGAAGCAGGTGCAGCTGATCACCGACTTCGCCCCCGAGATCATCATGGTGACGCCGAGCTACATGCTGGCGATCCTCGACGAGTTCCGGCGGCAGGGCCTCGATCCGGCGGCGTGCTCGCTGAAGACCGGCATCTTCGGCGCCGAGCCGTGGACCGAGGCGATGCGCGCCGAGATCGAGAATGCGTTCGCGATTGATGCCGTGGATATCTACGGCCTCTCCGAAGTGATGGGGCCGGGGGTGGCGCAGGAGTGCGTGGAGACGAAAGACGGCCTCACCATTTGGGAGGATCATTTCTACCCCGAGGTGATCGACCCCGAAACGGGCGCGGTGCTCCCCGACGGCGCGGAGGGCGAACTTGTGTTCACCTCGCTGACCAAAGAGGCGATGCCGATCGTGCGCTACCGCACGCGCGACCTCACCCGGCTGCTGCCGGGCACGGCGCGCAGCATGCGGCGCATGGCGAAGATCACCGGGCGCAGCGACGACATGATGATCATCCGCGGCGTGAACGTGTTCCCGAGCCAGATCGAGGAGCATATCCTGTCGATCCCCGCGCTCGCGCCGCACTTCATGATCGAACTGACCCGGCCGGACCGGATGGACATGGTGCGCCTGTCGGTCGAGGCGCGCGAGGACACCGATGCGGCGACCCATGCGGCGCACGCCGACACGCTCGCCCACCGCATCAAGACCATGGTGGGCATCAGCGTGAAGATCGACGTCCACCCTGCGGGATCGCTGCCTCGCTCGCAGGGCAAGGCGGCGCGGGTGGTGGACAAGCGTTCGCGCTAAGGTCGCGCAGTTACAAATGCCTCATCGCCATTGGGTTTTGGGAAAATTGCGCATAGAATCATTCCCATGGCGAAGCTCGTTTATGCCCTCAACCAGTCGCTGGACGGCTATGTCGACCATATGGCGTTTGCACCCGATCCTGTGCTTTTCCGTCACTTTATCGACGACGTTCGCGGGCTGGCCGCGACCATCTACGGTCGCCGCATGTACGAGACGATGCGCTACTGGGACGAGGATCATTCCGATTGGGACGACGCGCGGCGCGACTATGCGGCGGCGTGGCGGCGCCTGCCGAAGTGGGTGGTGTCGCGTACATTGACGTCGGTCGGGCCGAACGCCACGCTTGTCGATGATGCGGTAGAGTCGGCGATCCGCATGCTCAAGGATCGGTTTGACGGAGAGATCGAAGTCGCCGGACCCGAACTGGCCGCGAGCCTCACCGAACTGCGCCTTGTCGATGAATATCGCGTGTATGTTCATCCGGTCGTGCTCGGCGAAGGGAAAGCATTCTTCGCCGGCTCGCGGCCGTCGCTGCGGCTCGTTGCGCACGACCGTATCGGCGAACATGTGGTCAGGCTGACATACGTTTCGGCATAACGACCGCGTATTAAAACTGCGGTCTCCCCAAGGTAGCGCGCGCTGATCGCACCCCCCCACCGTCATACGGCGCAGGCCGGTACCCATACAGCGGCGGTTATGGATACCGGCCTGCGCCGGTATGACGATGGGGGGCGGAAAGGCTGAACCAGGCTCAGCATGCCCGAAGGCCCGTCATCGCCGCCGCGACAAGTGAAACTCAGTCGAGGATCGCGGGCAGGAAATCGGATGCGCCGGAGAAGCCGAGGCGCTGGTAGGCGCGCTGGCGGTAGGTGAGGACGCTGCTGCGGCGGATCGCGAGCGCGTCTGCGGTGCGCTCGGCGGTCCAGCCCGCGATGGTGCGCGCGGCGACCTGCCGCTCGCGGAGTGTCAGCGACGGGAAGGTGCGGGCGAGGCGGGCTTCCAGGCGTTCGACGATCCGGCCCTCCGGGCTCGGTGCCGCGATGGTCTGCCGGGCGAGCGCGGTGAGGCCGACGTTGGCGAGCGCGGCGAGCGCGGCGGTGCCGTCGCTGTCGCCCTGCATGCCAACGCCCCCGTCCCGCCGGTAGAAGCTGAGCACGATCGCGCGCCCGGCGCCGCGCCAGCCGAAGCAGAGCTTGTCGGCGAAGCGCGGCTGCTCGAAACAGATCGCGCGGTAATCGCGCAGGCCGATCTCCCCGGCACGCACGCAGGCCACGAAGCCGCGACCCGCGGCCGTGCGGCGGCGCGCGTGGACGACGGGATCGTGATGGTAGAAACGCTCCGCATAGTGGCGCGCGCGCAGATCGTGGTCGCCGCGCTCGCTGATCGACGAGAGCGCGACCGGGCGCTGCCCGTCCTGGACGTGATAGGCGAAAATCTCGTCCACCCCCGCCACGCGCTGCGCGGCGTTCAGCATCAGCAGGCCGAACACGGGCGTTCCCGCCGTTTCAACGAGCGCGGCGCCGACATCGGGATCAAGCAGGGGAGGACATTCGGCCATGCCGCAGTATCTGCCGTTACTGGATGTGCAGCAAGCGCGAGACGAGCTGCGTCCGGCTGCTCACCCCCACCTTGCGGTAGATCGAGCGCAGGTGGTTCTCGCCCGTGCGCAGCGAGATGCCGAGTTCGTGGCTGAGCGAGGCGTTGCATTTGCCCGATGCGATCTGCCGCGCGATCTCGGTTTCGCGCTCGGTGAGGCCGAAGCGGCGGCAGGCGTCGCCGATCGCATGGCGCGGGCCGCCGCCGCTCGTGACGACGAGATGGAAGGTGCGGCCGTCCGCGGTTTCGAAATTGCGCACTTCAATGTCGAACGCGCGCATGCCGCTTGTCTTGAAGCCGAATGCCGCGCCCGGCGCGCGATCCGCCGCCAGCAGGCGCTGCTTGATCTCGCCGAGCACCGACGATCCGCCGAGCGAAGCCCCGGCAAGGCCCAGATCCTCCATGCCCTTGGCGTTGCCGTTGCGCACGACAAGATCCTCGTCGAGGATCAGGAAGCCCATTTCGGCGCCCGCCTCGCGCGCGGCAAGCGCGATGGTTTCGGACAGCGCCAGCGCTTCGCGGCAGGCGAGCGCATAGAGCACCGAGCGGATCGCGGGCACCAGCCGCTGAAACCAGGCAAGCTGCTGCGGCAGGAAGGCGATGTCGCCGTGGCGGCGATGAAAGCCGACGCAGGCGAGCTGCGTTTCAAGGCCGGTCTTCATCGGCATCGCGACCGCGACGACGTGGCCGATGTCGTAGGGGCGCAGGAAGGTGTCGCGATACTGCGGATCGTCTTCCAGATCGTGCTCGAACGATCCGGTCAGCAGGTTCGGTGCGGGTCCGCGCGCCGCGTCCATCCAGTCCATCACCGGGCGGATCACCGGATCGAGCGCGTAGAGCCCGTCGACATACGCGTCCACCGAAGCGGGCGTGCCGCCGACATAGCTGCGCGCGCCGAAATGCCGGCCGCCGCAAGGCGACGAAAAGATCTGCATGAACACGCCGCTCGTCGCGCCGAGCGCATCGACCATCGGCTCCAGAAGCGTTTCACCCACCGCATCGGCGGATTCACACGAGAGGATCTTCTCGAAGATTCCCGCCGAGGGGTCTTCACAGAAATTCGCGCTGGGCACTCTGGCCTCCCCTTTTTCTGCAACGGTCGGCTACGCTCTACCGGCGCCCGTATATTGAACGACCGATCGTTCAATGAACTCTTCCCCGTGCATTCCCTATTCAATCAGAAAACGGCGCGCAGGAAAAGTCCCGGAATCTAGCGGCTTTCGCGCGGCACCCCGGCATGAGTGTTTCCCGTTATAGGCGGTGCGCGGCGAACGGGGCATGACAGGGGCCGAGAAGCAAGATCGCCGGCGCCGCGTGCGCGACCGGCCTTTCGGGGGAGGTACGAGACTGATGAAACGGACCAGCGGGTTCAACACGGGCGCCGGCGTTTTCGCGATTGCGATCGCGCTCTGCGCGACGCATGCGGCGGCCCAGGAGACCGGGGTAAGCGGCGACACCGTCGAGGAGATCGTCGTCACCGCAACGCGGCGCGCCGCGAACGTGCAGGATATCGGCATCGCCGTGACGGCGCACGGCGGCGACCGCCTGCTCGAACTCGGCCTGCGCGACACCACCGACCTCGCGGCAATGACGCCGGGTCTGCAGTTCGTTTCGCCCGGCGGCCCGCCGGTCGCGGGTCTCATCTCGATCCGCGGCGTGTCGCAGAACGATTTCGCCGGCCACATCGAGCCGGCGAACGCCTTCTACATCGATGAAGTGTACCAGCCTTCGAGCGGATCGAGCGTGCAGCAACTGTTCGATGTCGGCCGCGTCGAGGTGCTGAAAGGCCCGCAGGGCACGCTGTTCGGCCGCAATGCGACGGGCGGCCTCGTCCACATCATCTCCAACCAGCCCGGCGATGAACTCGACGGTTATGTGTTTAGTCCCTCGTTTTGATGGTGCGGTTCTCTGATAAACCGTTTTGGCTGCTCGGACCATATTTTGCAGACATATTCATATGGGGTGAGGCC
>NZ_JACHNZ010000019.1 GCF_014199685.1 Sphingosinicella soli | reverse complement strand
GCCCTCCGCTGCGAGAAAACCCTCACCGCATTCATGGGATTCGTCCATCTCGCTTGCGCGATGATCTGGATAAAATGAATGCAGACAGCGCCTAGGGCACCGTGCGGAAAAGTGGGAACCGGTTTTTTTGCAGAAAACGATGCGTCCACAAAGATTTAGAGCGGGCAGCGTGATTCAGAAATCACGCTGCCCGCTCTGGGCAGCGGCGCTCTCCACCTTGGGCGGCAGCGCGAAAAGATCGATGAAGCGCGCTGCCGTCCCGGGGTCTCCGTCCACCGTCAGCGCTTCACCCGCGATCGGCCGCTTGCCGTAGAAGACGCGGATAAGTGCCATCGTTCCCCCGGTGAAGATCACCTCGGCGTCATCCCTCTCGCCCCGGCGGATGGCGAGCCGCCCGTCCGCCAGGTCGGCGACGAAAGCGTCATCGGGAAACCGGAACGCGATCCCCGCCCGCATGTCCCCTGCCCGCGTCGTGTCCAGCATCGTGCGCAGCGACAGCATCGTCGAGGCGGGAGACAACGGCAGCGAAGGATCGTGTTTCGGCGACCGTGCCGCCCAGCGGCCCATCGTCTGCAGGATCGGCTCGGCCTCATAGCCCCAGGGCGTCAGTTCATAGACCGGCACCGACGCGGGCGGTGCCAGAACCGTACGCCGCAGCACCCCGTGAGCCTCCAGCCCTTCCAGCCGCTGCGTTAGCACATTTGCGCTCACGCCCGGCAGGTGCGCCCGAATCTGACCGAAGCGGCGCGGCCCGAACATCAGTTCGCGCATCACGAGCAGCGCCCAGCGCTCTCCCACAAGCTCCAGCGCGAGCGCCGCGCCGCACGCGTCATCGTACCACCGCATGCCGCCCGTCGCATTTTTAGTTATTTTTTGTAATTTCATGGTTGCTTTTTATAACCGATATGCCAGCTTCTGCCTATAGGCATAGAGGGAGAGGCCGTGTGACGCAGCAGCCTGTCATCACCACATTCGGATGGGTTCCGGAATTCGCGCGCGGCCTCGTTCGAGATATGCGCCCGCGCTGGGCGTTCGAGGAGGTCGGCCAGCCCTACGCGGTTGATTACATCGACATCCCGTTCTCGAAGACGCCGCCGCACCGCGCCTTTCAACCGTTCGGCCAGGTGCCGACGTACCGGGACGACGAGGGTGAAATTTTCGAATCCGGCGCAATAGTACTGCACATCGCCGCGCGTGCGGGAAAGCTCATCCCTGCCGACACGGCGGGGCGTATGAAAGCGATACAGTGGCTGATTTCCGCGCTCAACACGGTTGAACCGCGCGTCATGGCGCTCTTGATCAACGACGTGTTCGAAGCCGATCAGTCGTGGTCGCAGGATCGCCGTCCCACCGTTCTTGAGACGCTCGACAGCGGCCTCACCGATCTCGCCGCAGCGCTTGGAGACAAGACCTGGCTCGACGGAGACATTTTCACCGTGGGCGATCTCATGATGGTGTCCGTGCTCGGCGGGCTCCGCAACACCGGCGTTCTCGATCGCCATCCCGGCATTGCCGCCTATGTGCAGCGCGGCGAGGCCCGCCCCGCGCACAGGAAGGCCATGGCCGATCACCTTGCAGCGCTCCAAGCGACTGCGGCCTGAACACAGGAGAAGACACATGCATTATGTTGAAGGGTTCGTCCTTGCCGTGCCCACTGCGAACAAGGACATTTTCCGCGATCACGCCGCTGCTGCCGCCCCGCTGTTCAGGGAGTTTGGTGCCACCCGCGTCGTAGAATGCTGGGGCGACGACGTTCCGGCGGGCAAGGTGAATGATTTCGTGGGCGCGGTGCAGGCAAAGGCCGATGAAACGGTCGTGTTTTCGTGGTTGGAGTATCCCGACAAAACCACCCGCGATGCCGCGCAAGAACGTATGGGATCCGACGAACGGATGGCCGCGATGGGCGATATGCCGTTCGACGGCATGCGCATGATCTTCGCTGGCTTCGTTCCGTATGTCGAAATCGGCCCAGGCGGCGCCACGGGCTATGTCGACGGGTTCATTCTTCCCGTGCCGGACGGCAACAAGGACGCCTATTTCACGATGGCGCGCGAGGCGTCAGCGGTGTTTCTGGATCACGGCGCCGCGCGCTTCGTCGAATGCTGGGGCGACGACGTGCCAGACGGCAAGATCACCGATTATCGCCGCGCCGCACACGCGAAGGAGGGAGAAACCGTCGTCTTTTCCTGGATCGAATGGCCGTCGAAAGCCATCCGTGACAACGGCATGAAGGCCGTCATGGAAGACGAGCGCATGAAAATGTCGCATGAAAACATGCCGTTCGACGGCATGCGCATGATCTTCGGCGGATTCCAGCCCATCGTGGATGCATGAGCCCGCCGGCTTATTGGCCGCAACGCTTCAGGAAGTCCTCGATCATCGCCGCCTCGGGGCGGGCCAGCAGCGTCATCGCCGTCCCCTGCCCGGCCAGTGTCACGCGCTTGCCCGCCCAGTCACGGACAAAGCGCGGAGGCAGGCCGACGCGCGCCACGACCATCATTTCCCCGGATGGATGGTGCTGGACCGAGGCCATCAGCGAGGTGATCTTTTCCGGAGGACCGACCAGCAGCTGGGTGCGCGTTCCTTCGGCCACGGACATGCGCGAATCAGCGGTGAAGAACGCAAGTTCAAACACGTTCGCCTCCCGGTCGCAGACCGCAAACAGGTCGATGTCATCGCTGTTCGGCACACCGTAGACGAGCTTCACGGCATTGCCCTCGGAAGGCTCGGCGTCGAAAATCGCCCAGCTGCGATTATAGTCGGGCGCCCGCGTCGCGCAGGCTGCGGCGAGGAGCAGCGTCACGAGGGCGGCAGCGCGCCTCATATGCCCCGGAATTCGGCGAATTCTGCAAGTGGCACGCGTTTCGCATGGAGAGTGTTGGCAGGGTCGTCGGGGTCTTTCCAGCCGATCGCCATCCCGGTGAACAGCATCTGCGCGTCCGGCGCATCCAGAAAGGCGCCGATCGTCTTGGGATACATCGCCCAGCATTCCTGCGGACACGAATCGAGCCCCGCCTCGCGCAGCAGCAGCATCACGTTTTCAAGATACATGCCGAGGTCGGACCACTGCGGCGGACCCATCGTGCGGCTCACATAACAGAACAGCGCAACCGGCGCGCCGAAGAACATGAAATTGCGGGCGAACCAGCGCCGACGCGCGTCCCGGTCCTCGCGCGGAATCCCGATGCGGCCGTACATATCCTCGCCGACCTGAAACCGCCGCGAAGCGTAGGGTTCGCCGAGGGTTTTGGGGTAAATATCGTACTCCATCTCCTCGCCGCGCGGCACTTCGGTGATCCGCTGCGCCATGATTTCCTTCAGCCGCGTCAGTTCGTCGCCGCCGACCACGTAAATGTGCCAGGGCTGCAGGTTTCCGCCCGAAGGCGCGCGCGCCGCCTTCTCCACGATTCCGCGCAGCAGCGCGGGATCGACGGGTCGATCCAGAAAGCCGCGCACCGAGCGGCGGGTCGCAATCGCTTCACTTACGTCCACATCATTCCCCAAAGCCATGTTGAGCAGGCGCATACGATAGCCTAACGTCCGCCCATGCTGTCCAGCCTCCCCAATCTGCTCACGCTCTCCCGCATCCTTGCGGTGCCCCTTCTTGTCGTTCTCATGTGGAACGCGAGCTGGTTCGGTTATCTGATTGCATTTGTGGTCTTCTGCATTGCAGGCGCAACCGATTATCTCGACGGCTATCTGGCGCGCGCGCAGGGCACGGTCTCGAAGCTGGGTGTCTTCCTCGATCCGATCGCGGACAAGATCATGGTCGCCGGCGCGATTATCATGCTTGTCGAAAACGACATCGTTCACGGCTGGACTGTGATCGCCGCGATCATCATCCTCATCCGCGAGATCACCGTGTCGGGTCTGCGCGAATATCTCGCCGGAATTCAGGTCTCCATCCCGGTCAGCCAGCTCGCCAAGTGGAAGACGGCGTTCCAGATGATCTCGCTCGGTGCGCTCATCCTCGCGGGCGCGGCGGAAATCAGATTCACGTGGCTTCCCGCCTACGAGGTCGGTGTCGCGACGTTATGGGCCGCCGCGATCCTCACGCTCGTCACCGGCTACGATTATCTGCGCGTCGGCCTCAAGCACATGGCGTGAAACCGTGAAGCTGGACCTGCTCTATTTCGCATGGGTGCGCGAACGTATCGGCATCGACGGCGAGACGCGCGACCTCGCGGCGCTGACGGTCGGCGAGGTGCTCACCGCGCTTTCCGCGCTCGGCGACGGCTATGCGTCGGCCTTTGCCGAGCCGCATCGCCTGCGCTTCGCGCTCGATCAGGATTTCGTTGATGCCGATGCTCCGCTTCGCGAAGGCGCCGAACTCGCCATCTTTCCCCCCGTGACCGGAGGATGATAAGCGTCCGCGTCCAGACCGGGGCGTTCGATCTGGGCGCGGAAACCCGCGCGCTTTCGCAAGACCGTACCGACATCGGTGCGATCGCCAGCTTCGTGGGCCTCGTGCGCGGCGGCGAAATCGAGGCGATGACGCTGGAGCACTATCCGGCAATGACCGTGAAGGCGCTGGAAGCGATCGCCGCCGAGGCCGCACGGCGCTGGCCGCTGCTCGGCGGCACGGTCATCCACCGTCACGGGCGTCTCCTTCCCGGCGATCCCATCGTCCTCGTCGCTATCGCCGCCGCCCACCGCGGCGACGCCTTTGCCGCCTGCGAATTCGTCATGGATTATCTGAAGACCGGCGCGCCGTTCTGGAAAAAGGAAGAGACCGCTGCGGAAAGCCGCTGGGTCGAAGCCAAGACCGAAGACGACACCGCGCGAAATCGCTGGATCCAACACCAGGCTTAGGGCTGTGCCCCCGGTTCCTCCGTCTCGCCTTCCGCAATCGCCCCCGTGATCCTGTCCGAAAGCGCGCGCGCCGCAGCGCGAATGCCGTCGGCGTCTTCGGGCGTGTTGGCGAGCACGTTGCCGAGTTGCCCGAGCAGCGCCGCCGCCCGCGCGGCGTCGATCGGCTCGCCTCGCATCACCGCCTCGACATCCGGCCCGAGCAGGACGGACAGGTCCACCTGCGCGGCGGCGTCCGCCTCTTCCTGCTCCCGCCGTTCCTCGGCCTGACGCGCGGAGATCTGGCGGACCTCCGGCAACGCCTCCATCATGAACTCGTGCCACATCGCGGCGGGCAGCGTCGAACCGAGCACGCCCTTCATCGGCGCGTTGTCGTCGTTGCCGACCCATACCCCGACGACGAGGTCGCCCGCGAAGCCCACGAAGATTGCGTCGCGCGAATCCTGCGTCGTGCCCGTCTTGCCGAACGCTGCGATCGGCAGTTTCGCGCGCGTTCCCGTCCCGTAGTCGATTGTCGCGCGCATCATCTCGCGAAGTGCGGCGCGCTCCGGCAACCCGTCACCGCCGAGCGCCCGAAGACGGGATATCACGCCTGCATCCCGCACCGGCGCAGACACCGTATAGGGCACGACGGGAGGCGTCCCGCCCGCAACCGAAGCATAAGCCGCGGTCAGGTCGAGCAGCGACATCGTCGATGTGCCCAGCGCGATCGTCAGGTCGTCACCGATCTCGTCCTTTATGCCGAGGTCGCGTGCGGCCTTGCGGATCGCCCCTGCCCCAACCTCGTTGGCAAGCCGCGCGGCGGCGACGTTCGATGAAAGCGCGAAGGCGCGCTTCAGCGTGATGGGTCCGCGATATTTGCCGTCGTTGTTCTTCGGGCTCCAGTCGCCGATGGTGACAGGCTCGTCCTCGATCTCGGTGTCGACGTCCATGCCGCCGCGAAGTGCGGCGAGGTAGACGAACAGCTTGAAGGCGGAACCCGGCTGCCGCTTTGCCTGCACCGCGCGGTTGAACTCGCTTTTCGTATAATCCCGCCCGCCGACCATCGCGACGACCCGGCCGTCGGGATGCATGACGACGAGCGCCGCCTCGCCGACATTGTGCCAGCCTGCACGGTCGAGATTGCGCTTCACCACGCGCTCCGCCAGCTTTTGCAGGCGGCTGTCGAGCGTCGTCGCCACTCTCACCTCGCCGAACGTATCGGGCGCGCTGTTGGCGGCCTCCGCCCAAGCCCAGTCGGCGAAATAACTTCCGGTCGGCAGGCCCTTCCGGCCCGGATTCAGGGCCGCGCGGCGCACGCTCTGCCATTCCGCGTCGGTGATCAGGCCTTGCTCCTTCATTGCCGCGATAACCAGCTTTCCGCGTTCGCGCGCCGCTTCATAGTTGTTGGTCGGCGCGAGGCGCGACGGCGCCTTTACGAGGCCCGCCAGCATTGCGGCCTCCCCCAGCGTCAACTGCTCCGGCTCCTTGCTGAAATACTGCTCCGACGCTGCGCGGACGCCGTAGGCACCATCGCCGAAATAGACGCTGGAAAGGTAGCGCGAGAGAATTTCATCCTTGGTCAGCCACGCCTCCAGCCAGAAGGCGATGATGACCTCCTGTGCCTTGCGCGTCAGGCTGCGGTCGAGGCTGAGGAAACTGGTCTTGGCGAGCTGCTGCGTGATCGTGGAGCCGCCCTGAACGACGCGTCCGGCGGCGGCATTCGCCTGCGCGGCGCGCATAATGCCGCGAATGTCGATGCCGATGTGATCGTAAAACCGCCGATCTTCGATGGCGACGAACGCCTCGCCGACATGATCGGGCAGCTTCGTCACGTCGACCGGCTCCGCCTTGAAACTGCCGCGACGCGCGATCGGCGTGCCGTCGGCAGCGGTCAGTACCAGCGCGGGTGTCTCCAGCGGTTCGAGCGCCTTGCCGAGCGGAGCGGTAATCGCCAGCCAGGCAACGATGGCCAGAAAGACGAGAAGCACGCCCGCCGCGATCTTCGGCAGCCAGCGCAGCCAACGCGGGCGCGGCCTCGGCTCATCGCCGGGCGGAGGTTCCTGCCCGCCGAACTCGGACGACCAGGCGCGATATTCATCCGGATCGAGCGACTCGACGCGCGGGCGGCGGAAAATCATTGCGGGCTCGACATCTTCATACTGTCATACTTACGCAAAACAGTGGCCCGTTCAATCGTTCCCATTCGCGGCCGATGGATAGGGGGATGGTGGGCCCGGAGGGACTCGAACCCCCAACCTAGCCGTTATGAGCGGCCGGCTCTACCATTGAGCTACAGGCCCGTCGCCCCGCCTGTTCCCCTGCGCCGGACGACCGCAGCGCTTAAACGCTCACAGCCTGCTCCGCAAGTCCGGCAGATGCCTTTCCGTCGCGCTGGGCATGGGCTGCGGCGACGACTTCCTCGACGCTGGCGGGCTTGACGCCCGCGCGTGTCAGCGTCGTCAGCACGCCGTCCCACCAGGCATAGAAATCGGCGAGATCGCGCGCATCGCGGACATAGGGCGTATGCCCCGGCTCCACCGACGGCGAGTGGAAGGAGATCGAAAATATCTGTGTCCCCGCCTCGACGAGAAGTTCGATCGCCTGAATCGCTTCGTCGAGCGGGATACCCTCGGGGGTCAGCGCCACGCGTCCCAGCAACGACGTGCGCGACAGCAGGCCGTTCAGGCGAGGTACGCGCGTCGCCAGTTCGAAAGCGCGCTCACCGAATACGCGCAGTCCGCCGGTAAACGTGGACGTCAGCGGGAGTTCGAGAAGCCGTCGCTCCGGGCCCGTCCAATAGAGCTGCGGACGGATGTTGCGGAAGCTGGGGCCACCCTCGGCGCGGTAATCGAAATACGGGCGGACGGACACGTCCATCCGGTAGCCGAGTTCGTCGAGCAGCGCTTCGGTGTTGGGCCCCACGCCGTAGCGACCCGCCCGGTAAACCAGGGGCGCCGCGCCGAAATTCTCGGCGATGGCGTCGGTCAGCGCCTTGATCTTGGCGCGTTCCACTTCGCGCGGCAGATTGCCCGGAAAGCTGTTGGGCCCTTCGACGCGTTCGATGAACGGCGGGTTCACCCAGGGATGCAACTGCGTGCCGATCGTCGCCCCTTCGTTTTCAGACAGCGCGCGCAGCACCTCGACGCTTTCGGGTGTCGTGGCGACGGGATAATCGACCATGTAGGCAGGCTTGATATCGAAGCCGCGCATCAGGCTGTGCACCTTCGGCAGCGATTTCACGGATTTGACCGAGGTCGAATCGCGGCTCTTGGGCTGCGTCCAGTCGAACTCCTCTTCGGTATCCACGAAAACGAGCACGCGCGGGCCGAATTCCGGGCCGAATGAGATGTATTGATTTTCCGAAGGCGCCAGCATTTCGCGACAATAAGCGCTCGAATGTTTCGGGCAAGTAAAGCCGAGAAAAAGGGAGACCCTGAAACGGGTTAGGTCCCCGGCTTCTTGGGAGGGAGGGAGGTGAAGCCGGGGACCCGTCTACCGAGGCCCGCGGGGAGGGAGGGGAGCGGGCCTTCGATCTCGTTGCAGCGATGTGTTGCTGCGATGAGCGTTGTGTACGGGAAGCCTGACCTATTGTGCACTGCCGCATTTCACAGTGCAGCTATGCACCCAGAGCATAACTTTCGTCGATATCGAGCGTCGCGGGCACCATCTTCTCGATAAGAAAATCCCGCAATACCTTGATCCGTATGGCATTACGGAGTTCGGGCACATAAACGAAATAGGTTCGGAACACCGGCCCCTGAACCTCGGGCAGGATCACTTTCACCCGGCCCGAATCGCGAATGAGGTAGCTCGGCAATGCTGCGATGCCCACACCGGCTTCCACCGCCTGCAGAATCCCCACGACGCTGTTGACGACGAGCACGGGTCGCCGCGGCGGCCCCTGATGACCCACATCCTGGATCCAGTTGACGCCGCGAATCGTCGCGGGTGCGGTTTCGCCGAAGGCGATGATGCGGTGATGATCGAGATCGGCGACCGTGCCGGGCACGCCGTGGCGCGCGAAATATTCGGGCGATCCGCACAGCCGATAGCGGATGGCGGCGAGCTGCCGCTGGATCAGATCATTCTGCGTCGACGGGTGAAAGCGGATCGCCACGTCCGCCTCGCGCTTCTGGAGATCGAGATCGTCGTCGGTCAGCACCATGTTGATCTGGATATCGGGATAGCGCTCCAGAAACTCCCGCAGCATGGTCGGCAACCAGGTCGATCCGAACGACATGGTGGTCGTCAGGCGAATCTCGCCCGTCGGCCTGTCCTTCGACAGGTCGATCGCCTGCCGCGTCCGCTCGACCCTTTCGAACATTTCGGTCGTCGTCGCCGCCAGCTGTTCGCCTTCGTGGGTCATCGCGAGCCCGCGCGCATGACGGTGGAACAGCTTGGCGCCCAGAGACTCCTCAAGCGAGGCGATCTGGCGGGAAAGCGCCGGCTGGCTCATGCCCAGGCGGCGCGATGCCTCGGTGAAGCTGCCCGCTTCCGATACGGAATGAAAAAGCCGGAGCTTCTCCCAGTCGAGCACGCTACTCGGCCGCTTCCGCGAGCGCGGCTTCACCGTGGGCGAGGAAGCGCTCGGCCTCCAGCGCGGCCATGCAGCCCATGCCCGCCGCCGTCACGGCCTGACGGAACACCTTGTCCTTCACGTCGCCCGCGGCAAACACGCCGGGAACAGATGTCGCGGTGCTGTCGGGCGCGGTGAGGATGTAGCCCTCATCGTCCATGTTCAGCTTGCCTTTGAACAGCCCGGTCGCCGGGTCGTGGCCGATCGCGATGAACAGCCCGTCGACATCGAGCGCCCGGTCCGGCGCACCGTTCAGGCCGCGCAGCGTGAGGCCGGTAACGCCGAGCGGATCGGTGCTGCCGATGACTTCGGCGACCTCCGCGTTCCACACTGGCTCCACTTTCGGGTTGGCCAGCAGACGCGCCTGGTTCGTCTTGTCGGCGCGCAGTTCATCGCGGCGGTGAATGAGATAGACTTTCTGGGCGAAGTTGGTGAGGAACAGCGCCTCTTCCACGGCCGTATTGCCGCCGCCGACCACCGCGACGGTCTTGCCGCGATAGAAGAAGCCGTCGCAGGTCGCGCACGCAGAAACCCCGAAGCCACGGAAACGGCCTTCGCTTTCCAGACCCAGCCAGCGCGCCTGCGCGCCGGTGGCGATCACAACCGTGTCGGCAAGATAGACATTGCCCGAATCGAGCGTGAGCCGGAACGGACGGCGCGACATGTCCACGTCGGTGACGATGTCGTCGACGATTTCCGCGCCGACATGCTTTGCCTGCGCCGCCATTTTCTCCATCAGGTCCGGGCCCATGATCATCGATTCGCCGGGCCAGTTCTCGACGTCGGTTGTGATGGTGAGCTGTCCGCCTGGCTGAAGGCCGCGGATAATCACCGGATTCAGCGCCGCGCGAGCCGCATAGACACCCGCCGTATACCCTGCGGGTCCCGAACCGATCACCGCCACCCGAACATGCTTCGTCTCACCCATCGAACCTGATCCCTGCTGACTTGAATTCGAACAGTGATGTAATCGCTGGATGCGCCGATTACGAGGCCTCGCTTGCGTCGTCCTCGTGTCGCTGGGGCGGCTGCCCCAGGGGGATGGAAAGCTCGAAGACGTGGGGGGTCAGCCGGAACGTACCGCCCACGGTCGCGGCAAGGCTGCCCACAAGCTTGAGCCCGAAGCCGACGCCCAGCACCGGCGCTGCGTCCTCGCCGCCGGGGATGCCCGCCGGGTCAAACAGTTCGTCCTCGCTTTTGCCGAGCGTGGCGCGCGGCCGGTTTACCGCGACCCTCAGCTTGCCGCCTTCGTCCTGCACGATCACCAGCACGGCTTCGTCGGCGGCCGCGCAGGCCACCGCAGCCGTCAGCAGCCGCGCCAGCGCGCGGTCGAAAACCGATGAGTCCGATGCAACAGGCGGAATCGTATCGGAAACGAACGGCACGAGCGTCACGCCGCGATCGCGGGCGAGCCCCTCGTAGCGCGCGATCACCGTGCGCGCCTCCGCCGCAGCGTCGAACGTGCCGAGACCGGGCCGGTATCGCCCCTGCTCGATGCGCGCGGCGTCCGAAAGGTCATCGAAAGCCGTCAGCAGCTTTTCCGCCTGCTTCAGGATATCGCCCGCCTGCGCTTTGTATTCCGCACCGGCTTCGCCCAGGATTTCGCCTTCAATCAGCTGCGCGAAACCGATGATGGCATTCAGCGGCGTGCGCACCTCGTGCGCCATCGTTGCGAACGCCTCGCTGGAGGCGCCCGTGCCGAAAAGACCCGCCGCTTGCGAGGTCGCTGCGGCGATGCGTTCGGGTGGGTCGAGCGCGATGGCGCTTCCCCAATAGCCCGTAAACCGCCCTGTTTTGCGATCGAACTGCGGCAAGCCGGACATTCGCCAGCGGCCCGGAAGCGCCATTTCGGGTTGGCAGGTCACGATCACATCGCGGAATGGCACGCGCCGCTCCGCCGCGCGGCGCACCTGTCCGCTGCCGTCGGGCGTGTCGAACTCCACCAGCCAATGGCCCACCAGTTGCGGCGGTGTTGCGGGGCTTTCGATCAGCACGCCCTGTTCGTCGCAGCGCCATGTCCACCGGCGTTCGAGTTCCTCGACCGGGCTTTCGCTGCGATCGACAACAGGCTCCGCTCCAGGGGGCGCGGGTTCAGGCTCATGTCCTCGCGAACGGAACGCCGAGATCCGGTCCAGCAGTTCCCGAATCTGGCTGCGGCCGGATTCGAGTGCGGGCGCTCCGGGCGTGTCCAGCGCCAGGGGCGCTATCAGAGGCGCGAATCTGGCCTTGTCGACAACTTCCGCAGGTTTGGCAGCGATGTCGGCGTCGGGTACGAACAGTCGGTCTGCCCCGCCGCTCCCCACAATGCTCCCGCCCCCGGTGCCGCCCGAAAGCAGTTCGCGCACCGGCCCCGGCAGATCACGGCGCGAAAGCATTCCCACATGGAGATGTTTCGGCGCGCGCCTCGCGAGACGCCACCATTCCGGTTCGTCGAGGCGGGCGACCTGCAGCATCCTGTCGTAATGGTGTGAAACGCTCGCCCGGAAAAGGCGCAGATGCAGGCTTCGCGCCCCGGTGCGCGCCGCCTTGTCGATCATCGCATTCCGCAGCGATTCGGGCACGTCGAGGCGGAGGCGCAGCAGCGCCCGAAGCGCGCGCCTCTTCAAACGCCCGTCGGTGCAATCCTTGCCCTGCAGCGAAAGATCGATGAGCTGACGAAAAGCGGCCGCACGCGCGTCGGGAGAATCCCTCTCCGCCAGCGCAACGGCCGTTCTTATGGTGTCGTCATGGCGCATTATGGAATCGCGCAGTCCTTTCGGGAACGTAATGTGTCCCGGTTAGGACGATTCTTGAAGCCTTTCGGTTAAATCCGCCTTTACGACGTGTTCGAATTGCGCTTCGCGGTAATTATATTATAACGCATCGCTACAAATCATTGAAAGGTTGCGGCAAATGCCGTCAGATCGACATATTATCGACGAAACCGACCGGATTGTTCTGAAAAATCTTCAGGAAGAAGGTCGGCTGACCAACGTCGAACTGGCGACCCGCGCCGGGCTCACCGCGCCGCCCACGCTCCGCCGCGTGCGCGCGCTCGAAACCGCCGGGATCATCCGCGGCTACCATGCCGATCTCAATCCCGAAGCGCTGGGTTACGGCATCATGGTCTTTGCGATGGTCAGCCTCAAGAGCCAGGCGGAAAATGATCTGCGGGCGTTCGAGGAGCATGTCGCACAATTGCCGCCTGTTCGGGAATGTCACATGCTGAACGGCGAAATCGATTTTATCCTGAAGATCGTCGCCCACGATCTCCAGGAGTTTCAGCGCTTTCTCACTGCCCATCTCACCTCTGCGCCGAATGTGGAGCACGTGAAAACGTCGCTCACCATCCGCACGTCCAAGAATCAGCCGGGCATCCCCGTCGACGACGCCTGAGAGGGCCTACCAGATTTTTCCGGGCACGACCGGATGCGAGGCGGAAAGCCCGCCGTCCACCGCCACCGCCTGACCGTTCACATAGGATGCGTCGTCAGACACGAGGAATGCCGCCAGCCGGGCGACCTCGATCGGCTGCGCCGCGCGCTTAAGCGGGTTCAGCTGGCCGATCTTGCCTTCGGTGCCGCGCTCGCGCGCCATGTCGAACATCGGCTGCGTCATCCCGGTTTCAATGACGCCGGGGCAGATCGCGTTGATACGGATGCCCGTGCCGGAAAGTTGGTAGGCGCTCGTCTGCACGAAGTTGATAACGCCGGCCTTCGATGCGCTGTAGGGCGAGCCGCCCGCGCCCGAGCGGATACCGGCAACGGACGCCGTGCAGAGGATCGCCCCCTTCCCCGCCTTCATCATCTCGCGCGCCGAGGCCTGCACCAGCAGAAACGCACCGATCAGGTTCACCCGCAGCACCTCTTCCCACTCGCTCACTTCCAGGTCGAGCAGGCGGTTCATGCCCCCGGAAATACCCGCGTTGGCAAAGGCGATGTCGAGGGGGCCATGTGCCGTCACCGCCGCCACGAGGCCATCGATGAACGTCTTGTCCCCCGCGTCGCCGATGAAGGCTGCGGCGGCATCGCCGATTTCGGCGGCCACCTCGCGAACGGCCTCGCTGCGGTCGGCGATGAAGACACGCGCGCCCTGTTCCGCGAAAAGCAGCGCGCTGGCGCGGCCGATGCCGCTCGCCGCCCCTGTGATGATCGCGGTCTTGTCTGCGAGCTTGCCCATGTCGGCCTCCGTTGGTTTCAGAAGCCCGTTGTGCCGTCAGATCGGCATCACGTCAGCTATGAAAACGGTCATCCGCGCGCTGCGCCGTCGCCGCGTGTCAGGCCGAAAAAAGCCATTGCAGCGATCACCAGCGATACGAACATCACTGCGGCCATTGGAACGGCCGTTCCGTCCGCGAGCAGGCTGGCAATCGTCATCGTCAGCGCCCCCACGGTGAAACCGGTGGCCCCCAACAGCGCGCTGACCGAGCCCGAACGTGACGGATCGACACTCAGCGCCCCCGCGCTCGCGTTGCCCATCATGAAACCGAAGCTGGACAGAATGCCGAAAAACATCACCGTGATCGCTGGAAGACCGCCAATATCCAGAATCGCGATTGCGAGGAATGCGAGCCCGAACAACGCCGCAACGATGCTCGCAACCGCAAGAATGCTGTCGGCTCGGAAGCGTGAAAGCGCGACGCGGTTCAGCTGGCTGGCAATCACAAGGCCAAGCGCGTTGAGCCCGAAGAGCCAGCCGTAGCCGGTGGGCGAAATGCCGTAAGTCCCCATGATAAGTGCGGGTGACGCCGAGATATAGGTGAACAGGCAGGCGCTGTTGCACGCGCTCGCGAGCAGATAGCCAAGCAGCTTGCGGTTGGTCGCCAGCAACGCCAGCGCGGCAATCGGATGCTCGCCGCGCGCCGTCGCCTCGGTCGCGTCGGAGCGCGTCTCGCGGAGCCGGAACAGGATGACATAGAGCATCACAAGCCCGAACAGCGTCATGAAGACGAAAATGGCCCGCCAGTTCGTCACCACCATAAGATAGCTGCCGAGCAGCGGTGCCAGCACCGGCGCCAGCCCGAACACGAGCATGATCATCGAGAACACCCGCGCCGACTCCTGATGATCGAACACGTCGCGAACGATGGCGCGGGAAATCACCATTCCGGCGCAGGCGCCCAGGCCCTGTCCGAAGCGAAGCGCGGCAAGGATGTTGGGAGACGCCGCGAAGGCGCACAGCAGGGATGCAACCACGTAGATCGCAACGCCCGCGATCAGCGGCGGGCGTCGTCCGATCCGATCCGAAAGCGGCCCATAGACCAATTGCCCGATCGCGAGCCCCGCGAGAAAGGTCGCGAGCGAGCGTTCAACGACACCGTGCGAAGCGCCGAAATCCGCTGTGATCGCGGGCAGCGCCGGCAAATACATATCGATCGAAAGTGCGCCGAACGCGGTCAAGCCGCCCAGTAGAACGACCAGACCCGTCATCGACTTTTTCGATGAAGTTCGGGACGAAGTTCCGGGCACGCTTCCTGTTCCTCTAGGCGGGTGACTCTCCGCACGGGTGTGACTATGCGTGATCGCCGATTCGGATACGCATTGGAGACCGCCGCTATGACCGCCATCAACGACGTTGTCGACCTTTCCCGCGACGGTGAGATTGCCGTGATAACGGTGAACTCGCCGCCGGTGAACGCGCTTTCCGCACCGGTTCGCGACGGCATCGCGCA
The DNA here is from genome assembly GCF_014199685.1 of Sphingosinicella soli. Classification (GTDB taxonomy): domain Bacteria; phylum Pseudomonadota; class Alphaproteobacteria; order Sphingomonadales; family Sphingomonadaceae; genus Sphingosinicella; species Sphingosinicella soli. Next base: position 56,917 of record NZ_JACHNZ010000019.1, on the reverse strand, counting down.
GGGCGTCGCGTCAGCGATCGCCGATGCCGAGGTGAAGGCAATCGTGCTCATCTGCGCGGGTCGCACGTTCATCGCCGGCGCCGACATCACCGAGTTCGGCAAGCCCCCGCGCGGCGTCAGTCTTCACGATATGATCGACGTGATCGAAAGCGCCACCAAGCCGGTGATCGCCGCGATTCACGGCACCGCGCTCGGCGGCGGTCTCGAAACCGCGCTCGGCGCGCACTACCGTGTCGCGGTGCCTTCGGCAAAGCTCGGCCTTCCCGAAGTGAAGCTCGGCCTGCTCCCCGGCGCGGGCGGCACGCAGCGCCTGCCGCGTGTCGTCGGCGCAGAGGCGGCGCTCAAGATGGTCACGTCGGGCAATCCCATCGGCGCGAAAACCGCTCTGGAATCGGGCCTCGTCGATGAACTCGTCGATGAAGCCGACCTTCGCGGCGGCGCGATCGCGTTCGCGCGCAAGGTCGTCGCCGAGAACCTCCCGCTCAAGAAAATCCGCGACCGCAGCGTGTCCGCCGATCCGGCCTTGTTCGCCGAATTCCGCGCAGCGAACGCCCGCAAGTTCCGCGGCTTCGACGCGCCCGAGGCGAACATCAAGTGCATCGAAGCGGCCGTCAGCCTGCCTTTCGAAGAGGGCATGAAGCGCGAGCGCGAGCTGTTCATGGGCCTGATGACGGGCACACAGTCGGCGGCGCAGCGCCACATCTTCTTCGCGGAGCGTCAGGCCGCCCGCATCAAGGATCTGCCGGAGGGCACCAAACCGCGCGCGGTGAAGTCCGTCGGCGTGATCGGCGCGGGAACGATGGGGGGCGGCATCTCCATGAACTTCCTCTCCGCAGGCGTTCCGGTCACCATCGTCGAAACGAGCCGGGAAGCCCTTGATCGCGGCGTCGGCGTCATGCGCCGCAACTATGAGGCGAGCGCCGCCAAGGGCGCGCTGAAACCCGACGCCGTCGAGGCCAACATGGCGCGCCTCACCCCCGCTCTCGACCTTCAGGCGCTGGCGGACTGCGACCTCATCATCGAGGCCGTTTTCGAGGACATGGCCGTGAAGAAGGATATCTTCGGCAAGCTCGACCGCATCGCGAAGCCCGGTGCGATCCTCGCCACCAACACCTCGTATCTCGACGTCGACGAGATCGCCTCGGCTACGGCGCGCCCGCAGGATGTCGTCGGCCTCCACTTCTTCTCGCCGGCCAATGTGATGAAGCTGCTGGAGGTGGTGCGCGGCGCAAAGACCGCGCCCGATGTGCTTGCCACCGCGATGTCGCTCGCCAAGGCGATCGGCAAAGTTCCTGTTGTTGCAGGCGTCTGCTTCGGGTTCATCGGCAACCGCATGCTGCGCGCCCGTCAGGATCAGGCGCAGGCGCTGATCCTCGAAGGCGCGATGCCGTGGGATGTGGACCGCGTGCTCTACGATTTCGGCTTCCCGATGGGGCCGTTCCAGATGTCCGATCTCGCCGGGCTCGACATCGGCTGGTCGGCGGCGACGTCGAAGGGCGAGAGCATCCGCGACCGGCTCTGCGAGGCTGGCAAGCGCGGCCAGAAGACCGGCAGCGGCTTTTACGATTACGACGAGAAGCGCAACCGCACGCCCTCGAAGGTCGCCGAGGAAATCATCCTGGCGAAGTCAGCCGAACTCGGCATCGCGCGGCGGCAGATTTCAGACACGGAAATCCTCGAACGCTGCCTTTATCCGATGATCAACGAAGGCGCGAAGATCCTTGAAGAAGGCATCGCCCAGCGCCCGTCCGACATCGATGTCGCGTGGATATACGGCTACGGCTTCCCCGTGTATCGCGGCGGTCCGATGTTCTACGGCGATACTGCGGGGCTCAGGACGGTCGTCGAGGGTCTCGGCAAATACGAAAAGGCCCAGGGCGAAGCCTTCAAACCCGCCGCGCTGCTGATCGGCCTTGCCGGCGAAGGCAAATCTTTCCGCGATCTTAACTAACTGGCGCGGCTACGGAACAATCCGGCGATTGCTTCGCTTTATGGCTTCAGGCTTCGGGCCTGATCCAATAGGAGGGAGCTCGCCATGAATCTCATTCTCGTGCTTATCGTAGGCGGTCTTATCGGCTGGGTGGCCAGCATGATTATGCGGACCGACGGCCAGCAGGGCATTTTTCTCAACATCGTCGTCGGTGTCGTCGGCGCGCTGATCGCCGGTTTTCTGCTCGGCGGCGGTGCCTCGATCCTGAATGCGCCGCTCAATCTGGTGACCATTCTCTGGTCGCTGCTGGGTGCGGTCATCCTTCTGGCGATCGTCAATCTGGTTCGTCGCGGCACCGTTCGCTAACGGGCCACGTTACCAATGGAAAAGGGCGTCCGCTTTGGACGCCCTTTTTTTGTCATGCCGAACGGAATTTCACGATCTTGCCGGGCTCGCGCGGCGGCTCGCCCTTGGGAAGCGCATCAATGTGCTCCATGCCTTCGATCACCTCGCCCCAGGCCGTGTACTGGCGGTCGAGGAAACGCGCGTCGTCGAAGCAGATGAAGAACTGGCTGTTCGCTGAATTGGGGTTGGCGCTGCGCGCCATGGAGCAAACGCCGCGCACGTGGGGCACTTCGTTGAACTCGGCCTTCAGGTCGGGCATTTCGGATCCGCCCATGCCCGTGCCGGTCGGGTCGCCGCCCTGCGCCATGAAGCCGGGGATCACGCGGTGAAACACCACGCCGTCGTAGAAACCCTCGTCCGCAAGCGTGCGGATGCGTTCGGCATGGGCCGGAGCCACATCGGTGCGCAGGCGGATTTTCACGTCGCCCGTCTCGAGCGTCATAACGAGTGTATCGGTGGTCACGGCATATCCTTTTTTGCTGAGATAGGGCTTGCCGCGTCCCTAGCCGTTGGGCAAAAGCACACGCAAGCGAATAAGGGCGGTTAGCTCAGTTGGTAGAGCATCTCGTTTACACCGAGAGGGTCGGCGGTTCGAGCCCGTCACCGCCCACCATCGCCCTTGCGGAACCTCAGAACATCCTCGACCGTTGAACCGGCAGTGCAACGGAAGGACGATGATGACCGACGTTTTCAAGCTTCTGAAGGCGGACCACGACCGCCACCGCGCCATTCTCGCGAAGCTCGACGACCTGAGGGGCGACAGCGCGAAACGGCGCGAACTGTTCGAGGATTTCCGGATCGAGGTGACGGCCCACGCCAATGCCGAGGAGCAGTCGCTGTATTCGGTCATGCTCGGCAACCCGGAGCTTCAGAAGGAAGGCCGGCATTCGGTGGCGGAGCACAAGGAGATCGACGATTTCCTTGAGGAGCTTCAGGATCTGGATATGGCCACCCCTGAATGGGATGAGACCTTCCGCCAGATGAAGCATCGCTACGAGCACCACATCGACGAGGAGGAAGAGGATATCTTCCCGGCCGCAGAGGAAGAGTTGTCCCGTGCGTGTGAAAACGAGATGGGTGAGGTCTTCGCTGAGCGCAAGGCCGCGGAAAAGGCAGAAATCGCCGCAGATACATAAGTGCAACGAGAGGAATGGTGGGCGCGACAGGGATTGAACCTGTGACCCCTCCCGTGTGAAGGGAGTGCTCTACCGCTGAGCTACGCGCCCGCCCCGGCGTACCGGACCGGCGGTGCAGATACGTTTCCGCCCGCCATGTGTCCAGCCCGTTTCTGCTGAACCACCGCCTCGGCTCAAAATGCATATGCCCGAAATGCAAAGGGCGCCGCGAATGCGACGCCCTTCGACCAAACCCTTGCGGGCGCAGTCCTAGTTGACCGCGTCCTTGAGGCCTTTGCCGGCCTTGAACTTGGGTTGCACGCTGGCTGCGATCTTCATCGTTTCGCCCGTGCGCGGGTTACGGCCCGTCGAAGCCTTGCGCTTCGCCGTTGCGAAGGTTCCGAAGCCGACGAGACGCACTTCGTCTCCCTTCTTCAGGGCCTTCGTGATGCTCTCGAACACGGCCTCGACGGCCTTGCCCGCGTCAACGCGCGAGAGACCTGCTGCGTCCGCAACCGAGCCGATAAGTTCCTGCTTGTTCATTCCCTGTACCCCCAAGACGGAAGAGTGGTTGATCGGCGAATAAAAGCCGGGCGCCATGTAAGTGCCCGGCTTTATCAGAGTCAAAGGGAAAACCGCAGAATTTGGGGCTTTCCCGAACTTTTTATCGCTTTTCGCCTCAATGGCGGATGGAGAGGTCTCCAGCCTCGGTCGCCGGAGCCACTGCAGGCGCGGGAATCACCGGTTCGACCCATTCGATCGGCTCGATCGGGCGGGCCAGCGCCACGGCAAGCACCTGATCGACATGGCTGACAGGCCGAATCGTCAGGCCATCCTTCACGTTCGCCGGAATTTCGGCGAGGTCTTTTTCATTCTCCGCAGGGATCAGCACCGTGGTGATCCCGCCGCGCAGCGCTGCGAGCAGCTTCTCCTTGAGCCCGCCGATCGGCAGCACGCGCCCGCGAAGCGTCACTTCGCCGGTCATCGCCACCTCCTTGCGCACGGGAATGCCCGTCAGCGTCGAGATGATCGACGTGACCATCGCGACACCCGCCGAGGGGCCATCCTTCGGGGTCGCGCCTTCCGGCACGTGCACGTGAATGTCCTTCACCTGGAACACCGTCGGCTTGATGCCGTATTGCGGCGCGCGGGACTTGATGAACGAGTTCGCCGCCTCGATCGATTCCTTCATCACGTCGCCGAGCTTGCCCGTCGTGCGGATCGCGCCCTTGCCGGGCACGGTCACCGCCTCGATGGTCAGAAGTTCGCCGCCCACCTCGGTCCACGCAAGGCCCGTGGTCGCGCCGACCTGATCCTCTTCCTCGCCGATACCGAAGCGGAACTTGCGGACCCCCGCATAGTCGCCGAGATTGTCCGGGGTGATGGTGACCTTCTCGGCCTTGCCTTCCAGAATCTGCCGCAGCGCCTTGCGGGCAAGGCGCGCCAATTCGCGCTCCAGCGTACGGACACCGGCTTCCCGCGTGAAATAGCGGATGAGATCGCGCAGCGCCTCGTCCTCGATCGCGAACTCGCCATCCTTCAGACCGTGCGCTTCGATCTGCTTGGGCAGCAGGTGCGCCTTCGCAATCTCCAGCTTCTCGTCTTCGGTGTAGCCCGACAGCCGGATGATCTCCATGCGATCCAGCAGCGGCTGGGGCATGTTGAGACTGTTCGCCGTCGTCACGAACATCACGTCCGAAAGGTCGTAATCGACCTCCAGATAGTGATCGTTGAACTTGGAGTTCTGCTCCGGATCAAGCACCTCAAGCAGCGCCGACGATGGGTCGCCCCGGAAATCCTGTCCCAGCTTGTCGATTTCGTCGAGCAGGAACAGCGGGTTCGATGTGCCGGATTTCTTCAGGTTCTGGATGACCTTGCCGGGCATCGAGCCGATGTACGTGCGCCGGTGGCCGCGAATCTCGGCCTCGTCACGCACGCCGCCCAGCGACTGACGGATGAACTCGCGTCCGGTCGCCTTCGCGATCGAGCGGCCAAGCGAGGTCTTGCCGACGCCCGGCGGGCCGACGAGGCAAAGGATCGGCCCCTTCAGCTTGTTGGCGCGGGTCTGCACGGCAAGATATTCGAGGATACGCTCCTTGACCTTGTCGAGCCCGTAGTGGTCCTCGTCCAAAATCTTCTCGGCCGCCTTGATATCCTTGCGAACCTTCGTCTTCTTGCCCCACGGCAGCGCCAGCAGCGTGTCGAGGTAATTGCGCACGACGGTCGCCTCGGCGGACATCGGCGACATCGCCTTCAGCTTCTTCAGTTCGCCTTCGGCCTTTTCTCGGGCTTCCTTCGAAAGTTTGGTTTTTTTCACCTTCTCGGCGAGTTCGTCGACTTCGCTGCGTCCCTCGTCGTCGCCGTCGCCCAGTTCGCGTTGAATGGCCTTCAGCTGCTCGTTGAGGTAATATTCGCGCTGGGTCTTCTCCATCTGCCGCTTGACGCGGTTGCGGATCTTCTTCTCGACCTGCAGCACGCCCATTTCGCCTTCCATGAAGCCGAAAACCATCTCCAGCCGCTTGCTGGGCGAGCGTTCGGAAAGCAGCGCCTGCTTGTCGGCGATCTTCAGGCTCAGGTTCGATGCGATGGTATCGGCGAGTCGCGAGGGATCCTCGATCTGGCCGACCTGCACGACGACTTCGGGCGCCACTTTCTTATTGAGGCGCACATATTGCTCGAAATGTTTGACCGCCGAGCGCACGAGCGCTTCAAGATCGGCCTCGTCGGGGGTCTCGTCCTCGACCGTGACGACGTCCGCCTCCAGATAGGCATCCTCGGCGCGCACGCGCGTCACCTCGGCGCGGTGCTGGCCTTCCACGAGAACCTTGACCGTGCCGTCGGGCAGTTTCAGCAGCTGCAGCACCGTCGCGACGGTGCCGACTTCATAAAGATCCTCGCCCTCGGGGTCTTCCTCGGACGGATCGCGCTGCGAGAGCAGCAGGACGTTCTTGTTCGCCGTCATCACCGCTTCCAGCGCCGCGACGGACTTTTCGCGTCCAACGAAGAGCGGCACGATCATCTGCGGAAAGACCACGATGTCGCGCAGCGGCAGGACGGGGTAGGTCTCGGTCATTCTCTCAACAACTCCAAAGCCGGGCGCGGCACCGCGCCACCTCGTGTGTCAATATGGGCACGGTCGGCACGCCGCACAATGGCGACACTACATGCTTTCACTGAAGAGGGAGTGAATTCTCGTTTCGTGAACGAAAAGAGCGGCGGGTGCTTTCGCGCTTCCTGCCGGGGGCGCTGCGCGGCAGCGCGTGTCGTTTTTTAGCCGGTAAAGAAAAACGGCGGCCCGAGGCCGCCGTTTGTAGATAGATCACCGCTTTTGGCTATCAGGCTGCGTCGCCGGACACCTTTTCCTTGGCCTTCTTCGCAAAGACCTTGATAGGTTCCTTGCTGCCCATCACGACGTCCTTATCGATGCGAACTTCGTCAACATCATCGAAGCTCGGCAGATCGAACATCGTGTCCAGCAGGATGCCTTCCATGATCGAGCGGAGGCCGCGTGCGCCTGTCTTGCGTTCGATGGCCTTTTTCGAGATCGCCATCAGCGCGTCTTCACTGAACGTGAGCTTCACGTTCTCCATCTCGAAGAGCTTCTGATACTGCTTGACCAGAGCGTTCTTCGGCTCGGTCAGGATCTGGATCAGCGCCTTTTCGTCGAGATCCTCGAGCGTCGCGATGACCGGCAGACGGCCCACGAACTCGGGGATCAGGCCGAACTTCAGCAGGTCTTCCGGCTCGCAGTTCTTCAGAACCTCGCCCGTGCGGCGTTCATCCGGCGCGGCGACATAAGCGCCGAAGCCGATCGACTTGCCCTGCAGGCGGTCCGCGATGATGCGTTCGAGACCCGCGAAAGCGCCGCCGCAGATGAACAGGATGTTCGTCGTATCCACCTGCAGGAACTCCTGCTGCGGATGCTTGCGGCCGCCCTGCGGCGGAACGCTCGCGGTGGTGCCTTCCATGATCTTCAGGAGGGCCTGCTGGACGCCCTCGCCCGAAACGTCGCGCGTGATCGAGGGGTTGTCCGCCTTGCGGCTGATCTTGTCGATCTCGTCGATATACACGATGCCGCGCTGCGCGCGCTCGACGTTGTAGTCGCTCGCCTGCAGCAGCTTCAGGATGATGTTCTCGACGTCCTCGCCGACATAGCCGGCTTCGGTGAGCGTCGTCGCGTCCGCCATCGTGAACGGCACGTCGAAGGTCTTGGCGAGCGTCTGCGCGAGCAGCGTCTTGCCGCAGCCGGTCGGGCCGACGAGCAGGATGTTCGACTTCGCCAGCTCGATCTCGGAGCCCTTGGCGCCGTTGTTGAGCCGCTTGTAGTGGTTGTGAACCGCGACCGAGAGCACGCGCTTGGCCTGCGACTGCCCGATCACGTAATCGTCTAGAACGTCGCAGATTTCGCGCGGGCTGGGCACGCTGCCGTCGCTTTTCTTCGCCAGCGCGCCTTTGGTTTCTTCGCGGATGATGTCGTTGCAAAGCTCGACGCATTCATCGCAGATGAACACCGTCGGACCCGCGATCAGCTTCCTGACCTCGTGCTGGCTCTTCCCGCAGAACGAGCAGTAGAGCGTATTCTTGGAGTCGCCGCCGCCGCTGAGCTTGGTCATAAAACGCCTCTTCCGGCCTCCGCGCCGGTTTCTTTGCCGCTTGCCATCCTAGCGCGCACGCACGCCGCTTCAATGGACAATACGGTCACATTCCCGAAATATATAGCACCGCCTTGTTCAACGGAACGTGAACGGGCGGATACCCGCATCACGCCGCCTTGGCTTCCGCGTCGGTCGGCGACGGGCGTGTTTCGAAGACCTCGTCGATCAATCCGAAATCCTTCGCCTCGTCCGCAGACATGAACTTGTCGCGCTCGACTGCCGTTTCGATCTTCTCGACCGCCTGCTTCGTGTACTTCGCCATCAGCTCGTTCATGCGCGAGCGGATGCGCAGGATTTCGCGCGCCTGGATCTCGATGTCGGTCGCCTGACCCTGCGCGCCGCCCGAGGGCTGGTGGACCATGATGCGCGCGTTGGTGAGCGCGATGCGCATGCCCGGCTCGCCCGCCGCAAGAAGGAACGCACCCATCGAAGCGGCTTGACCGATGCACACCGTGCCGACGCGCGGGCGGATGTACTGCATCGTATCATGGATCGCCATGCCCGCCGTGACGACACCGCCCGGCGAGTTGATGTACATGAAGATGTCCTTCTTCGGGTTTTCCGATTCGAGGAAGAGGAGCTGCGCCGTGATGAGCGACGCCATGTGATCCTCAACCGGTCCGGTCACGAAGATGATGCGTTCCCGAAGCAGCCGCGAATAGATGTCGAAGCTGCGCTCGCCCCGGTTCGACTGCTCGATGACGATGGGGACGAGAGCGTTCGTGAGGCTGCTGACGGGGTCGATCATGAGTGTCCTTCGCGGGCGTTTATCTGTTCCGATAGCAGGATAGGTCGGCACAGGGGCGCCCGCTGTCAAGTGGGCGAAGTGGAGGCGAAGGAAGCCCGGGGGCCGGCATGGCCGCCCCCCGGCATCAGTTCGCTCGGTTCAGGCCTTCGCGGCTTTTTTCGCCGGGGCCTTTTTTGCTGGTTTCTTTTCAGGTTTCGCATCGGCTTCAGTTGCTTCCGCCTTTGCGTCCGTCTTCTTGGCGGCGGGCTTCTTTTCGGCCTTCACCGCGTCTTCCTTCGGCTCGGCGGTTTCCGCCTTCGCCGTCTTCTTGGCAGCCTTCTTAGGCTTGCCCTCCCCGTCCGAATGATCGTGATCGTGGCCGCAGCCCGGGCCGTGGACGTGGCCAGTCGGCGTCTCGTCGTCGTCCTCGATCGCCTGCTGCAGTTCCTCGCGGCTGACGCTGCGCTCGGTCAGCTCGGCCTTGCCGATGAGCAGATCGACGACCTTGTCCTCATAGAGCGGCGCGCGAAGCTGCGCGGAGGCCATGGCGTTTTCCTGGAAGTACTTCACGACCTGCTGCTGCTGGCCCGGATAGCGCGCGGCTTCCTGACCGATCAGGCGGTTCATCTCGGCCTGTGTGACGTTCACGCCTTCCTTCTGGCCGATTTCGGAGAGAAGCAGCCCGAGGCGCACGCGGCGCTCGGCGATGCGGCGATATTCGTCCCTGTCCTTTTCAAGCTCGGCAACGGCGGCGGCAGGATCACTCTCCTGGCTCGCTTCGTGCTCCAGCTGCGTCCAGATCTGGCCGAATTCGGCCTCCACCATCGTCGGCGGCACGTCGAAATCGTGGTTCGCGGCGAGGTGATCGAGCAGCTTGCGCTTCATGTGCGTGCGGGTCATGCCCGAAAGCTCGGCGGAAATCTGGTCCTTCAGGATTTCCTTCAGCTTGTCGAGGTTCTCGAGGCCGAGGTTCGTCGCGAGCGTATCGTCGATCGCAGCTTCCTGCGGCTGACGCACCTCGGTGACGAGGACGTCGAACACGGCCGGCTTACCCTTGAGGTAGGCAACATTGTAATCTTCGGGGAAGTTTACTTCCACCTTGACCTTGTCGTTCGCCTTCACGCCGACAAGCTGGTCCTCGAAGCCCGGAATGAGACGGCCGGAGCCGATCTCGATCTGCATGGCCTCGCCCTTGCCGCCTTCGAACTCCTCGCCCTCGACGCTGCCGACGAAATCCATCACCACGACGTCGCCGGTCGCGGCCTTGTAGCTCTTCGCGGCGGGTTCGAAGCGCTTCTGCTGATCGGCGAAGCGCTTGAGCGCGTCCTCGATTTCCGCATCGCCCGGCTCGACGACGAGCTTTTCGAGCGTGATGCCCTCGATGTTGACCGAAGCGATCTCGGGAAGAACCTCAAGATCGACCGTGAACACGACATCCTTGCCCTGCGCATAATCGTCGGCAAGCGCCACGCCGGGCTGCATCGCGGGACGCAGCTTCTTGTCGGCGATGAGCTTCTGAACGCCGTCCTGAACGGCGGCGTTCAGCGCTTCGCCGTGCATCGCCTCGCCATGCATCTTCTTCACAAGATTCTTCGGAACCTTGCCGGGGCGGAAGCCGGGCATGCGGATCTGGCCGGAGACCTGCGTGAGCTGGGCGTCGATGCGCGATTCGAGATCCTTCGCGGGGATCGTCACTTCGTACTGGCGCTTCAGGCCTTCGTTCGTCTTCTCGGCAATCTGCATGTTGTCGGTCGGCTTTCGTTCAAGAACCCAAGTGTCTGTTCAAAGTCTGGTGCGGGCGAAGGGACTCGAACCCCCACGTCTTTCGACACCAGAACCTAAATCTGGCGCGTCTACCAGTTTCGCCACGCCCGCAGGTCCACCAAGGGGTGACCCCGGCAGCTTTGGCGGCGGTCTATACGCACGGGCGCGCAAGGTGGCAAGGCTTGGGCGCCAGTTATGCCGCCGACTGCTCCGGGAGAACGACACGGGCGCTGTGCGTCCCTCGACGTCGCTCGGGATGATGCACGTTTTTACGAGGCACAAAGGCCCGGTCACCCCTCCCGCACCGCACCGATCAGGAACTCGACATTGCCTTCGGGCCCCTTGATCGGGCTTTCGGTGATCCCGAGCACACGCCAGCCGGGCAGTGCACCGAGCCACGCCTCGACCTCGGCGCAGACACGGGCATGGGTGGCGGGATCGCGAACGACGCCGCCCTTCCCCACCTCCGCCGGCCCCGCTTCGAACTGCGGCTTGATGAGCGCCACGAGTCGCGCGCCAGCGCCCGCGAATTTCAGCGGCGTTTCCAGCACCTTGGCGAGGCCGATGAAACTGGCGTCGCAAACGATGATGTCGATGTCTTCGGGTATCTGCTCTGCCGTCAGATGGCGCGCATTGGTCTTTTCAAGCACGACGACACGCGGATCCTGCCGCAGCTTCCACGCAAGCTGGTTGGTGCCGACATCGACCGCGTAAACCTTCACGGCGCCGCGCGACAGCAGCACATCGGTGAAGCCGCCGGTCGAGGAGCCCACGTCCATCGCGACGCGCCCCGCCGGATCGATCCCGAAGTGGTCGAGGCCCTTTTCGAGCTTGAGCCCGCCGCGCGAGACCCACGGATGATCCTTTCCGCGCACCTCCACGGCTGCATCCTCGGCCACCGTCTCGCCCGCCTTGGCGACCTTGCGCTCGCCGACGAACACCACCCCCGCCATGATAAGCGCCTGCGCCTTCGCCCGGCTCTCCACGAGCCCGCGCGCGACAAGAAGCTGATCAATGCGGGTTTTGGGCATTGTGCTGATTTATAAAGAAAAGAATGTCCTGAACGGTATTGAACACCGGAATCCGTAGTGGGGAGTTCTTTTCAGGAATGGAGAGATTTAAAACGGTGAAAATCCGCTCCAGAATGTCGCAAACCTCTTCGTCGTCGATATGGTAAAATGCCGACACATCATCGTCCGGGTGGGGCAGCACGCCTTTCGCACAATAGGCTTCCAGCTCGTCCCAAACGATGGCGGCAACTCTTTGATCGACACCTCGCTCTTCCACCAAAGCGCAAAATGTATTCTTATCGAATCCGGTACGCCCCCTCGCCAATTTACGCTGCTGACTATTCAGCCAGAGCGATCCTCCGATCATGAGAACAAGCAGTACCGCTACGACGAAAGCGACTTTAGCCAAAATTATGCCCGCGCGCCCTCGGTCACGTTCGTGCTGTTGTGGCGGAGCGCGCTGAGCACGGTTTTGACGATGCCTGCCGCGTCGAGGCCCGCCTCGGCATACTGCTTTTCGGGGCTGTCCTGTTCCTGAAACACATCGGGCAGGCGCATGGTACGGATCTTGAGGCCTGCATCGAGCAGGCCGGTGTCGGACGCCATCGTCAGGACATGCGCGCCGAGGCCGCCGATGGCGCCTTCCTCCACGGTCACCACCACATCGTGTGTCGCAGCGAGTTTGCGGATCAGTGCCTCATCCAGCGGCTTGGCGAAGCGGAGGTCGGCGACCGTGGTCGACAGCCCCTTGGCATCGAGTTCGTCCGCGGCCTTCAGCGCTTCGCCGAGGCGTGTGCCGAGCGTCAGGATCGCGACCTTGCGGCCTTCGCGGACCACGCGGCCCTTGCCGATCTCCAGCCGCTCGGGGGTTTCGGGAAGCGCGAGGCCGATGCCGTTTCCGCGCGGATAGCGGAACGCGATCGGGCCGGAATCATGGAGCGCCGCCGTGTGCACCATGTGGACGAGTTCCACCTCGTCCGCCGCCGCCATGACCACCATGTTGGGCAGAGTCGCGAGATACGTGACATCGAACGAGCCTGCATGCGTGCTGCCGTCCGCACCCACCAGCCCGGCCCGGTCGATGGCGAAACGCACCGGCAGGTTCTGAATCGCCACGTCATGCACGACCTGATCGTAGGCGCGCTGCAGGAAGGTCGAGTAGATCGCGCAGAACGGCCGGTAGCCCTGCGCCGCAAGGCCCGCCGCAAAGGTGACGGCGTGCTGCTCCGCGATACCGACGTCGAAGCTGCGCTTCGGGAATTTTTGCTGGAACTTGTCGAGCCCGGTGCCCGAAGGCATCGCCGCCGTGATCGCGACGATCTTGTCGTCGCGCTCGGCCTCGGCCATCAACGCCTTGGCGAACACGCCCGTGTAGCTCGGCGGGCCGGATTTGGCTGGCGCCATCGCGCCGGTGATGACATCGAACTTGGTGACGCCGTGATACTTGTCCGCCGAGGCTTCCGCAGGCGCGTAGCCCTTGCCCTTCTTGGTGACGACGTGGATCAGGCACGGACCTTCCGCCGCGTCGCGCACGTTTTCCAGAACGGGGAGCAGGTGATCGAGGTTGTGTCCGTCAACCGGCCCCACATAGTAGAAGCCCAGTTCCTCGAACAATGTGCCGCCCGTCGCCATGCCGCGCGCGAACTCGTCGGCCTTGCGCAGCCCCGAGTGCAGCGGGCGCGGCATCTTCCGCGCGAGACGCTTGGCAAGATCGCGAAGGCCCAGGAACTCGCGGCTGGAAATGAGCCGCGCGAGATAGGCGGAAAGCCCGCCCACGGGCGGCGCGATCGACATATCGTTGTCGTTGAGGATGACGATGAGGCGGTTGCCCGCGGCCTCCGCATTGTTCATCGCCTCGTAGGCCATGCCCGCAGACATCGCCCCGTCGCCGATGACCGCGATCGCCTTGCCCGGCGCGCCCGAGAGCGTGTTGGCGACCGCGAAGCCGAGCGCTGCGGAAATGGAGGTGGAGCTGTGCGCCGCGCCGAAGGGATCGTATTCGCTCTCCCCGCGCCTGGTGAAGCCCGAAAGCCCGCCGCCCTGCCGGATCGTGCGCATGCGATCGCGGCGTCCGGTGAGGATCTTGTGCGGATAGGCCTGATGGCCGACGTCCCAGATCAGCCGGTCGCGCGGGGTATCGAACACATAGTGGAGCGCCACGGTGAGTTCCACGACACCGAGCCCGGCGCCGAGGTGGCCGCCTGTCTGGCTGACCGCGTCGATCATCTCTGCGCGCACGTCGTCTGCAAGCTGCCGGAGCTGCGAAGGCGCCAGTTTTCTAAGGTCTGCCGGGTCTTTGACCGTGTCGAGCAGCGGCGTGTTCGGCGAATTGGTCAAGGAATCCCCCAAGTGGAATGTCTCCGTTTCTTAACCTTGCAGCGCGGTCTTGTCGATTGCGCTGCGGGGATCAGACGCAGCCGGCGCACGTTCCGCGGACTTCCAGCACGGGCTGGACGGGTTTGAAACCCGCCCGGCGGGCCCGCTCGCGAACACTCTCGCTCAGCGAATCATCGTCGAGGTGGGTCGTGTTCCCGCAGGTGTCGCAAACAAGGAAGATACAGTCGTGGACACAATCAGGGTGCGCGTTGACGATATAGGCGTTCTTCGATTCGACGCGCTTGGCCAGGTTCGTCGTCACGAACAGGTCGAGGATGCGGTATATGCTGTTGGCGGCGACGCGCTTGTCGCGCGCTTTCGAAACCGAATCGGCGACGTCGTAAGCCGAAACCGGCCGATCGAACTGCGCAAGCGCCTCGAAAACGCTTGCCCGCATGTCCGTCCACTGCTCGCCTGCGGCCGTCAGCGTCCGCGCGGCGGCCGATATCAGGCTTTCGCCGTGCGGTTCATGATGTTTGTGCTTCGTCGCCATGCCCCGATTATGGGCATCCGCACCCTTCGCGGCAAGTTCCGCCGTGCAGGCACCGGATGTTGAGCCAGTGCGCCCACGCCACGAACACCGCGCCGATCACGGTGAAACCGAGTTCGGCATTGCCGTGCCCCATCGTCAGCGCGACCGCCATGAAACCGATGCCGAGCGCGCCGAGCGCGATCACGCTCCACCGCCGGTGCCGGTAAACGCCGCGCCCGAGACCGACGACGGCAAGCGGAATCGCAAGCGCCAGGCCCATCTTGTGGATGTCGTGCTGGAAAAAACCCGTCGTGCCGACCGACAACAGCGCGATCACAAGCGTCGTTGCGAGGCAATGCAGAAGGCAGAGCCCGGAAAGGCCGATCGCGGACCTGTCGATCCACATGTTGAAGCGGTTCTGCATGGCGCGGGGATATAATGTAACATTATCACATGCGCAAGCCCTTAAAGCCGTTGACCATTCCCGGAAACGGAACGTCAACGCGCATCCGCTATCCAAAGCGGCAACGGATTGAGTCTTCGGGTGGAACCGGCATGAGCAGCGGCATCGTCAGCGTTTACGTCACCTTCGCTTCGGCAGAAAACGCGGCGCGCATCGGCCGCCAGATGGTGGAGGAACGCCTCGCCGCATGCATCAACGTGCTCGGCCCCGCGCTTTCCATCTATCGCTGGCAGGGCAAGGTGGAGGAGGCAAACGAGGTCGCCGCGCTGTTCAAGACCACGGCGGGCTGCGCCGAGATTCTGGCGAAACGGCTCGCCGAAGTGCACGGCTACGAGAACCCGGCCGTCACCGTCTGGCCGATCGAGCACGCCCCGGCAGCCTATGTGCAGTGGGTGCGCGCGCAGGTGCGTTAGGCCGCGACCGCCCCCGGCATCACCGCATCGGCATAATCGCTGTCGGCGAGTGCGATGAGCTTGCGGTCGTCGTGGTTCCACGGGTGGAAGCCGGGCAGGAAAAATGCGCTCCACGCCGGGATCAGCCTGCGCACCACGCCGGGCCTGCCGAACCAGAACCACAGGATGCGCGCCCATGCGCCGGGCCCTTCAATGCCGTCCTGCTTCAAAAGGTAGAGCATCCCCTGGAAGCGCTTCTTCCAGAATTCCTTGCTGACGAGCAGCATCATGATCGCCTTGACCTTCCAGCGCTTCCAGCGCGACCAGTCCCGCGTGGCGTGCAGCCAGGTGTCGTAGGCGACGCCCTTGTGCTCGATCTCCTCGATCGCATGCCACTTCCACATCGCGACGAGCTGGGGGTCGGCGCCCTTCCAGTAATCGATGTCGCCGAGCATCCGCTGCGCCATGATCGCGGTATAGTGTTCAAGCGCCATCGTGACGGCGAGGTTCAGGATCTGCGGGCGGTCCTTCGTCAGTTCGAGCGATTCGATGACCACGTCTTCAAGGTGGCCGATCTCGTAGCCGGCCTCCGCGACGCGCTTGTTGAACGACACGTGCTCGCGGCTGTGCATCACCTCCTGCTTGATGAACGCATTGATCTCGCGCTCCAGCTTGGGCGGCACGCCGTCGCGAAAACCGCGCACGCTTTCCACGAAGAACGCCTCGCCGCGCGGGAAGGTGACGGAGAGCGCATTGTAGAAAGCCGTTGCAATCGGATCGCCGCGCATCCACCACCGATCCTGCCTCATGCCGCGCCCGAAGCGTCGGTCACGGGGGGTAATGGTCAGATCCGCAGGCGTTTTTTCACGGGTCATTGCAGTGCTCCTCAGCGCACAGAATGGGCTTTACTTACACAAATGTCAATACAGCGCAAAAGACTGAACCCTGAAGACAGTCGCGCCGCTGCGATTCAAGCCGCGCGCGAACTGCTGATCGAGGCGGGGCCGCAGGCGGTGACGCTGAAGGCCGTGGCGGGCCGTATCGGCCGCACGCACGCGAACCTGCTGCATCATTTCGGGTCGGCGGCGGGGCTGCAAAAGGCGCTGATCGCATCGCTCGCGGAGTCGGTGACGGCGCAGATCGGCGAGGCGGTGCTGCGCGCCCGCGCCGAAGGCAGCGACCCGCGCGAGGTCGTGGACCTGACCTTCGACGCGTTCGATCGCGGCGGCGGCGCGCTTGCGAGCTGGATGGTGCTTTCCGGGAACGAGGACGCGCTCAATCCGATCCTGGAGGCGATCCACCGCCTCGTCGACAAGCTCGGCGAAGGCCACGACACCGCCGACGCGCCGATCCAGGAGCAGACGCTGGCGCTGGTGCTGACCGCGCTCGGCAACGCGCTGCTCGGCGGGCCGATGGCGGCCGCGCTCGGCCTGCCCCGCGAAACCGCGCGCGAAATTGCGGCGGCGCAGCTCCGCGCGTCGATCGCGGCGCAGCGGGATACTAAAACGGGAGCTTGAAGCCCGGCGGCAGCGGCAGCGCCGACTGCATCTTCTGCATTTCCTCGTTGGAGGCCGCGTCCGCCTTGGCGCGCGCGTCGTTGAACGCGGCGGCGAGCAGGTCTTCGAGCATTTCCTTGTCGTCCGGCACGAGCAGCGACGGATCGATGTCGATCTTGATGATGCGGCCCTTGGCGCTGGCGCGCACGTTCACGAGGCCGCCGCCGGCTGTGCCCATCACTTCGATGGTATCGAGCTTGGCCTGCGCCTTCTGCAGCTCTTCCTGCACGTTCTGCGCGGCCTTCATGATGTCCTGAAGGTTTTTCACTGCGCGCTCCTTGATGATTCGGTTTCGGATGGATCGCCGATCTCATAGTCGACGAGTTCGGCGTCGGGGAAGACCTCGAACACGGCGCGCACCGCCGGATCGGCCATCACGCGCGCACGCTTCGCCGCCGCTTCGGCCTCGGCCTGCGCCTTCAGGCTCGGCGTTCCGGGCGAGGTGGTGAGCGTCACCGTCCAGCGCTCGCCGGTCCATTCCTTCAGGCACGCGCCGAGCCGCGAGGCGAAATCGGCGGGCGCATCCCCGGCGTTCAGCTCGATCGTCGGCGGCGCATAGCGCAGCAGCTGGCAGCGATCGTGGAGGATGGTTTCGAGCACCGATTCGTGCCCGTCCTCGAACATTTTCACGAACGCCTTGAAGTCGCGCGGCGCTGCCTTGAACGCCGATGGCGCGGATGCCGGCGGCGGACGCAGTTCGGTGGGCGCGGGCGGCGCGCTCCCCTCCCCGCGCGGCTCGGCGAGCAGACGGCGCACGAGGTCGCCCGGATCCGGCAGCGTGGAGGCGTGGATGATGCGCAGCAGCGCCATTTCGGCCGCCTGCATCGGCATCGGCGCGCTGCGGATTTCGGAAAGCCCCTTGAGCAGAAGCTGCCAGAGCCGGTGCAGGACCGGCGCGCCGAGGCTCCCCGCCCAGTCCGAAACGGCGGTGCGTTCCTCTTCGGACATCGCCGCGTCGGGCGTGCCCGTCACCTGCGCGCGGGTAACGCCGTGGACGAGTTCGAGCAGCGCCTCGAACAGCGCATCGGGGCTGGTGCCGAGCGCGTACTGCGCGGCGAGATTGTCGAGCGCGGCCTTGCCGTCGCCGCCGATCAGCGCGGCCAGCAGCTCGCGCGTGCGGCTGCGGTCCGAAAGCCCGAGCATGTCGCGCACGTCCTGCGCGATCACCTTGCCGTGGCCGTGCGCGAGCGCCTGATCGAGGATCGAGAGACCGTCGCGCACCGAGCCTTCGGCAGCGCGCGCGATCAACTGCAGCGCCTCGTCCTCGATCTCGGCGCCTTCCTTCGCGGTGATGCCGCCGAAGTGCGACGCGAGAAGCTCGGTCGGGATGCGTTTCAGATCGAAGCGCTGGCAGCGCGACAGCACCGTCACCGGCACCTTCTGGATTTCCGTCGTCGCGAAGATGAACTTCACGTGGCTCGGCGGCTCCTCCAGCGTCTTCAAAAGCGCATTGAAGGCGTTGCGCGACAGCATGTGGACTTCGTCGATGATGTATATCTTGTAGCGCGCCGACACCGCCGCATAGCGCGCCGCCTCGATGATCTCGCGCACGTCGTCGACGCCCGTGCGGGAGGCGGCGTCCATCTCTATCACGTCGATGTAGCGCGATTCGGAGATGGCCACGCACGGCTCGCAGACGTTGCAGGGGCTGATCGTCGCCCCGCCCTGCCCGTCCGGCCCGATGCAATTCAAGGACTTCGCGAGCAGCCGCGCGGTCGAGGTCTTGCCAACCCCGCGCACGCCGGTGAGCAGGAAGGCGTGGGCAAGCCGGTCGCCGGCGATGGCGTTCGCCAGCGTCTTCACCATCGCATCCTGCCCGATGAGCGTATCGAAGCCCTGCGGACGGTATTTGCGCGCGAGGACGCGGTAGGGTTCGGGAATCAGTTCAGACATCGCGCGCAAAGTGGCCGCTGGGCGGCAGGGGCGCAAGGCCGCTTAGGTCTGGCGATGTCGATTGAGGGTGGGAGCCGGAACGACCCGTGCGAAAATCGTTACGGCTGCTTCCTTCCGGACCTGACCGGGTTGGCGACGCGCCCGTCCGCCCGACTCCCGGCGCGCATATGGCGCGGGGGGATGGGGAAAGCAAGGGTGGGTGGCCACACCTCCCCGCTCGTCTTACCGGCGAAGGCCGGTATCCATACGCGCTTTGGTTATGGATACCGGCCTGCGCCGGTATGACGATAAGTGTGGCTCCGAACAAAGCGAAGTCGCCTTTCCGCCCAGTTCCGCAAAAAGTCGTCACACACTCCCCGGTTGCACCATGCCACCCACCGTGCTTTGACCTCCCGCGATGACCAGCCTCTTCGATCCCCGCTTCCCCCTCGCCCACACCGGCCTCATCGGCTCCCCCATCGAGCGGGACGACCGCATTCAGCGCAGCCCGGAGACGCTTTGGGCGGCGCGGGTGCATCCCGGCGCGCGGTGGATGGTGCTCGATGGGCTCAATCCGCTGATCGACGAGGACAGACCGGAGATTGCGTGGCTGCGCCGGTCCGAAGTGCCGGAGGCTGCGACCGAGGTTTATCTCGGCCTTGAGGACGGCAGCCCGCGCTTCGCCGTGGCGGGAAGCGCCGAGGGGCTGCCGGGCACGGCGGTCGATGCGCGCCGCGCCGCGATGCTGATGGACGATGGCCGCGCGGCGATCATCGCGCAGGCGCGCTCGCTGATCGACTGGCACCAGCGCCACGGCTTCTGCGCCAATTGCGGCGCGCCGACGGAGATGGTGAAGGCGGGCTACGGGCGCAACTGCTCCGGCTGCGGCGCCGAGCATTTCCCGCGTACCGACCCTGTGGTCATCATGCTCGCCATCGACGGCGACCGCGTTCTGCTCGGCCGCCAGCCGCGCTTTCCCAAGGGCTCGCTCTCCGCGCTCGCCGGGTTCGTCGAGGCGGGCGAGTGCTTCGAAGACGCCGTGCGCCGCGAAATCCGCGAGGAAGCGGGCATCATCGCCGGGCGCGTGGCCTATGTGGCGAGCCAGCCGTGGCCCTTCCCCTCCAGCCTGATGATCGGCTGCTTCGCCGAGGCGCTCTCCACCGAAATCAGCATCGACGAGGTGGAAATGGAGGAGGTGCGCTGGGTGACGCGCGACGAATGCGTCGCCGCGCTCGCCGGAAACGGCAGCTTCACCGTGCCGCCGCCGCTGGCGATTGCAAGGACGCTGCTGGAAACGTGGGTGGCGGCGACGGGGTGAAGCGGTTCAGGCCTGCGCCAGCGCCCCGGCCAGACGGTCGCGGATCGCGCGGAGCGAGGTGACGAATGCGGCGTCCACCGCAGTGGGCTGCGCAGGCCGTGCGAACAGTTCGCCGGGCGCGGCGGCTTCGGGCATCGTCACCGCCGGAGACACGGGTATTGTCGGCGCAGCCTCTCCGAGCAAGCCCTTCGCGCCCTTGTCCTTCAGGAGCTTCTGAACGCCCTTGATCGTATAGCCGTCGGTGTAGAGCAGGCGGTTGATCGCGCGCAGAAGTTCAACATCTTCAGGGCGGTAATAGCGGCGGTTGCCACCGCGCTTCAACGGTTTCACCGCCGGAAAGCGCGTTTCCCAGAAGCGGAGCACATGCTGGGGCACGCCGATCGTTTCGGCGACCTCGCTGATGGTGCGGAAGGCGTCGGCGCTCTTGTCCGCCATCACGCGCCTTCGTTGATGCGTTCGCGCAGGATCTGGCTGGGGCGGAAGGTGAGCACGCGGCGCGGCTCGATCGGCACTTCCTCGCCCGTTTTGGGGTTGCGGCCGATGCGGCGGTTCTTGTCGCGCAGGATGAAGCTGCCAAACGAGGATATCTTCACGTTCTCGCCCGCGATCAGCGCGTCCGACACCTTGTCGAGCACGGTTTCAACGAGCTGCGACGACTCCGCACGCGACAAACCGATGGTATTGTGGACCGCCTCGCCAAGCTCGGCGCGCGTCAATGTCGAAGACTTGTCCATAATCCGCTCCCGCGCAGAAAACCTCAATGCCGCCCGTATAATAGCGCAGTCTGTTGAAGAGTCTACCAGCGCAGCGCGGCGGCGCCCCAGGTGAAGCCGCCGCCCATCGCTTCGAGGAGCAGAAGGTCGCCGGTCTTGATGCGTCCGTCGCGCACGGCGGTGTCGAGCGCGAGCGGCACGGAGGCTGCCGACGTGTTGGCGTGGCGGTCGACCGTGATGACCACCTGATCGATGTCCAGCCCCAGCTTTTTGGCCGTGCTTTCAAGGATGCGGAGGTTCGCCTGATGCGGGATCACCCACGCCACGTCCTCCGCCTTGCAGCCGGCGACCTCCAGCGTCTCGGTCATCACCGAGGCAAGGTTGGTGACGGCATGGCGGAAGACTTCCTTGCCCTTCATGCGGACCTTGCCGACCGTTCCGGTCGAGGACGGGCCGCCATCCACGTAGAGCAGGCTGTTGTGGCGGCCGTCGGCATGGAGCCGCGCGGCAAGGATGCCGCGATCGTCCGCGTCGCCGTTGCCTTCGGAGCGTTCGAGCACAACCGCGCCCGCGCCGTCGCCGAAGAGCACGCAGGTCGTGCGGTCCTCCCAGTCCAGAATGCGGCTGAACGTCTCCGCGCCGATGACGAGCGCATGGCGCATCGTTCCGGCGCGCAGCATCGCGTCCGCCACGGTGAGCGCGTAGAGGAAGCCCGAGCAGACCGCCGCGACGTCGAACGCCACGCAATCGTTAATGCCCAGCTTCTCCTGAACGGTCGTGGCGGTTGCCGGGAAGGTCTGGTCCGGCGTCGCGGTGGCGACGATGATGAGGTCGATTTCCGAGGGCTCGCGCCACGCCGCCTTCAGCGCGGCGCGCGCCGCCGCAACCGCGAGGTCGGAGGTGAACTCGCCCTCCGCCGCGATGTGGCGCTGGCGGATGCCCGAGCGTTCGACGATCCACTCGTCCGTGGTGTCAACCGTTTCGGAAAGCTCGGCGTTGGAAACGACCCGCTCTGGCAGATAGCTGCCGGTGCCGGTGACGATGGTGCGTGCGACGAGTCCGGTCATTGCGCGGCCTGCACTGCGGGCGGCGCGGTGCGATGCGCCTGGAAATTGTCGAGATCCTCGCGGATGCGATGAGCGATGTCGTCCACCACCAGGTCGTGCGCAACACGGATCGCGTTGGCGAAGCCCTGCGCGGTCGCGCCGCCGTGGCTTTTCACCACAAGGCCGTTGAGACCGAGGAAAACCGCGCCGTTGTGCGCGTTGGGATCGAGGTGGCTGCGCAGCGAACGCAGCGCGCCGCGCGACATGAAGAAGCCGAACATCGAAAAGATGCTGCTCTTGAACGCCCGCGTCAGCAGCTCGACGACGAGGCGCGCGGTGCCTTCGGCGGTCTTGAGCGCGATGTTGCCCGAAAAGCCGTCGCTGACGATGACGTCCACGTCGCCGCGGCCGATCTTGTCGCCCTCCACGAAACCCGCGAACTGCATGGGAAGGTCGGCGGAGCGCAGCAGCGCGGCGGCGTGTTTCAGTTCGTCGGTGCCCTTCAGGTCTTCCTCGCCGATGTTGAGCAGCGCCACGCGGGGCGTCGCAAGGCCGAGCACGGTGCGCGCAAAGGCGGCGCCCATCACGGCGAACTGCACGAGGTTTTCGGAATCGCATTCGGCGTTGGCGCCGAGGTCGAGCATGACGGAATCGTTTTTCGCCGTCGGCAGCAGCGCCGCGAGCGCGGGGCGGTCGATGCCCGGCATCGTGCGGAGGCCGAGCTTGGCGATCGCCATCAGCGCGCCGGTGTTACCGGCGGACACGGCGGCGTGCGCCTCCCCGGCCTTCACCGCGTCGACGGCAAGCCCCATCGAGGACTGGCGCGCGCGGCGCAGCACCTGGCTCGGCTTGTCGGTGCCCAGGATTTCGCCGTCGGTATGCACGACGACGGCGTCGCGCGCGACGAGCGGCGCTTTGGCGAGTTCGGCGCGGATGGCGTCTTCGCGTCCGTAGAGCCGGAATCGGATCTCGGGATGGCGCGTGCGCGCGATCTCGGCGGCGGCGATTGTCACCGCCGGGCCGCCGTCGCCACCCATGACGTCAAGTGCTATGACAGGCGCGACCGTCATCGGACGCATCCCGGAGCGCTCTCCACCGGTTTATGCGCCGGCTTCGACAACCTCTCGGCCATTGTAGAAGCCGCAGGCGCCGCACACGTTGTGCGGAAGCTTGAGCTCGCCACAGTTGGAGCATTCCTGGAACGTCGTCGCGCTGAGCGCGTGATGGCTACGACGCATATTCCGCCGCGATGGCGAGGTTTTTCTTTTGGGGACAGCCATGCGGCACCTGTTACCTTCAACGTGGTTTTTCGTACACCGGCCGACCTTTCAGGACAATAGAAATTGCCCCGGAAACCCGCCGGATTCGGTTGAGCGCGAGAACATAGCGATTCATCGCCGTGATGCAAGTGGGCTTTCTGTTGCACGGGTGCGACTATATCAGGCGCGCGCCAGAACCGCATCCGCGACGAACGGATTCGATTGCCGTTCCTGCCCGAATGTCGACATCGGCCCGTGGCCCGGCACGAATGCGGTGTCGTCGCCGAGCGGCCAGAGTTGCGTGCGGATGGACTCGATAAGCGCCTGGTGATTGCCCTTCGGGAAGTCGGTGCGGCCGATCGATCCCTGGAACAGCACATCGCCGACGATGGCGAGTCGGCTCTCCGGGTGATGGAAAATCACGTGGCCCGGCGTGTGGCCGGGGCAGTGATAGACGTCGAGTGTCAGCTCGCCCACGGTCACGGTGTCGCCGCCGGCAAGCCAGCGGTCGGGCGTGAACGGCGCAGCGCCGGTGATGCCGTATTGGTGGCCGACGCTGCTCGCCATGTCGATCCAGAACTTATCTTCGGGATGCGGCCCCTCGATGGGCACGCCGAGCTGGTCCGCAAGCACGCCCGTAAGCCCGCAGTGATCGATATGGCCGTGCGTGACGAGCAGCTTTTCGATGGTGACGCCGTACTGCGCCGCCGTCGCTTTCAGCTTGTCGAGGTCGCCGCCCGGATCGACGAACGCGCCGCGCATGGTGCGCGTACACCAAAGCAACGTGCAGTTCTGCTCCAGCGGCGTGACCGGAACGATCGCAGCGGCCAGCGGACGGGTGTCGGTCGTCATATGCGCAGCAATGAGGCCCGCAAGGGTGGAATGTCAACGGCTTGAGAGGGCATGGGGCGCGGTGCCCAGCAGGTAGCGTTGCCAGAACAGCACAGTCACGAGGAACTGGTAGTCGGCATTGGGCTTTTTCTCGAACCCGTGCCCCTCGTCCTCTGCGACCACATGCCACGCCGTGCCGCCGCGTGCGCGCAGCGCCGTCACGATCCGGTCCGCCTCCGCAGGCGGCACGCGCGGATCGTTCGCACCGGTGACGACGAGAACCGGGGCGCGGATTCGGTTCGCGCGCGTCAGCGGCGAGATCGCCTTCAGCTTGCGCCGCTCGGCGGGATCGCGCTCGTCGCCGTATTCGAGACGGCGCAGATCGCGGCGGTATTCGCCCGTGCCTTCCAGAAAGGTCACGAAATCGGAAATGCCGACCGTGCTCACCCCCGCGCGAAAGTCCTTCGGGTAGCGGATCAGCGAGGCGAGCGTCATGTAGCCGCCGTAAGAGGCACCGCTCACCGCCATGCGCGACGGATCGATGCCCGGATCGCGGCGCAGGCGTTTCAGGAACGCCCCCACGTCGCGCACCGCATCTTCGCGGCGCAGCGGCCCGTTATCGAGCGCAACGAAGGTTTTGCCATAGCCCGTGGAGCCGCGCACGTTGGGGAAAAACAGCGCGATGCCGAGTTCGTTGACGCTGTGGTTGGCGGGGCCGAGGAAGCCGGGGCGCGACTGCCCCTCCGGTCCGCCGTGGAAAACCATCACCAGCGGGCGCGGCCCCGGAAAGCGCGCGGGATCGGGCCGGTAAAGCAGCCCGGAAACCGGAAGCCCGTCGAAACTCTTCACCGCGACGATCTCGGGCTCTACCCCCGCAGGCAGTCCCGCGCCGCTTTGTGTCCAGCGCGTCAGGCCGGGCCCGTCGGGGTCGAACGACCAGACATCGCCGGGGGAGGATGCCGTCGCCAGCGAAAACCCGACCTCGCCCCACGGTGCCACCGAAAGCCCGGTGATGATGCCGCCGGGAAGCGGCGGCGCTGCGCGCGGGCGTCCGGTGGGAAGATCGAGCAGGCGCAGCCGCGACACCCCGTTTTCGTTCAGCACATAGGCAAGGAAGCGCCCGTGCGGATCGATGCGGAAGTCCTCCACGGACCAGTCGGTTTCGGCGTTCAGCCTGCGCGGCAGGCCGGTCGCGCGGTCGATCTCGGCAAGATAACGATGCTCCGCCCCGAAATCGGTGATGGCGAGGATCCGCCCGCCCGGTCCGTAGCGCGCCGATCCGAATGCGAACGGCTCGGCGGTCGGCGGTACCAGCGCCCGCAGCGCGCGCGTTTCGAGGTCGATCTCGAACAGGCGGCTGATCGTTACGGATATGTAATTGTAAAGCAGCGCGCGCGTTCCGTCGGCGGAGAAGTCGGCGAAGCTCCAGCCCCCGCCCCGCCCTTCCATCACCAGCCGGTCGGTCGCCGGATCGCGCGGATCCATGATGTGAAGATCGGTGTCGAGGCCGGTGCGCCGCGTCGTGGAATAGCCGATGCGCGCACCGTCCCGCGTCCAGCGGACGCCGAGGTTGCGCCCCTCCTCGCCGGTGAGGCTGATCATGCGGCCGTCTTCGACGCGGAAGATCTGGTAGTTTTCATCCCCCTGCCGGTCAGCGAGCGCCAGCATCACGTCGCCTGAAACCGGCGAGAACTCCCCGCCGATCACCGGCTCCTCGCCGAAGGTGAGCTGTCGCGGATCGGCGCCGGGCGCGGCCACTTCGTAGAGCTGGCGGCTGTCGTCGCGCGCGCCGATCAGCACCGATCGCCGCACCGGATGCCAGCCGAGAAGCCGCGCGGAGCGGTATTCGAGGTAGGGCTTCGCCTGCTCCAGCAGGGCTGCCGGCACGGGAGGAACCCCGCTTACGATGAGCGACGCGGGCGCCTCCACCGATGCGGCGCGGGCATCATGCGGGAGAAGGCTTGCGGCAAGCGCTGCAAGACCTGCTAAGAACCACCCCCGGATCATGACTTTTCGTTTTTTCACCGCCTCCACTCTAGTGACGACGCCGCGTGCACGGCAACGGGTGTCGTGCTGAGCGCGCCCTTCGTGGCGCTCGACGACGCGCGCGGCGACGGCACCGCGCCGTTCACGCTTTACAGCGGCGCGCACGAAATCGTCACGGCGATGCGGCGGGACGAGGTTCGCCCCGCGCTCGCGCTGCTGCGGCGCCGCGTCGCCGAGGGACGCCATGTCGCGGGCTTCCTCGCCTACGAGGCCGGGCACGCGCTGGAACCGCGCCTTGCCGCCATCCCGCAGCGCGATACCGAAGGCCCGCTGCTGTGGTTCGGTGTGTTCGATGCCCCGCAGCGCGTGCCGCCCGATACGCTTCTGAGCGCCGCCGCAGGGCGCGGCGTCCGCATTTCAGCGCCTGAACCCGCTCTGGATGCCGCGCGCTACGCGGCCTCGGTCGCACGGGTGAAGGCGCTGATCGAGGCGGGCGACATCTATCAGGCGAATCTCACCTTCCCCACCGGGCTTTCGGTCGAAGGCCACCCGCTTGCCCTCTATGCGCGGCTGCGGCGCGCGCAGCGGATGGGGCACGGCGCGATCGTGTTCACCGGAAGCACATGGGTTCTCTCTTTCTCTCCCGAACTCTTCTTCTCGCTTTCGGGCGACACATTGCAAACGCGCCCCATGAAGGGCACCGCCCCGCGCCGCCCGCTTGCCGGGGAGGATTCGGCCGCTGCCGCCGCGCTTGCCGCCGACCCGAAGAACCGCGCCGAAAACCTGATGATCACCGATCTCATCCGCAACGACCTCGCGCGCGTGGCGGAGGCCGGATCGGTGCGCGTGCGCGATGCCTTTGCGGTGGAGCGCTATCCCACCGTCCACCAGATGACGACGACGGTTGAGGCGCGGCTCCGCCGGGGCCTCGACGCGTTCGACGTGGTGGAGGCGCTCTTTCCGTGCGGTTCCATTACCGGCGCGCCCAAGATTCGCGCGATGGAGGTGATCGACGCCATAGAGGCCCGCGCGCGGGGCCTCTACACGGGCTCCATCGGCGCCGTCGGCCCCGGCACCGCGCAGTTCAACGTCGCGATCCGCACGATCGAAATCCGGAACCAAAACGCGACAATGGGCATTGGATCAGGCATTGTCGCCGATAGCGATGCGGCGTCTGAGTGGCGCGAGTGCGGAGAGAAAATGGCGTTCGTCAGCGCATCGGGACGGCCGTTCCACCTCATCGAAACGATGGGCTTCACGCCCGACGAGGGGATTGCCCACCTCTCGCTGCACCTCGAACGGCTGGAAGACTCCGCCGTTCGGCACGGCTTCCGCTTCGACCGGCACGATGTCCGCAATCTGTTGCAGGCCGCTGTCGGCGCGCTGCGGGCTCCGGCCCGAATCAAGCTGGTGCTCGCGGCGGGCGGCGCGGCGGCGATAAGTTGCGCCCGGATGCCGGCCACACCGGTTTCGGCGAAGGTCGCCATCATGCCGCTGCCGGTGCCGCCCGGCGACCCGAGGCTCGCGCACAAGACCAGCGACCGCACATTCTACGATGCCGCCCGCCGCGCCTCCGGCATGGACGAAGTGGTCTTCGAACGCAGCGACGGGCGGCTCACCGAGGGCAGCTTCACCAACCTGTTCGTCGAGCGCGGCGGCGTTCTGCTGACCCCGCCCGCAAGCGACGGCCTGCTGCCCGGCGTGCTGCGCCGCCATCTTCTGGAAACCGGCCGCGCGCGGGAGGCGCCCCTTACCCGCGCCGATCTGGAGGACGGTTTCTTCCTCGGCAACGCCCTGCGCGGACTTTTTCGCGCGGTGCTGGTTGCCCAGCAAAGCGCTTGATCCTAAGAGGCCCGCGCAGCCCATAAGCGGAGCCTCTCAATGACCTTCCTGTCCGACGCCATCCAGCGCATCCAGCCTTCCCCCACGCTCGCCGTCACGCAGAAGGCCGCAGCGCTGAAAGAGGCCGGGCGGGACATCATCGGGCTCGGCGCGGGCGAGCCCGACATGCCCGTGCCGGACTTCGTGGCGGAGGCCGCCATCGCCGCCATTCGCGGCGGGCAGAACAAATACACCACCGTAGACGGCACCAACGCTCTGAAAGCGGCCGTACGCGGCAAGTTCAAGCGCGACAACAACCTCGATTACGGTCTCGACCAGATCACCGTGAACGTCGGCGGCAAGCACACGATCTTCAACGCGCTGCTCGTCACGCTGAACGCGGGCGACGAGGTCATCATCCCCGCGCCTTACTGGGTCTCCTACCCCGATATCGTGCAGTTCTGCGGCGCGAAGCCGGTGTTCATCTCGGCGGGTATCGAGGCTGGTTTCAAGATTACGCCCGCGCAGCTTGAAGCGGCGATCACGCCGAAAACGCGCTGGCTGATCCTGAATTCGCCGTCGAACCCCACGGGCGCCGTCTACACGCGCGCGGAAATCGCCGCGCTCGGCGAGGTGCTGCGCCGCCATCCGCAGGTGTGGGTGATGTCGGACGACATGTACGAGCACATCATCTACGATATCGAATTCGCGACCATCGCCGATGTCTGCCCCGATCTGTACGACCGCACGCTCACCGTGAACGGCGCCTCCAAGGCCTATTCGATGACCGGCTGGCGCATCGGTTTCGCGGGCGGACCCGCGCCGCTCATCAAGGCGATCGCCAAGATCCAGTCGCAATCGACCACCAACCCCTGCGCGATCGCGCAGGCGGCGGCGACAGCGGCGCTGAACGGCCCGCAGGACTTTTTGAAGGCGCGCGTCGAAACCTTCCGGGGCCGCCGCGACCTCGTCGTCTCGATGCTGAACCAGACAGACGGCCTCAAGTGCGCGACGCCCGACGGCGCATTTTATGTGTACCCGGATTGCACGGGGCTGATCGGACGCACGACGCCTTCGGGCGCGGTGCTCGCCAGCGACGAGGATGTCGCGGGCTATCTGCTGGAAGCGGAAGGCGTTGCGGTGGTCCACGGCGGCGCATTCGGCGTATCGCCCGCGTTCCGCATCTCCTACGCGACCTCGACCGAACTTCTGGAGGATGCCTGCACGCGCATGCAGCGCGCCTGCGGGGCGCTGAAGGCGGCGTAAGGCCCTAAACCAGTTCCGACACCACGTGGATGGTCAGGCCGACGAGGCCGCCGACCAGCGTACCGTTGATGCGGATGAACTGAAGGTCGCGGCCCACTGCGGCCTCGACGCGGTCGGTGACGGTTCTCGCGTCCCAGCTCCGCACCGTGTCGGAAACGATGCGCACCAGTTCGTCGCCGTAGTCCGCGACCACGCCCACGATGGCGCGGCGCGTATACTTGTTGAGCGCGCGCCGAAGCGCAGGGTCGTTTTCGATCGTCTGGCCGATATGGCGCGCGGCCTCTCCCAGCCGTCCCGCCAGCGCCTGATCGGGGTCGGCGAGCGAGGCGCGCAGCGAGGCCTTGGCGTTCGTCCAGATGCCGTCGAGGAAACCGCCGAGTTCGGGATTCTCGATGAGTTCGAGCTTCAGCGTCTCCACCCGTGTCTGCATCTCCGATTCGAACTGAAGATCGAACGCGACGTCTTTCAGCGCCTCCATCACCTTCAGGCGCAGCGGATGCTCGGGGTCTGCGGACATCTCGTTCAAAAGCCGCCGCAGCGCCTCGATGATCGAGTTCGCCAGCCGCTCGTCGAGCGAGGCCAGCCGCAGCAGCCACATCGTCCGCGCTTCCACGAGATCGCGGATCAGCCCCTCGTTCTGGTCGAGCACGCGGGCGAGCCACGTGATGCCGGAATCGACGAGCGGCTGCAGCCGCCCCTCGTCGATCGAGCGGTCGAGCACGCGGCCGATCAGCGGCGCCAGTTCGAAACGGCGCAGATTGCCGCCGACGGCGCCGCGTATCCATCCCGACACCGCTTCGTTGTCGAGCGCGTCGAGAAGCTGGATGCCGAGTTTGCCGATGCTCCCGCGCAGCCGTGTTTGGGCCGGCGGCGCCGCCAGCCAGCGCCCGACGGCGCCCGCCATATCCACGCCGCGCATGCGCCGCGCGACGATCGCCGGTTTCAGGAAGTTCGTCTTCACGAACAGCGCGAGGTTATCGCCGAGCCGGTCCTTGTTCTTGGGGATGATCGCGGTGTGCGGGATCGGCAGGCCGAGCGGATGGCGGAACAGCGCCGTCACCGCGAACCAGTCGGCCAGCCCGCCGACCATCGCCGCCTCGGCGAAGGATTCGACGTAGGGCGCCCAGACGAAAGCCTCGCCCAGAGCCCGCGCGGCAAGGAACACCGCCGCCATCAGCAACAGCATACCCGTGGCGACGATCTTCATGTGCCGCGCCGGATCGGCCGTTACCCATGTGCGTGCTGACCCGATCGTCCCGTCCTACTCGGCGGGAGCGGCGGGAGCGGCAGACGCCGCCGCCGACGGCTTGCCGGGATGATCGTGGGTCAAAAGTTTGCCGAGCTTGCCGCCCATCCAGCGCTCGAAGTCGTCGGCAAGGCTGAAAGCGGACGGAACGATCACGAGTGTCAGCAGCGTCGAAAGCAGCAGCCCGCCGATCACGGTGATGCCCATCGGGGCGCGCCAGGCGCCGTCGCCGGTCAGCGATAGCGCCGTGGGCAGCATGCCCGCCGCCATCGCCACCGTGGTCATCACGATCGGCTGCGCGCGCTTGTGGCCTGCATCGATGATCGCCGTCACCTTGTCGACACCCTTGTTCATCTCCTCGATCGCGAAATCCACGAGCAGAATGGAGTTTTTCGCAACAATGCCGAGCAACATCAAGAGGCCGATCATCACGGGCATCGAGATCACCTGCCCGGTCAGATGCAGCGCCAGCGCCCCGCCGAGCGGCGCGAGCAGCAGCGAACCCATGTTCACGAACGGCGGCATGATGCGCTTGTAGAGCAGCACGAGCACCGCGAACACGAGCAGCACGCCCGAAATCACCGCCATCGTGAACTGCGTGACGAGTTCGGCCTGCATCTTCGATTCGCCGAACTCCACGCGCTCGACGCCCGAGGGCAGGTTGCGCACCGTGGGCAGCGCGAACGCGACCTTGGAGCCTTCGCCCTTCACATACCCCTCGGCAAGATCGGCGCCCACGATGATGCGGTCACGCTGGTTGTAGCGCCTGAGGATGGAGGGGCCTGCGCCGAAACCGATATCGGCCACGACTTTCAGCGGCACGGACCCGCCGCTCGCCGTCGGCACCGGCAGGTTTTCGATCGTGGCGATATTCTTGCGCGAGTCCGCAGGCAGCACGACGCGGATCGGGATCTGCCGATCCGACAGCGAGAACTTGGCGACGTTCTGATCGATTTCGCCGATCGTCGCGATGCGGATCGTTTCGCTGAGGTCGGCGGTGGTGATGCCGAGTTCCGCGGCGAGATCGAAATGCGGCGAGATGACGATCTCGGGCCGCTGCAGATCGCCTTCGATGCGCGGGGCGACGAACATCTTCTGCGTCCGCATCTCGCCGACGATCTTCAGCGCGGTTTCGTGCAGAAGATCGTTGTCGTCACCGGCGATCATCACCGTCACGTCGCGCCCGCCGCCCCAGCCTTCCATGGACTGGAAGGTGATGCGCGCGTCGGGAATTTGCTGCAGTTCCGGCGCCAGCTGCCGCTGGTATTCGATGCTCGTGCGCTGCCGCTTCTCGCGTAGCTGCGTGTAGATCATGGCCTCGCCCGGCTGCTCGATATCGATGTAGCTGAGCTGCGTTTCAGGCTGTTTCAGCAACACGGCATTGGCGGCTTCGGCCTTGGCGCGCGTCTGTTCGAGTGTCGTGCCCGGCACCATTTCGATCTTGAGCTGGGTCGAATCCTGATCGGATTCGGGCTGGAAGGTGAACGGCAGCGTCGCAAACGACACGACCGTGAGAAGCAGCGCGACGACGCCGAAGCCCATCACCCACATACGGTGATCGGCAAGACGCCAGAAATGGCGCTTCCAGTCCCGCCGCGCGCGCACCTTCTCGGCAGGCGCGGTATCGAGCGACCAGCGCAGCATCGCGAGGTAACGGTCCATCATCGGGCCGTCGCCGTGGTTCTCCTCGCCCTTCGCCTTCAGGAAATAGGCGGCGATCAGCGGCGTGATCATGCGCGCGACCGCAAGGCTCATCATGACGGCGACAACCACCGTCAGCCCGAACTGCTTGAAGAACTGACCCGTGATGCCGCCCATCAGACCGACAGGCAGAAACACGGCGGCAATCGCCGACGTGGTCGCGACAACGGCAAGCCCGATCTCGTCGGCAGCGTCCATCGATGCCTGATAGGCGGTTTTGCCCATGCGCATGTGGCGCACGATATTCTCGATCTCCACGATCGCATCATCCACGAGCACGCCCGCAACAAGGCTCAGCGCGAGGAGCGACAGGTTGTTCAGCGTGAAGCCCATCAGATCCATGAACCAGAAGGCCGGGATCGCCGACAGCGGGATCGCAGTGGCTGAAATCAGCATCGCCCGCCAGTCGCGCAGGAAAATGAACACGACGATCACCGCCAGCACGGCGCCTTCGATCAGCGCCGCCATCGAGGCTTCGTACTGGAGTTCGGTGTATTTCACCGTGGTGAACATCTCGGTGATCTTCACCTTGGGATACTCCGCCGCGAGCTGCTCGCGAACCTTCAGCGCCTCGTCGTAAACCGCGACGTCGGAAGACCCCTTCGCCTTGGCGAGGCGGATCGCGACCACCTGCCGCCCGTCGATCAGGCCCAGGCTGCGCTGCTCCCCATAGGAGTCGCGCACGTCCGCAACGTCGGACAGCCGCAGCGTCTGCCCTCCGACACTCAGTTGCGTTGCGCCGAGCGCCGCTGCGTCATCGGCGTTTCCGAGCACGCGCACCGCCTGCTCCGCGCCCGCGATTTCCGCGCGGCCGCCCGTGGCATTGAGATTGAGCCGGCGAAGCTGCTGATTGACCTGCGCGGCGGTGATGCCCTGCGCCTGCAGCTTCATCGGGTCCAGCTCGACGCGGATCTCGCGCGAAACGCCGCCGCCCCGGCTCGCCACCGACATGCCGGGCACGGAGAGCAGCCGCTTCGCCGCGACATTGTCGACGAACCACGACAGCTGCTCCAGCGTCATGTCCGTCGATTGCACCGTCCAGTAGGCGAGCACGCCTTCGATATCCTCGCGCACCACCTGCGGCTCCAGGATGCCCTGGGGCAGATCGCCCCTGACATTCTGCACCGCATCGCGCACGTCGTTGACGGCGCGGTCGATCGGCGTGCCGATATCGAACTGCACCACCGTGGTGGATGTGCCCTCGCTCACCCACGAGGTGATCTCGTCCACGCCGCTGACGTTGCGCACCGACGCCTCGACGATCTGCGTGATCTGCGTCTTCATTTCCGAAGGCGCGGCGCCCGGCTGGCTGATGATGATCTGTGCGACCGGAAAGCTCACGTCCGGGTTCTGGTTGATGTCCATGCGGATGAAGCTGACGATGCCCGCCAGCGTCAGCGCCACGAACAGCACGATCGGCGGAAACGGGTTCCGGATCGACCAGGACGAGATATTCCGCATCGTTTCGCTTCCTGCCGTCCGTGGCTTATTTCTGCGGCTTGTGCAGAACCGGGGTCACCTTCTCGCCCGGATTGAGGAACGCGCCCGCCGACATCACGACCTGCTCCTTGCCGGAAAGGCCGCTCGACACGCCCACGCCCGCCGATGAGACCATGCCCACCTTGATTTCGCGGCGCTCGACGGTGCCGTCCTGCAGCACGACGTAAACGTAGCTGCTCTCCGCATCGCCCATCACGGCCGATTCCGGCAGCAGCGGCCGGTCGGCCCTGCCCACTTCGATCCGCGCCGAGGCGAAGCCGCCCGGACGCAGCGAAGCATCGCCGGAAAGCGCAATGCGCACGAGCCCCTGGCGGGTCTGCGGATCGATGACCGGCTCCACCATCCAGATCCGCCCGGCATACCGGGTCTGCGAGCCGATCAGTTGCACCGTCGCCTCCTGGCCGACCTGCATACCGGAGAGATCCTGCTCCGCGACGAGCGCGCGCATTTCCATCGCGCCGTCCTGCGCCATGCGGAACACCGCGGCGCTGCCGGAGCTGACGACCTGGCCGGGTTCCACGTTGCGTTCAAGGATGAGCCCGGCTTCGGGCGCGCGGATATCGAGCCGCCCGAGGCGTGCCTGCGCTTCCCGCAACTGGGCCGCGGCGACGTTCACGTCGGCGTTGGCGCCGTCGCGCGTCGCCGTGCGGCGGTCGATGTCGGCCTTGGAAATGAAGCCGCGCGAGACAAGCGACTGCGCCCGGTCAAGCTCGGACTGTGCAAGCGCCGCATCGGCGCGGGCCCGCGTTACGGAGGCCTGCAGCTGGCTCACCTGCTGTTCGAGCACCGAACGGTCGATGCGCGCGAGCACCTGCCCCTTCTGCGCATAGTCGCCGGCATCCACGAGCACCGCCACGACAGCGCCGCCCTCGCCCTGAACGCCCACTGGCATATCGCGGCGCGCCGCGATGCTGCCGACCGCGCTGACGCTGTCGGCGACCTGCGTGACGCCGGGCACCATCACGGTGATGACCGGGCGGCTCGCATCGGGGTTTGCGGCAGGCGCATCGCCGCCGCCGCCGAAGATGAACCAGGCCGCAGCGGCCGCCGCGACGAGGATGACCGCCACGATCAGAATACGGCGACGGCTGCCGCCCTCCCCGGTCGATGACCACGACCGGGAAACGCTGCTCCTGAAAGAGCTATCGACGGGTTGATGCATGTTCATCGCCAGTGACTGTGCCTGTTTCGTATCGAAAGGTGTATTACCCGAATAGGTCAGTTCGCGCAAGGTCCGCATGACACCCGGGAGCATTCGAGCATGGCCCGGATGATGTAAAACGCGCGGCGATTAGCACGTTCAGAGCAATCAAACGAGCCAATAACCGAATATTTCAGCACACGTTGCGTAGACTCCACAGGAAGTTTCGGCTCGACAGGTATTCGATAAACGGATTTTATCATCGACGAACGCACGACAGGAGGTGTGTTCGCGGATCGCCCGGTCGGCATACCGCCGTTCCGGGACCGCAGGAAACGTGACAGTCATCTACGGTTTTTCTGAAAAACAGAGGGAGTGAGCAGATGGACTATGGTTTTCTCGGTTGGATCGTTGTCGGCCTCATCGCCGGCGTGCTCGCAAAGTGGATCATGCCGGGCAAGGATCCCGGCGGTATCATCGTCACCATTCTCATCGGTATCGCCGGTGGTCTGATCGGCGGCTATATCGGCAGCATGGTGGGTCTGGGCGGGGGGAACCTCGTCAACATCCTGCTCGCAACGGCAGGGGCGATCCTGCTTCTTTGGATCTATCGCCTCGTGAAGGCCCGGCAGGCTTAAAGCCGGGTTTTTTCAACTTCGGTTCATGTCAGGCGGCGGATAGGGCAACTTGTCCGCCGCCGATGCTTTGGGGCGGAAAACGAAAGGAATGAAAGACATGCGTACTGCAACGCTTCTCGCCATCGGCGCACTCGCCGCTGCCGCGGCCCCTGTCGCCGCCCAGACCGCGCCGAGCGTCCCCGCCGAAACCCTGCTGTCGCTGTCCGCGACCGGCGAGAGCACCCGCGTTCCCGATATCGCCGTGATCTCGGCGGGCGTCGTCACGCAGGCCGTGGAGGCGCGCGCCGCGCTGACCGCCAACAACAGCCAGATGACCCGCGTCGTCGCCGCGCTCAAGAAAGCCGGCATCGCCGACCGCGACATCCAGACCTCGAACATCAACCTGAACCCGCAGTACACGTACGAGGAGCGCAAGGCGCCGCAGCTGATCGGCTATCAGGCAAGCAACACGGTGACGGTGAAGCTACGCAAGCTCGCAAGCGCGGGCGATGTGATCGATGCGCTCGTCACGCAAGGCGCGAACCAGGTGAACGGCCCGAGCTTCGGCCTCGACAAGCCCGAGGAAGCGACCAACGAGGCCCGGCTCGACGCCGTGAAGAAGGCCCGCACGCGTGCCGATCTCTACGCAGGCGCCGCCGGAATGCGCGTGAAGCGCATCGTTTCGATCACCGAAGGCGGCGGCTACCAGCCGCCCTACCCGATGCCCAAGATGATGGTGCAGCGCGAATCCGCCGATATGGCGGCAGCACCCCCGATCGAAGCCGGCGAGGTCGGCACCAACGTCAACGTAACGGTGGTGTTCGAACTCCAGTAGGAAGAAATACCCCCCTCCGCTTCAGGGGAGGGGCCGGAGGTGGGGCGTATCCTCACGCTCGGCAGAGTCTGCCGGGACCGCCCCACCCCAAACCCCTCCCCTGAAGGGGCGGGGCTTTTCCCGAGCCGATACAGCGCTAAACGATGGTGGCGCCGCCGTCGATCACGATGCCCTGCCCGCTCGTGAAGCCGCCCGCCTTTGCCGCAAGAAACACCGCCATCCCCGCGATCTCGTCGGGATCGCCGATGCGCTGCAGCGTCGAATGCGCGGTCGCTTCCTTCAGGATTTCGGGATTGTCCCACAGCGCCTTCGCGAAGTCCGTCTTGATGAGGCCGGGGCAGATCGCGTTCACGCGCACGTTCGCGGGGCCGTATTCGGCGGCGTAGTTGCGCACCAGCTGCAGGTCCGCCGCCTTCGAGATGTTGTAGGCGCCGATCATGGTCGAGGCCTTCAGCCCGCCGATCGACGAGATGACGATGATCGCCCCGTCCTTCCGCGCGGCCATCTGCGGCGCCGCCATCTGGATCAGCCAGTGGTTCGAAACGATATTGTTGTGCAGGATTTTGGTGAACTGCTCATCCGCGATCCCCGCCATCGGCCCGAAGTACGGGTTTGAAGCGGCGTTGCAGACCAGGATATCGACCTTGCCGAGCTTCGCCGTCGCGCTGCTGATCAGCGCCTGAAGCTCTTCCTTCACGGAAATATTGGCCGTGATCGCGATCGCCGCGTCACGTCCGACGGCAGCGTTGATCTCGGCCACCGCCGCCTCGCACGCATCGAGCTTGCGGCTGGAGACGACGACATTCGCGCCGTGCTCCGCCATCCGGTGCGCGATCGCCTTGCCGATCCCGCGCGAGGAGCCGGTGATGACGGCGACCTTGCCGGTCAGGTCGAAAAGTTCGGGTATGCTCATGATGTCTCTCCCTCAGACACGTTCAATGATGATCGCGGGCGCCATGCCGCCCGCCGCGCACATGGTGACAAGCCCGCGCTTCAGGTCGCGCCGCTCCAGCTCGTCGAGCAGCGTACCGATCAGGATCGATCCTGTCGCGCCGATCGGGTGGCCGAGCGCCATCGCGCCGCCGTTCACGTTGACCCGGTCGCGGTCGAGCTTCAGGTCGCGGATGAATTTCTCCGCGACGACGGCGAACGCCTCATTGATTTCGAACAGGTCGATATCATCGACCGTCAGCCCGGCCTTCGCCAGCACCTTCTTCGCGGCCGGCACCGGCGCATTCAGCATCAGCGTGGGGGAATCGCCCATGTTCGCCATCGCCACGACGCGCCCGCGCGGCTTCAACCCGCGCTTTGCCGCGTAGGCGGGCGATGCCAGCAGCAATGCCGCCGATCCATCGACAACCCCCGAGGAATTGCCCGCGTGGTGGACGTGTTCGATCTCGAGGTCCGGATAGGCCTGGCGGACAAGGCTGCGATAGGTCAGCCCGTCCTCGTCGAGCGGCATGTCGATCAGCCGCGTGAACGCGGGCTGCAGCTGCGCGAGACTTTCGAGCGTCGTGCCGGGGCGTGGAAACTCCTCCCGGTCGAGCGCCAGGCTGCCGTCCTCGCGGTAGACAGGCACCAGACTGCGATCGAAGTGCCCGCCCGCGATCGCGGCGGCGGCGCGCTGCTGGCTGAGCACGGCAAGCGCATCCAGATCGCGGCGGCTGATGCCCTCCAGCGTTGCGATCACGTCGGCGCAGACGCCCTGGTGCGGCTGCGGGTGGCGGCCGCGCAGGCGCCGGTTGCCCCGATCCATCGTGCGCGAGGCATCGGCGGAGACGCCCTGCCCGGTCTGCGACATCATCTCGGTGCCGCCCGCGACGATGCAGTCTTCCATCCCGGACATGATCGAGGCCGCCGCCATGTTCACCGTGGTGATGCCCGATCCGCAGAAGCGGTCGAGCGTCACCGCCGAGGAACGGATATCGTATCCGGCATCGAGCGCCGACATGCGGCCGAGGTCGCCCGCCGCCGGACCGGTCTGCGAACTCGTGCCCCAGATGATGTCGTCGACCTCGGCGGTGTTGAGATCGTTCCGTTCTGCAAGCGCCTTGAGCACAGTCGCGCCCACCTGCTGCGGGTGGATGTCGGCAAGCGCGCCCTTGCCGACCTTTCCGATTCCGCGGGGGGTTCTGACTGCATCGATAATCAGCGCTTCTGGCATGTCCGTCTCCGTTTTTTCCGTCTTCCGCGTCGCTCTAGAGGAAAGCGTGGGCGCGGCGATACCGCTTCAAACTCACAGCCTGTTTGCTTCCTTCCACGCTTTCGGCCACGGTTCGGGTTCATGCAGGGAGAGATCGTGCGCCGGTTCAGACACTCGCCGCCGCTTGAGCCGCGAACGCCGAGCCGGGCGCTGTCCGATACGGAAGCCACACGGCTCGGCCGCAGCATCAGGCGGGAAGCAGCCGCAAGGCCCGACCTTTCGGGCGTCCATTTGCTTGCCGACGCGCATCAGGCTTTCGCCGCGCGCATCCTCCTCGCCCGCGCCGCCGAGCGCAGCCTCGACGTGCAATATTACATCTGGCGCGACGATCTTTCCGGGATGCTCATGCTGGAGGCGCTGCGCGAAGCAGCGGATCGGGGCGTGCGCGTGCGGCTGCTGCTCGACGACAACGGCATCGCCGGCCTCGACGATCTGCTCGCCGCGCTCGACATCCATCCGATGATCGAGGTGCGGCTGTTCAACCCGTTCTTCTTCCGCCACCCCAAGGCGCTCGGCTACCTCACCGACTTCAAGCGTCTCAACCGGCGGATGCACAACAAGAGCTTCACGGCCGATTGCCAGGCGACGATCATCGGCGGGCGCAACGTCGGCGACGAATAT
Organism: Sphingosinicella soli; assembly: GCF_014199685.1. GTDB lineage: Bacteria > Pseudomonadota > Alphaproteobacteria > Sphingomonadales > Sphingomonadaceae > Sphingosinicella > Sphingosinicella soli. The sequence continues at coordinate 18,076 of NZ_JACHNZ010000019.1, read as the reverse complement.
TTCGCCGCGCGCGACGGCGATCTCTTCGCCGATCTCGACGTTCTCGCAATCGGCGCGGTGGTCAGCGACGTGTCGCGCGATTTCGATCGCTACTGGAACTGCGCCTCGTCCTGGCCCGCGGCGCGCGTGCTCCCCGTCGTGGGCATCGACCAGCTGGAGGAGCTTGCGCGGCGTTCGGCGGAGGTGCGCGCCGACCCCAGGGCGAAGACCTACATCGAGACGGTGCAGTCGCTGCCCTTCATTTCCGATATGCTCGACGGCTCGCTGCCGTTCGTCTGGGCGCCCGTCCGGATGGTGAGCGACGACCCGGCCAAGGTGCTCGACAAGGCGAAGCCCGGCACGTCGCTGGGCGAACAGTTGCAGGATGCGATCGGGCAGCCCCGGCGCGAAATCGGGCTCGTTTCCGGCTATTTCGTGCCCACGGCCGCAGGCGTCACCGCGTTTGCGGGTCTCGCCGCGCAGGGCGTTCACATCAGCGTGCTGACGAACGCGCTCGAATCGACCGACGTGGCGATCGTCCACGCCGGCTACGCGAAGCGCCGCAAGCCGCTGATCCAGGCGGGCATCCGCCTGTTCGAGATGCGGCGCCCGCACGCGGGCACGCGCCGCAAGCGCCGCCTGCCGCTTGGCGTCGGCGGATCGGGCGCGTCCTCCGTCACCGGATCGATCCTCCGCTCAAGCGGCTCGATGCTTCACGCCAAGACCTTCACGGCGGACCGCGAGCGGCTGTTCGTCGGATCGTTCAATTTCGATCCGCGTTCGCTGCATCTCAACACCGAACTGGGCTTCGTCATCGAATCCCCGGAGCTTGCGCGAGACGTGCAGGACGCCTTCGAAAGCGCGATTCCGATGAGCGCCTACGAGGTGACGCTGAGCGACAGCGGCCGCCTGCGCTGGATCGCACGCACCGAGGACGGGATCGATGTCCACGACACCGAACCCGGCACCACGCTGCTCCAGCGCCTCGCCATCCGCCTCCTCGCGCGCCTGCCGATCGAGTGGCTTCTCTGAAGTTAAAGCCCCTCCTCTTCAGGGGAGGGGTTGGGGAGGGGCGGTGCCGCTTCTCCGAGGTCGCGTATGAGGATACGCCCCACCCCCGGCCCCTCCCCTGAAGAGGAGGGGTGAGACGCTCAGTAAACCACCACGCTGCGGATGCTTTCGCCTGCGTGCATCAGCTCGAAGCCCTTGTTGATCTCCTCAAGGCCCATGACATGCGTGATCATCGGATCGATCTCGATCTTGCCGGTCATGTACATGTCGATGATCTTGGGAACGTCGGTGCGGCCCTTGGCCCCGCCGAACGCCGTGCCGCGCCAGTTGCGCCCCGTCACGAGCTGGAAAGGCCGTGTGCTGATCTCCTTGCCCGCCTCGGCCACGCCGATGATGATGCTCGTGCCCCAGCCGCGATGGCAGGCCTCGAGCGCGGTGCGCATCACTTCGGTGTTGCCGGTTGCGTCGAACGTGTAATCCGCGCCGCCGTCCGTCATCGCGACGATCTTCGCGACGACATCCTCGCGGCTCATCCCCCTGGAGTTGAGGAAGTCCGTCATGCCGAAGCGGCGGCCCCATTCCTCGCGGTCCGGGTTGATGTCCACGCCGATGATCGTGTTCGCGCCCGCCATCCGCGCGCCCTGCAGCACGTTGAGCCCGATGCCGCCCAGGCCGAACACGACGACGTTGTCGCCGACCTGCACCTTGGCGGTATTGATGACCGCGCCCACGCCCGTCGTCACGCCGCAGCCGACGTAGCAGCTCGACTGGAACGGCGCGTCCTCGCGGATCTTCGCCACCGCGATTTCGGGCAGCACGGTGAAGTTCGAAAAGGTCGAGCAGCCCATATAGTGGAAGATCGGCTGACCCTTGTAGGAGAACCGCGTCGTGCCGTCGGGCATCAGCCCCTTGCCCTGCGTGGCGCGGATCGCGGTGCAGAGGTTGGTCTTCCCTGAAAGACAGCTTTTGCACTGGCGGCATTCGGGCGTGTAGAGCGGGATCACGTGGTCGCCCGGCTTCACCGAGGTGACGCCCTGCCCCACCTCGCGCACGACGCCTGCGCCTTCATGGCCCAGAACGCTCGGGAAGATGCCTTCGCTGTCGAAACCGTCGAGCGTGTAGGCGTCCGTGTGGCAGATGCCCGTCGCCATGATCTCGACCAGCACCTCGCCCGCCTTCGGGCCTTCAAGGTCGAGTTCCACAATCTCAAGAGGCTTCTTGGCTTCGAATGCCACAGCCGCGCGCGTCTTCATGAATCACCCCTCCGTCAGCGTATTGGTCACCCGTCTAATCCGGGAACCTCCACCGCGCCAACCCCGTCCGCCTCGAAACTGGCGATCGGGTATGCGCAATAGTCCGCTGCGTAATACGCACTTGGGCGATGATTTCCAGAGGCTCCGAGTCCGCCGAACGGCATATTGCCCGCCGCGCCCGTCGTCGGACGGTTGCGGTTGACGACGCCCGCGCGGCTTTCCTCGACAAAACGCGCCCAAAGGCCCGCTTCTTCGCTGATGAGGCCCGCCGAAAGCCCGAATATCGTGTTGTTCGCCGCGCGCATCGCCGCATCGAAGTCGGGAACGCGGATCACCTGCACCACCGGCGCGAAAATCTCGGCGTCGGGCACATCGATGCCCGTCACATCGAGAATCGCGGGCGACACGAACGCCGCCGAACGTCCCGCGATGCCCTCGAAAGGCCGAATCACCTTTGCGCCGCGCGCGACGATTCCGTCCGCCGCCGCGCGCGCGCCGATTGCGGCGGCATCGGACACGAGCGGCCCCATGAAGGCGCCGCCCGGCTCGTCCCACGCCGCGATGCGCAGCCGCCCGGCCATCGCGTCCACCGCCTCGACGATCGCGTCGCCGACCTTGCCTTCGGGCACGATCAGCCGCCGCGCGCACGAGCAGCGCTGGCCCGTGGTGACGAAACTCGACTGCACGATGATCGACGCGGCCGCCTCGGGCGAATCCCACGCCACCAGCGGATTGTTGCCGCCGAGTTCGAGCGCGAGGCTCACATGCGGCCGATCGACCAGCGCCCGCCGCAGCGCCGCGCCCGCGCCTGCCGAACCCGTGAACAGCAGCCCGTCGATATCGCCCGCGACCAGCGCCTCGCCCGTCGCCCGCGCACCCTGCACGATGCTGAGCACGCCTTCGGGAAGCCCCGCCTCCGCCCACGCCGCCGCCATGGCTTCGCCGATCGCGGGCGTGATCTCGGAAGGTTTGAACACCACCGTGTTCCCCGCGATCAGCGCCGGAACGATATGCCCGTTCGGCAGGTGGCCGGGGAAGTTGTACGGCCCCAGCACCGCCATCACGCCGTGCCCCCGGTGGCGCAGCACGGCGCGCCCGAACGGCATGTCCGCCGCCCGCTCTCCGGTGCGCTCGCCGAACGCCCGGATCGAAATCTCCACCTTGCCGATCATCGAAGCGATCTCGGCCTCGGTCTCCCACAGCAGCTTGCCCGTCTCGCGCGAAATCAGCTGCGAAAGCGCGGCCTTGCGACTGCCGAGCACGTCGCCGTAGCGCCGCGCGAGCGCGATGCGCTCCTCCGCCGGTCGCGCCCGCCACGCGCCGAGCGCGGCGCGCGCGCGTCCGATGGCGGCGTTGCAGTCCTCCGCGCTCGCCGCCGGGCCTTCCCAAACGGTTTCGCCCGTGGCCGGGTCGATCGAACGGAAAATCGTCATGCCGATATCCTCACCGGATCGCCGCCCCTCAGTTTCAGCGCGTCGGCGGCTTCGCTGCTGATCGTCACGGCCGCCTCGCCGATATCCGCCGCCGCGCGCACAGAGCGGAACCCGTCGATCTGCGTCGTCGAAAGCAGCGCCTGCCCCTCGCCCGGCGTACCGATCTCCAGCCGCAGCGTGCGCGAGGCGCGGATCGTCGCCACCTCATCGCTGGCGCAGGTCATCGTCGGTCCGCCGTCGAAAATGTCGATCAGCCCCGATCGGTCGAACCCTTCCTTTTCCAGCAGCGTCAGCGCGGGCTCGCCGTCGCGGTGCACGCGGCCGATCGCCTCGCGGGCGTGGCTGTCGATCAGGTCGACATAGATGGGGTGGCGCGGCGCGAGGTCGAGGATGAACTGCCCGTCGGTGGAGGTCACCATGCGGTCCGCCTCCTCGAAGGGCAGGCGGAAGAACTTGGAGGCGACGCCTTCCCAGAACGGCGACTTGCCGTGCTCGTCGAACCAGCCGCGCAGCTCCGCCATGATCGTGTGCGAAAAGCGCGTCGGCTCGGCGCCGATCAGCATGTAGCGCGAGCGCGCGAGCAGGCTGCCCGCGCCGCCGCTGCGCCGCTCGGGCCGCAGGAACAGCGATCCCACCTCGGTCCAGCCGCCGCACTCGTTCACCAGCACCAGCGCCTGATGGTCGAAGCGCGTGCCGATCGCCGACGAATACTGCGCGAGCGTCATCACGCGGAACGAGAAGTGCGGGCGCTTGAGGCCGACGGCAGCGCGAACCCCGGCGAGCCCTTCGACCCGCCCGGTTTCGGTATCCTCCAGCATGATCGTGTACCACGCCTCTGCGGGCGCCACCGCGCCGGTAAAGCTGGCTTCGGCAAGGTCGAGGCGCGCGGCGAGTGTCGCCTCGTCTTCGGGCAGGCTGGTGAACCCGCGGCCCGATAGCACCGCGAGTTCCATCATCACATCAAGATCGGCCGGGCGCGCCGGCCGGATCGCCAGCATCAGGCGGCCCTGGCGAGACGCGTCCGCGCGTCGGCGAACGCCGCGTCGAGCCGCGTCACGACCTCTGCCGCTTCGGCGCCGGAAAGCAGCAGCGACGGCAGCAGCCGCACGCAGTTCTCGCCGCCGCCCGCCACGAGGATACCGTGGTCGCGGGCGAGCGCCATGAATTCGCGGTTGTTGGGCACGAGCTTGAGCCCGATCAGTAGCCCCTTGCCGCGCACGTCGACGATCATGTCGCCGTGAATGTCCTTCAGCGCGTTCAGCTGCTGAACGAGTTCGGCCGAAACCGCGCGCGCGTGCGCCAGCGTCTCTTCCTTGGCGATTTCGTCGAACGCCGCGATGCCCACCGCCATCGCCAGCGGATTGCCGCCGAAGGTCGAACCGTGCGTGCCGACGACCATGCCCTTCGCGGCTTCCTTGGTCGCAAGGAACGCGCCGATCGGGAAGCCGCCGCCCAGCGCCTTGGCGATCGCCATGATGTCGGGCTCCACGCCTTCGAACCACTGGTGCGCGAAGAGCTTGCCGGTCCGCCCCATGCCGCTCTGCACCTCGTCATAGATCAGGAGCACGCCGTGCTGCGTGCAGAGGTCGCGCACGCGTTTCAGCCATTCACCGGTCAGCGCCCGCGCGCCGCCTTCGCCCTGCACCGGCTCCACGATCACCGCCGCCGTCGTCGGGCGCGCGATCGCCTCTGCGATGCCCGCCTCGTCGTCGAGCGTCAGCTGCACATAGCCGGGCAGACGCGGCCCGAACCCGTCGAGGTACGATGCGTTGCCCGAAGCGTTCACCGCCGCATAGGTGCGGCCATGGAACGATCCCGCGAAGCCGATCACGTCGATCCGCTCGGGCGATCCGTTCACATGGTGATAGCGCCGCGCCGTCTTCAGCGCGCCTTCGATCGCCTCCGATCCCGAATTGCCGAAGAACACGACGTCGGCAAACGTCGAATCGATCAGGCGCTGCGCGAGCGCCTCCTGTCCCGGAATGCGGAAGATGTTGGACACGTGCCACAGCTTATTCGCCTGCGCTTCCAGCGCCGCGACCAGCTTCGGATGCGCGTGGCCGAGCCCGTCGGTGGCGATGCCCATGACGCAATCGAGCCAGCGGTTGCCGTCGACATCATAGAGCCACACGCCCTCGCCGCGATCGACGACGAGCGGCGCCCGGCTGTAAACCCCAAGCAAGGTATCGGACATGATCTTCTCCATAAAAAGCTGTTCGGCGCTGCTTAACGCGTTACGCCGCGCGCGTCATCGCGAAGATGCCGGTCGCGTTGCCGCTGTCGAAGCGCAGGTCGAGGCTGCCGCTCGCGGGGTCCGCGTCGCGCGTGATGAACTCGTAGAACGAGCCCGGCACGGTGCGGCGCACGCCGCCCGCGAACCTGCGCTCGAAGCTGTCGGCGCGGAAGGCCGTCTGGCGCACGCGGCCGCTGCTCGACACCTCCACCGTGTCCTTCATCGGGCGCCCCTCCGCCTTCAGCCACGCGGCGAGCGCATCGACATCGGCGACGCGGTCGGTCGCGTGGTTGAAGGCATTGCCTTCCGTCGCGATCCACGCCGCTTCGCCGGAGCGCGCAAGCAGCGCCTCATAATCGCCGAGCGTCACGGGGTCGTGGTGGCAGTCGAAACAGGCGACGATCGCAGGCAACGCCACCACGGCATCCGCGTACGGCACGCTGCCGCCCGCCGCGAACGCTGCAAGCACATCCTGCGCGTCGGCGTTCAGCGGATCGCGCGTCGTGCCGAACACGCGCTCTGCGGTGCGCACGAAGCCTTCGTCGAAGCGCTCGACATGAAGCTCGCTCACGAAAAACTGCGGGATCGCCTCCGGCGCGTCGAGATGGCAATAGGCGCGCCCCGTCATGCGCAGCGCGGGCAGCGGATAGGTGTCGGCAACCCGGTAGCCGAGCGGTTCCAGAATGCGCTGGAACGCGTCCTGCCCGGCGGGAAGCGCGCCGGTCGGCCCTTCGCGGAAACGGATGGTCCGCAGCGCGCCGTGGTCGAAGGTGATGCGCGCGCCGCGCGCCACCGTCTCCGCCACATAGGCCGCGCCGCTCGGCACGCGCCTCAGAAGGTCGTCGAACAGCAGCACGTTCATCGCCATCGCGAACGCCGCGCGCGACACGGTGTCGCCGGTTTCCGCGAGCAGCGCCGGGTCGATCGCAAGCGCGCCGAGCGCCCGCGTCCCCGTCACCAGCCGTTCGATCGTTCCTTCATTCACATTCGACATAACCAGACTCCCTGCGTTCCAGCGCCAATTGTCAGGAAACGCAGAGTATGACAAACAATGAGCCTTCATCTGTTCATGCGAGATTGGAATGAACGAACGTCGCCACCTGCCGCCCATCGGCGCGCTCACCAGCTTTGCCGCCGCCGCGCGCCACGGCAGCTTCTCGCGCGCGGGTGAAGAGGTCGGGCTGACGCAGAGCGCCGTCAGCCGCCAGATCGCGCTTCTGGAGGACTGGCTGCAGACGCCGCTGTTCGACCGCACCGGCCGCCGCGTCGCGCTCAACGCCGACGGCCGCGCCTATGCCGACGAGATCACCCCGGCGCTCGATCGCATCCGCCGCGCCACCGCGCGCCTGGCGTCCCGGCGCCCCGACAACGCGCTGAGCATCGCGACCCTGCCGAGCTTCGGGATGCGCTGGCTCGCGCCGCGCCTCCCCCGTTTCACCGCCGAGCACCCCGACCTCGTCGTCAATTTCGCCGCGCGGTCGGACACGTTCGACTTCGCCGGGGAGGATTTCGACGCCGCGATCCACTTCGGCCTGCCCGACTGGCCAGGCGCCGCGCACGACTTCCTGTTCCGCGAAACATCGATCCCCGTCTGCGCGCCTGCGTGGCTCGCCGCGAACCCGCTCGCTGCGCCCGCCGACCTCATCGGCAAGCCGCTGCTCTTCCAGACCTCGCGCAAGGACGCGTGGGCGCGCTGGTTCCGCCTCGCCGGCGTCGCCGCGCCCGGTGCCCCCGGCCCCACGTTCGAGCATTTCCTGATGCTCGCGCAGGCTGCGGCGGCGGGCGCGGGCATCGCGCTCATCCCCAGCTTCCTGATCGAGCCGGAGCTTGCATCGGGCGCGCTCGTCTCCCCCTTCGCCCTGCCGCTCTCCACCGACGACGCGTATTATCTCGTCTCCCCCGAAACCGGCGGCACCCACGCCCTCGCCCGCTTCCGCGACTGGGTGGTGCGCGAAGCCGCGTCATAGTGGCCGCTTGGCGCGCCCCGCGTGCTGCATTAATCCCGGGCGCATGACCACCGCCCGCCCCCGTGCCATTGCGCTCTGGCTTTATGCCGTCGCCGCGCTCGTCTTCGTGATGGTCGTTGTCGGCGGGATCACGCGGCTTACCGAATCCGGCCTCTCGATGGTGCGCTGGGAGCCGATCTCGGGCGTCGTCCCGCCTTTGAACGAGGCCGAATGGCACGCCGAGTTCGAAGCCTACAAGGCCTATCCGGAATACCAGAAGGTCAACCGGGGCATGTCGCTTTCGGAGTTCAAGGCGATCTTCTTCTGGGAGTATCTGCACCGCGTGCTCGGCCGGTTCATCGGCCTCGCCTTCGCGCTGCCGCTGGCGTGGTTCTGGGTGCGCCGCGCGATTCCCGAAGGTTACAAGCCGCGCCTGCTCGCACTCCTCGCGCTCGGCGCGCTGCAGGGCGCGATCGGCTGGTGGATGGTCGCGTCCGGCCTCGTCGATCGCCCCGACGTCGCGCACGACCGCCTCGCCGTGCATCTCGGCGCCGCGCTTGTCATTCTCGGCGGCCTCGTGTGGACCGCGCGCGATCTCACGGCGCACGCGCGCGGCGAGGTTCGCTCGCGTCTTACCGGCTTCAGCGTGCTGACACTGCTGGTGCTGGCGATCCAGATCGTGCTCGGCGCGTTCGTCGCGGGTCTCAACGCGGGCCACGCCTTCGCCGAATGGCCGCTGATGGGCGGGCGCGTCTTCCCCGAAGGCGTGGAGTGGCTGGAGCCGCTGTGGCGCAACGTCATCGACAATCCCGTCGTCGTGCAGTGGGCGCATCGCTGGTGGGCGTGGATCGCCGCGCTGCTGCTCGTGCTTCTCTCCGTGCGCACGGCGCGCGAAAGCGGCGGCGGCGCGCCGCGTTTCGTGCTGCTGCTGCTTACCGCGCAGATCATCCTCGGCATCGCGACGCTGCTCACCGGCGTCGCGCTCCACGTCGCGGTCGCGCATCAGGCGGTTGCCGCGCTGCTGGTGTGGGCGGCGGTGTCGTGCGCGCACGGGCTCGGCAGGCCGGGGCGGCGAATGCGCTGATTCCGCACGCGAATTTCGTTGAACACCATAATACCCCACGCATAAGCGCCTATTTCGCTTGACGCTTTTGCGGCGCTCCATCATATGCCGCGCCGTTCACGCGGGCGGCTTCATCCGGCCCGCCTTTGTTTTGGGATCGAACCATGCACACCAAGTCCACCGTCTCGGCGAAGCCCGCCGAAGTCGAAAAGAAGTGGCTGCTGATCGATGCCGAGGGCCTCGTCGTGGGTCGTCTCGCCTCGATCATCGCCAATCGCCTGCGCGGCAAGCACAAGGCGATCTACACGCCGCATGTCGATTGCGGCGACAATGTCATCGTCATCAACGCGGGCAAGGTCCGGTTCACGGGCAACAAGCTCAAGGACAAGACGTACTACCGCCACACCGGTTATCCGGGCGGCATCAAGGCCGTCACGGCCGGCAAGATCCTCGAAGGCCGCTTCCCGGAGCGTGTTCTGGAGAAGGCCATCGAGCGCATGGTTCCGCGCGGACCGCTCGGCCGCGCGCAGATGCGCAACCTTCGCATCTATGCAGGCACCGAGCATCCGCATGTCGCACAGAATCCGCAGCTCCTCGACGTCGGGTCGATGAACCGCAAGAACAAGGTGGGTGCCTAAGTCATGGCTGAAGAGAAAATGGGCCTTGAAGATCTGAAGGATCTCGCCGTCGAAACCGTTCCGGCTTCGGGTACGCCTGTCGCCGTCTCCTCCGCGCCGCTGCGCGAGAAGGAAATCGATGCGCAGGGCCGCGCTTATGCCACCGGCCGCCGCAAGGATGCCGTCGCGCGTGTCTGGATCAAACCGGGCACGGGCAAGATCACGGTCAACGGCCGCGATCAGACCGTGTATTTCGCGCGTCCGACGCTGCGTCTCGTCATCAACCAGCCCTTCGACGTGTCGCAGCGCGGCGGTCAGTTCGATGTGGTCGCCACCGTTTCGGGCGGCGGGCTTTCGGGTCAGGCCGGCGCAGTGAAGCACGGCATCAGCCAGGCGCTCACCAAGTTCGAGCCTGAACTGCGCGGTGTCGTGAAGGCTGCGGGCTTCCTCACCCGCGACAGCCGCACGGTCGAGCGCAAGAAGTACGGCCGCGCCAAGGCGCGCAAGAGCTTCCAGTTCTCGAAACGCTGATCGAAGTTTTCAACCACTTCGTGGAAAAGGGCGCTTTCGGGCGCCCTTTTTTGTTTTATCCTTGTTCTGTTGATCGCCGGTTCATCCCGAATCTGCTATATTTCGGACCATGTACTTCGACCTTGAAACCGATGACATCCCGCCCAACGGGCTGACGGAAGTGTGCATCATCGGCGCGGGCGCCGCCGGGATCGGTGTTGCGCGCCGCCTGCTTGCCCAGGGCCGCAGCGTCACGCTCCTCGAAAGCGGCGGCATCGATTACGAGGCGGAGACTGCGCGACTCGGCGCCGGCCGCAACGTCGGCGAGCCGTACTACGATCTTGAAGATTCCCGCCTGCGCTTTTTCGGCGGCACCACCGCGATCTGGGGCGGCCGCTGCGCCGAGCTTGATCCGATCGATTTCGAGCGCCGCGACTGGGTGCCGCATTCGGGCTGGCCGATTTCGCGCGAAACGCTGGAGCCCTACTACCGCGAGGCGTGGGCCGAACTCGGCTTCCCGCAAGGCCCCGATACGGCGGCGGCGATGAAGGCTGCGGGCGTCCCGCTGCCGGATTTCGATCCGGCGCGTCTTTCGCTCGGCACATGGCAGTTCGACGAGCGCTTCAACCGCTTCACGTTCGATGCCTGCGCGGCGCTTCGCGCGCATCCGCGCTGCACGATCGTCACCCACGCCACCGTCACGGAAATCGCATCGAACGCGGCCGGCGCGGTCACGCATGTCGACGCGAAAAGCCTCGGCGGGCGCGCGGTGCGCATTCACGCCCGCTATTTCGTGCTGGCGGCCGGGGGGCTGGAAAACCCGCGCCTGCTGCTTGCGAACCGCCTCGGCAACGACCGCGATCTCGTCGGCCGCTTTTTCATGGAGCATCCGCACGCGCGCGGCGGGCGCGTGGTGGAAGGCGATGCCTGGGCGCTGCTCAAGGCCTTCGCCCGCCCGCACCGCGTGGACGGCCGCAAGGTCGCGGCGCTCGTCACGCCCAGCGCGGCGCGGCAGGCGGAGCGGCGCGTGCTCAACACCTCGATGATCGTCGCGGGGCGGCAACCGGCGGACGCGCGCCAGTTCATCGGCATGCGCGCCTATTCGGGCCTCAAGCACAAGACCGCGCCGACACGCGCCGGGCGCGGCCTCTGGATGCTCACCAAGCGCGCCGCGTCGTTCGTGCAGGAACGCGCCGATCCGCTGCGTCCGTGGCTGCTCCACAAGACGGGCGGCCTCGATCTTGCGCTGCTCGTGCGCGCCGAACAGGCCCCCAACCCCGACAGCCGCGTGATGCTCGATACGGAAACCGACGCGCTCGGCGTCCCGCGCATCACGCTCGACTGGCGGCTCAGCGAGCTCGACATCGAAAGCGTCGCCGTGCTCGTGGAGGATTTCGGGCACGAACTCGAACGCCTCGGCATGGGCCGTGTCGAAACCGCGCAGTGGCTGCTCGGCAGCGGGCGCCGCTGGACGACCGACCCGCTCATCAGTTCGCACCCGATCGGCGGCTATCATCACATCGGCACCACGCGCATGGCAAGCAGCCCTGCGGAGGGCGTGTGCGATCCCGAAGGCCGCGTCCACGGCACCGCCAATCTCTACGTGGCGGGCAGTTCGCTGTTCCCCACCTCGGGCTGGGCGAACCCCACGCTCACGATCATCGCCCTCGCCGCGCGCACCGGCGATGCGATCGGAAAGCGGATGGCGCACACCGCCCCGCTGCAGGGCGTGAGCGCCCCGCCTCCCGCACAGCGCGCCGTCGCTGCGAAACGCCGGTCCATTCCGGCGGAACTGATCGCGGCCTGCCTTCTCGGCCTGTTGCTCGTCGGCGATCAGGCGATGGATCAGGACTTCGATATGCTGCCCGATGCCGCGCCCATCGACGATTCGTTCACGAGCACCGGCAGCGCCAGCCCGCCTGAAAGCGCCACGAACACGGACGAAGACGACAAAGACGAAGATGCGGATGCAGGCAAGGCGAGCGAGAGCCGCCCGAACGAGACCCCGCGCGCCTGATCGGCCTTGCAAACGCAATCGGAAGCGTCGGCGGCAACGCCGGCCCTTTTCGGATGCGCGAGGGAAGGCTAAGCCTTGGCGCCATGTTCCGCGCCGCCCTTCTGCTGCTTGCCGTTCTCGCTTCGCCGGCGTTTGCCGCCGCCGTCCAGAATCCGCACACCCGGGTTGAGCTGATCGCGGAAAGCGCCGCGCCCGCGCCGGGCAGTGCCGCGCTCGCGATCGTGATGACCCCAAGGCCGGGCTGGCACACATACTGGAAGAATCCGGGCAGCGCGGGCATGGAAACGCAGGCCGCTTGGACCCTCCCGCCGGGCGCCTCCGCCTCGGCGATAAGGTATCCGGTGCCGTCGACATTCACCGTGTCGGGCATCATGAACTATGTGTTCGAAGGCGAATCGGCGCTCCTCGTCGATCTCACCGTCCCGCAGCTTGCGCCCGGCACGGCGCTACCGGTGAAGGTGCGCGTCGATTATCTCGTCTGCGACGACGAACTCTGCGTTCCTGAAACCGCCGATCTGGCGATCGATCTCACGGTCGGGGACGGCGCCGCCGATCCCGCCGCCGCGCCCCGTTTCGACAGGGCGCGCGCCGCGCTGCCGCGCCCGGTCGATTGGCCCGCGCGATATGCCCGCGCAGACGGCAAGTTCCGCCTGTCGGTCGATACTGCGGGCGCGGACGATATCGCCGACGGCTACTTCTTCCCCGATGCCGACGGCGTTCTGGATTATGACGCGCCGCAGGCCGTAAGCCGCGTCGGCGACACGCTCATCATCGAAACCGTGGCGGGCGCGGCCGCCGATCCCGGCGACGTGACCGGCATACTGCGCCTCGACCGAACCGACGGCAGCCATTTCGGCGCAAGCCTCACGGCGCGCGCGGGCGAGGTCGCCGCAGCGGGCGCGCCGCTCGCCCAAACCGGCCACGACCCGCACCAAACAGGCCTCCCCTCCGTTTTCACCGCGCTCGCGCTCGCCGTGCTCGGCGGCTTCATCCTCAATGTGATGCCCTGCGTCTTTCCCATCCTCGGCCTCAAGGCGCTCAGCCTTGCGAGCGGAGGCCATTCGGAACGCGCGGCGCGGCGCGATGCGCTTGCCTACACGGCGGGCGTCGTCGGCACCTGCGTTGCGCTCGGCGCGGCGATCCTCGCGCTCCGGGCGCTGGGCTCCGAAATCGGCTGGGCGTTCCAGCTTCAGGATCCGCGCGTCATCTTCCTGCTGCTGCTGCTCGTAACGGCCATCGCGCTCAACCTTGCCGGACTGTTCGAAATCAGCGCGCCGCGCGTGGGCGGCGATGCGCTCGCGGGGCGCGGCGGGGCGCAGGGCGCATTCTGGACCGGCACGCTCGCCGCCATCGTCGCGACACCCTGCACCGGGCCGTTCATGGGGCTTGCGCTCGGCGCCGCCATCCTGCTGCCGCCTGCGCTCGGCCTGCTGATCTTCGCGGGCCTCGGGCTCGGGCTCGCGTTGCCCTTCATCCTCATCGGCTTCATTCCCGCGCTGCGCCGCCGCCTGCCAAAGCCCGGCCCGTGGATGGTGACGTTCCGCCGCGTCATGGCGCTGCCGATGCTTGCCACCGCCGTTGCGCTCGCATGGGTGCTCGGGCGGCAGGCGGGCGTTGCGGGCATGGCCTTCGGCCTTGCCGCCGCCGTTTTCCTGGCCGCCGGGCTCTGGTGGGTCGGCATCCGCCAGCAGGGCGGGCGCTCCGCCGCCGTGCCGCTCGTCGTGGCCGCCTTGTCGCTCGTCATGATCTTCCAGATCACGCCGCGCGCCGAATCGTCCACCGCGAGCGCCGCCCTGCCGAATGTCGAACCATTCAGCGAGGTCCGCCTTGCCGCGCTGCGCGGCGAAGGGCCCGTATTCGTCTATTTCACCGCCGACTGGTGCATCACCTGCAAGGTGAACGAAAACGGCGCGCTTTCCGCCGCCCCCGTCACGGCCGCCTTTACCGATGCCGGAATCCGCACGCTCGTCGGCGACTGGACCAATGCCGATCCGGCGATCACGCGCTTTCTGGAAAGCCAGGGCCGCGCGGGCGTGCCGCTCTATCTCTTCTATCCGCAGGGCCGAGAGGCCGAGGTGCTGCCGCAGCTGCTCAGCGAATCGATGATGCTGGAACTCGCGCGCCGCGTCTGATTGTGGCATGTTCGCCGCTCACGAAATGGGAGACGAGACATGAAAACAGCAATCGCCGCTTTCGCCGCCATCGCCTTCGCGGTTCCCGCCATCGCCGCGCCGCAGGTCGGCAAGCCCGCCCCCGCCTTCACGGCGCAAACGGCAGCGGGCACGACCGTCAGCCTCAAGGATTACGCCGGAAAGACCGTGGTTCTCGAATGGATGAACAGCGGCTGCCCGTTCGTCAAGAAGCACTACGATTCGGGTAACATGCAGAAATTGCAGGCCGATGCGAAGGCGAAGGGCGTCGTCTGGCTCACCGTCAACAGCAGCGCCCCCGGCAAGCAGGGCCACGTCGATGGCGCGCTCGCCGCGAAGGAGATGAAGGACTGGAAATCCCAGCCGACCGCCTATCTCCTCGATCCTGCGGGCAAGGTGGGCAAGGCGTATGATGCGCGCGCCACGCCGCACATGTACGTCATCGACGGCAAGGGCGTGCTTCGCTACGCGGGCGCCATCGACGACAAGCCGACCGCGAATCCGGCGGATATCAAGGGCGCGAAGAACTACGTCACCGCCGCGCTCGGCGCTGTCGCAGCGGGGCGCGCCGTCGCCGATCCGGTCACGCGCGCGTACGGCTGCACGGTGAAGTACCCGGACGCTTAAAGCCCCCTTAACCAGCCCGCCCCCACCATGACCCTTGCGTACGTGTATCTGTCTCGCGGGGTCGTGGGTCGTGATTATCTTTTTCGGGCTGGCCATCGTGCTTGTCTGCGTGTTCGGCAGTTTCCTGATTGCGGGCGGCGAGCTCGGCATCATCGCCGGGGCGCTCCCGCAGGAACTGCTCGTCATCGCGGGCGCGGCGGCGGGCGCCTTCATCATTGCCAACAGCGGCACGACGCTCCGCCGCGCCGTTGACGGCGTGCGCCGCGCGTTCGCGGGCGAGCGCTGGGGCAAGGACGACTACCGCGATCTCCTCTGCCTGCTCTTCGTCCTCATCAAGACGCTGCGCACGCGCGGCGTCGTCGCGATCGAAAGCCACATCGAATATCCTGCGGAATCGCGCCTGTTCGCGGCTTTCCCCCGCATCGCGGCGGATCCGGCGCTCGTGTCCTTCATCTGCGATTACGTGCGCATGATGGCGATGAACTTCGAAGACCCGAACCAGATGGCCGACGCGATGGAGGCCGATCTCGATCGCCACATCGCCGAGGAATATCAGGCGCAGGGCGCGCTCCAGACCCTCGCCGACAGTCTCCCCGCGCTCGGCATCGTCGCCGCCGTGCTCGGCGTCATCAAGACCATGGGCTCGGTCGATCAGCCCACCGAAGTGCTGGGCGCCATGATCGGCGGCGCGCTCGTCGGCACCTTTCTCGGCGTGCTGCTCAGCTACACCGTCGTCGGCCCCATCGCCTCCCGCCTCGCGCAGGTGATCGACGCCGAAGCGAAGTACCTCACGCTCGTGAAAACGGTCATCGTCGCGCACCTGCAGGGCCAGGCCCCGCAGGTCGCGGTAGAGCTCGGCCGCCGCACCACCCCTTCGGACCACGCGCCCACCTTCGCGGAAATGGAAGCCGCCCTCGACGCCCTGCCGCGCGATCTCGTCTAGCGCTGGAATCCCCCCGGCATATCCGCTAAGCCCCGCCCCATGTCGCAGAAAATCAGCATCGCCGTGCTCGGAGCGTCGGGGTACACCGGCGCCGATCTCGTTCGCCTCGCGCTCACGCATCCCGATATCGAAATCGCCGCGCTCAGCGCGAACGCCAAGGCGGGGCAATCGATGGCGGACGTGTGGCCGCATTTCGCCCACGTGCCCCTGCCCGGCCTCGTCCGCGCCGACGAGATCGACTGGGCGGGCATCGACGCCGTGTTCGGCTGCCTGCCGCACGCCGCCTCCGCAGAGCTCCTCTCGACGCTCGTGGGGCCGCGCATCATCGATCTGTCGGCGGATTTCCGGCTGAACAGCGCCGAAACCTACGCGGATTGGTACGGCAACCCGCACCCCGCGCCAGAGCTTCTGCCCGATGCGATCTACGGCCTTACCGAATATGCCGCCGACATGCTGCCCGCCGCGCGCATCGTCGCCTGCCCCGGCTGCTACCCCACGGCGGCGCTGCTCGCGCTGCTGCCGCTCCTCGAATCCGGCCTCATCGGCCACGAGCGCATCACCATCAACGCCCTCTCCGGCGTCTCCGGCGCGGGCCGCAGCCTGAAGGAAGCGAACCTCTTCACCGAGGTTGCGGAGGCCGTCCACCCCTACGGCATCGGCCGCCACCGCCACATGCCGGAGATCGAGCAGGAGTTGTCGAAGCGCGCGAACGGCCCCGTCACCATCAGCTTCACGCCGCATCTGGTGCCGATGAACCGCGGCGAGCTTGAAACCATCACGGTCGAGCTGATGCCCGGCAAGCGCGCGGCGGACCTGCGCGCCGCGCTCGGCCACCGCTACGCTGCCGCGCCGTTCGTGCACCTGCTGCCCGAAGGCAAAGGCCCGTCGACGCGCATGGTGCGCGGTTCGAACCACTGCGTGATGAACGTGTTCGAGGATCGCATCCCCGGCCGCGCCATCGTCATCGTCGCGATCGACAACCTCGTGAAGGGCTCGTCGGGTCAGGCGATCCAGAACATGAACCTGATGTTCGGCCTGCCCGAAACCGCCGGGCTCCTTGCGGCGCCGCTGTTCCCATGATCGTCACCGAACGCCTGAAGCTGCGCCCCTGGCGCGAGTCCGACCGCCTGCCGTTCCGCATGCTCTGCGCCGACAAGCGCGTGATGGAGCATCTCGGCGGCGCGCGCCGCGCGGCCGATGCCGATGCCGCGATGGAGCGGATGATCCAGAGCCAGAAGACGCACGGCCACTGCTTCTGGGCGGTCGAGCGCAAGGCGGATTTCTCCTTCATCGGCTTCTGCGGGCTGATCGTCTGCGAAAAGGCGGGCACGCCGGTCGCGGGCGACATCGAGATCGGCTGGCGTTTCCGGCCCGATTGCTGGGGCCAGGGTTTCGCCAAGGAAGCCGCTTACGCCAGCTTCGACTGGGGCTTCGCCAATCTGGAGTGCGATCGCATCATCGCGCTCACCACGTCTGAAAACACGCGCAGCTGGGGGCTGATGGATCGCCTGCGGATGCGCCGCAAGCCGGAGCTGGATTTCTACGAAAGCTCGCAGGTCACCGGCGGCAAAGAGACGCGCATCATCGCCTACGCCCGCGCGCGCGAGTGGGATTGATGCCCGTCTACGCCTACGAGGGCGCCGTGCCCGATATCGCGCAGGACGCCTTCATCGCGCCGGGCGCGCAGGTCATCGGCAAGGTGAAGATCGGCGCAGGGTCCAGCGTGTGGTACAATTGCGTGCTGCGCGGCGATGTCGGCACGATCACCGTCGGCGCAGGCGCCAACATTCAGGACGGCACCGTCGTCCACATCTCCGGCGGCAAGTTCGACACCATGATCGGCGACCGCTGCCTCATCGGCCACACCGCCATCATCCACGGCTGCACGCTCCACGACGACGCCTTCGTCGGCCTCGGCGCGATCGTGATGGATGGCTGTGTCATCGAAAGCGATGCGATGCTCGCGGCGGGCGCGCTGCTCACGCCGGGCAAGCGCATCCCCTCGGGCCAGATGTGGGCGGGCCGCCCCGCCAAATACGTCCGCGACCTCACCCCCCAGGAAATCGCCGGAAACCGCGAAGGGCCGAAGCACTACGCAAGACTGGCGAAAACCCACCACGATCTGCCCATCGTAAACCCCTGACCCCCCTCCTCTCCCGCCCGCGGGAGAGGATACGAAGCCTTGGCCAAAGGCCTAGGTGTTTTATCCCAGGCTTTGATGGTGCATTATTCAGCCAGCAATGGAAGGATGCGCTATGGGACAGATACTCCATGGGAGCGCCACAACGACTGAG
>NZ_JACHNZ010000018.1 GCF_014199685.1 Sphingosinicella soli | reverse complement strand
CACCCCATATGAATATGTCTGCAAAATATGGTCCGAGCAGCCAAAACGGTTTATCAGAGAACCGCACCATCAAAACGAGGGACTAAACACCTAGGTGAGCAGCACGAACACCAGCATGAGGCCGATGCCGCCCCCGGCTGGCGGGGACAGCGGCTGCGCCTCCGCCGTCGAGAGCGAAAGCCCCGCCGCGATGACGAGCACCAGCCCCAGAATCTCTACCCCCGTCAGCCAGCGCTGCGCGCCCGCCCCGAACCGGACGCCCGCCCAGTTGAGCGCGGTGACGGCGATCACCGCAAGAGCCGCATAAAGCGTAGGCGACGCCGGACCGACGCTCGCGATCCCGGCGAGATAATCGCCGACGATATAGGCGAGAAGCGCGATCGAGCCGGTCTGGATCACCGCGAGACGGGCCCAGGCATAAAAGAAAGCCAATCGCCTGCCGAAAGCGCGGCCAAGAAAATGATAATCGCCGCCCATGTTGGGATACGTGGAGGCCAGCTCGGCATAGCAGAGCGCACCGATGATCGAGAGCACCCCGCCCGCCGCCCACACGGCAAGCATTGCGGAGGCGCTTTCCGCAGCGCCCGCGACCAGCGAGGGCGTGCGAAAAATACCCGCACCGACGACAATTCCAATAACGAGCGCAAGCAGGTCGCCGGGACCAAGCGTCGTTCGCGGCGCCGCGAAGGGCGACGAAAGGCGCTCGTTATCTCGGTTCACGGGGCGAACGCCATCAGGAATATTCCGGATCAGTGTTCCCAAGGGAACGGCAGGCGGGCAGGCAGGTTCCCCTGCGGCGGAAAAAGCATCGCCATGGCCGCGCCGCACATGAACGGTTGACGCCGCCAAAACAGCGCTCCATCGCCATTGCCAGCAAAAAGCAGTCCGGGGGAGACGCGGCATGGCCGGAACACGTGACTTTACGCCGTCGACGCGGCGCGTGCTGACCGCGAGCCTGGTCGGCACGGCGGTCGAGTTTTACGATTTCTATATCTATGTGACGGCGGCGGCGCTGGTGTTCGGGCCGCTGTTCTTTCCGTCGGACTCCCCGTCCGTCCAGCTGATGATGGCCTATGCGAGCTTCAGCATCGCCTTCATCGCGCGGCCGCTCGGCGCGAGCCTGTTCGGCCACTTCGGCGACCGCATCGGGCGCAAATCCACGCTTGTCGCCTCGCTGATGCTGATGGGCGCCTCGACGCTCGCGATCGCTTTCCTGCCGACATACCACACCGCCGGGTGGATCGCGCCGCTGCTGCTGTGCCTGCTGCGCTTCGGCCAGGGGCTCGGTCTCGGCGGCGAGTGGGGCGGCGCGGCGCTGCTGGCGGTGGAGAACGCGCCGCCGGGCTGGCGCGGCCGCTTCGGCATGTTTCCGCAGCTCGGCGCGCCGGTGGGTTTCATTGCGGCGAACGGCCTGTTCCTGATCCTGGGGCTGACGCTGACGCAGGAGCAGTTCTTCGCGTGGGGATGGCGGCTGCCGTTTCTTGCAAGCGCCGTGCTCGTGGGCGTCGGGCTCTGGGTGCGCCTGAAGCTGACCGAAACGCCCGCCTTCGCCGCCGCGATGGAACAGGGCCCGCCGCCCAAGGTGCCGCTCGCGCTGCTGCTGAAAGACCATTGGCGCGAAACGCTTGCGGGCACGCTCGCCGTCGTGTGCTGCTTCGCGATCTTCTACCTCGCGACCGCCTTCGCGCTCGGCTACGGCACGACGACGCTGGCTATCCCGCGCGAGACGTTCCTGTCGATCCTGCTCGGCGCGATCCTGTTCATGGCGATCGGCATCCTGATCGCGGGCTGGCTTTCCGACGTGAAGACGCCGCGCTTCATCCTGATGGCGGGCTGCATCGCCACGGTGCCGACCGGCCTTCTGATGGCGCCGATGATGGAAGGCGGCGCGCTGCTGCCGGTGTTCCTGTACCTGTCGCTCGCGCTGCTCGTGATGGGGTTCGTGTACGGGCCGCTCGGGGCGTTCCTGCCCGGGCTGTTTCCTGCGCGCGTGCGCTACACGGGCGCATCGATCGCGTTCAACGTGGGCGGCATCCTGGGCGGCGGGCTCGCGCCCAACATCGCGCAGGCGCTTTCCGACCGCGGCGGACTGACCCCGGTGGGGCTCTATCTCGCGGGCGCGGCGGTGGTCAGCTTTCTGGGGCTGCTGATGGTGAAGCCGTCGAAACAGCCTTAGAGACGGGCGCGCAGGCTGGCAAAGACGCTCCTTCCCGGCTCGGGAAAGCCGTCGGTGAGCTGATAGCCGTCGTCGAAGAGGTTGCGCGCGCCCAGTCCAAGCGTGACGTTTTCCATCACGTCGAAATCGACACGCAGATTTGCAAGCACATGGCGGCCCGTCTTGTCGTAGCGCGTGCCAGCGGTGTTCACAGTCCATCGGCGCGACGCGATATCGACGTTGGGCACGATGTGCACGCGCGGGAACGGCGACCAGTCTGCCCAGACGAACGCCTTGTGCTCCGGTACGCCCGTGGGCTGGAACGCCGCGTTCGACGGATCGTCGAGGTTCCGGTGCGTCCACGTGTAATTGGCGCCCACGCCGAGCGTGTTCCCAAGGCGTGCATCGACCGCAAGCTCGACGCCGTAATTCTCCCCCTTGCCGAGGTTGCGGCTCTGCGTGACGGCCTGCGGATCGCAGACGCCGGGCGCAGTGCAGACCGTGATGATCGCCGGGAAGGCGACGATCACGTTCGTGAGACGCGCATAAAAGGCGGCGCCTTCCACCCACACGCCGCCGATCCGGCGGCTGCCGCCGATCTCGGCGTTGAGGGCGCGCTCGGCCTTCAGATCCGGGTTCGAGGTGGCGCCGCCGAAGCGCGAGCTGAAACGCTCGAAGATCGACGGGAAACGCGCGCGTGACGAGATGCTCGCATGGATGCGCGTCATCGCGTCCGGCGTCCAGACGAGCCGGCCCTGACCGTTCAGCGCGCTGCTGTTTCGGATGGGATAGGAGAACAGGAGGTTGCCATTCTGGCCCGGAACGCTGCCATACTCCTCGGCGCGTTTGAGGTCGCGCCAGTCGACGCTCGCGCCGGCGGTGACGCTGACCGTGGGTGAAAGCGCGAGGCGGTTTTCAGCAGCAACGCTCCATGTCTCCTCGAGATTTACCTGATCGGGCTCCGTGGTTCCCGCCGGGAAGCTCTGCTGGAACTCGACGTGACGATCGCGGCGATAATGCGCGGCGACGCTGAGACGGTTCGCATCGGTGAGATCAACGCCAAGCTCCGCCGAGCCGCCCCAGGCTTCGTCCTTGTAGTAGGAATTGAACGCGCGTGGCCGGGTTTGCGTCGTTTGCGTGACGTCGTCGTAGGCGGCGAGCAAATTGTCGAACGTGTTGCGATAGAGGCGCGTCTTCAGCGTGGCGCGGTCGCCGAGTGCTGTCGATGACAGGACGTAAATGCTTTCGATATTCCAGTACGGCCATACCCAGTTGCGCTGGGAGGCAACGGTGTCGGAAACGTGGAGCGGTGCGTTTTTCGAGCCTTCCTGCCGCGTGTAACTGATCGAGTATTCGTCGGTCGCGTTGGGCGTGAGACCGAGCTTCACGTTGACCCGCCAGTCGCGCGTGCGCGAGAAATCACGCGCGCCGCCGTCCTCGGACGCGGTCGGCGCGAAGCTGCCGGGCAGATCCCAGTGATCCTGAAAATTGCGCGTGTAGGACGCCTGCACGTACCCCATGTCCTGCTTCGTGCCGACAAGCGCGAAGACGTTGTAGCCCGCATAATCGACATCGCGGTCGAGCGAGAACGTGCCGCGCACCTCGGCCTCGATCGCCTTGGTTGGCTTGCGCGTGACGAGGTTGACCGCGCCGCCCATCGCGCCCGGACCGTCCAGCACCGAGGCATAGCCCTTCGCGACCTGCACCTCGGCGAGGTCGGGCGTGAGGAAGCGGCCGTAGTCCAGCCGGTTGTCGGCAGGGAGATAGACGCGGATACCATCGACCGAGAGCGGAACCTGGAAGCGATCGAACCCCCGCACGAAGATCAGCCGCTCGTTGCGAGAACCGCCGCTGGTCGACGCCGAGACACCGGGCATAAGGCTGACGGCCTCGTCGAGCGAATTGCGATTGAAGCTGTAGATCGCCTCCGACGACAGCGTGGACCCCGCGATGGCGATGTCCTCCTGCGCGGGCGCGGTGACGATGATCTGGCCAAGCGTGAACGGCCCGGCAGTTTCCACCTCGGCCGCGTGGAGTGCGGCAGGCGCCGCAGCGATCAGCAGCACCGGCATGAAAATTGCGCGCATCTCGTTCCCCCTTTTCGTCAAACGTGTCGATTGAGTCGCGGCGCGGCAATGCTATATACGAACGAATATAGCAATAGACAGGAGACAGGCGTGGCACGTTTTACAATGGCTTGGGCGGCAGGGGTCGGCTTTCTGATCGCTGGACCGGCGCTTGCGCAGACGCATTGCCCGACCGATGCGGCGCCGTTGCCGCCCGAGCTGGCGACATGGTCGGCTGCGCCCGCCCCGCTGTCGAAAGATGCCGCGCTGACCGCCGGGATCCCGGCACGCGCGGCGCTCAAGCCCACATCAGAGGTGACGTTCACCTCGGCGCCTGAGCGTGAGACGAAGCCTGACAGCTTTGGCGGCGTACTACGGTTCGAGACGCCGGAAGCCGGGACGTGGCGCGTATCGCTGGGCGCGGGCGGCTGGATCGATGTTCTCTCCGGCGGGAAGCCGGTTGCTTCCATCGCGCATGGTCACGGCCCTGCGTGCTCCGGAATCCGCAAGATCGTGGATTTTGCCTTGCCCGCCGGAACCTATGTGCTGCAGATCAGCAATGCAGCGACGAACAGCATCGACGTGATGGTCGCGCGCGCGCCTTGAGCGGCTCAGGTGTGAGGCGGTAAGGGCTCGTCCCGCAACAGCGCCAGCAGATCACGGTAGGCGGGGTCGGCCGTCACTTCGGCAAGTTTCGCCTCGAATGCGCGGTAGCGGCCGAGCAGGGCGCGCCCGAACAGGGTGAGGCGGGCGCCCTTGTCCGCGCCCCCGCCCGCCGTGGTTTCCACGACGCGCTCCTTCCAGCAGCGGTTGAGGCTGTCGACCAGCAGCCATGTGCGGCGGTAGCTCATCCCCAGTGCGCGGCCCGCCCCCGAGATCGAGCCCTCGCGATCGATGGCTTCCAGAAGATCCGCCTTGCCGGGGCCGATCGCGGGTTCGCCGCCGCAGAAGATCTGCGCCTTAAGTTTCAGGGGTCCGATAATCGCCATGATCGCCCGCCGGTTCCTTCAGGCGGAGTGTGCACCGGAGCGCGTCAGGCGTCCAGAATGGCCGAGATGCTGGCGGCGACGTCGTTCATGTCGGCCATGCCGTCGATGCGCTTCACGAGGCCGCGCGCGTCGTAGATCGGCAGGATCGGCGCGGTCTTGGCGCGGTATTCGGCCATGCGCGTGCGCACCGTCTCGGCGTTGTCGTCGGGGCGCCGCTTGAACTCGGCGCCGCCGCAGACGTCGCAGACGCCCTCGGCCTTCGGCTGCTTGAAGCGGTCGTGGTAGCCCTCGCCGCATGCCGCGCAGGTGAAGCGGCCGGTGACGCGCTCGACCAGGGCGTTTTCGTCGACATCGAGTTCGATGACGTGATCGAGGCTGCGGCCCCGCGCCTTGAGGATCGCATCGAGCGATTCCGCCTGCGCCGCCGTGCGTGGATATCCATCGAAGATCGCTCCGGCATCGGCGCCGATCTCGTCGAGCTTGTCGCCGATGAGGTCGGAGACGATCGCGTCGGAAACGAGCTGGCCCGCATCCATCACCGCCTTGGCCTTGAGACCCACGGGCGTTCCGGCCTTCACCGCAGCGCGGAGCATGTCGCCGGTCGAAAGCTGCACCATGCCGCGCTCTTCGACGAGCCTTGCAGCCTGCGTGCCCTTACCCGCCCCCGGCGGGCCGAGCAGTATGATGTTCAACGCCGATTCCCCCTCAGCTTCGCCTTCTTGATAAGCCCCTCGTACTGGTGCGCAAGCAGATGCGACTGGATCTGCGCAACCGTATCCATCGTTACGTTGACGACGATGAGAAGGGAAGTGCCGCCGAAATAGAACGGAAGCGCGAACGACGAGATCAGGAATTCAGGGATAAGGCAGATGAGCGTGAGATACGCCGCGCCGACCACGGTGATGCGCGTGAGCACATAATCCAGATACTGCGTCGTCTTCTCGCCCGGACGGATGCCGGGAATGAAGCCGCCCTGCCGCTTCAGATTGTCGGCCGTTTCCTCAGGATTGAAGACGACCGCCGTGTAGAAGAAACAGAAGAAGATAATGCCGAACGCATAGAGCGACATGTAGAGCGGCGAGCCGTGCTGCAGCGCCGTGGTGACCGCGATCATCCATTCGTTCTGCGAATTCTGCCCCGCGAACTGCGCGACCGTGAGCGGCATCAGCAGCAGCGACGAGGCGAAGATCGGCGGAATGACGCCCGCGGTGTTGAGCTTCAGCGGCAAATGCGAGCTTTCGCCCTGCGACATGCGGTTGCCCACCTGGCGCTTGGGATATTGCACGAGGATGCGCCGCTGCGCGCGCTCCATGAAGCAGATGCCGGCGATGAGCAGGATGACGCCGACCAGAATGGCGATGATGAAAACGCCCGACATCGCGCCCGTGCGGCCCTGCTCGAAGAGACCGGCAAGCGCGCCCGGGAGCGTCGCGACGATGCCCGCCATGATGATGAGCGAAATGCCGTTGCCGATGCCGCGCGCGGTGATCTGCTCGCCCAGCCACATCAGGAACATGGTGCCGCCGAGCAGCGTGATCATCGTGGTGATGCGGAAGAACCAGCCCGGATCGAGCACGGCGGACGCGCCCTGCCCCGCGCCCCAGCCTTCGAGGCCGACCGCGATGCCGTAGCCCTGGAACAGCGTGAGCGCCACGGTGCCGTAGCGCGTGTACTGGTTGATCTTCTTGCGGCCGCTCTCGCCCTCTTTCTTCAGCTGCGCCATCGTGGGCGACAGCGAGGTCATCAGCTGAACGATGATCGAGGCCGTGATGTAGGGCATGATGTTGAGCGCGACGATCGACATGCGTTCGAGCGCGCCGCCCGAGAACATGTTGACGAAATCGAGCACGCCGCCGCGCGTCTGATCGAACAGAAGCTCGAGCTGAATGGGATCGATGCCGGGCAGCGGCACGAACGAGCACAGGCGGAACACGATCAGCGCGCCGAGCGTGAACCACAGCCGCTTCTTGAGGTCGGTCGCCTTGGAGAACGAACCCCAATTGAGATTGGCTGCGAGTTGTTCGGCTGCTGACGCCATCACGTTACCCCGGAAAAAGCTCTGCCCTGCCCCCGATACGGCCGGCGACCGGAACTAGATAGGGCGCGGGACGGCTTTGCGCCATGCCCACGCCCCGAAAAATCCGTGTCAGCCCTCTGCGGACTGAGCGGCAACCGTCGTCGTGACCTTGCCGCCGGCCTTCTCGACCGCTTCGAGCGCACCCTTCGACGCGCGCGCAACCGTGATGTCGAGCTTCGCCTTCAGCTCGCCCTTGCCGAGCAGGCTGACACCGTGCTTCGATTTGCGCACCAGGTTCGCCGCAAGCAGCTCCGCAGCGCCGATGGCGGCCTTCGCGTCGAGCTTCTTTTCATCGATCGCGCGCTGGATCGTGCCGACGTTGACGATCGCATAATCCTTGCCGAACGGGTTGTTGAACCCGCGCTTCGGCAGACGCATGTGGAGCGGCATCTGGCCGCCCTCGAAACCGTTGATGGCGACGCCCGAACGGCTGGTCTGGCCCTTCTGGCCGCGTCCCGCAGTCTTGCCGAGGCCCGAACCGATGCCGCGCGCAACGCGCGTCCGGCTCTTGCGGGCGCCCTTGTTGTCCTTGAGATCGTGTAGTTTCATGGTGTGCACTCGCTTTCGCTATGTTCGCGCGTTGTTGATAGCCCCTCTCCCCAACCCTCCCCGCGGACGGGTGGCGGAGGGAGAGGGGGCCGATAACTACTCTACCACCTGCACCATGTGCTGGACCTTGCGGATCATGCCGCGAACTTCGGGCGTGTCCTCCAGCTCAGACATGCGGTGAAGCTTGTTGAGGCCGAGCCCGACGAGCGTTGCGCGCTGGTCCTTGGTGCGGCGGATGGGCGAACCCACCTGCTTGATCTTGATCTTCGCCATGATGACTTACTCCGTGACCGCGTCGGCTTCGACCTGCACGGCGGCGCCGGACACATCTCCACGACGACCGATGAGGTCGGCGATCTTCTTGCCGCGGCGCTGGGCGACGGCCTTGGGCGAGGTCTGTTCCTTCAGCGCCTCGAAGGTCGCGCGGATCATGTTGTAGGGGTTGTTGGTGCCAACCGACTTCGTGACGACGTCGGCAACGCCGAGGCTTTCGAACACGGCGCGCATCGGACCGCCGGCGATGATGCCGGTGCCCTGCGGCGCCGAGCGCACATAGACCTTGCCCGCGCCGAAATGGCCGAAGCCATCGTGGTGCAGCGTGCGGCCGTCGCGCAGCGGCACGCGAACCATCGCCTTCTTGGCGGCGGCGGTGCCCTTCGAAATCGCTTCCGGCACTTCGCGGGCCTTGCCGTGGCCGAAGCCGACGCGGCCCTTGCCGTCGCCGACGACGACGAGCGCTGCAAAGCCGAAGCGCTTGCCGCCCTTCACCGTCTTCGAGACGCGGTTGATGTGGACGAGCTTTTCGATCAGCTCCTCGCCCGCGTCCTGGCGCGGTTCACGGCGATTGCCGCGGCCGCCGCGATCGTCGCGACGCCCACCACGTCCGCCACCGGCGCCGTCACGGCCCTGTCCGCCGCGACCCCGACGGCCCCGGCCTTCGGTCTCGACAGCTTCCGCCTCGGGGGCGTCGATCTGGGTTTCGTCAGCCATACTAGAACTCCAATCCGCCTTCGCGCGCCGCCTCGGCGAGTGCCTTCACCCGGCCGTGGAACAGAAAGCCGCCACGATCGAAAACAACCTTCGTCACGCCCGCTGCCTTCGCCCGTTCGGCGAGACGCTTGCCGACATCGGTCGCCGCATCGACGGTCGTGCCCGCCTTGCCCTTCACGTCCTTGTCCAGCGTGGAGGCCGACGCGAGCGTCTTGCCCGCCGCGTCGTCGATGATCTGCGCATAGATATGCTGCGACGAGCGGTGCACCGACAGACGGGGACGCGCCCCGGCCTTCAGCCGAAGCCCCGTCCGCACGCGGCGGCGGCGCTGATCGAATGGTGTGAGTTTCTTGCCCATCGCTACTTCTTCTTGCCTTCTTTGCGGAAGATGAATTCGCCGCGGTACTTGATGCCCTTGCCCTTGTAGGGCTCCGGCTTCCGCCAACGACGGATTTCTGCAGCCACCTGACCGACCTGCTGCCGATCAATCCCCGAAATCTCGACCGTGGTCTGATCCGGCGTCTTCACCGTGATCCCTTCGGGGATCGCGAAGTCGACATCGTGGCTGTAGCCGAGCTGCAGTTTCAGCGTGCTGCCCTGCGCATTCGCGCGGTAGCCGACGCCGGTGATCTCCAGCGTTTTCGTGAAGCCCTCCGTGACACCCGTCACCAGGTTCTGCACGAGCGTGCGCTGCATGCCCCAGAAGTCGCGGGCGCGCCTTGACGCGTTCGCCGGACCCACGGAGATGCGGCCATCCTCGAGAGCATAGCTGATGTCGTCGTGCGTGACGAGGCTAAGCTCACCCTTCGGGCCCTTCACGGAGAGCAGTCCGCCCTCCAGCGTCGCAGTGACGCCGGCGGGTACGCTCACGGGTCGTTTTCCAATGCGTGACATCGCGTTACCCCTAGAAGACCTGGCAGAGCACTTCGCCGCCGACGTTCTGCTCGCGCGCTTCCGCGTCTGACAGAACACCCTTCGGCGTCGAAACGATGGTGATACCCAGCCCGTTGCGCACTCGCGGCAAGTCCTTCGCGCCCGAATAGACGCGGCGGCCCGGCTTCGAGACGCGCTGCAGGTGCTGGATCGCCGGCTGGCCTTCGAAATACTTGAGATCGATACGAATCTCGCGCATCGCCTGGCCGGTGTCTGCGGCGGTATAGCCGCGGATGAAGCCCTCACGCTGCAGCACGTCCAGAACGTGGCTGCGCAGCTTGGAGGCGGGCGTGAGAACAGAGTCCTTGCGGGCCTGCTGACCATTGCGGATGCGGGTCAGCATATCGCCCAGCGGATCGGTCATCGACATTGGATCGATCCTTTCCTTACCAGCTCGACTTCGTCACACCCGGAATCAGACCCTTGTTGGCCAGTTCCCGGAGCATGATGCGGCTCAAGCGGAATTTGCGGTAATACGCACGCGAACGTCCGGTGAGTTCACACCGGTTGCGGATGCGCGTCGGGTTTGCGTTGCGCGGGATCTCGGCGAGCTTCAGGCGCGCCATCAGACGCTCCGTCTCGTCGTTGCTCTCGTCGTTCGCGATCGCTTTCAGACGGGCATACTTGCCCGCATATTGCTTTACGAGCTTCTTCCGACGCTCGTTCTTGTTGATCGAACTCAGTTTCGCCATGACTTAAGTTCAGCTCCTCTAGCGGCCGCGCTTACGCGGCCTTCTGGGTTTCGTCGCGGTCGGTGAAGGGCATGTTGAGCGCACGCAGCAGCTCGCGACCTTCCTCGTCCGTCTTCGCGGTGGTGGTGATGATCACATCCATGCCCCGGACCTTTTCGACCTGGTCATAGTTGATCTCCGGGAACACGATCTGCTCCTTGATGCCCATCGCATAGTTGCCGCGGCCGTCGAACGACTTGGGGTTCACGCCCCGGAAGTCGCGAACGCGCGGCAGCGCAATGTTGATGAGACGATCGAGGAATTCCCACATGCGGTCAGACCGGAGCGTCACCTTCACGCCGATCGGCATACCTTCGCGCAGCTTGAACTGCGCGATCGAGACGCGTGCCTTGGTGACCACCGGGCGTTGACCGGCAATCAGCATCATCTCGTTCAGCGCGGCATCGATGCGCTTCTTGTCCTGCGTCGCATCGCCCACGCCCATGTTGAGCACGATCTTCTCGATGCCCGGCACTTCCATGCCGTTCTTGTAGCCGAAGCGCTCGGTGAGCTCGGCGCGCACCTTGTCTTCATACACCTTCTTAAGGCGCGGCTGCACGCGTTCTGCCTTAGCCATTGATCACCTCACCCGACCGCTTGGCGACACGCACCTTGCTGCCGTCTTTCTCGATACGGAAACCGACACGCGTCGGCTTGCCGGTCTTCGGGTCTTCCAGCGCCACCTTGGACGCGTGGATCGGCGCCTCGCGACGCTCCAGCCCGCCCTGCGGATTGGACTGGCTCGGCTTCACGTGGCGGACCATCATGTTGATGCCCGACACGACGAGCTTGCCGTCCTTGGGAAGCGACTTCACGACATCGCCGTGCTTGCCCTTGTCCTTGCCGGACAGGACCACGACGCGGTCACCCTTCTTGATCTTCGCTGCCGACATTTAGAGGACCTCCGGCGCAAGGCTGATGATCTTCATGTGCTTCTTGGCACGCAGTTCGCGCACCACCGGCCCGAAGATGCGGGTGCCGATCGGCTCCTCGCTCTTGTTGATGAGCACGGCCGCGTTCGAATCGAAGCGGATCACGGTGCCGTCGGCGCGGCGGATGTCTTTCGCGGTGCGAACGATGACGGCGCGGTGCACGTCACCCTTCTTCACGCGGCCGCGCGGCGTCGCTTCCTTCACCGAGACGACGATCACGTCGCCGACGGTTGCGAAACGGCGCTTCGAGCCGCCGAGCACCTTGATGCACTGCACCCTTTTCGCGCCGCTGTTGTCCGCGACCTCGAGGTTCGTCTGCATCTGGATCATGTCAGCTCACCTTTTCCGTGACGCGCCACGTCTTCAGCTTGGAGATCGGCGCACATTCTTCGATCCGCACGGTGTCGCCGGCCTTGAAGGCATTGGCTTCATCGTGCGCGTGATATTTCTTCGAGCGGCGGATGATCTTGCCGTACAGCGGGTGCTGAACCCGGCGTTCGACCTTCACAACCACCGTCTTGTCGGTCTTGTCGGAGACTACCTGCCCGACGAGGACGCGTTTCGGCATCGTTATTCCCTTCAGGCTTCGGCAGCGGCGCTGGCGCGACCGCGTTCGTTCTGCAGCGTCCGAATACGCGCGATGGTGCGGCGCACCTCGCGCACACGGCTCGCCTTTTCCAGCTGGCCGGTCGCTGCCTGGAAGCGCAGGTTGAACTGCTCCTTCTTCAGCTGCGCAAGATCGGCAGAAAGCTGGTCGTCGGTCTTCGTCTTGAGGTCTGCGTGCTTCATGGCTGCATCCCCTCCTTAGTGCTGGTCGCCAAGACGAGCGATCAGCTTCGTCTTGATCGGGAGCTTCGCGGCGGCGCGCTCGAAGGCGCCGGCGGCGACCTCGTAGCTGACGCCGTCAAGCTCGAACATCACGCGGCCCGGCTTCACGCGGGCGACCCAGTATTCCGGCGCGCCCTTGCCCGAGCCCATGCGGACTTCGGCAGGCTTGCGGGAGACCGGAACGTCCGGGAAGATACGGATCCAGAGACGGCCCTGGCGCTTGATATGGCGCGTGATCGCACGGCGCGCGGATTCGATCTGGCGCGCGGTGACACGCTCCGGCTCGAGCGCCTTCAGGCCGTAGGCGCCGAAGTTGAGTTCGGTGCCACCCTTGGCATTGCCGTGAATGCGACCCTTGTGGGCCTTGCGGAACTTGGTGCGTTTTGGTTGCAGCATCTTTTATCGCCTTCTGACAGGAATCGGTCCTCGATCAGGCGACGCAGGTATGGTCTTTCGACCTTACCGCGCCGGCCGAACTCCCGACGTCTGTGCATCCATCATGATCCGGTCCTGAGCGAGCGGGTCGTGGTCGAGGATCTCACCCTTGAAGATCCAGACCTTTACCCCGCAAACGCCGTAAGCCGTGTGAGCCTGAGCTTCCGCGTAGTCCACGTTCGCGCGCAGCGTGTGCAGCGGAACGCGGCCTTCACGGTACCATTCCGTCCGTGCGATTTCGGCACCGCCGAGACGACCCGAGCAGGTGATCCTGATGCCCTCCGCGCCGAGACGCAGCGCCGACTGAACGGCCCGCTTCATGGCGCGGCGGAACGCAACGCGGCGCACGAGCTGATCGGCGACCGACTGCGCTACGAGCTTGGAATCAACCTCCGGCTTGCGGATCTCGACGATGTTGAGCGACACCTCGCTCGACGTCATCGCAGCGATCTGCTTGCGCAGCTTGTCGATGTCCGCGCCCTTCTTGCCGATGATGACACCCGGACGCGCCGCATAGACCGACACGCGGCACAGCTTGGCGGGACGCTCGATCACCACCTTCGAGATCGCAGCCTGCGGCAGCGTCTTCATCACGAAGTTGCGGATCTTGAGATCCTCGAGAAGCATGCGGCCGTAATCGTCGCCGTCCGCGAACCAGCGCGAGTCCCAGGTGCGGTTGATCTGCAGCCGCAGACCGATGGGGGAAGTCTTGTGACCCATATTACGCTCCTGCCTCTTCGTCCGCTTCGCGCACAATGATGCGGATGCGGCTGATCGGCTTCATGATCTTCGCCGAGCGACCGCGCGCACGGGGCGTCCAGCGCTTCATCGTGATCGATTTGCCGACACTGGCTTCCTTCACCACGAGCGCATCGACGTCGAGGTTGTGGTTGTTTTCAGCGTTCGCGATCGCCGAGGCGAGAACCTTGCGAACGTCAACCGCCATCGCCTTCGTGGAGAAGGTGAGGATGTTGAGCGCTTCGCCGGCTTTCTTGCCGCGAATGAGACCGGCGACGAGGTTCAGCTTGTAAGCCGAACCGCGAACGGTCGTCGCCACCGCGAGCGCTTCGCGCTCGCCGACACGGCGTGGGTTTGCAGCCTTGCTCATCGCTTACCTCTTCGCCTTCTTGTCGGCGGTGTGGCCGAAAAAGGTGCGCGTCGGCGCGAACTCGCCGAGCTTCATGCCCACCATATCCTCGTTGACCGTCACCGGTACGAACTTCTTGCCGTTGTAGACATTGAAGGTGAGACCGACGAACTGCGGCAGGATCGTCGAGCGGCGCGACCAGGTCTTGATCGGCGCACGCGCACCGGAATCCTGGGCGGTCTCGGCCTTCTTCAGAAGGTGCAGGTCGACGAACGGACCCTTCCAGACGGAACGCGCCATGGCTTACCTCTTCTTCTTCGCGTGACGCGACCGGATGATCATCGCGTTCGACGCTTTCTTGCGGTTGCGCGTCTTCGCGCCCTTGGTCGGCTTGCCCCACGGCGTCACCGGATGACGGCCGCCCGAGGTGCGGCCTTCGCCGCCGCCGTGCGGGTGATCGACCGGGTTCTTCGCGACACCGCGTGTCAGCGGACGCTTGCCGAGCCAGCGGTTGCGGCCGGCCTTCGCGAGGTTCTGGTTCGAATTGTCGGGGTTCGACACCGCACCGACCGTCGCCATGCAATCGGCGGGGACGTAACGCTGCTCACCCGAACCCAGACGAACGATCGCCATGCCGCGATCACGACCCACCACCTGCACATAGGTGCCGGCGCTGCGTGCGATCTGACCGCCCTTGCGGGGCTTCATCTCGACATTGTGGACGATCGTGCCCACCGGCATCTGGCCGATTTCCATCGCGTTGCCCGGCTTCACGTCCGTCTTCTTGCCCGCGACGATGCTGTCGCCGACGGCAAGACGCTGCGGCGCGAGAATGTACGTGATTTCGCCATCCTCGTACTTCACGAGCGCGATGAACGCGGTGCGGTTGGGATCGTATTCGATCCGCTCCACAACCGCAGTCATGTCCCACTTGCGACGCTTGAAATCGACGATGCGATAACGACGCTTGTGACCGCCGCCGATGCCGCGCGCGGTGGCGTGGCCCTGGTTGTTGCGGCCGCCGGACTTGTGCAGGCCTTCGGTCAGGCCCTTTACGGGCTTGCCCTTGAAGAGCTGCGACTTGTCGACAAGGATGAGACCACGCCGCGCCGGGCTGGTCGGATTATAGGATTTGAGCGCCATGGCCTAGATTCCCGTGGTCACGTCGATCGACTCGCCTTCGGCGAGCGTCACGACGGCTTTTTTCGCATCGGAGCGGATGTAGCGCTGACCCTTCCAGCGCTTCGTCTTGCCCTTGGCGATGAGCGTGTTCACGCCCTTCACCTTGACATCGAACAGCGCTTCGACCGCTGCCTTGATGTCAGGCTTGGTCGCGGTCTTCGCGACGTGGAACACAACCTGGTTGTATTCCGACACCTGCGTCGACTTTTCGGTGATAATCGGCGCCAGGATCACGTCGTAGTGCTCCAGCGCGATCTCGGCCTTCTTCGCAGCCTTAGCCATTGAAGCGCGCCTCCAGCTTTTCGACCGCCGATGTCGTGAGGACGAGCGTGTCGTGATTGAGGATGTCGTAGACGTTCGCGCCGATCACCGGGAGCACGTCCACCTTGTAGAGGTTCGCGCAGGCCAGGCGGAAGTTCGCGGGCGTATCGCCGTCGATGAAAAGACCGCTGGTGATGCCAAGCTTGCCGAGCTGTTCGCGCAGCGCCTTCGTCTTTGCATCCTTCAGCTCGAGATCCTTGACGACGATGAGCTTGCCTTCGCGGGCCTTCACCGAAAGCGCGGTCTTGAGACCGAGCACGCGGATCTTCTTGTTGAGGCTCTGCTCGAACGAGCGCGCGCGCGGACCGTGGGCCTTGCCGCCGCCGATGAAGATCGGCGCGCGACGGTTGCCGTGACGGGCCGTGCCGCCGCCCTTCTGGCGACCGAACTTCTTGCCGGTGCGCGCGACATCGCTGCGCTCGCGCGCCGCGCGGGCATAGCCGCGACGGTTGGCGAGCTGCCAGTTGACGACGCGGTGCAGAATGTCGGCGCGAAGTTCGAGACCGAAGATCTCGTCGTTCAGTTCGACATCATCGGAACCGGTTTTGCCGTCGAGGGTCTGTACTTTGACCTTCATGTTCAGCCCTCCTGGCCGTCGGTGGCGGTTTCGACCGTCTCGGCCGGCGTTTCCGCCGGAACCTCGGCGGGCGCCGCTTCATTGTTGTTGGCGCTGCGGACAGAGGCCGGATACGGCGCTTCGCCCGGACGCGCGACCTTCACGGCGTCGCGAACTTCGAGCCAGCCGCCCTTGTGACCGGGAACCGAACCCTTGACGAAGATGAGACCGCGCGCGGTATCGGTGCCCACGATTTCCAGGTTCTGCTGGGTGCGATTGCGGGCGCCCATGTGGCCGGCCATCTTCTTGTTCTTGAAGACCTTGCCGGGATCCTGACGCTGTCCGGTCGAACCATGCGAACGGTGCGACACCGACACGCCGTGCGTTGCACGCAGACCGCTGAAACCCCAACGCTTCATGGCGCCGGCGAAGCCTTTGCCCTGCGTGGAACCCGTGATGTCGACATACTGACCCGCAACGAAATGGTCGGCCGAAAGTTCGGCACCCACATCGACGAGCGCATCTTCGGAGACGCGGAATTCGACAACCTGCGCCTTCGGTTCGACTTCGGCCTTGCCGAAGTGACCGCGCTGCGGCTTGGCGACGTTCTTAACCTTCGCGGTGCCGGCACCGAGCTGAAGCGCGACATAACCGTCACGATCCGCAGTGCGCTGCGCAACGACCTGACAGCCTTCGAGGCTGAGGACCGTCACAGGAACGTGCCGGCCGTCATCCTTGAACAGCCGGGTCATTCCCACCTTCTTTGCGATCACGCCAGTGCGCATGATCTTGTCCCTTCCTATTCAGAGGCCCGCTGCGTGCAGCGGGCTTGAGTTAAAAAATCAGGCTAGGCCTGCAACTTGATCTCGACATCCACACCTGCGGCAAGGTCGAGCTTCATCAGCGCGTCCACCGTTTGCGGCGTCGGCTGAACAATGTCCAGCAGGCGCTTGTAGGTGCGAACCTCAAACTGCTCGCGCGACTTCTTGTCGACGTGCGGCGAGCGGTTCACGGTGAACTTCTCGATGCGCGTCGGCATCGGGATGGGTCCGCGGACCATCGCGCCCGTCCGCTTCGCCGTGTCGGCGATTTCGCCCGTCGCCTGATCGAGCACGCGGTGATCGAAGGCCTTCAGGCGGATGCGAATATTCTGCGTTTCCATGCGGGTACCCGTTCAAACCTTTATTCGGCCGACCAATTTCGGCCTTCTCAAACCAACCGGCAAAAGCAAACCGGTCCGGCACGTTTTCGTGCCGGACCGGCGATATGCTTTCGCTTACTTCGTGATTTCCGCCACGACGCCCGAACCCACGGTACGGCCGCCTTCGCGAATGGCGAAGCGGAGACCCTGGTCCATGGCGATCGGCGCAATCAGCTTCACGCCGAGCTGCACGTTGTCGCCCGGCATCACCATCTCGGTGCCCTCGGGGAGAACAACCTCTCCGGTGACGTCGGTGGTGCGGAAGTAGAACTGCGGACGGTAGTTCGCGAAGAACGGCGTGTGACGGCCGCCTTCATCCTTCGACAGCACATAGACGTTCGCGTTGAACTCGGTGTGCGGCGTGATCGTGCCCGGCTTGCAGAGAACCTGGCCGCGCTCGACGTCTTCACGCTTCGTACCACGCAGCAGCGCGCCGATGTTGTCGCCGGCCTGGCCCTGATCGAGCAGCTTGCGGAACATTTCCACGCCGGTGACGACGGTCTTCGTCGTCGGACGGATGCCGACGATCTCGACTTCCTCACCAACCTTGACGATGCCCGACTCGACGCGGCCCGTAACGACGGTGCCGCGGCCCGAGATCGAGAACACGTCTTCGATCGGCATCAGGAACGGACGGTCGAGCGGACGCGCCGGCTGCGGAATGGCCTCGTCGACGGCCTTCATCAGCTCGAGGATCGAATTCTTGCCGATTTCGTCATCGCGGCCTTCAAGAGCGGCAAGCGCCGAACCCTTGACGATCGGAATGTCGTCGCCCGGGAAATCATACTTCGAGAGCAGCTCACGAACCTCAAGCTCGACAAGCTCCAGAAGCTCGGCGTCGTCGACCTGATCGACCTTGTTGAGATAGACGACCAGCGCCGGCACGCCGACCTGACGCGCGAGCAGGATGTGCTCGCGGGTCTGCGGCATCGGGCCGTCGGCAGCGTTCACGACGAGGATCGCGCCGTCCATCTGCGCCGCACCGGTGATCATGTTCTTCACATAATCGGCGTGGCCCGGGCAATCGACGTGCGCGTAGTGACGTGCATCCGTCTCGTACTCGACGTGCGCCGTCGAGATCGTGATGCCGCGCTCGCGCTCTTCGGGAGCCTTGTCGATGTTGGCGTAATCGGTGAACGTCGCGCCGCCGAATTCCGCCAGAACCTTCGTGATCGCCGCAGTCAGCGTCGTCTTGCCATGGTCGACGTGACCGATGGTGCCGATGTTGCAGTGCGGCTTGTTGCGCTCAAACTTCGCTTTCGCCATCTCTTAAACCCTCTTGTCTTCTGCTGTCCCAGGCCTCGTCGGCCAACCCAAAATCAGGCGAGCTTCGCCTTTACTTCCTCGGCGACGTTCGCCGGGACTTCTTCGTAATGACTGAACTGCATCGAGTACTGCGCCCGTCCCTGCGTAAAGGACCGGAGCTGGTTCACGTAGCCGAACATATTCGCCAGCGGCACCATCGCCTCGACAACCTGTGCGTTGCCGCGACTGTCGGTGCCCTGAATCTGGCCACGCCGTGAATTCAGATCGCCGATGACGTCGCCGAGGTAATCCTCGGGGGTCACCACTTCAACCTTCATCACCGGCTCAAGCAATTTGATGCCGGATTTCTGCGCTGCTTCGCGCATCGCGCCGCGGCCGGTGATTTCGAACGCCATCGCCGACGAGTCGACGTCGTGATAGGCGCCGTCCGTCAGCGTCGCGGTGAAGTCGATGATCGGAAAGCCGATCAGCGAACCCGATGCGGCAATCTCGCGAATGCCCTTTTCGACCGACGGAATGTACTCGCGCGGCACGTTGCCGCCCTTGACCTCGTCGACGAACACCACACCCTGGCCACGCTCGCCCGGTGCGACCGTCATCTTCACACGGCCGAACTGACCCGAACCACCCGACTGCTTTTTGTGCGTGTAGTCGATATCGACCTTGCGAGCGAGCGATTCGCGATACGCCACCTGCGGCGCGCCCACATTCGCTTCGACCTTGAACTCGCGCTTCATGCGATCGACGAGAATCTCGAGATGAAGCTCGCCCATGCCCTTGATGATGGTCTGGCCGCTTTCCATGTCCGACGACACGCGGAAGCTCGGGTCTTCCTGCGCGAGGCGGTTGAGCGCGATGCCCATCTTTTCCTGGTCGGCCTTGGTCTTCGGTTCGACCGCAACCTCGATGACGGGCTCGGGGAATTCCATGCGCTCGAGGATGATCGGTGCGTTCGTCGCGCAGAGCGTCTCGCCCGTGGTGACTTCCTTGAGGCCGACGAGTGCGACGATGTCGCCCGCGAAGGCTTCCTTGATGTCTTCGCGCTCGTTCGCATGCATGAGCAGCATGCGCCCGATCTTTTCCTTCTTGTCCTTCACCGAGTTGAGCACGGTGGAAGACCCCTCGAGCTTGCCCGAGTAGATGCGCGCAAACGTCAGCGTGCCGACGAACGGATCGGTCATGATCTTGAACGCCAGCGCCGCGAAAGGCTCGTCGTCGGCAGCCCTGCGGCTATCGACGGTCTCGCCGTCCAGCTTGACGCCCTGCACCGGCGGCACGTCGAGCGGGCTCGGCAGGTAATCGACGACGGCGTCGAGCAGCGGCTGCACGCCCTTGTTCTTGAACGCCGAACCGCACAGCACCGGCACGAACGAGAAGTTCAGCGTGCCCTTGCGGATCAGCGCCTTCAGCGTCGCGGCATCGGGGATGTTGCCTTCGAGGTACGATTCCATGACGGCATCGTCCTGCTCGACGGCCATCTCGATGAGTTCCTGACGCGCCAGTTCGGCGGAATCCTTCAGATCGTCCGGAATGTCCTGGTATTCGAACTTCGCGCCAAGCGATTCATCGAGCCAGATGATCGCGCGGTTCTCGACGAGATCGACGAGACCCTTGAACGAACTCTCGATACCGATCGGAAGGTAAAGCACCAGCGGACGCGCACCGAGACGATCCTTGATCATCTCCACGCAGCGTTCGAAGTTGGCGCCGGTCCGGTCGAGCTTGTTGACGAAGCACATCCGCGGAACCTTGTACTTGTCCGCCTGGCGCCACACCGTTTCCGACTGCGGCTCGACACCGGCAACGCCGTCGAAGCACGCGACCGCACCGTCGAGCACGCGAAGGCTGCGCTCCACCTCGATGGTGAAATCGACGTGGCCGGGCGTGTCGATGATGTTGATGCGGTGGTCGTTCCAGAAACAGGTGGTCGCAGCGGACGTGATCGTGATCCCGCGCTCCTGCTCCTGCTCCATCCAGTCCATCGTAGCGGTGCCCTCATGGACCTCGCCGATCTTGTAGGATTTGCCGGTGTAATAAAGAATGCGCTCGGTCGTCGTCGTCTTACCGGCATCGATGTGCGCCATGATGCCGATATTGCGATATTTCTCGAGCGGATGGCTGCGGGCCATGACGGTCAGTCCTTACTCTTTACCAGCGGTAGTGCGCGAAGGCGCGGTTCGCCTCGGCCATACGGTGTGTGTCTTCGCGCTTCTTCACGGCGGTGCCGCGGTTCTGCGAGGCATCCATCAGCTCGCCCGAAAGGCGCGCCGACATCGTGTTCTCGCTGCGGTTGCGGGCCGACGCGATCAGCCAGCGGATCGCCAGCGCCTGCGAACGCTCCGGACGCACCTCGACGGGCACCTGATAGGTCGCACCGCCGACGCGGCGGCTGCGGACCTCGATGCCCGGCTTCACGTTGTTCAGCGCGTCGTGAAAGATCCCGACAGGATCCTTCTTCATCTTCGATTCGATGCTGTCGAGCGCAGTGTAGACGATCGTTTCAGCGATCGACTTCTTGCCCTCATACATCACGAGATTCATGAATTTCGTGAGCGTGATGTCCCCGAAGCGGGGATCGGGGAGAATTTCGCGCTTCTCCGGACGACGACGACGAGCCATTTCTTCGTTTCCTTACTTCGGCCGCTTGGCGCCGTATTTCGAACGGCTCTGCTTGCGGTCCTTGACGCCCTGGGTGTCAAGCACGCCGCGGAGCACGTGATAGCGCACACCCGGCAAATCCTTCACGCGGCCGCCGCGAATGAGCACCACCGAGTGTTCCTGAAGGTTGTGGCCTTCACCCGGGATGTAGCCGATCACCTCGAAACCGTTGGTCAGGCGAATCTTGGCGACCTTGCGGAGCGCCGAGTTCGGCTTCTTCGGGGTCGTCGTATAGACGCGCGTGCAAACGCCGCGCTTCTGCGGATTCGCCTCAAGCGCCGGCACCTTGTTGCGCGCCTTCTGCGGGTTTCGACCCTTGCGGACCAGCTGGTTGATCGTCGGCATTAACGCTTCAGCCTCTTGTTTCCAAATCCATGCGAGCATCCGTGACCAGCCGCGCGCAAAACATCCGCGATCGATTCGCGGACAAATGCAAACGGCCCCGGCGGGCACCTTAACGGCCCCACCCGGACCCTTATTTCGCGGCCTTGCGGCCTATCAGCTCTAAAAACCCGTTCCAGGACAGCGTCTAGGACGAACGCCTACCACCAGCCCGCGAGTACGGGCGCGGCTTATATGCGTGCGCCCCCCCAAGGTCAACGGCTTTCGTGACGGTTCTCTGCGGGTCTTCGGCGACGCGCCCGGCGCGCATCTTTCACGCTGTCTCCGCCCCGCATGACGAAAGGAACATTCGCGGGCACGCCCCGCCCGACTCGTGACACGAATCGCGCAGAGTCCGGCGCGGCGGTCAGTCCTTCGCGCCGTGGCAGTGCTTGTATTTGCGCCCGGAGCCGCAAGGACACATCTGATTGCGCCCGACCGGCCCCTGACCCTCCGGCATCGGCAACAAGGCGCCCTGACGCGGCCCGGGCGTGTCTGTGTGCGGGAACGAATCGTCCTCGCCGGTGAACGGATCGATATGCGTGGTGACGAATTCGGACGGCGCGCGCGGCATCGGCGGCGGCGGCGTCATTTCGAACTGCGCGTGGCTGAGCATGCGCGTCACTTCCTCGCGGATGTTCACGAGCATCCGCTCGAACAGCGCGAAGGCTTCCTGCTTGTATTCGTTGATCGGCTGCTTCTGGGCATAGGCGCGCAGATGGATGACGGCGCGCAGGGCATCGAGCGTGGCAAGATGCTCCTTCCAGTGATGGTCGATTGCCTGGAGCAGGAAGCTCTTTTCGATCTGCGTCCACGTTTCGGTCGGGATGTTCGCCGTCTTCGCCTCGAGCACGTCCTTGGCGGCCTGCTCGATGCGTTCGGCGAAGATTTCCTGATCGATGGCCTGTTCGCCCATCCATGTCTCGATCGGCAGGTCGAGCGCGAATAGCCGCTGGAGATCGCCCTTCAGCCCCTCGATGTTCCACTGTTCGGGATAGGTGCCCGCCGGGCAGTGCAGCGCCAGCACGTCGTTGGCGGTTTCCGTGCGCATGTCGGCGGCGACGTCGCCGAGCGTTTCCGAATCCATCACGTCGGCGCGCTGTTCGTAGACCACCTTGCGCTGGTCGTTCATCACGTCGTCGTACTGGAGGAGCTGCTTGCGGATGTCGTAGTTGCGCGCCTCCACCTTCCGCTGCGCGGTCTGGATCGCTTTCGAAATCCAGGGGTGGACGATCGCCTCGCCCTCTTCGAGACCCGACTGCATCATGCGGTTGAGCATCGACTGCTGCCCGAAGATGCGCAGCAGGTCGTCGTCGAGGCTGAGATAGAAGCGCGAGAAGCCGGGATCGCCCTGTCGGCCCGAACGGCCGCGCAGCTGGTTGTCGATGCGGCGGCTCTCGTGCCGCTCGGTGCCGAGCACGAAAAGCCCGCCCGCCGCCTTCACCGCCTCGCGCTCGGCGGCGATCTCCTGACGGATGCGCTCGACTTCGGCGTCCTTTTCCGGGCCTTCGGGCATCGTTTGCAGCTCGTCGTCGACGCGGAACTCCACGTTGCCGCCGAGCTGGATATCCGTGCCGCGCCCGGCCATGTTGGTGGCGATGGTGACGGCGCCGAGCCGGCCCGCCTGCGCGACGATGCGGGCTTCCTGCTCGTGGAAGCGCGCGTTGAGCACGCTGTGCTCGACGCCTTCCTTCGTCAGATGCTCGGAGAGCATTTCCGACTTTTCGATGGAAACCGTGCCGACGAGCACCGGCTGGCCCTTCAGGCTCGCCTCGCGGATCGCCTTCACGATCGCGCCGTACTTGTCCTGCGCGTTCTTGTAGAACTCGTCGTCGACGTCGATGCGCTTCACGGGCACGTTCGTGGGGATCTCGACCGTGTTCAGCTTATAGATGTCGTAGAACTCGGCCGCTTCGGTCGCCGCCGTGCCGGTCATGCCGCCCAGCTTGGGGTACATGCGGAAGTAGTTCTGGAAGGTGATCGAGGCGAGCGTCTGGTTTTCCGGCTGGATCTCGACACCTTCCTTGGCCTCGACCGCCTGATGCAGACCGTCGGACCAGCGGCGCCCGTCCATCATGCGGCCGGTGAACTCGTCGATGATGACGACCTTGCCGCCCTTCACGATATAGTCCGTGTCGCGGCGGAAGATCACATTGGCCTTCAGCGCCTGGTTGAGGTGGTGGACGACCTGCGTGTTCTCGAAATCGTAGAGGTTGGCGCCGACAAGCAGCCCCGCCGCCTCCAGCGCGCGCTCGGCGGCTTCGGTGCCGTCTTCCGTGAGCATGATCGACTTCTGCTTCTCGTCGACGTCGTAGGCGTCTCTGGGCAGCACCTTCACCACCGCGTCCACGGCGAGATAGAGGTCGGTCTTGTCTTCGGTGGGGCCCGAAATGATGAGCGGCGTGCGCGCCTCGTCCACCAGGATCGAATCGACCTCGTCGACGATCGCGAAGTTGAAGGGCCGCTGCACCATCGCCTCGCGCGAGTATTTCATATTGTCGCGGAGGTAATCGAAGCCGAATTCGTTGTTGGTGCCGTAGGTGATGTCCGACGCGTAGGCCGCGCGGCGGGTGGCTTCATCGACGTTGGGAACGATGACGCCCACCGACAGGCCGAGGAAATTGTGGATCTTGCCCATCCAGCCGGAATCGCGGCGGGCCAGATAGTCGTTCACGGTGACGACGTGGACGCCCTTGCCCTCGATGGCGTTCAGGTACGTGGCGAGCGTCGCCACGAGCGTCTTGCCCTCGCCCGTGCGCATCTCGGCGATCTCGCCGCGATGAAGCACGATGCCGCCGATAAGCTGCACGTCGAAATGCCGCATGCCCAGAACGCGCTTCGAAGCCTCGCGCACCGTGGCGAAGGCTTCGGGCAGCAGGGCGTCGTGCTTTTCGCCGGCCGCAAGGCGCTGACGAAACTCGTCCGTCTTGGCCTTCAGCTGATCGTCCGACAGCACCTCGAACGACGGTTCAAGATCGTTGATCTTGCGGACAATGGTGGAGAGCGACCGGACATAGCGATCGTTGGAAGACCCGAAGATACGCTTCGCGAGCGCGTTAAAACCCAGCATGAAGGACCTTGTGCGCAAAGGGCGGGGCCGCACAGGCGCGCCCCCAACATCGCCGCCGACATAGGAACGGCGCGCTTTATAGTCAATGAATGCGGGTCGCGAGCGCGTCGATGATCGGGCATTCGGGGCGCGAATCGCCCTGGCAACCCTTGGCCAGATGGATAAGCGTGCGGCGCATCGCCTCAATCGCCTTCGCCTTCTCGCCGAGCGCTTCGGCCTGCTGGAGCGCGAGGCGCTTCACGTCTGCGCTGCTGCGCTCCCGGTCGGACCAGAGCGCCAGCAGCGTGCGGATTTCATCGATGCCGAAGCCGAGATCGCGCGCATTGGCGATGAACCGCAGGCGGTGGACATCGGCCTCGCCGTAGTCGCGGTAGCCGGAGTCGCGGCGCGGCGGCAGCGGGATGAGGCCGATGCCCTCGTAGTGCCGGATCATGCGCTGGCTGACGCCGCTTTTCTTCGATGCCTCGCCGATGTTCATAGTTTCACCCCCGGATTCGAAAATCGTCCAAACAGACCC
This sequence comes from Sphingosinicella soli, assembly GCF_014199685.1. Classification (GTDB taxonomy): domain Bacteria; phylum Pseudomonadota; class Alphaproteobacteria; order Sphingomonadales; family Sphingomonadaceae; genus Sphingosinicella; species Sphingosinicella soli. The sequence continues at coordinate 49,996 of NZ_JACHNZ010000018.1, read as the reverse complement.
TTGACCCTGACATAATGTCAAGGTGCAGAAGGCGCCGCATGAACACACTTCCCCTCTCGCGCCGCGCGTTGATCGGCGGCCTTGGTGCCACGGCACTTTTCCCCGCATGGGCGCGCAGCGGCACGCCCGGCATCGGCGCCGCGCTTTCCGGCCCCGAGATTCGGCTGAACGTCGGGCACACGCCCTTCACCGTCGGCGGGCGCACCGGCCATGCGATCACGGTGAACGGCACGCTGCCCGCGCCGCTTATCCGTTTGAAGGAAGGCCAGAACGCGCGGCTGATCGTCGCCAACCATCTTGACGAAGACACATCGATCCACTGGCACGGGCTGCTGCTGCCGTTCCAGATGGACGGCGTGCCGGGCATCAGCTTCCCCGGCATCGCGCCGCATTCCAGCTTCACCTACGAATTCCCGGTCATTCAGGCCGGCACCTATTGGTATCACAGCCATTCGAACCTGCAGGAAGCCATGGGGCATTACGGCCCTCTCGTCATCGATCCCGCCGCGTCGGACCCCGTCGCCTACGACCGCGAGCACGTGATCGTGCTGTCCGACTGGAGCTTCATGCATCCGCACGCGATCATGAAGACGCTGAAGCAGGATCCCGAGTTCTTCCGCCGCGACAATCCGAACCTTGCCGAGCTGCTGGCGGGCAAGGGCCAGAGCCTGAAGGATCGGCTGGAATGGGGCGGCATGCGGATGAGCCCCGCCGACATTTCGGATGTGACCGGCGCGACCTACACCTATCTCGTGAACGGACACGGCCCGGCGGAGAACTGGACCGGGCTCTTCACGCCGGGCGAGCGCGTGCGGCTGCGTATCATCAATGCGTCGGCCATGACCATCTTCAACGTCCGCATCCCCGGCCTCCCCATGACCGTGGTGAACGCGGACGGCGAGAACGTGCGGCCGGTGGAGACGGACGAACTCCAGATCAGCGTCGCGGAGACCTACGACGTGATCGTGACGCCGGGGGACGGCGCGTACACGCTCGCCGCCGAGAGCGTCGACCGCTCCGGCATGGCGCGCGCGACGCTGGCGCCCCGGATGGGCATGAGCGCGCCGGTGCCCAAGCTGCGCGAACGCCCGACGCTTTCGATGAAGGACATGGGGCACGGCAGCGGCGGTGACCATGCCGCGATGGGCCATTCCATGAAAATGCGCGACCCGCAGAACGCCGCGCGCGCGGGCGTGAAGCTGAGCCCCGGCGTCGACATGATCGCGCCGATGCCGGTGGACCGCGTCGGCGACCGGGGGCTCGGCCTTGAGGACGAGACGCACCGCGTGCTCGTCTACACCGATCTCGTCGCGCTGGCGCCGAACCCGGACCCGCGCCCGCCCTCGCGCAATCTCGAAATCCACCTGACGAGCAACATGGAACGCTACATGTGGTCGCTGAACGGCGAGCAGTTCAGCCCGGTGACAGAGCCGTTCCGCTTCGAACGCAACGAGCGCGTGCGCGTGACGCTGGTGAACGACACGATGATGGCGCACCCCATCCACCTGCACGGGCATTTCTTCGAGGTCGTGAACGGCCACGAGGGCCACCACCCGCGCAAGCACACGGTGAACGTGCTGCCGGGCGGCAAGGTCGCCTTCGACTTCACCGCCGACGCGCCCGGCGACTGGGCGTTCCACTGCCACCTGCTGATGCACATGCACCTCGGCATGTTCAACGTGGTGACGGTGCGGCCTCTCGATAGCGAAGGAGACGCGGCATGACGCGGCGTCTTGCACTCCTCCTGATCGGCGCGGCGGGCCCGGCGTTCGCGCAGGACCATTCGCACCACCAGATGCCCGCCGCCGATCCGCACGCGGGGCACGTGATGCCGCCGCCGGCCGCTGACCCGCACGCAGGCCATGTCATGCCATCGGCCGACCCGTACGCCGGGCACGGCGCCGCGCCTTCAGGCCCTGCCATCCCCAAAGGCCCGCCGCCCGCCGCGGCGACCTCCGGCGCGGTCCATGCCGCCGATGCCGTGTTCGGCGCCGAGACAATGGCCGCCGCGCGCGCCGCGCTGTACAAGGAAACGGGCGGCATGACGGTGAACAAGACCATCATCGACCGGCTCGAAACGGGCTTGGGCCAAGGCCACGAGACCTATCTGTGGGACGTGCAGGGCTGGATCGGCCGCGACATCGACAAGTTCTGGTGGAAGACCGAAGGCGAAGGCGCGTTCGGCGGCGCGCTTGAATCCGCCGAGGTGCAGGCGCTGTGGAGCCGCGCGATCGGGCCGTTCTTCGATCTGCAGGCGGGCGTGCGCTACGACATCCGCCCGGAGCCGGACCGCGCCCACGCGGTGATCGGCATCCAGGGCCTCTCTCCCTACAAGTTCGAGGTGGACGCCGCCGCCTTCATCTCCACGAAGGGGGACGTGACCGCGCGCATCGAGGCCGAATACGATCAGCGCCTGACGCAGCGACTGATCCTGCAGCCGCGCCTCGAAGTCGAGTTTTCCGCGCAGGACATCCCCGAATACGGGATCGGCGCAGGACTTTCGGCGATCGAGGCGGGCGCGCGGCTCGGCTATGAGATCACGCCCCGGATGCGGCCCTACATCGGCGTCGAATGGCACGGCAAAATCGGCGACACCGCAGATTACGCGCGCATCGCGGGCGAAGACACGGATACGCTTCGCTGGCTGGTCGGCGTCCGCGCCTGGTTCTGACAGCGGCGGCCGGGGCGCGAAAACCGTCGGAATTTTTTACAGTTCGGTGACGGTAAATTTAACATTAACCCTGTTTTCAATCATTTCGAGGGTGGCACGATCATTGCATCCAGTAGCGACCGTTTGTGTTGCTTTGCTGAAAGGAAGCTCCCCTCCATGACCATGAAATCATTCGCCGTTGCCGCTGCATTTGTCGGTGCCGCCACGTTCTCCGCGCCCGCGCTCGCCGGCCTGACCTTCGACGTCGATCATGGCGGTTCGAGCATCACCGTAGCGGATCTCGATTGCTACCTTCTGCCGACATGCACCGCGAATGCGGGCCTCGCGTTCGGCAACGATTTCTCGTTCGATCTTGAAGAGGGCGAGAGCGTCTCGTTCAACTTCGCGAACCTCTATCTCGGCGGCCTCGGCGGCGGCGATGTGGACTTCACCGCCACGCTCGCGTTCGACGCGCCGATCGCCGGCTCGGCGTCCACGGGCGGATCGGGCTGGTTCCTGACCGCGTTCGGCGCCATCAGCGGCGGCGCACTGACGTGGAATGCGATCGCGCCGATCATCGCCGACGACGGGTCCATCTTCACCGTGTCGTTCCAGAACCTCGCCGGTATCGATTTCGGTTCGCCGACCAAGGTGAAGGCCACGGTCACCGCCGTGAACATCGTCGATGTGCCGGAACCGGCTGCGCTCGCGCTCTTCGGCCTGGGCCTCGTCGGCCTCGCCGCCGCGCGTCGCCGCAAGGCCGCGTAAGCCACAGCTTTCGTCACGCAAAGGCCCCGCCGGAGTTCTCTCCGGCGGGGCTTTTCGTTTGTATGGGCGGCGCGGCCTGCTATCCTCTGCGCATGTCCGGCCCCGCCCCCTTCAGCTACGCGATCGAAATCAGCCCCGCCGATATCGATTTCATGGGGCACGTGAACAACGCCAGCTACCTGAAATGGGTGCAGGATGCCGTGCTCAGCCACTGGCAGCGCTTCGCCCCCGCCGAAGCGGTCGCCGCGCACATGTGGGTCGCGCTGAAGCACGAGATCACCTACCGGCGGCCGACGTTTCTGGAAGACGAGGTGTTCGCCACCGTGCTCCTTGAAAAGGTGCACGGCGCGCGCGCGTTTTACGAGACCGTCATCAGGCGCGGCGAGGAGGTGCTTGCCGAGGTGAAATCGAGCTGGTGCTGCGTGGCCGCCGAAACGCTTCGTCCGGCGCGGCTGACACAAAGCGTGATCGACCGCTTTTTCGGCAAGCCCTGATCGTCAGATCTCGATCCGCGAGAACCCCTCGCGCAGCGTGCGGCTCCATGCGTCCGACATCGCGGAGAACGACGGATCGCCCGGCTCGAACCGGCGCGTTTCGGAAAAGCCGAGTTCATCCTTGCGGATGACGGCGAGATCGAGCGGCATCCCGACCGACAGGTTCGAGCGCAGCGTCGAATCCATCGAAAGCAGCAGCGCCTTGCGCGCATCCTCGATCGGCATGCTCTTGCGGACCACCCGGTCGAGAATCGGCTTGCCGTACTTGTGCTCGCCGATCTGGAGGAAGGGCGTATCTTCCGTGGCCTCGATGAAATTGCCCTCCGGATAGATCAGGAACATGCGCGGGCCGCCGCCCCTGCGCTGCCCGGCGAGGATCATCGACGCGGTCGCGCCCTGCTTCATCCGCTCGAGCTTTTCCGAAACCTCCGAGGTGACGCGCGAGAGCGTGTCGCCGATGATATGCGCCACCTCCAGCATCGTGGAGGCCTTCATGATCGACGGCGTTTCGGTCTGGTCCGGATCGTCGATCGCGTCGCGCAGGCGCGCGATCACGGTTTGCGTCACCGAAAGGCTGCCCGCCGTCATCAGCGCGATCACGCGCTCGCCCGGCTCCTGGAAGACGAACATCTTCTTGTAGCTGGCGATATTATCGAAACCGGCATTGGTGCGCGTGTCCGAAAGGAGCACGATGCCATCATTGAGAAGGACGCCGACGCAATATGTCATGATGCTGCAACCTTTATTGCTGCACCGCGGTAACCGCAACGGTCACATCGAGATCTTCGTTCGCACGGCCGAAAGAAACGCCCCGGATCGGCGCCGCCGCCACGGAATCGATGCCGGAGCCGAGCCGGATATAGCGTTCGTCCGGCGAGCAGCGGTTGGCGGCGTCGAACCCCACCCAGCCGAGCCCCTCGATATGAAGCTCCGCCCAGGCGTGGCTCGCCTCGTGCGCAACGCCGTCGGCGCTCGCGAACAGATAGCCCGACACATAGCGCCCCGGAATGCCGACTGAAACCGCGCAGGCGATGAGCGCGTGCGTGTGATCCTGGCAGACGCCCAGCGCAAGCGCGAGCGCTTCGGCCGCCGTGGTGTGCGCGTGTGTTTCGCCCGGCGCATACACGATGCCGTCGGCGACGGCGGCGGCCATGGCGTGCGCGCGGTCGAGCCGCGCCGTCTCGGGAATGCCGGAAACCGCCTTGGCCGCCAGCTTGCGGAGCGCGGCATCGGGCCGCGTCGCGCGCGTGGTGCGAAGATAGACGCCCGGCGCGATGCACTCGCGGTGATCCTTGAGCACGCCGACGAGATCGACGGTGTCGACCGTGCCTGTCACGTGAATATCAACAGCCTCGACCGCCCCGTGCATCGACATGGTGCGGATCGTGTCCCCCGCGCCGTCGGTGAACGGCTGCGAGAAGCGGCCGCCTTCCACCTCCACCTTCCAGTCGAGCGTGCGCTGCCCCGCGAAGCGCGACGGCGTGAGGCGATGGCTTTGCACCACCTGCCGGATCGGCGTGGCATAGCGGTAACGGGTGACGTGCGAGACCGTAAGGCGCATCACCCGCCCCCGAACAAATAGGTATCCGCAATCTCGCTGCCGAGCTTCGCGGTGCGCCGGATGTGATCGGTCAGGAACTCGTGGAGCCCCGAGAGGACGATGGCGTCGATGTCGGCATCGGCAAGTTCGGCGAGCATGGTGCGCGCGGTCTGGTGCGGCTTCGTACGCTGGCCGTAGGCGCGGGAGAGGCGCGCGAGATGGTAGTTCGCCTGCTCTGCGCAGTGGATGAGCGAACGCGGGCAGGATTTGTTGAGGATGAGGAAGTGCGCGATCTTCCCCGGCGTGTAATCGCCGCCGTAGGCCCAGTGGAACGCGCGGAACACCGACATGGCGCGCAGCAGCGTCGTCCACTGGTAATTGTCGATGCCGCCGCCGACCCGGTCCGTCACCGGCAGCAGCACATAATATTTCACATCGAGCATCCGCGCGGTGTTGTCGGCGCGCTCGATGTAATAGCCGAGGTTCATGAAATCGTAGCCGTCCTGCTGCAGCTGCGTGTTTTCGATGGCGCCGCGCAGCAGCGCCGTCTGCCGCTTGGTCCAGTCGCACAGCGTCATCAGGTCGGCGCGGCCCGGTCCGCGCCGCTCGAACGCCTTCATATCCTGAAACGCGCCGTTCAGCGCGTCCCACACTTCGCTGGTCACGGCGGTGCGCACGACGCGCGCATTGTCGCGCGCGCGGGAGATGCAGTTCGCGACCGAGGATGTGTTCTCGCGGTCGAAGAACAGAAACGACTCCACCGTGGCGGGCGTGGTCTCGCCGTAGCGCGAGGCGAACGCCGCCGCACCGCCCGCTGCCGCCAGAATGGATGCCCAGTCGTTCTGGTGCCCCGCCCCCGCCGACGGCATCAGCGCGATGCGGTAGCCGACCTCCAGCAGGCGCGCCATCGTCTCGGCGCGCTCCATGTAGCGCGTCATCCAGAACAGGTTTTCGGCAGTGCGGCTCAGCATCGTCATCTCAGTCCGCCAGCACCCACGTATCCTTCACGCCGCCGCCCTGAGAGGAATTGACGACGAGCGAACCTTCGCGAAGCGCCACGCGCGTCAGCCCGCCCGCGCACAGATGGATGCGCTCCCCCACCAGGCAATAAGGCCGAAGGTCGACATGGCGCGGCGCGAGGCCCGATTCCACATAGGTCGGCGTCGTCGACAGCGAGAGCGTCGGCTGCGCGATGAACTCGGAAGGATTGGCCCTGATGCGCCGGGCGTACGCCTCCACCTCCTCGCGTGTCGCGGCAGGCCCCACGAGCATGCCGTACCCGCCCGAACCATGCACCTCCTTGACGACGAGGTCGGAGAGGTTGCCGAGCACATAGGCGAGATCGTCGGGATTGCCGCACTGCCACGTCGGCACGTTCGCCAGCACGGGCTCCTCGCCGAGGTAGAAGCGGATCATCTCCGGCACGTAGGTATAGATCGCCTTGTCGTCCGCCACGCCCGCGCCGGGGGCGGATGCGATCGCGACGTTGCCGGCGCGGTACACGTTGAGCAGCCCCGGCACGCCCAGCATCGAATCGGGGCGGAAGCAGAGCGGATCGAGGAAATCGTCGTCGATGCGGCGGTAGATCACATCGACGCGCTTGGGCCCCATCGTCGTGCGCATGTAGACATGGTCGCCGTCGACGAAGAGATCCTGCCCCTCCACGAGTTCGACGCCCATCTGGTCGGCAAGGAAGGAGTGTTCATAATACGCGCTGTTGAGCGATCCGGGGGTGAGCAGCACGACGGTCGGCCCGCCCTTGCAGCTTTCGGGTGCGACGCTCATCAAGGTACGGCGCAGCTGGTTCGGATAATCGTCCACGGGTTCGACGCGGTTGCGCTGAAACAGGTCCGGGAACATGCGCATCATGATCTCGCGGTTTTCCAGCATGTAGGAAACGCCCGACGGCGTGCGGCAATTGTCTTCCAGAACGAAGAAATCCGTGGGACCGGTGCGCACGATATCGACGCCGACGATGTGGCTGTAGATGCCGCGCGGCGGCTGGATGCCCACCACCGCAGGCTCATAGGCGGCATTCTGAAAGATACGCTCTGCGGGAATGCGCCCGGCGCGAACGATCTCGGCGCGGCCGTAGACATCGCGGAGAAAGGCGTTCAGCGCCTGCGCGCGCTGCTTCACGCCGCGTTCCAGCCGCCGCCATTCGTGCGCAGTGAACACGCGCGGAAAAATGTCGAAAGGAATCAGCCGCTCTGGATCACCGCCTTCGCCGTAAACCGCGAAGGTGATGCCGATGCGGCGGAACAAAGCGTCAGCCTCGGCGCGCTTCAGATCGAGGAGGTCCGGCGGCATGTCCGATACCCAACCGGCCAGGTCGAGATAGGGCGCGCGAACCGTTTCCCCGTCGTACATTTCGTTGAACGTCGAAATGCGTTTCCCCTTTTGAACCTGCGCTCCTTCGTCTCTGCTCGCCGCTGGGTTATTATCGTTGCCCGCGAGCCTAACGTGGTGGAATCCCCTTGGCGAGTCCCCTCTTGCGGCTCGACCAAAACGCCGCAGTGGCCTAAACCGGCGGCAATTCCATTCACGAGGACGATGATGCACGACCGTTCGCCGCTGGCCCCCGAAAAATTCCCCAAACTGCCCGATATCGAAGGCGTCCGCCTCGCCACGGCGCGCGCGCAGTACAAGAGCTGGGACCGGGCCGACCTGCTGCTCGGCGAATTCTCCGAAGGCACGGTGGTCGCGGGGCTGACGACGACATCGAAGTGCCCCTCGCCCGAAGTCGAATGGTGCCGCGCCGCGCTTGCCGGGGGCAAGGCCCGCGCGCTCGTGGTGAACGCAGGCAACTCGAACGCCTTCACCGGACGGCGCGGCCAGGCGGCGTGCGAGGCGATCCTCGATGCGGTCGCCGGTGAACTCGGCGTCGCGCGCGAAGAGATCTTCCTCGCCTCGACGGGCGTGATCGGCGTGCCGCTCCCCGAAGACAAGGCGAAGGACGGGCTGCGGCAGGCGTTCAGCAAGCTCTCCGTGGGCTCCGACGCAAGCTGGCTGCACGCCGCCTCCACGATCATGACGACCGATACGTTCGCGAAGGGCGCGGGCGCCACCGCCGTCGTCGGCGACCGCACCGTCGCGGTCGTCGGGATCGCCAAGGGCTCGGGCATGATCGCGCCGGACATGGCGACGATGCTCGCGTTCGTGTTCACCGACGCCGCCGTCTCGCCTGCGTACCTGAAGACGATGCTCGCGGCGGCAGCCGACCTCAGCTTCCACGCGATCACCGTGGACAGCGACACCTCCACCAGCGACACGCTGCTCGCGTTCGCGACCGGCGCGGCGAAGAACGCCGAAATCACCGGGCCCGACTCGCCCGGCGCCGACGCTCTCCAGGCCGCGCTCACGCAGGTCTGCCGCGATCTCGCGCAGCAGGTGGTGCGCGACGGCGAGGGCGCGCAGAAGCTGATCGCCGTGAACGTGGAAGGCGCAACCGACGACGCCTCGGCAAAGCGCATCGCGCTTTCGATCGCCAACTCGCCGCTGGTGAAGACCGCAGTGGCGGGCGAGGACGCCAACTGGGGCCGCGTCGTGATGGCGGTGGGCAAGGCGGGCGAACCTGCGGACCGCGACAGGCTTTCGGTGCGCTTCGGCGATACGGTGGTGGCGAAAGAGGGCATGGTCGTCGACGGCTACGACGAGGCGCCCGTCGCGGCGCACCTCAAGGGGCAGGAGATCGAGATCGGTGTGAACATCGGCCTCGGGCAAGGCCGCGCGACGGTATGGACCTGCGACCTGACGCACGGCTACATCTCGATCAACGCCGACTATCGGAGCTGACCGGCGCACGGCGGTTCAGAGCTCACCAAAACGTCACCCTGAACTTGTTTCAGGGTCCATACGGCGGTTCAGCGGCACGGCCGCATGGATGCTGAAACAAGTTCTGCATGACAGTCTGATTTAACATCTTAGGCGCGTGACGCCGCGCCTGCGTCCGGCTATGACCGCGCGGTCATGTCGTCCGCGTCATCCCGCCCTGCAATCGCCTTCATCCTTGCCGTCGCCGTGCTCGACGTCATGGCCATGGGGCTCGTCATCCCCGTGCTTCCCGCGCTTATCGAGGGTTTCGTGGGGTCGGAGGCTTCCGCCGGATACTGGAACGGCATCATGGTGGCGATCTGGGCGGGGATGCAGTTCCTCTGCTCGCCGATCATCGGATCGATTTCCGACCGCTACGGACGGCGCCCGACGATCCTGATTTCCACCGCAGGCCTGACGCTCGACTGGATACTGATGGCGCTGGCGCCCGACCTGTGGTGGCTTGCCGTCGGCCGCATGATCGGGGGCATCACCTCCTCCAGCTTCACCGCGGTGTTCGCCTACATGGCCGACATCACCGCGCCCGAAGAGCGCGCGCGCGGCTACGGCCTTGTCGGCGCGGCGTTCAGCGCCGGGTTCATCGCCGGGCCGCTGATCGGCGGCGTGCTCGGCGAGATCAGCCCGCGCGCGCCGTTCTGGGCGGCGGCGGTACTCTCGGGCATCACGTTCCTCTACGGGCTGGTCATCCTGCCCGAATCGCTGCCGCCCGAGCGGCGCATGGCGTTTTCGTGGACGCGCGCGAACCCCTTCGGCGCGCTGAAGCTGCTGCGCTCGCACCCGGAGCTGTCGGGGCTCGCGATCGTGAACTTCCTGCTCTACTTCGCGCACCACGTGTTCTCGGTGGTGTTCGTGCTCTACGCCGCGCACACGCACGGCTGGACCCCGATGTATCTCGGCTTCGCGCTGGCGCTCGCGGGCGGGCTTGAAATGATCGTGCAGGCGGTGCTCGTCGGCCCGGCGGTAAAGCGCTGGGGGGACCGGCGCACGATGGTCGCCGGGCTCATCATGGGAAGCCTCGGCCTTGCGGGCATGGGGCTTGCGCCGACCGGATTTCTCTTCACGCTCGCGCTATTCCCCAACGCGCTCTGGGCGCTCGCGATGCCGACGCTGCAATCGCTGATGACGCGCCGCGTCTCCGAGAGCGAGCAGGGCCAGCTTCAGGGCGCGAACATGAGCGTGGGCAGCATCGCGGGCATCGCCTCGCCGCTGTTCTTCGGCTGGATGTACGAAATGACCGTGGGCGATGCGCCGGGGATCAGCTTTCTGATCGCGTCGGGCGTGCTGGCGGCGGGCGCGCTGCTGGCGGCGTTCGTCAGCCGCCGCGCAGCGTTGGCGGAGGCCGCTTAGCCTCCGCCTTTACCTGCTCAGGCGAGTTCGCCGACGAGCCAGTCCTTGATCGACGATTTCGGCTGCGCGCCCACCTTGGTGGCGGCGGGTTTGCCGTCCTTGAACAGGATCATCGTCGGGATACCCCGAATGCCGAACTGCGAGGCAAGCTCGGGGTGATCGTCGGTGTTGAGCTTGGCGATCGTCACCTGATCGCCGAGTTCTTCGGAAAGCTCCTCGAGCGCGGGCGCGATCTGGCGGCACGGGCCGCACCAGGGCGCCCAGAAGTCGACGAGAACCGGTTTCCCGGCATTTGCGACCTCGGCCTCGAAATTTTCAGGCGTAATGGCGGTGGAACCCATGGCACGTCTCCATAAACGACAACTTACGCCGCAATCTGGAGACTGAACCGCACCGCTTCAAGGCCAAATATCCCAAGGCTTTTCTGACAGCGCGGAAAGCCGGGCTTTCAGATCAATCGACGCGGATAAGGCGCAGCGCCGCCGTGTAGAACAGCGCGGTCTCGACGCGCCGCCCCGGGAAGATGCGCGCGAGCGCATCGCGGTAGGCGCGCATCTGGCGCAGGTGCGCCTGCGGCACGCCCGCAAGGTCGCGCGGCGGGCTCCGTCCGGTCTTGAAATCGAGCGCGCGGACAAGGCCTTCCCCCACGATCAGCCGGTCGATCGTGCCGGTGATGACCACATCCTCGACGACCGCCGAAAGCGGCGCTTCGGCATAAGCGCCCTCCGCGAACCACGGCGCCAGCCCCGGATCGGCGAGCGCGCCCGCGACCTCGGCGGTGATCGCGTCCGCATCCAGATCGGGCGCGTTGCGGCGCAGCCACGCGCGCATCGCGGCCTCGCGGTTTGCCGGTGCGATGCCGCCGATCCGCTCGAAGAGCTGGTGCAGCACCTGCCCCCGGCGCGCGGCGTCGCGCAGGGCCGGGCCGGGCGGAGGCTGCGCGGGATCGTCGTCCTGCGGCGCGGAGGGGGCGAGCGGGCGCGGCGGGCGCTCTTCCTGCGGCGGCATCGCGAGCGCCCATGCGGGGATCGCGGGCGCATCCTGCGGTGAGGCTTTCGCTTCGGCGGCGGCGGGGGCGGGCGTTCCGCTCGCATGACGCAGCACAGCGCCCCACACGGGGTCGTCAACGGTCTGCGCGGCCGACGCCGCAAGCGCTTCGGCGACATGGCCGTGCCAGCTTTTCGCCTTCGAGGGTTTCTTGCCGAGCGCGCCGCCGACATAAAGCCGGTCCTCCGCGCGCGTCAGCGCGACATAGAGCAGGCGCATGTGCTCCTCGCCCGCCGCGCGCGTCTCCGCCTCGTGAGCGATGCGCGCCGGGCCCACGAGCGTCTTCGCCGATCCGAAGAACAGCGGCGCGGGGCCGAGGCCGGGCAGATCGAGCGACAGCGGCGGCTTTGCGCTTTTCGGCACGGCGGAGGCCGCATCCGCCAGAATGATGATCGGCGCCTGCAAGCCCTTCGAGCCGTGCACCGTCATGATGCGCACGGCATCGTGCGCGGCTTCGGCGTCGCGCTTCACCTCCACGTCGTCCGCCTCGATCCACGACAGGAAGCCCTGCAACGACGGTGTGTTCGCGCCTTCATAGGCAAGCGCCTGGTTCAGCAGTTCCTCGATCGGATCGCGCGCTTCCTCGCCGAGCCGCGCGAGCAGGCGCAGCCGCCCCTGCGGTTCGCCCGACAGCACGTATTCGAGGAATTCGAACGGCGCCATATAGTCGGCGCGCGCGAGCACCTTGCCGAGCCACGCTTCGGCGGCGCGGGCCTTGTCGTCCATGCGGTCGCGCAGCGTGCGCCACAGCGTGCCGCGCCGGTTGAACGCGAGGCCGTAGAGATCGTCCTGCGTCCAGCCGAGAAACGGCGAGACGAGCAGCGCCGCGAGCGAAAGATCGTCGCCCGGCTGCAGCGCGAAGCGGACGAGCGCGAGCAGATCCTGCACCGCGAGCGGCTGGGTGAGCCGCAGCCGATCTGCGCCCGCCACGGGCACGCGCGCGGCCATCAGCGCGGAAACGAGCGCGGGGACGAGGCTGCCGCGCGAACGCACCAGCAGCATGATGTCGCCCGCCGCGATGGGCCGACCTTTGGACGCCAGCAATTCGCCGCGCTCCAGCCAGCCGGAAACCTGCCGCGCGATGTTCGCCGCGAGTGTGCGCTCGGCGTCTTCGGGTACGGCGTCTTCGGCCGCGTCCTCCTCGTCGAGCGCGCCGGTGACGGGCGGCCACAGTACCACCTCCCCGGCGGCATCGGCGCGGTGCGCGGCATGGCGCGAAATCTCGCCGTCGATCCCGAACGCGGCGGAACCGGCGGTTTCCACAACGGTATCGACGACATCGAGCACGGCGGGCGCGGAGCGGAAGCTGAGCGCGAGGTCGATGGTTTCGAAGGGCTTGTCCGCGCTCAGCGCCCGGCGCTCGGCGGAGGTGCGCGCGGCTTCGAAGGCGCGCGGGTCCGTGCCCTGAAAGCCGAAGATCGCCTGCTTGTAGTCGCCGACCGCGAACTGCGTGCGCGTGCCCGTTTCGGCCTCGTCGCGCGTGCCTTCGCCGGAGAAAAATTCGTCGGCGATCGCCTCCACGATCGCCCACTGCGCGGCATTCGTATCCTGCCCCTCGTCGACGAGAATATGGTCGATGCGCTGATCGAGCTTGTAGAGCACGAAGGGCGCTGCGAGCGTGGAGAGCAGCCGCGCGGCCTTGACGATGAGGTCGGCATAATCGAGCGCGCCTGCGGCTTCCTTGCGCGTTTCATAGGCGGCGGCGAGCGCATGGCCGACGCGCAGATGCAGCGCCGCCGTCTCGGCAAGATCGAGCCCGGCGGCGAGATCGCGCACCGCGCCGACGACGATGCAGAAACGGTCGTGGAGGTCACTCAGTCCCTTCGGCGCGGCCCGGCGCTCGCCGTCCTTGCGGAAAGCCGCACCGACGAGATCGTCCAGAAAATCGTGTCGCACCTCCGGCGACGCACAGATTACACACGCCAGCACATCGGCAGCGTCGAGGCCCGTCTTGGTGCCCCACGCCGCCATTGCCCCCGCATATTCGCGCACGGTTTCCCAATCGAACGCATCGTCGGCGAGTGCGGCGGCGAGCACCTCGTCGCGGCTTCCGCTGCCGGGAAGGCCGAGCCCGCGCCGCACGAGGCCGCGCCAGTCGACGGCCTTGTTGTAGACATCCTCGAACACGTTCCGCGTGGCGAGCAGCTTCGCGATCACCTCCTGCACGCGCGCCTCTCCGCCGAGCACGGAGAGATCGGCAAGGTCGGCGAGCAGCGCGGCGTCGCCGCTGCCGATCCGCTCGGCGAGCGTTTCGGCATGGATGCGAAGCGCGCTTCGGTCGTCGAGCGTTTCATAGCCGGGCGCGATTCCCGCTTCGAGCGGGAAGGCGGCGAGCAGGGAACTTGCGAAGCTGTGCAGCGTCTGCACCTTCAAGCCGCCGCGCGTCTCCAGCGCCTCGGCGAAAAGCGCGCGGGCGCGGCGGCCCGTATCGGCATCGGCGGGCGCGCCGATCGCGGCGAGTTCGGCGGCAAGCGTTTCATCGTCCGCGCGCACCCAGCGGGACAGCGTTTCGAAAATGCGCGTCTGCATCTCCGCTGCCGCCGCCTTGGTGAAGGTGAGCGCGAGGAGCCCGTCCGGCCGCGCGCCCGCAAGCAGCAGCCGCAGCACGCGCGCGGTCAGCACCTGCGTCTTTCCCGTCCCCGCAGAGGCGGAAACCCACGCGCTGAGGCCGGGATCGGCGGCGCGTTTCTGTTCAGGCAGCAGCGGCCGGATGCTCATTTGCGGCCCCACCATTCGGCGAGCCGCGCGAGGTGATCGTAGTCCTGCAGGTGAACCGCATATTCCGGCTTCACCTTCGCCTCGAACGGGCGGCTGCCCGCGAGATAGTCGCTCACCGCCTCGCGGAATGCGGCGCGGCAGATGTCGATGAAGGCGGGGAGATCACTCCATGCCTTTTTGTAGTGGCGCGCGCTCGTCTTCTCTTCTCCGGCGTCCTTGCCGCCCGAGAGCTTCCAGTAGGCAACCTCGACGACGCGCGATGCGGGGCCGTCGAGCGCGCCTTCCTCGGCAAGCCATGCGAGCAGGCCGAGCTGCGAGGCGAATCCGTCGGCGAGCGAGGCCTGCCCGGGAACCTTCCCGGTCTTGAAGTCGGCGATCAGCACGCCTTCGGGGCCCGCCTGCACGATATCGGCCTTGCCCTTCAGCGTGACGCCGGAGATTTCGACCCGGCCTTCCACCTCCGATCGCACCGCGCCCCAGCCCCCGGCGGCGCGCGCGCGCATCAGTTCCGCCACCCAGTCCAGCATCCGCACGATGCGCGGGCGCCACAGCGCGGCGACGAGCGGCTGGTCGGCATGTGCGGCGATCGCCGCGTCGATCGCGGCGGCGCGCCCGGCCGGATCGTGCAGCGTGCCCGCCGCGATCAGCGTTTCGATAACGGCGTGGACGATGGTGCCGCGCTCCGCCGCCGAAAGATCGGCATCGAGCGGATCGAGCGGGCGCAGGCGCAGCATCTTTTCGGCATAAAAACTATAGGGGTCGATCAGCAGGCGATCGATCTGCGTGACGCTGATCTGCCTGGGCCGATCGGCAACGGGCGGTGACGGGCGCGGGCGCTCCGCAGGCGGCACCGCCCCGCGCGCGTCGATCGCGGCGGCAAGCAGCGGAAGCTCTGTTTCCCACGCCGCGTGATCGCCCGCGAAGGCAAGCAGCCGCAGCCAGAAGCGCGAGGCGACTGTGGGCGCCGAGGCGTCGCGGCGCGCGCGGGTCAGCAGCACGTGCGGCGCCGCTGCGGCGAGCACGAAATCGTGCGCGGCAAGCCCGATGGCGCGTTCGGTTTCGGGCAGGCCGAGGCGGCGGCGGATCGCGGGCGGTATCCACGGATCGAAGGGATCGCCGCCGGGCCAGACGCCCTCGTTCAGCCCGCCGAGAATCATAAGATCGGCGCGCTGCAACCGCGCTTCGAGAAGCCCGTAGATGGCGAGGCGCGGATGCTTGCCGAAGGGCGGCCGCACGGCGACATCGCCGAGCATCGCGCCCAGCAGCGCCGGAAGATCGGCGGGCGGGATACGCAGCCCCATATCGCCGTGCTGCACCATTTCCGCGATCGTCTCGGCCGCCGCGCGTCCGGCGGCGCCTTCCCACACGCGGCCTTCCGACATCGCCTCGGCAAACGCGCGGAGGCCATCGGCGAAATCGCCGAGCCTGCGCGGCTTCGCCATCAGCGCTTCAAGCGCATCGAGCCGGGGACGCAGCGCCTTCCACCATTCCGCAAGCCGGCTGCGTTCGGTTTCAGGGAGCGCGCCTTTGGGCGGGGATTTGACGCGCGCGCTTATGCCTTTCAGGCCCGCTGCGGGCCGCACGCCGCGCAGTGCGAGATCGAGGCGGCGGACATCGTCGAGCCAGTTGAGGCGCGCCCTTCCCTCACCCGGCCCGGTCAGCGGGTGCTTCAGAAGCGCGAGCAGTGCGCCGGGCGCGCAGCGCTGCGCGCCCGCCTCCAGCGCGGCGAGCAGCAGCGTGCCCGAAGGCGCGCGGGCAAGCGGCGTGCCTGCCGAATCGTCCACTTCGATGTCCCAGCGCCGAAGCTGCGCGGCGACGCGGCGGGCAAGGCCGCGATCGGGCGTGACGAGCGCGGCGGTGGCGCCGGGCGTATCGAGCTGGCGGCGCATGGCGAGCGCGATGATGCCCGCCTCCCCCGCCGGGTTCGCCGCTTCGGCGAAGCGCAGGTCGGCGAGCGGACCGGCGGGCGGCCAGTGCGCCGTGCTGCCCGCAAGCGAGAGCGCCGCGCCGATCGCCCCGGCGCGCGCCTCCGGTCCGTCGAGCGCGCTCGTCCCCTCCCACACGCGCACCTCGTCGCGCGCGATGCTCATCGCCTCCAGAAGATGCAGAAGGCCGCATTGGGGGTGCGCCGGAAAGCCGCGAATGTCGTCCCAGTCCGGGGTCTGGAGATCGAGACCGGGCAGCACGACCGCGCCGCGCGGCAGGCCCGCGACGACGGCGAGCACATCGGCCACCGCCGGATCGGCGCTCGCCATGCCCGCCGCCACGATCGGGCGCGCGGGCGGGGACGCGCGCCAGCGGCGGGCGATGGCGCCAAGCAGCATCTGTCGCCGCGCCACGCGGTCCATCAGCCCCCGCGCGGCAAGCTGCGGCGGCCATGCCGTCACCACCACCTCCAGGAAATTCAGCGTCGC
This sequence comes from Sphingosinicella soli, assembly GCF_014199685.1. Lineage (GTDB taxonomy): Bacteria > Pseudomonadota > Alphaproteobacteria > Sphingomonadales > Sphingomonadaceae > Sphingosinicella > Sphingosinicella soli. The sequence continues at coordinate 33,184 of NZ_JACHNZ010000018.1, read as the reverse complement.
TTCCCAGTGCGCGCCAAGCTCGGCCATGGTCTCGTGCAGGCGTGCAGGTTCGATACCTTCAAGCTGAAGCTGATCGAGCGTCCGCGCGAGCGCATCGGCGAGGCGCAGCGTTTCGACACTGCTGCGCGCGCGGCCGCTGAGCTGCTGCCAGCGATGGACGAGCGGCATCAGCAGCATCCGGCGTTCAAACGCCGCAATCGCGGGCTGAACGTCGGCCTCCAGCGCCATCGCCTCGTCAAAGAGGCCGAGCGCTTCGTTTTCGCCGACGTCGCCGATCGGCAGCATCCGGGGCAGCAGCAGCGCGCCGCCCGAAGCGCGCACGAAGGCTTCGGTCACTGCGCGCACGGCGCGGCGATTGGGGAGGAGGAGGAGCGCGCGGGGAAGATCGTCCTTGCCGATGCGGCCGAGCATCCCTGCCGCGAGCGCATCGGCGAAGGCGCGGTGCGCCGGGATCGTGAAGACGGCCTTGCGCTCAGCCATTGCCGAGCAGCGCCTCCGTCTCCTTCACGGCCTCCGGCGTGCCGACGTGGAACCACTGGCCGGTGTGCGCGATGCCGTAGAGACGCCCGCTTTCAATGAGCCGGTCGTAGATGAGATTGAGCGAGAAGGCGCCTTCGGGCACATCATCGAACAGCGAGGCTTTCAGCAGCTGCACGCCCGAAAACACGAACGGCGCCACACGCGCGCCGCGACGCCGGGAAAGCAGGCCCTCGCCCGTCATGTGGAAATCGCCGCGCCCTTCATAGCCGTGCGCGCGGGCGAGCGGGACGACGAGCAGCAGCGCATCCATGATGTCGGGGTTCCAGCGCCGCGCCATCTGCCGCAGCGCATCGATCGGCCCGTCCACCCACATATTGTCGCTGTTCACGACGAAGAACGGGTCGGCGCCGATCAGCGGCAGCGCCTTCGCGACACCGCCGCCGGTTTCGAGCAGCGCATCGCGCTCGTTTGAAACCGCGACATCGAGATCGGCGGCATTGCGCGCGAGGTGCGCCTCCACCTGCCCGGCGAGATAGTGGACGTTGACGACGACGCGTCGCACGCCGGAGGCGCGGAGGTTGTCGAGCGCGTGGTCGAGCAGGGTCTTGCCCTGCACGCGCACGAGCGGCTTGGGGCGCGTCGCGGTGAGCGGACGCATCCGCTTGCCGAGCCCGGCGGCGAGCACCATCGCGGCGGCAGGCAGCGGACCCTCCGGATTGGGCCGGAGCGACAGAGGCGCGCGGTGCGTTTTCATGCCGCGCCCGTGAAATCGCGGCGCACCGAGGGCGGCAGATTCGCGTCGAACCACTGCGCGACGGGCGCGAGCGCGGGGTGCGCGAGGTTGCGGTCGAGCAGCGACCACACGCGCGGGATGTGCTTGAGATACCCAGGCTTGCCGTCGCGCCGCCACAGCCGCACGAACACGCCGAGAATTCGCGCCGCGCGCTGCGCGCCGAGCACCGCGTAGCTTGCCGCGAAGGCCTCGCGGTCAAACGCCGGGCACGCGGCGAGATAGCGATCGATCAGCGCGGGCTCCAGCGCGGGCGGCACGTCGCGGCGGGGATCCTGGATCAGCGAGACGAGATCGTACGCGGCGGGACCACGCATCGCATCCTGAAAATCGAGCACGCCGACGCGGGCAAGGCCGCCGCGCTCCGGCAGCCACATCAGGTTCGGCGAATGATAATCGAGCTGGACCAGCCGGTCGTCGTGCGCACGCGCCAGCGGCCACACCGCCGCCCATGCCGCCGCGTAGGACGCGCGCAGGGCATCGTCCGCCGCGCCGCCCTTCAGTTCCGGCCAGTGCCAATCCAGCACCAGCGCGACCTCGCGCGCCATGCGCTCTTCGGCATAAGGGCCGACCGCATGACCGCCTACCGTCTCCACCATCGGATCGGCATGAAGATGCGCGAGCACGTCGGTCGCCGCACGGTAGAGTTCCGCCTCGTCGGCGCCGCCGTCGATGGCGCGCACGAACATCGAATCGCCGAGGTCTTCGAGAAGCGCGAGGCCCTGCGCCGTGTCCGAGGCGAACACCTGCGGCACGCTGATGCCGCGCGCGGCGAGATACGCGTCGATCGCGACGAACGCAGCGCAGTTCTCGTTGGGCGGCGGCGCATCCATCAGCACGGCGCGGCGATCGCCGTCGCGCACGCGGAAATAGCGGCGGAAGGACGCGTCCCCGGCGAGCGGCGCGATTTCCGCCCCGCCCCATCCGTGCGCCTCAAGGAAAGGTTTCGCCCCGGCGGGCAAGTTCAGATCGGCCATCGCGCTTCCCAAGCGGGCGGCACATGCGCTGTCAAGCGGCGGCTGCCTTCGCCGGTATCGGTGAGCGTCAGATGCAGCGCATCGGGCCAGCGCGCCTGCGTGCGTTCCGGCCATTCGATGATGAGCGTACCGTCGGCAAGAATCTCGTCGAGCCCGAGTTCATCCACCTCATCGGGATTGCTCAGGCGGTAGAGATCGACATGCCAGACGGGGAGGCGCACGCCCGGCACCTCGTAGCTCTGCACGAGCGTGAAGGTGGGGCTCGGCACTTCGCCCACATGGTCGAGGCCGGCAAGCATGCCGCGCGCGAGCGCCGTTTTTCCTGCGCCGAGATCGCCCGACAGCAGCACCACGTCGCCGGGCGCGAGACGCTGGGCGAGGCGGTGGCCGAAGGCGGTCGTCGCCGCTTCGTCGGCCAGCACGATCACGCGCGGTCTCCGTGGCATCGCGGAATATGCAGGCTGACCGTCGTGCCCTCGCCGAGCCGCGAATCGAGGACGACGCGGCCGCCGTGCAGATCGATGACGTCGCGCACCAGCGACAGGCCGAGGCCGACGCCCTGGCTGGCGGTCGCGTTCGATCCCTTGCGGAAGCGATCGAAGACAAGTTCCTGCTCGTCGCCGGGGATGCCGATGCCGTTGTCGCTGACATGGATCACGATATTGCCCGGCAAGCTTTCGACATAGACGCCCACGCGGCCCCCCGACGGCGTGAAACGGATCGCGTTGTTCACGAGATTGAACAGCGCCTGCTTCAGGCGCACGGGGTCGCCGTCGATGACGCCGGTTTCGGGCGGCACGTTCGCTTCGAATGCGAGGCCGCGATCCACAGCGAAACCGCGCGTCATCGTGGCGACACTTTCCACAAGTTCCGCCACCCCCACCGCGCGGATATCGAGCGCAAGCGCGCCCGCCTCGGTGACGGCAAGGTCCAGAATATCGTTGATGAGAAGCTGAAGCCGGTCCGACGAGATCAGGATCGAGCGGACATAGTCTTCCTGCTTCGGCGACAGATCACCCACATAGCCCTGCGCCAGCATCTCGGCAAAACCGCTGATCGCCGTGAGCGGCGTGCGCAGTTCATAGGACATGTTCTCGACGAACGCCGACTTCTGCCGGTCCGCCGCTTCCAGCGCCTCGTTGCGTTCGCGCAGCGCGTTTTCGATGCGCGTTGAATCGGTGATGTCGAGGAAGGTGATGAGCGCGTTGCCGTCCGGCAGCGGCACCGCCGCATACTGTAGCACGCGCGCGCCGATGAAATCGACACGCCCCCCCTTGGCCTGACGCCCCATCGTGGACACCTGGATGAGATCGCGCAGCAGGCCGAAATACGCGTGCTGCTCGCGCGGCGGCGCCGCCGGATCGGCAAGCTCGTCGACGTGGGGTTTCGCCGCGAGGTGGCCCTCGTCGATGTTCCAGAGATCGGCGAAGACGCTGTTGTAGAGCTGCACGCGGCCGTCCGCTGCGAACACGGCGACCGCTTCGTGCAGGTTATTGAGCGTCGCCTCCTGCACGCGCAGCAGCGTATCGCGCGAGCTGGCGAGGCGAAGCTGCTCGGAGCGGTCCTCGAAGATCAGCAGCAGCCCGCCGTCCGGGCTCGGCTGCGCGATGACGCGGAGCACCGCCGAATCGGGCAGAACCCACGTTTCCTCGGCATTATCCATCTGGCTGGTGAACCAGGCGCGGCGCGCACGCCGCCAGCTTGGAAAATCACGCTGTTCAGGAAGACGGTGCTGCTCCTGCATCCGCTCGAACAGACGGTCGAACTCGGGGCCTTCATCGAGAAACGGCGCGTCGAGGCGGAACAGCGCCGCGAACGCCGTGTTCCAGAACACGAGCGCCCGGTCCGCGCCGAAGCGGGCAACACCAGCGGACAGGCGATCGAAGGTCGCCGTCTGCGCGGCGACGAAGCGTTCCAGTTTGCTCACCGCCTCGTCGCGCTCGCTGACGTCGATCGCGTAGCCCGCGACCTCCCCGTTCTCGAGCGCCTTGTCGATGATCCTCATCATGCGCCGCTCGCCGCCGACGATCGCCGGTTCCTCGCGCACCTGCGGCACGCCCGTTGCAAGCGCCATGCGCGCTGCCGATTGCGGCGTTGCGGAAAGCGGGTTGGAGACAAGCTCGATGCCCAGCCGAACGGCAGCCGCCGGGCTATCCGCCTCGACTGCGTGGGCATAGGCACGGTTCACTTGAACGAGCCGCTGATCGGGACCGCGCCTCCAGATCGGGACGGGCGCAGCGTCGATCACCGCCATCGACGCGTCGAGCGTGGCGCGAAGTCCGTCGCGGTCCGCTTCCAGCGCCTCCGTTCTGCGATACGCGCCGCTCGAATCCGAAAACCAGACGACGATGCCGTGATCGCCCGCAAGCTGAGGCGGCGCGGCCTTGCCTTCCGCGGTGAGCACCCGGTCGCCGATCACCGAAACGGAAATGCGGAACGGCGCGCCCGAAATGGCAAGCGCCTGGATCGCCGCGCTGAGTGCCGAATAATCATCCGGCGAGAGGCCGCTTTCGCCGGTGCCGAGCAGATCCTCCAGCCGCGCCACCTTGCGGTCGAGCCCGAGCCACGAGCGGAGACCGTCCGAACACGATGCCGCGCCGTCCTCGCCGACAACGAGATAGGCACCCGGCGTGGTGGTGAGGAGACCGCGCAGACGCAGGCCCCACTCCTTCGCCATTTCCGCCTGCACGCGCGCGCGCGCCGAGCGAATCACCGCCCACACCGCAAAGGCGAGCCACGCCGCACCGATGATCGCCGTCGCCGTCACCGGCCAGCCGCGCTGCATCAGCGACACCGCCGCCGACGCTGGCGCTGCGGGCAGCATCAGCAGAAGCGCTGGAAGGGCGTATGGGCGAAGCGTCACGGCGACGACCTTAGACGCAGTCGCCGCAGGATTGAATCCCTGTTGATCGCGTCAGTAGCGGTACTGATCCGTCTTGAACGGGCCGGCGGCATCGATACCGAGGTAAGACGACTGCTCGGCGGAAAGCGTCGTAAGCTCCACCCCGAGCTTTTCGAGGTGCAGCGCCGCGACCTTCTCGTCGAGGTGCTTGGGGAGCACGTACACTTCGTTCTTGTAGTCGCCGCCGCGCGTGAACAGCTCGATCTGCGCCAGCACCTGGTTGGAAAAGCTCGCCGACATCACGAAGCTCGGGTGGCCGGTGGCGTTGCCGAGGTTGAGCAGGCGGCCCTGCGACAGCAGGATGATGCGCTTGGCGTCCGGGAATTCGATCAGGTCGACCTGCGGCTTCACCTCGGTCCACTTGAGATTCTTGAGCGCGCCGACCTGGATCTCGTTGTCGAAGTGGCCGATGTTGCCCACGATCGCCATGTCTTTCATGGCGCGCATGTGATCGATCGTGATGACGTCCTTGTTGCCGGTCGCGGTCACGAAGATGTCTGCGATCGGCGCCGCCGTCTCCATCGTGACGACCTGGAAACCGTCCATCGCCGCCTGCAGCGCGCAGATCGGATCGATCTCCGTCACCATCACGCGCGCGCCCGCGCCGCGCAGCGAGGCGGCCGACCCCTTGCCGACGTCGCCGTAGCCCGCGACGACAGCGACCTTGCCCGCCATCATCACGTCGGTGCCGCGGCGGATGCCGTCGACGAGGCTTTCCTTGCAGCCGTACTTGTTGTCGAACTTCGACTTGGTGACGCTGTCGTTCACATTGAACGCCGGGAACGGCAGCTTGCCCGCCTTCGCCAGCTCGTAGAGGCGGTGAACGCCCGTCGTCGTTTCCTCGGAGACACCGCGAAGGCTTTTCAGCGTCTTCGTGAAGAAGCCCGGCGAGGCGGCGGCGCGCGCCTTCACGACGCGCTGGAATTCCTCTTCCTCCTCGTTGGTCGGCGCGGGCAGGCTTTCGCCCGCCTCAAGCCGCGCGCCCCAGAGGATGAACATGGTGGCGTCGCCGCCATCATCGAGAATCATGTTGGCGGGCTCGCCCGGCCACTGGAAGGTGAGATCGATGTAATCCCAGTATTCGGCGAGCGTCTCGCCCTTCACCGCAAACACGGGGATGCCCTGCGCGGCAATGGCGGCAGCGGCATGATCCTGTGTCGAATAGATGTTGCACGAAGCCCAGCGCACCTCGGCGCCGAGCGCCGTCAGCGTCTCGATCAGCGCCGCGGTCTGGATCGTCATGTGCAGCGAACCCGTGATGCGCGCACCCTTCAGGGGCTGGGCGGCGCCATATTCCGCGCGCAGCGACATGAGGCCGGGCATTTCGGTTTCCGCGATCTGAAGCTCGCGGCGGCCCCAATCGGCAAGGCTGATGTCCCGGACGATATAATCCTGCGCCATAGTCTCGTTTCCTGTCCCTGATCCAGTCAGTGGGCGCGCGGGTCGCCGCGCGGATATTCAGGCGGAGTTACGGGAGGCGCCGGAACAAGGCAAGAGAGAATATAAAGAACTCTTTATGTCCGGAAAGAAAAGGGCCGCGCGAGCACAAGGCATCGCGCGGCCTCTGGAGGATGTCCGCCGCCGCCGCAAAAGGGGAGGAAAACAGCGGCAACGGACTGGGAATCTGCCGGCACGCCCTGTCAGGAGCAGGTGCGGCCAACGCCTTTGGGCGCAGTGAACATCCTGTCGGCGATCGCCTCGACCTCGCTGCGGCTGAGACCCGCGACCTGTTCGGCAAGCGCGGCGGTTTCCTTGCAGAACGCGGGATTCCCCGCGCCTGCCGAATGGCCGTTTGCCATCGCTGTCGCGAAGCGGTCGTAGTCCCGCGCCTTGCCGGCGCGGACAAAGTGCGTTTTCAGGATGTCGTTGTGCGCGGAGATCGCCGCGCGGTGCGTCTTCACAAAACGGTTGTAGTGCCCGAGCACATCGTGGGCCGTCGAACGGCATTGCAGAGCGCCCACCATCAGCAGCGTCTGCATGTCGCGAACCTTGGCGGCCTTCACCGCCGCGCCGTTCCAGCAGTTTTGCGCGGCGGCGGGCGCCGCAAGCGACACGGACAGCAGCGCGGCCGCACCGCAGACCACCATTTTCGAGTTTGTCTTCATGTTATGACCCCGGCTGACACGCCGGAGGATCACCCCTGCTCCGGCGGCAAACCGAAAGTGCGACTCGCGCGTAAACCAGGGCTTAAACGGAACGGTTGCCGAACAATTAAGTGCGAATGTCTATGCGTGCCCGGCGCTGGCGCTGAGCAGGCCGACGTCGATGCCCGCGCCGGCGAAGGCGGAGGTCCACCTGCTGTCGATCGGCGCGTCGAACAGCAATCCGGCGTTTCCCGGTGCCGCGAACCAGCCGTGGCGCGTCATTTCATCGTCGAGCTGACCCGGGCCCCATCCCGCGTAGCCCAGCGCAATCAGCCAGCGCTGCGGCCCCTTTCCGGCGGCGATGTCGCGCAGGATATCCAGCGTCGCGGTCAGCGCCCAGCGCCCGCCCACCGAGAGCGTCGATTGCCCTTCGTATTCCGGGCTGTGCAGCACAAAGCCCCTGCCGGGCTCGACCGGGCCGCCATCGAACACCGGCACGGCAGGCGCAACACCGGGATCGACATCGAGCTGTTCGAGCAGACCGCGCACATCGATGTCGTCGCGAATCTTGTTGACCGCAAGCCCGAGCGCCGACTCGGCATCGTGAACGCACATCGCGATCACCACGCGTTCGAATCGCGGATCGGCCATGCCGGGCATGGACAGCAAAAGCTGTCCCGAAAGATAGGGCGCAACGTCCATCGGGGAACTATAGGCAATCCTGCGACCTTATGCCAACGGACGCTTGGCGATCGGCGGGGGACCGGCTACCAAGCGCGTCCGGATTTCACCCGTCCAAGGAGCAAGACACATGACGATTTCGGTAGGCGACAAGATCCCGAGCGCAACGCTGATGACGATGACGGAAAACGGCCCCGAGCCGGTTCACACGGACGAATACTTCGCCGGTCGCAGCGTCGCGCTGTTCTCCGTGCCCGGCGCATTCACGCCGACCTGCTCGGCCAAGCACCTGCCGGGCTTCATCGAAAGCGCCGACGATCTGAAAGCGAAAGGCGTTGACGAAATCGCCTGCCTCGCCGTGAACGACGCGTTCGTGATGGGCGCATGGGGCAAAGGCGCGGGCGCCGACGGCAAGGTGACGATGCTCGCCGACGGCAACGGCAGCTTTTCGGAAGCCCTCGGCCTCACGATGGATGCGTCCAAGTTCGGCATGGGCAAGCGCGGCCAGCGTTTCTCGGTGCTGGTGAAGGACGGCGTCGTCAGCGAACTCAACATCGAAGAGCCGGGCGCCTTCCGCGTTTCGAGCGCCGAGCATCTGCTGAGCCAGCTCGCCTGACACGAATGCAGGACGCCGCAGCCGTCGTCGCGGACCTCGATCGTCTCTACGAGGCGTCGCGCGAACGGCTGCGGACGGCCCTGCAAGCCTATATCGCAGACGGCACGCGCCCGGACCCGGCGGCACGCGGGGCGGGCGCCTTCGCCTATCCGGAGCTGCGCCTCAGCTACAGCGGGGAGCGCGCCGCCCGCCCGGCATCCCAGGCCTGGGGGCGGCTCACCGCGCCGGGCACCTACGCCACCAGCATCACACGCCCCGCGCTGTTCCGCGACTATCTCGTCGAACAGATCAGCCTTCTCGCGCGTGACTACGGCGTGACGTTCGACGCCGCGCCCGGCCATCAGGAAATTCCGTTCCCGTATGTGCTCGACACCGGCGGGCTCGAACTCGGCGAGGTGCGCGCCGAGGAGCTGGCGCGCTGGTTCCCGGCCACCGAGCTTGCGCACATCGGCGACGAGGTGGCGGACGGTCTCTGGAACCCGGCGCTCAGCCCGGCGCGGCCGCTTGCGCTGTTCGATGCGCTGCGCACCGATTTCAGTCTCGCGCGGCTCCGCCACTACACGGGCACGCCGCCCGAGCACGTTCAGCGTTACGTGCTGTTCACCAATTATCACCGCTACGTCGACGAGTTCGTGCGCTGGGCGTGCGAGCAATTGAAGGGCGACAGCCGCTATATTGCACTGTCAGGCGCGGGCGGCGTGGTGATGACAGCAGGCGACGCCGACCCGGAACGCATGGCCTCGGACGCCGCATGGCGTCGCCACCAGATGCCCGCGTGGCACCTGATGACCGAGGACGGCACCGGCATCAGCCTCGTCAACATCGGCGTCGGCCCGTCGAACGCCAAGACGATCACCGATCATCTCGCCGTGCTGCGCCCCGAGGCGTGGCTGATGATCGGCCACTGCGGCGGCCTGCGCCCAACGCAGACGATCGGCGACTATGTGCTCGCGCACGCCTATCTCCGCGACGATCATGTGCTCGATGCCGTGCTGCCGCCCGAAATCCCCATCCCCGCCATCGCGGAGGTGCAGCAGGCGCTCCAGCAGGCGGCGCTCGACGTTACCGGCGAAAGCGCCGACGCGCTGAAACGGCGCCTGCGCACCGGTACCGTCGTCACCACCGACGACCGCAACTGGGAGCTGCGCTATTCACTCTCCGCGCTGCGCTTCTCGCAGTCGCGCGCGGTCGCGATCGACATGGAATCGGCGACCATCGCGGCGCAGGGCTACCGCTTCCGCGTGCCCTACGGCACGCTGCTCTGCGTGTCCGACAAGCCGCTGCACGGCGAGCTGAAGCTGCCGGGACAGGCGAACCGCTTCTACGAGCGCGCCATCCGCGAGCACATCCGCATCGGCATCGCCGCCTGCGACCAGCTCCGCGCCGCAGGCTCACGCCTCCACAGCCGCAAGCTGCGCGCCTTCGACGAACCGGCGTTTCGGTAAAGTCCGTACGGAGTCCAGCCTTACCGATACATGTCCGCGCGCAGATTGATGCCGTGCTCGATCCATATCTTGAGCGCGCAGAGCATCTGCGACCAACCCTGGCAGTTGCCGTAGCTGGCGCTGAGTGCGCCCTGATTTTCGCGCCAGCCTTCTTCGGCGATTTCGACAAGCGTGCGTCCATCGTCGAGCGCCTGGAAACTCATCGTCACGCGCGTTCGGTAATCGACCTCGGCGATCGCGCCGCCGTCAACGTTCGGCGCCTCCCCCTCGGTTGCCTGCCATTCCAGAACGACGCGCGTATCGGGCACAACTTCGATGACGTGGACAGGAAAGGCGCCGGGGAAATCGTGAAAATCCCAGGTCACCGTGGCGCCTGTCTCGAGACGCCCCTTCGCACCGCCTGTGGTGAAATATTCCGAAAGTTGCGCTGGATCGACCACCGCTTCGAACACATCGTGAACCGGCTTCGCGATTCGCGCCGCCACCCTGAACTTCAGATCCATTGACAGTCTCCTGTTGAATGGCGCCCAAATATGTTATAAATTTATAACATGTCAATTCACGAAAAGCACGACCTGATTTTCAAGGCGCTGGCGTCTTCGGTTCGTCGCCAGATTCTCGATGACCTGAAGGACCAGCCGCTGACAACGGGCGTGCTATGCGGACATTTCCCCGATCTCGACCGCTGCACGGTGATGCAGCATTTGAAGGTTCTGGAAGAGGCCGACCTCATCATCGCCGAACGCCGCGGGCGAGAGCGCTGGAACCATCTGAACGCCATACCAATCCAGGACATTCACGATCGCTGGATCGGGCCTCACGCCGCAGCGGCAACCGCCCGGCTCGCACGCTTCAAACAAGCAGTCGAAGCGTAAGGGAGAGCTGCGCCCTACAGGTCGCGGGAAACCTCACCAGCCGCAGGTCTTGCCCTTGTTCTGCGTTTCGAGCCACGTCATCAGCGGTTGGAAATAGGAGATCATCGCCTTGCCGTCCATTTGCCGCGAGCCCGTGAACGCCTCCAGCGCATCGGGCCATGGCTTGGACGCGCCCATCGCCAGCATGGCGTTCAGATTTTCGCCGACCTTCTTGTCGCCGTAGATGGAGCAGCGGTGCAGCGGCCCCTTCCAGCCCGCCTGCTTGCACGCCGCCTGATGGAACTGGAACTGCAGAAGGCGCGCGAGGAAATAGCGTGTGTAGGGCGTGTTGCCGGGAACGTGGAACTTGGCGCCCGGATCGAAATCCGCCTCGCTGCGCGGCACCGGCGGCACGATGCCCTGATACTGGAGGCGCAGGTCGTTCCACGCCGCGTTGTAGGTGTTCGGGGTGATCTGCCCGGAGAAAACGCCCCAGCGCCACTTGTCGACAAGGAGCCCGAAAGGCAGGAACGCCACCTTGTCGAGCGCCTGCTTGAGCAGCAGGCCGATGTCCTTGTCCGCGCTCGGGACCGCTTTGGCGTCGAGCAGGCCGATCTTTACCAAGTAGTCGGGCGTGACCGAGAGTGCGACGAAATCGCCGACCGCCTCGTGGAAGCCGTCGTTCGCGCTGTTCATGTAAAGATAGGGCTGCTGGTTGTAGGCGCGCTGGTAATAATTATGCCCGAGTTCGTGGTGGACGGTGACGAAGTCGTCGCCGTTCACCTTGGTGCACATTTTGATGCGGACGTCGTCCTTGTTGTCGATGTTCCAGGCGCTTGCGTGACAGACCACCTCGCGGTCGCGGGGGGCCGTTATCATCGAGCGGTCCCAGAACGTCTGCGGCAGCGGCGCGAAGCCGAGCGAGGAGAAGAACGCCTCGCCCGTCTTCACGATCGTCTCGGGCGTGTTGCCCTTTGAAACAAGCAGCGCGGTCAGATCATAGCCGACATCGCCCGCCCCCTGCGGCGCGACGATGTCGTAGATGTTCCCCCACGCCTGCGCCCACATGTTGCCAAGCAGGTCGGCGCGGATCGGGCCGGTCTTCGGCTGCACGGCGTCGCCGTATTTTTCGTTGAGCTTCGTGCGCGTGTAGCAGTGCAGCTGATCGTAAAGCGGCTTCACCTGTTTCCAGCTATCGTCGGTGAGGTTCGCGAACGCATCGGGGTCCATGTCGTAGCCCGCGCGCCACTGCGCCCCGGTATCGGCGTAGCCCAGTTCCCTCGAGCCCGCGTTCGAGATGCCGACGAACTGCGTATAGTCGCTGCGCATCGGTACGCCGACCTTGTGCCAGGACACCCACATTTCCTTCAGCACTTCGGGATCGCGCTCGGTGCCCATCAGCGCTTCAAGGTCGTTGCCGCTCTTCACCTCGCCTTTCCAGGTGCCCTTGCCCTTGCCGTAGGCCGATTGCAGCCCGGTGAGCAGCGTCGCAAGCCTGTCCGCCGCGCCCGGCGTGTTCGGCGCAGGGGCGACCAGGCCCTGCCGCAGCATGTCGAGCTTGCGCTTCGTGCTGGAAGAAAGACCGGGCAGCGACGCATATTTCGCGGCTTCAGACGCGTAGCGCACTGCCGCCTCGGTATAGGCGGCGCCGGTGCGCGCGGCGAGAATGTCGGTGTCGTCGGTGATATAGGTCGCGTTCACCCACGCGGCGCGCGCGGCGAAGATGACGAGTTCTTCCAGCTCCTGTTCGGCCTTCGCGACGAAGGTTTCGGCGTCAGATGCCGTCGGCGCGGGCGACGCGCCGGTCGCGAGCAGCATCGCGGCAAGCGCAAGCGCGGATGTCAGGCTTTTCATGGTCGGACTCTCCCCTGAACCGTTATCGGATCAGGGTAGAACCGCGCGGCAGAGCGTCAAGCGGTGAAGAACGCGGCCAGCGACGAACCGAGTTCGGGGCGCGTGACGCTCGACATGTGCGTGCCCGGAATTTCCTGCCACGTCGCGTTCGGCAGCACTTCGGAGAGCGCGTGCGCCTCTGCGTTGTAATGATCCTCCGCGCCGCACAGCACGAGCGCGGGCAGCGTGATCGCCGCGATGTCCGCGCGCGCGGAATCGACCTGCGCGTTCAGCAGATGGATCGCGGCCTGCGGATCGATCGCATTGGTCCGCATGAACTGGATCGCGAAATACGCATCGCTGCCGCGCGCGTGCGCATCGGCGTTGCGAACCGTGTCGATGAACCAGTTCGTGCTGGGCGCGACCTTCACGACCGCGCCGAGCCCCATGCCGATCACGGCGATGCGGCGCGGCGTTGCCCCCCGGATCACCGCGCGCAGCGTCTGCCGCCCGCCGAGCGAATAGCCGCCGAGATCATAGTCGGTAAGGCCCAGATGATCGATCAGCGCAAGCACGTCGCCCGCCAGCACATCGGGCGGATAGGATGCCGCATCCGTCGGCCCGGCGCTTTTCCCGTGCGCGCGAAAATCCGGCATGATGAGGCGCAGGCCCGCTTCGGCGATCCGCGCCGCCGTGCCGAACTTCACCCAGTTGATGTGGGCGTTCGAGAACAGGCCGTGGAGCAGCACGAGCGGGCGTCCGTCTTCAGGCCCGGCTTCCGTCCATGCGATGCGCGCGCCGTCGGGCGCTTCGAAATCCCTGTCACGCGTCTGGAGAGACACCCGCTTCCTTCCACCTTCTGTTCAGCGCCTCGTACGCATCGGCGCGCGCGCCGGGAAGAGCGGACGTGTCGCTCCACGCATCATGGCGGCTCTCGATGCCGAAATTGGAGGTCGGAAAAAACGGCGCGGGGTCGTCGAACGAACCCACGGTGAGGTCCATGTTTTCGCCGTCCGGGAACGCGAAGCCGAGCGGTGTGCCGCAGTGCGCGCAAAACGGCCGCTTCGCGATCGGCGAGGACGCATACCAGTCCGGCTCCCGGCTCCAGCGCACCGCCGCCTTCGCCACGTTCTTGAACGCGATCGAAACGCCCCCCGTCGCGCGCTGGCAGTAGCGGCAATGGCAGAGATAGGCCTCGTAGTTTTCGATCTCCGCCTCATAGCGGATGCGGCCGCACTGGCAGCCGCCGGTCACCTTGGTCATCGCGATTCCAGCCCCGCCTGCTTCATGCGCCAGACGGCGAGGTCGATACGATCCTGACCGAAGAACGGTTCCCCGTCGAACACCAGCGTCGGCACGCCCCAGTGCCCGGCCTTTTCCAAGGCCTGCTGATTGGCGGCGATCTCGGCGTCGAGCGCTTCGGCATCGGTCGCAGCCTCGGCCTCGATCTGCGCGAAATCGAGCCCGGCGCGCGCTGCAGCCCCGGCCAGATGGTCGCCTTCGTGCCAGTTTTCCGTGCCGCCCCAGATGAGCCGCGACACCTCGTCGGCGAATGCGAGCCCCGCGCCGCGCCGCGCCGCCGCCTGCCCCAGCCGCGTCAGGCGGAAGATGTAGGGCTGATCGGCGGCGATCTGGCGCGTGAGCATGTTCTGCGCGATCGGGTCCGGCCGTGGCGGCGCGACGGGGATGCCGAGGTACTGCGCCACGCGCACGAAATCCCGCATCGTGTAGCCCAGCCAGTTCGGGTGGTTCGTTTCGAAGAAATCCGGCCGGCGGATCGCGAGCGGATAGACCGGGCGCAGCGTGATGGTGAGGTCGTATTCCTGCGTCAACGCGCGGTAGCGGCGCGTCGCCAGATACGAATAGGGCGAACGGAACGACCAGAAGACGTCGGCGGAAAGTGTCGGCATGTGCGACAAACTACACCACCCGCCACCGCGCGCCATCCTGTCATTGCATATAGTAAGCATGGCTATTATGTGTACGCTTATGAGCGAACCCCTCGGCTTTCTCCTTACGGACAGCGCCCGCCTTCTGCGGCGCGAATTCGACGCGCGCGTGCGCCCGATGAGCATCACCCGCCCGCAGTGGCGTGTGCTCACCATCCTGAAACGGTGCGAAGGCATCAACCAGGGCGACCTCGCTGAACGGCTCGAAGTCGAGGCGATCACCGTCGGCCGCATGGTCGACCGGCTGCAGGAGGCAGGCTTTGTGGAACGCCGCGCCAACCCGCAGGATCGCCGCGCGTGGTGCCTGTTTCTGACGCCCCGTTCCCAGACATTGCTGGAGGAACTGCTGCCACTGGCCGACCGGTTGATCGAAGACGCGCTGGAAGGCTTCTCCGCAGAGGAGCAGGCCGCATTCGCGGACTATCTGAGCCGCATGCGCTCCAATCTTTCACGGCGTAACGAACAGGAGGCCATCAATGGCTGATCTGGGATTCGAGGTGAACGACGACACGGCGCTGTCGCGCTCCCGCCTGCCGCGCTGGCTGCGCCCGCTCCTGATGCTGTCCGTGCCGCTGCTGCTGATTGCCGGCGGCGTGTGGCTCTATATTGCCGGGCAGGCCTACGAAGCGACGGACAACGCGTACGTCCGGCAGGACAAGGTTTCCATCGCCCCCGAAGTCGGCGGGCGCGTGATCGAGGTGGCGGTCCGCGAGAACGTGCGCGTCCGCGAAGGCCAGCTGCTGTTCCGCATCGATCCCGATCCCTACCGCATCGCGCTGCGCCAGGCGGATGCGGCGCTGGCGAAGGCGCGTGTCGAAGTCGACGGGCTTGGCGCCGAGGTGTCTGTCGCCGACGTCGATATCGCCGCCGCGCGCGACGAGATCGCGTTCGCGAAGGCTGAATTCGATCGGCAATCGGAACTGCTGGACCGGGGCTTCACGACGCGGGCGCGCTATCAGGCGGCGCAGCTCGCGCTCGCCAAGACCCGCGAGCAGATGAACACCGCCACATCCGAAGCGCGCAAGGCGCGCGTCGCGCTCGGCAGCGGCGGCGCGGTTTCCGATCGGCCCGCCACGGTCGAAGCCGCGCTCGCAGCGCGCGAAGAGGCCGTGCTCAACCTTTCGCGCACGGAGGTCCGCGCGCCCGCGAGCGGCGTCATCAGCCAGACCGAGCGGCTGCAGGTCGGCGCGATGCTGCCTGCCGGGCTGCCCACGCTCAGCCTTGTCGCCGACGGCCATTCGTGGATCGAGGCGAATTTCAAGGAAACCCAGCTCCGCAAGGTGCTCCCCGGCCAGAAGACGACGGTGACGATCGACGCCTACGGCAAGGCGCTGAGCGGCCATGTCGAAAGCATCGGTGCGGGCACCGGCAGCGAGTTCGCGCTGCTGCCCGCGCAGAACGCCAACGGCAACTGGGTGAAGGTCACGCAGCGCGTGCCGGTGCGCATCGCGATCGATTCGAAAAGCGATCGGCCCCTGATCGCGGGCCTGAGCGCCGAGGTGAAGATCGACGTCCGCGCCGACGCCAACGCCGATGCCCGCTAGCGCCGCAGAAGGACACGGCCAGGAGGCACACGGCCAGCCCGTCGTCGAAGTCCGCAACAAAGCGCTGCTGATCGTCGGCGTCATGCTGGCGATGATCATGCAGGTGCTCGATTCGACAATCGCCAACGTCGCGCTGCCGCACATGCAGGCTTCGCTCGGCGCCACCTTCGACAGCGTTTCCTGGGTGCTGACGAGCTACATCCTCGCCACCGCCATCGCGATGCCGCTGACCGGCTGGCTTTCGGACCGTTTCGGATCGCGCAGGCTCTTCATCGCCTCGGTTGCGGGGTTCATCATCACCTCGATGCTCTGCGGGATCGCCGTCAATCTTCCCGAGATGGTGCTGTTCCGCGTTCTGCAAGGCGCATCCGCCGCGTTCGTCGGGCCGCTGTCGCAGACCGTGATGCTCGACATCACGCCGCGCGAGCAGCACGCCAAGGCGATGGCGATATGGGGCATGGGCATCATGGTCGGCCCGATCATGGGGCCGATCCTCGGCGGCTGGCTCACCGACAACTACAGCTGGCGCTGGATTTTCTACATCAACGTGCCGATCGGCATCGCCACGCTCGCGATCCTGATCGCGCTGCTGCCGTCACGCCCGGTGCGGCGGCGGTCGTTCGACCTGTTCGGCTTCTCGATGCTGGCGATCGGCCTCGCCGCGCTGCAACTGATGCTCGACCGCGGCCAGCAGGAGGATTGGCTGCAATCCTGGGAAATCCGCATTACGCTCGGCATCGCGATCGTGGGCATCTGGCTGTTCCTCGTCCACATGGCCACCGGACGCCGGCCGATGTTCGAACGCGAGATGCTGACCAACCGGAATTTCCTGATCGGCCTGGTGTTCATGGCCAACATCGGCGTGCTCATGATGGCGACGATGGCGCTGCTGCCGCCGATGCTGCAGGCGGTTTACGGCTATCCGGTCTTCGACACCGGGCTGATGCTGGCCCCGCGCGGCATCGGCGTTCTCATCAGCATGGCCATCGCCGGGCAGCTCGCCGGGCGCGTCGATCCCCGCATCCTGATCGCGGGCGGCATGGCCCTTGCCGCAGCGTCGCTGTGGTGGATGACACGCTGGTCGCTCGACATGGACTGGAATCCGGTGGTCTGGAGCGGCGTGCTGCAGGGCCTCGGCCTCGGCTTCATCTTCTCTTCGATCAACCTCGCGGCGTTTGCAACGCTGCCGCCGCGCTACCGCACGGACGCGTCCAGCATGCTTTACCTGATGCGCAATGTCGGTGCCTCGGTGGGCATCTCGATCGTGACGGCCCAGCTCGCGCGGACCGTGCAGACGAGCCATGAACTGATCGGGGCAAGCATTACCGAAACGTCGCTGGCGCCGCTCAACCCGCATCTTGTCGAAAGTGCCGGCGGCGTCGGTTCAAACCTGTTTTCGATGATCGACGCGGAGATTACGCGGCAGGCCACGATGATCGGCTACATCAACGATTTCTATCTGCTGATGATCGTGACGCTGCTGTCGATCCCGCTGGTGCTGCTGTTGAAGCGTCCCGCAGAGGGCCGCTAACGCATCACGCCTTCCTGAGATGCCGGCGGCCGAGCAGCTCGGCGATCTGCACGGCATTGAGCGCCGCGCCCTTGCGCAGATTGTCGCTGACGCACCAGAGGTTGAGGCCGTGCTTCACCGTGGGATCCTTGCGGACGCGGCTGATGAACGTCGCGAATTCTCCGGCGCACTCGACGGGCGTGACGTAGCCGCCGTCCTCGCGCTTGTCGACGAGCATGATGCCCGGCGCCTCGCGCAGGATCTCGTGCGCTTGCTCGACCGAAAGCGGCCTTTCGAATTCGATGTTGATCGATTCGGAATGACCGACGAACACCGGCACGCGCACGCAGGTCGCGGTCACGCGGATATCGGGATCGAGGATCTTGTTCGTCTCCACGACCATCTTCCACTCCTCCTTCGTGGAGCCGTCCTCCATGAAGGCGTCGATGTGCGGAATGACGTTGAAGGCGATCTGCTTGGTGAACCTCCGGCTTTCCTTGGGATCGTTCACGAAGATGGCGCGGGTCTGCTCGAAAAGCTCGTCCATGCCTTCCTTGCCCGCGCCCGACACCGACTGGTAGGTCGAGACGACAACGCGCTTGATCGTGGCCGCATCGTGGAGCGGCTTGAGCGCGACGACCATCTGCGCGGTCGAGCAGTTCGGGTTCGCGATGATGTTGCGCTTCGTGTATCCGTCGATCGCGTCCGGGTTCACCTCGGGCACGATGAGCGGCACGTCCGGCTCCATGCGGTAGAGCGAGCTGTTGTCGATGACGACACACCCGGCGGCGGCGGCCTTGGGCGCGTAAATCTTGGTCGGCCCCGACCCGGCGGCGAACAGCGCGATGTCCCAGCCCGTGAAATCGAAATGTTCGAGGTTGCGGACCTTGAGTTCGCGGTCGGTGTCGCCCAGCGCGATCATGTCCCCTGTGGAGCGCGAACTGGCGAGCGCGGCGATCTCGTCGAACGGAAATTTACGCTCGGCGAGAATGTTCAGCATCTCGCGACCGACGTTCCCGGTCGCGCCCACAACGGCAACCCTGTACCCCATCATGCGTATCCTGCCTGAAAATGAAGCCGCCTTCTGCGCGCCCGGGCGGACGCTTGCAAGGCGTTTGCTACAGTCCGGGGAGCGGCGCGGGCTTGCCGCGCAGCGCATCGGGCGCGAGCATGCCGAGCGAAATATAGCATTTGAGCAGGTCGTCGACCGTCACGCCGGCGACCTCGACCACCGAGGACGGCGGCACGAGCACGAGCCCGCCGGTCATCGGCAGCGGCGCCGAGGGCAGGTAGACGAGCATGCGCTCTTCGCCGCCCACGATCATCACCTCGGGCGAGGCGAGCAGCGCCAGCACGTCCGCGCCGCGTTCCCCGAAACGGCAGGCGACGACGCGCATCGCCGCAAGATCATTCTCGTTCTTCGTGCCGAGCATGCGGACCAGTTTCGAAACGGGCCGGTACACGTCGCGCAGCACGGGTATGCGTTCGATAATCGCATCAAGGCGCCGCTCGATGCCGCGCCGCGCCCGGTCCTGAAACGCGAAGCCGACCGCCCAGATGCCAATGACGACGAAGATGAGCAGCAGCCAGAAGCCGATGAGACCGTCGCCGAAGATGAACGCGCCGCCGCTCGTCAGCGCCGACCCGAGCAGCGTATCGGCCCCGAAGAGCCCCGCGACCTGCCGCACCAGCCAATCGAGGATCATCAATGTGAGGATGAAAGGCAGCAGGAACAGCAGCCCCGTGAGGAACTGGGCGAAGACCCGGTCCAGCACATCGCGCCACGGCGGGCGAGGGGGTTCGGG
The DNA here is from genome assembly GCF_014199685.1 of Sphingosinicella soli. GTDB lineage: Bacteria > Pseudomonadota > Alphaproteobacteria > Sphingomonadales > Sphingomonadaceae > Sphingosinicella > Sphingosinicella soli. Next base: position 13,714 of record NZ_JACHNZ010000018.1, on the reverse strand, counting down.
AAGGTGACGGGCGGGTATCATAATGCCGCGATTATCGCGGTGCCCATCTCTTCTGTCGAGAGCGTGCCGCCGATGTCGCGGGTGCACGCGCCGCCCGTCAGCGCCTTGTCGACGGCTGCCTCCACGCGGTCGGCCGCAGCGGTTTCCCCCAGGCTGAAACGCAGCGCCATCGCGAAGCTGAGGATCGCCGCGCACGGGTTCGCGAGGCCCTGCCCCGCGATGTCGGGCGCGGAGCCGTGGATCGGCTCGTAGAGGCCGGGCTTCCCGGCCTCGCCGATCGCCGCCGACGGCAGCATGCCGAGCGAGCCGGTGAGCATCGCCGCCTCGTCCGAAAGCAGATCGCCGAACAGATTGTCGGTGACGATCACGTCGAACTGCTTGGGGTTTTTCACAAGCTGCATCGCCATGTTGTCGGCGAGCATGTGGGTGAGTTCCACGTCGGCGTATTCCGCCTTGTGGAGCGCGGTCACCTCCTCCTTCCAGAGCAGGCCCGATTCCATGACGTTCGACTTTTCGGCCGAGCAGACGCGGTTGGAGCGTCCGCGCGCAAGCTCGAAGGCCGTGCGCGCCACGCGGCGGATTTCCGACGAGGTGTAGACCTGCGTATTGACGCCGCGCCGCTCGCCGCCGCCGATATCCTCGATGCCACGCGGCGTGCCGAAATAGACCCCGCCGACGAGTTCGCGCACGAACAATATGTCGAGCCCTTCGACGAACTCGCGCTTCAGGCTGGACGAATCGGCAAGCGCCGCGAAGCAGCGCGCCGGACGCAGGTTGGCGTAGACGCCCATTTCGGAGCGCAGGCGCAGCAGCCCCGCCTCGGGCCGCCTGTCATAAGCCTGCCCCGCCCACTTCGGGCCGCCGACAGCGCCCATCAGCACGGCATCGGAACTGCACGCGCGCGCCACGGTCTCGTCGGTGATCGGCAGGCCGGTGGCATCGATGGCGGCGCCGCCGAACAGCGCCTCTTCAACCGCGATGTCGAGCGCAAGCGCCCCGATCAGGCGCTTCACCTCCCCGATCACCTCCGGCCCGATACCATCGCCGGGAAGCAGAAGCAGGGATTTCGTCATCGGGCTCTATCCTTTTTCGTGCGCTGTTTCAGGCAGCCTTGGCGGCGCCGGCGATCCACGGCTGGTCGGCGGCGAGCTTTGCCTCGAACGCCCCGATGTCCTTGTCCATCGCCTGCGTCAGGCCGATCTCGTCGAGGCCGTTCAGCAGGCAGTGCTTGCGGAACGGATCGATCTCGAAGGCGAAGCGGTCCTGATAGGGGGTCGTCACCACCTGGTTTTCAAGGTCGATGGTGATCTCGTCGGTCTGCGCGACCTCCATCAGCCGGTCGACCTGCTCCTGCGGCAGCGCCACCAGCAGCATGCCGTTCTTGAAGGCGTTGCCCGAGAAGATGTCCGCGAACGACGGCGCGATCACGGCGCGGAAGCCCATGTCGGTGAGTGCCCACGGCGCATGCTCGCGGCTGGAACCGCAGCCGAAATTGTCGCCCGCGATGAGCACGGGCGCGCCCTTGTGCCGCGGCTGATCGAAGATGTTGTCGGGGTTTTCGCGGATCACCGCAAAGGCGCCGCTGCCAAGGCCCGCGCGCTGGATGGTCTTGAGGAAGCGCGCCGGGATGATGACATCGGTGTCGACGTTCTTCGCGCCGAACGGCACGGCGATGCCGGTGAGGGTCTTGAACGCATCCATCAGGCGGCTCCCATCAGCTGGCGCACGTCGGTGAGACGGCCGGTGACGGCGGCGGCGGCGGCCATCGCGGGGGACATCAGATGCGTGCGCGCGCCCGGCCCCTGCCGACCGACGAAGTTGCGGTTGGAGGTCGATGCGCAGCGCTCGCCCGGCGGCACCTTGTCCGGGTTCATGCCCAGGCACATCGAGCAGCCCGGCTCGCGCCAGTCGAAGCCCGCCTCGATGAAGATGCGGTCGAGCCCTTCGGCTTCGGCCTGCCGCTTGACGAGACCCGAGCCCGGCACCACCAGCGCCTGCCTGATATGGCCCGCGACATGGCGGCCCTTCGCGACGGCGGCGGCGGCGCGCAGGTCTTCGATGCGGCTGTTGGTGCAACTGCCGATGAAGATGTTCTGCACCTCGACGTCCTCAAGCCGCGTTCCCGGCACGAGGCCCATATAATCGAGGCTTTTCTGCGCGGCATCCTGCTTGCCGGGATCCGCGAAGCTCGCGGGTGCGGGCACGACGCCGGTGATCGGCACGACATCCTCCGGGCTGGTGCCCCAGGTGACGAGCGGTGCGATCTTCGAGCCGTCGATGATCACGGTCTTGTCGAAGCGCGCGCCGGGATCGGAAACGAGCGTGCGCCAGTAGGCGACCGCCTTCTCCCAGTTCGCGCCCTTCGGGCTGCGCGGGCGATCCTTGAAATAGGCGAAGGTCTTCTCGTCGGGCGCGATCAGGCCGGCGCGCGCGCCGCCTTCGATCGCCATGTTGCACACGGTCATGCGGCCTTCGACCGACATCGCCTCGATCACCGGCCCGCGATATTCGATGACGTGGCCGGTGCCGCCGCCCGTGCCGGTCTCGCCGATCACCGCGAGCGTGACGTCTTTCGGGGTCACGCCGTGGCCGAGGCTGCCTTCGACCCGGACTTCCATGGTCTTCGCGCGGCGCAAGAGCAGTGTCTGCGTCGCGAACACATGCTCGATCTCCGACGTGCCGATGCCGAAGGCGAGCGCGCCGAACGCGCCGTGCGTCGCCGTGTGGCTGTCGCCGCAGACGACCGTGGTGCCGGGCAGCGTGAAGCCTTGCTCCGGCCCGATCACGTGCACGATGCCCTGGCGCGCGTCGTTCATCTCGATCAGCTCGACGCCGAAGTCGGCGCAGTTCCGCGTGAGCGCATCAAGCTGCGCGGCGCTTTCGGGATCGGTGATCGGCTCGAAGCGATGATTGGTGGGCACGTTGTGATCCGGCACCGCGAGCGTCAGGTCCGGCCGCCGCAGCCGGCGTCCCGCCGTGCGCAGCCCTTCGAAAGCCTGCGGCGTCGTCACCTCGTGGATAAGGTGGCGATCGATGAACAGGAGTGCCGTGCCGTCGTCGCGCTCCGCAACAACATGGGCATCCCAGATCTTGTCGTAAAGCGTGCGCGGGTTCTGTGCCATGCGCGCGGAGTTAGGCGATGATCGCCGAAAGCGCAACGGCATCGAAACGCGAACGGCCGTCCCGGTCTCCCGGGACGGCCGTTCCTGAATACAGTGCGCTTACGCGGTTTCGCGGGTGTCGCGACGCTCGGCGATACGCGCCGACTTACCGCTGCGGCCGCGCAGGTAATAGAGCTTCGCGCGGCGGACGATACCGCGACGCACGACCTCGATCGAATCGACGTTCGGCGAATAGATCGGGAAGACGCGCTCGACGCCCTCGCCGAAGCTCACCTTGCGCACGGTGAAATTGGAGCTGACGCCCTTGTTCGAGCGGGCGATGCAGACGCCTTCGAAGTTCTGGATGCGGGTGCGCTCGCCTTCGACGACGCGCACGCCGACACGAAGCGTGTCGCCCGGGCGGAATTCCGGAATGGTCTTGCCTGCGGCAAGCTTTTCGATCTGCTCGGCTTCGAGCTGCTGGATGAGGTTCATCTCATTCGTCCTTGTTCTCACGCCGCGCGCCAGAGGGCTCGCCGACCCGAGCGCTACCATAGCGCTCCCACAGGTCCGACCGCCTTAGCCGTGTATCGGTCTCCGCCTGACGCTGGCGCCAGGCCCCGATCCGCGCATGATCCCCCGATCGCAGCACTTCGGGGATCGTGCGCCCTTCCCAATCATTGGGCCGGGTATATTGCGGGTATTCCAGGAGGCCGCTTTCGAAGCTCTCCTCGTTCCCGCTCGAAGCGGCGCCCATTACGCCGGGAACGAGGCGAATGCAAGCGTCCAGAAGCGTCAATGCCGCCATTTCCCCGCCGGAAAGCACATAGTCCCCGATCGAGACCTGTTCGATCGGCCGCGCCTCGAACAGGCGCTCGTCGATGCCTTCGAACCGGCCGCAGAGGATCGAGACCCCCGGACCGGCCGCGAGCGCGCGGACACGGGCCTGGGTGAGCGGCGCCCCGCGCGGCGTCATCGCAAGCATCGGCGCGTCCGGCCGGCGCGACAGGACGTCATCGACCGCGCGCGCCAACACGTCCGCGCGCATCACCATGCCCGCACCGCCTCCCGCGGGCGTGTCATCGACCGAGCGGTGCCTGTCGGTCGCGAAGTCGCGAATCTGCACGGTTTCCAGCGACCACAGCCCGTCCCCGAGCGCGCGGCCCGCAAGGCTGTGACCGAGCGGGCCGGGGAACATCTCCGGGTAGAGCGTGAGGACGGCGGCGGCGAAGGTCATAGCGTCCAGTTCTCGACCTTGAGGCCGGGGATATCGGCGAAATCGGCGCCGTTGCTGGTGACGACGGTGAGCCCCACAGCCAAGGCATGGGCGCCGATCAAGCGATCGAACTTCCCCCGCCGAAACGGCACCTGAGCGTAAGCGCGTGCAGCCTCGGCATCGAACGGCAAGGCGGGAAAGGCTTCGAACAGCAGCATTGCTTTTGCAACCGCGACATCGTTCGCGGGATCGATCCCGCGCATGACTTCCGCGTAAACGATGGCCGACGTGACGATCTCACCCGGGCTACGCGCCTCGATCCGGTCTCGAAGCACCGATGAAAGGCCTTCGAGAACATAGATACAGGTATTGGAATCGAGCAGGAAGGCAGGCTCAACCACGCTTGAGCAACTTTCCTTCCCAATCGAGTTCGCGCGGCTCGATCAGCCGGTCTTCCGGCGACAGCGGCTTAAGCCCGGGCATCGAGCCCCAGAAGCCGCTGACATCGATCCTGTCCGCCTTGGCCGGTGCGGGTTCGAATTCGAAATGGCCCTGCTCCTCGCGCAGCACCATCACGTCGCCGTCCTTCAGGCCGAGTTCCTTCGGCAGGCGCAGCGCCACCGAGTTGCCCGACTTGAAGACCTTCGCCCTGTATTCCTTGCCCATCACATGCTCCGTATATACGCCATGTATATACTACGGCAGATAGGCCGGATCAAGGATGACGCTGTCAGCCACGTCGGGCACCGCTTCGGCGTTGAACGGCACCATGAAGCGCTTGCCGCCGGGCTGTTCGATTTCGAGAATGTCGCCGGCGCCGAAGTTTTCGACCGCGACGACGACGCCGACCGGCGCGCCTTCGGTGGTGACGACCGCAAGGCCGATCAGGTCGGCGACATAGACCTCCCCCTCGGCGGGCGGCGGCAGGGCATCGCGATCAATGGTGAGTTCGGTGCCGCGCAGCGCCTCGGCGGCGTTGCGATCGTTGACTTCCGCGAAACGGGCGATGACGCCCTTGGGCGTTTGCTTCGCCGACTTGAGCGTCAGTGTCCGGTCGTCGCCCTGATAGGATTTGAACGCGCGGAAACTCTCGAAACTCTCGGTGAAGAGCTTCAATCGCACCTCGCCGATCACGCCGTGCGCGCCGATGACGGCCGCAAGCGTGACCCGGCGGGTGGACATGTCTTACTCGGCCTTCTGGGCTTCGTCGGCCACAGGCGCGGCGTCCTCGGCAGCCGCTTCGGCCGGAGCTTCAGCCGGGGCTTCGGCGGCGACTTCGGCGGGAGCGGCCTCGACGGGGGCTTCTTCAGCAGGCGCTTCCTCAGCAGGCGCTTCTTCGGCGGGCGCATTCGCGGCGGCTTCGGCTTCGGCGGCCTTCGTTGCACGCTCCTCGGCGCGTTCCTTGGCCTTCTCGCCCGGCTCGGCTTTCTTCGGGTTGTTCTTCGCGGCGCGCTTCATCAGACCGGCCGCATCAAGGAAGCGGGCAACGCGGTCGGAGGGCTGCGCGCCGACGCTCAGCCAATGCGCAGCGCGCTCGGCATCCAGCTTCACGCGCTCGCCCGAATCCTTCGGCAGCAGCGGATTGTAGGTGCCGAGGCGCTCCAGATACTTGCCGTCACGCGGATTGCGCGAATCGGCGACGACGATGCGGTAAACGGGGCGCTTCTTGGCGCCGCCGCGCGCGAGACGGATGGAAATAGCCATGTTTTCGTTTCCTTGCTTGAATTGAGATTATCGTTTGAACTTGTCGAAGCCGGGCGGAAGCTGCGGCATGCCGCCCCCGCCCAATCCTCCGAGACCACCAAGGCCGGGGATGCCCCCGCCCATTTTCCCCATAAGACCGGCAAGCCCCTTCATGCCGCCCATCTTCCGGATCTTCTTCATCGCCGTGGACATTTCCTGGTGCATCTTCAGGAGCTTGTTCACCTCCTGCACCGTCGTCCCCGCGCCGTTCGCGATGCGGATCTTGCGCTTCGCGTTCAAAAGTTCGGGCTTGCCGCGCTCCTTGGGCGTCATGGACAGGATCACCGCCTCCATGCGGCCGAGCAGCCTGTCGTCGGCGCCGGCCTTTTCGGCCTGCGCGGCGAGCTTGCCCATGCCGGGCAGCATGCCGATGAGGCCGGCCATGCCGCCCATCTTCTTCATCTGCTGAAGCTGGGAGCGCAGGTCGTTCATGTCGAACTGACCCTTGGCGAGCTTCGCCGCCATGCGCTCGGCGTCTTCGTGCTCGATCGTCGCGGCGGCCTTCTCGACCAGGCTGACGACGTCGCCCATGCCGAGAATGCGACCCGCGACGCGCTGCGGATCGAACACATCGAGCGCATCGAGCTTTTCGCCGATGCCGACGAACTTGATCGGCTTGCCGGTGACATGCCGCATTGAAAGCGCGGCGCCGCCGCGCGCGTCGCCGTCCATGCGGGTGAGCACGACGCCGGTGAGATCGACCTGTTTCGAGAAGTTTTCAGCGACGTTCACCGCGTCCTGGCCGGTGAGCGCGTCGACAACGAGCAGGATTTCCTGCGGCGTCGCGACGCCCGCAACGCTCTGCATCTCCGCCATCAGCGCGGCATCGACGTGAAGACGCCCCGCCGTATCGAGCATCAGCACGTCGAAGCCCTGAAGTTTCGCGGCCTGCATGGCGCGGCGGGCGATATCGACCGGCTGCTGGCCGGCGATGACCGGCAGCGTCGTCACCTCGGTCTGCTCGCCGAGAATGCGGAGCTGTTCCTGAGCGGCGGGACGGTTGACGTCGAGCGACGCCATCAGAACCTTCTTCCGGTCCCTTTCCTTCAGGCGCTTGGCGATCTTCGCGGTCGTCGTCGTCTTGCCCGACCCCTGGAGGCCGACCATCATGATGACCGCAGGCGGCGTCACATCGAGTTCGAGCCCTTCGGCATCGCCGCCGAGCATGGCGGCAAGCTCGTCGTGGACGATCTTGACGACCTGCTGGCCCGGCGTGACCGACCGCGTGACCTCGGCGCCGACCGCGCGTTCGGTGACCTTGTCGATAAAGCTCTTGGCGACGGGCAGCGCGACGTCGGCTTCCAGAAGCGCGACTCGCACCTCGCGCATCGCTGCGCGCACGTCGATCTCGCTCAGCGCGCCGCGGCCGCGCAGGCGCTCGAAGACGCTGCCAAGACGCTCTGAAAGGCTTTCGAACATTCACATCCTTTTCGCGAAACACCCCAACGCAAAACGCGCCGGCGGGCGAATCTTCGCTGACCGGCGTGCATCCGTGGACGCGTCTCGTACTCTCGCTTTCAAAGAAAAGCTCGGCTCCCCTAGGGGCGGGGCACGCTGATGTCAATGCGCGCGCGGGGCCTGTTGCTGCTTGGCAACACCAGTGGCGGCAATCGAAACCGCGCGTGCAACCCGAGCCGCGCCCGCCTGTTGATGCCACTGTCGCCGGTCAGGCTTAGGGGCATTTTCGTCCGGCGACGCGTGTTCAAGCCCGGCGTGCGACCCCATCGCACGTCCCAAGCGTAAGAGGTATTTTCCATGAAACTCACCCTGATCGCGGCGCTTTGCGCCGCCACCCTTCCGTTCGCCGCCGCAAACGCCCAGGAGGCACCCGACGGCAGCCGCGCGTTCGGCATCGAGCCCTACATCGGCATCGGCGGCGGCTGGCATGATTTCGACACCGGCAACAAAGGCCTGCTGCAAACGCAGGGCAGCGCCAAGGGCGGCCTCGTGACCGGCTTCGCAGGCGTGAACGTGCCGCTCGGCATGTTCGTCGTCGGCGCCGAAGGCAATGTCGCCAAGGGTTTCAACGACATTGACTGGGAATATGGCGTCACCGGCCATCTGGGCCTTCGCATCGGCGAAAGCGGCATGATCTTCGGCCGCGCCGGCTATCAGTGGGTCAACACCGACATCGGTGACGACCGCAACGAAATCTACGGTTTCGGTGTCGAGGTCGGCCCGAAGGACATCGGGCTCGGCGGCGTGACGGGTGAGAGCGGCGTTCGCCTGCGCCTCGCCGTCGACACGTTCGACGAGTTCCAGAGCATCCGCCCGACTGCGGCGGTCGTGTTCCACTTCTAGGCCCGTCTAACTAGTCTGTCTAAAAAGCGCCGTAGACGCCCCGCGCGTCTACGGCGCTGACCGGCAGGGCTGGATATCGATGGGACGCGGACGGGGCTTCGTCGCGGCGTAGATCGCGAGATAGGATTTCCCGTCGAGTTCATGCAGCGCCTGCCGCTCGAACCCGATCGCCGTTACCTCGCATTCCAGCAGCCACGGCGGCGTACCGTGGTTCCGCGTCGGCCGATCGGCATCCACGATGCCCAGAAGCGCGCCGGGTTTCAGGCTTGTCCGCAGGTTCCAGAGGAGTTCGTAAGGGTTTTCGATCTCGTGGTACATGTGCACGAGAAGCGCGCGATCGAGACTTTGCGGCGGCAGCTTGGGATTCCCCGGCGTGCCGAGCACGACCGAGACGTTGCTGAACCCCTCCGCATGCACGCGGCCGCGCAGGTCGTTCACCGTGTTCGCGAAAATATCCTCGGCATAAATGCGGCCATCCGCGCCGACGCGGCGCGAGAGGTTGACCGTGTAATAGCCGCGCCCCGCACCGATATCCGCAACCGTGGCGCCCGCTGCAATACCCATCAGATCCATCACGCGGCGCGCTTCGCCGGCCTGCTCGCGACTTTCCTCGTCGGAAAACTGCGCGCTGACGATCTCGGCGACGGGGCGCTCGACGGAAGGAAAACTGTCCTCGCCGGGCGGCGGCGGGGGCGCCGGCGGCGCATTGCACGCCGCCAACACAATGGCGCACAGGAGAATGGAGCGACGATTCATTCTCCCCCGTTTACCCTGAACCCGGCCGCGCCGACAATGCGCCGACAATGCGCGGGGCCCCGCGCATGGACTTGGGAGCGCGCAATCCCTAAATGCTGCGCGATGACTCGCCCGTTTCTCAAGATGCACGGCCTCGGCAACGACTTCGTCGTGTTCGATGCGCGCCGCGCGCCCCTGGCGCTGACGGCGGCGCAGGTGCGCGCGATCGCGAACCGGCATACCGGCGTCGGCTGCGACCAGCTGATCGTCATCGAGGGGTCCGACCGCGCCGATGCGCGCATGCGTATCTGGAACGCGGACGGCGGCGAGGTGGAGGCGTGCGGCAACGCATCCCGCTGCGTGGCGCAGGTGATCGGCGCCAATGCCGTCATCGAGACCGCAGGCGGGGTGATCGAGGGGACGGCGACGGCGGACGGCGCCAGCATCGACATGGGCGCGCCGCGCTTCGGCTGGGACGAGATCCCGATCGCCTACGCGATGGACACGCTGCACATGCCGGTGGGCTGGGAATCGCTCGAAAACCCGGTCGCGGTGAACGTGGGCAACCCGCATGCGGTGTTCTTCGTGCCCGATACCGATGCGGTCGCGCTGGACCGGCTGGGACCGATCATCGAGCATGACGCGTTGTTTCCCGCGCGGATCAATGTGAACGTCGCAAGCATCGTTTCGCGCGCGCACATCCGCCTGCGGGTGTGGGAACGCGGCGCCGGGCTGACCCGCGCCTGCGGCACCGGCGCCTGCGCCACCGCCGTCGCGGCGATGCGCCGGGGCCTGGTGGACCGCGCGGTGACGGTGACGCTGCCCGGCGGCGACCTTTCGATCGCATGGCGCAACGACAACCACATCGTGATGACCGGCCCCGCAACCACCGCCTTCACCGGCGAGATCGACCTCGAGGCCTACGCTTGAGCGACCGCCAGGTCATCAATTTCGGCTGCCGCCTGAATATCTATGAGGGCGAGATCATCCGCCAGTCGCTCGCCGCCGCGGGGGACGCGGACACCATCGTCATCAACAGCTGCGCCGTGACCGGCGAGGCGGTGCGGCAGGCGCGGCAGACGATCCGCCGCCTGAAGCGCGAGCGCCCCGACGCGCGCGTGATCGTGACAGGCTGCGCGGCGCAGGTGGAAGCGGCGAGCTTCGCGGCGATGCCCGAGGTTTCCCGCGTCGTCGGCAATGCCGAGAAGCTGGACGCCGCGGCGCTGCTCGGCGCGGCCGGTGACAAGGATGGGCGCGTGCGCGTCGGCGATATCATGGCGGTGCGCGAAACGGCGCCGCACCTGCTCGATGGCTTCGCCGCCAACACGCGCGCCTTCGTGGAGGTGCAGAACGGCTGCGACCACCGCTGCACCTTCTGCATCATCCCCTACGCACGCGGCAATTCGCGCAGCGTGCCCGCCGGGCTCGTGATCGACCGGATCAAGCGGCTGGTGGACGGCGGCGCGCAGGAGGTGGTGCTGACGGGCGTCGACCTGACGTCATACGGCCCCGACCTGCCGGGGAGCCCGACGCTCGGCAGCCTCGTGCAGCGCATCCTGCGCCATGTGCCCGCGCTACAGCGCCTGCGCCTGTCGTCGATCGATTCGATCGAGGCCGACCCGGCGCTCATCGAAGCGATCACGGGTGAGGCGCGCGTGATGCCGCACCTGCACCTTTCGCTGCAATCGGGCGACGACATGATCCTGAAACGCATGAAGCGCCGCCACAGCCGCGCCGACGCCGTGCGCTTCGTGGAAGCCGTGAAGGCGAAGCGGCCCGAGATCGCCGTCGGCGCCGACATCATCGCCGGATTCCCGACCGAGACCGACGCCATGTTCGAAAACTCGCTGCGCCTGATCGCCGACTGCGACATCGTGTTCGGCCACATCTTCCCCTACTCCGCGCGCGCCGGCACCCCCGCCGCGCGCATGCCGCAGCTTCCCATGCCCCTCCGCAAGGCCCGCGCCGCGCGGCTGCGCGAGGCCGCCGCGCAGAGGCTCGCCGCCCATCTCGCCGCGCAGGCAGGCCGCACGATCGACATGCTCGTGGAGAAGGACGGGCAGAGCGGCCACGCCGCCGATTTCACGCCCGCCGCGCTCGATCAGCCCGCCGCGCCGGGCAGCATCGTGCGCGCACGCGTGACTGGCGCGGACGCCGCGCGGCTGCTAGCGACGCGCGCGTGACCAAGGATGTGAGCGAAGAACAGGCAGAACCGAAAGGCTGGCTCGCGCGGCTCCGCGCCGGGCTGCAGCGCACATCGGGCAAGCTCGGCGACAATCTCGCGGGGCTCGTTTCCAGGCGCCCGCTCGACGAGGCGATGCTGGAAGAGATCGAGGAGGCGCTGATCGCCTCCGACCTCGGCCCCGCCACCGCCGCGCGCATCACCGCCAAACTTTCCGCCGACAAGTTCGACCGGCAGGTTTCCGACGACGACGTGAAAGCCGCCGTCGCCGCCGAGGTCGAGGCGGTGCTGACGAAGGTGGCGAAGCCCATCGAGGTCACCGCCTTCCCGCGCCCGCACGTGATCCTTGTGGTCGGCGTCAACGGATCGGGCAAGACCACCACCATCGCCAAGCTCGCGCATCTGTTTCAGGAGCAGGACTATTCCGTGATGCTGGCGGCGGGCGACACGTTCCGCGCCGCCGCGATCGAGCAGCTTTCGATCTGGGGCGGGCGGCTGAACATCCCGATCGTTTCGGGCGCCGTGGGCGGGGACGCCGCCGCGCTGGCGTTCGAGGCGCTGACGAAGGCGCGCGCGGCAGGCGCCGACGTGCTCATCATCGACACCGCCGGACGCCTGCAGAACAAGGCCGGGCTGATGGACGAGCTTGCCAAGATCAAGCGCGTGCTGAAACGCCAGATGGAATCGGCGCCGCACGACGTCGTGCTCGTGCTCGACGCCACGACGGGGCAGAACGCGCTGAGCCAGATCGACGTGTTCAAGGAAGTGGCGGGCGTCACCGGGCTCGTCATGACCAAGCTGGACGGCACCGCGCGCGGCGGCGTGCTCGTCGCGGCGGCGGAGCGCGGCAGGCTGCCGGTTCACGCGATCGGCGTGGGCGAGCGGATCGACGACCTGCGCCCGTTCGATCCGGGCGAATTCTCCCGCGCGCTCGCGGGCATCGAAGCGAAAAAGGACGGGTAATGGCCGAAACGGAAGACAAGACGCCGAAGCCTGAGACAAAGGGTTCAGGCCTTCGCATGGCGCTGGATTTCGGCCCACTGCTCGTGTTCTTCGCGGTGAACAGCCTCGCGCCCGGCGACGATGTGAACCAGGCGGTGTGGGCGACGACGGCCTTCATGATCGCCACCGGCATCGCCATGATCGTCTCGAAGCTGAAAACCGGGCGCATCGCCCCCATGCAGTGGTTCACCGGTATCGTCGTCGCGGTGTTCGGCGGCATGACCATCTATCTGCGCGACGAGAGCTTCTTCCAGATCAAGACGACGATCATCTACGCGATGTTTGCTGCGATCCTGTTCTTCGGCCTCATCACGGGGCGGCCGCTGCTGAAGCTGGTGATGGAAAGCGGTTTTCCCGAAATGGACGACGACGGCTGGAAGAAACTCACCCGCAACTGGGCGATCTTCTTCCTCGCCATGGCAATGCTGAACGAAGCCCTGCGCGCCTGGCTGACGTTCGACCAGTGGGTCGCCTTCAAGGTGTGGGGCGTGCTGGTGATCTCGATGATCTTCGCGGCATCACAGGCGCCGATCCTGATGAAGCACGGGAAGGACGGCGGGGGGCAAGACTGAGTTCCGTTGTCAGCCGTTTGCCGATTCTGCCCGCACCATACGAGACACGCCATACTGCCGCGTCAACCATCGTTGAGAGGGCTTCTCAACATATCTGTAAAGCAGGTGAGACGCGACGAGAACGCCGCCATAAAAGCCCAGGATCAACCATAGAGGCGTCTGTTCAGGGCCTACGAACACCAGCTTGAAAACAATGAATGCCAAGTAGTGGCAAAGATACGTGGCGTAAGAGACATCGCCCAGCCACACCAACGGCCGCGCAAGAAGCGGGTTGGCACGGCGCCAAAGCGCGAAACCGAGAATCATTGTCACCCAAATCAGAGGGATTACCGGCGCCTGCTTTTCGATCATGCGCATGGAAATGAAAATCACTGCCGCCATCAGCAGCAGGCCGATCTTCAACACGTTTTCCCGGTGGTCCCTCAGAAAGAGGACACATAGAATCATGCCCATGAAAAACTGGGCGACGCATCTCAGCAGCCCCGTTTTTTCAATACCCCCGGCAAAATTGAATCCGAGCGAACGAAAATACCAGTGCAGCCCCAAAGTTATAAAACCCAGGGAAATGCAGAGGCTCCACGTCGGCCAGTTGCAGATTTTCAGCAGCGCAACCAACAGCGGGAAACACAGGTAGGCAAAAAATTCGGTAGAGATTGACCAGGCCGGCACGTTCCATTGGAGACCGTCAGAGAAGCCCCAGTTCTGCAAGAGGAATACAGACTGTAAAAAATAGGGAACGCTATATCCTGAAACAGCCTCTCCCTTCACTGACGTGACCCCCTGATTTTCCTCCACGCGTGATTAGAGTCCGGCCCTGATGGAAGGACGGACGATGAAGCGACTGAGGTTTACGGAAGAGCAG